>CAYNHM010000008.1:0-137752 GCA_964397135.1 uncultured Rikenellaceae bacterium
CTTGTCTGTTTACTCCAAACGAAAATAATATTTTGTTGCAAACATAGGATGACGAGTTTATGGACAGTCTCTAATTAGAGTTTTTCCCACTCACTGTAATTGAGAAAATCCCAATATCTTCTGATTTAAAACTTTTAATTTCAACTTCGTTAAGGTAATTGCTAAGGATGTTTTCAGGAATTTCAATTTTACGCTGTTTGTGAACCCTTATATCTTTAAAGCCTGAACTTTTTATGGTTTTAAGATACTCCTCAACAGGCAGGGCACCCGATACGCACCCAGCGTACATCTCGGCATCAGCTCGCAGTTTTTCAGGTAAACTACCTTTTACAACCACATCGGAAACACAGAAATGCCCTTCAGGTTTTAGCACTCTGAAAATTTCAGCAAAAGCCTTGTTTTTGTTGGGTACAAGGTTAAGCACACAGTTTGATATTACAACGTCAAACTGGTTGCTATCCAAAGGCATTTCCTCAATATCGCCCTTTACAAACGTAACGTTGCTATAGCCAAGTTTTTTTGTGTTCTCATATGCCTTGGCAAACATCTCTTCGGAAAAATCGAGGCCTGTTACTCTACCCGTTTCGCCAACTATTGCACGAGCTACAAAGCAATCGTTACCAGCACCGCTTCCTAAGTCTAAAACAGCATCGCCTGCTTTAATATTTGCGTACTCGGTTGGAATACCACAGCCCAGCCCAAGGTCGGCATCGGGGTTGTGCCCCTCAATATTGTTGTACTCATCGCCAATCATGCTAAAGCCAAACTCTCCGCAGCAGCCTGAGGTGCCGCAGCACGATGATTGATTTGACTTGCTATTACTTCGAGCAATAAGGTCGTACTTTTCTTTCACAACCAGCTTTAAATTTTTTGCATCCATGGTTAATCCTTTAATTGTTCAATGTAAAGGTTGAAAAATCTTTCTTTTATCTGATCCCTAACCCTACGGAACTCACTCCAGATAAACTCATCGGTTCCGGTGGCGTGGCTGGGATCCTCAAAACCGATGTGTAAGCGATGCTTCACTTTTCCGAAGAATGCGGGGCAGGTTTCGTTGGCATCGTCGCAAACGGTAATTACGTAATCCCACTCATCGCTTAGGTACTCGTCAACCATTTTTGGCGTGTGGTGGCTAATGTCGATACCAATTTCGCTCATCACCTTAACCGCCTTGGGGTTTACCTGTGTGGCAGGTTGTGTTCCTGCGGAACGAACGGTTAAAGTCTCATCAAAAGATTGTAAAAATCCGTGAGCCATCTGGCTACGGCAAGAGTTTCCGGTGCAAAGAATTAGAACTTTCATGGAATGCTTTTTTTGAGTTAATGGTTATCGCTGTTGCAGGAAATTTCCTGAATATCAATCTCTGAAAAGAATTCATTGAAAAGAGTAAGAAATTGACTTAGACCGGTGGCGCAAAGGCAATAGTTTACCTTAAGCCCATCGATCTCGCCATGAATTAAACCAATATCCCTTAACTCCTTAAGATGCTGAGAAACGGTTGTACGGCTCAAAGGCAAATGCTCTGAGATATCGCCAGAAATGCAAGTTTTGGTTTCGGCAAGATATTTTAGAATAGCAAGCCGTGCTGGATGAGATATCGCCTTGGCAAATCGGGCCAGTTCCTGCAAGTTGTCATCAAATTTTTCGGATTTATTCATGCTTATATGTTTAATGTCGCAAACATACGACATTAATTTCAGACTATCAAAAAAATTGATGTACTGTTAATTCAAATTCTTCTATGTTCTGTATTCGACATTCTGATTATCCATTAGCATCCACAAACACAGAAATCACTACCCCAAATGCTAAAGCATTCGTCAATATCTTTCTATGTAAACTTAGAATAAATATGTATTATCAATATTTAATAAATAAATCCTAAATATTAAATTTAACATTAGCTATATCAATATATTTGCATATACAACCAAGACTTTACTCCCATGATTAAAAGAATTCTAGGTGTCTTGGCTATATGGGTCATAACTTTCATGGTCTTTAAAGCTTGCCGTCATGAGCCCCTGTTGCCAGATAACGACGAGCCTATAGCAGGTTCGTGCCATCCCGACACAATTTATTTCAACCGCGATTTATTACCTCTTCTTTCTGCCAGCTGCGCTCGCTCAGGATGCCACGATGCAGCCACCCAGGCAGATGGAGTGAAGCTTACCGATTACTCCTCGGTGCTAGAAACTGGTGATGTGAAGCCGGGTAATCCGGAGGATAGCGACCTCTACGAAGTGCTTGTTGATGATGACCCAGAAGATAGAATGCCGCCACCGCCCAGCGATCCTCTTACATCTGAGCAAATTGCAATGTTTTACACATGGATAATGCAAGGGGCTTTAAACCTTGAATGTGTTGAGGAGGACTGCGAATTGGAAAATGTAACTTTTTCAGGAACTGTTCTCGGAAACCTTCAGCAATACGGCTGTGTTAGTTGCCACAGCGGCTCTTCACCCTCGGGCGGGGTAGTTCTATCAAGTTATTCAACTGTAAAGGACATGGCAGAATCGGGAAGGCTCATGGGCGCAATACTACATTTATCGGGTTATTCTTCTATGCCACCTTCTGGCAATGCCATGGATCAATGCTCAGCAGACCAAATTCAAAAATGGATTGATGATGAAATGCCAAACAATTAGGTTCTCTGGATGTTTACTATTTAGCATCTTACTAGTTTTTTTCGGATTATCGTCATGCTACTACGATAGCGAAGAGTATCTGTATTCTGATACAGGAAATTGTGATACGCAAAACGTTACCTATAGTAACTTTGTAGGTAATTTAATGCAGGTTAACTGCAATGCCTGTCACAGTCAGGCTTCCCCCTCTGGTGGGATTATTACATCAGATTATGAGAATCTTATGGTGATAGTTAACAATGGTAAGCTGCAGGGTACAATTAATCATCTTTCTGGATTTTCGCCAATGCCCAAAGGGCAAAATAAATTACCCGATTGCGATTTGCAGAAGATTGATGCCTGGATAAATGATGGTTCACCCGAATAACGATAATTATTTTTGAACTAAAAAAAATGTGTATGAAAGCGTATATCAAGATTTTATTAACACTTGGCGTAGTTGGAATTATTGCTGCATTTTTAGTTTACTTATTTGTTTACAATAAACCCCACGAGAACTACGAAAAAGCCAAGCCGCAGGTAGAGATTTCAGCGGAGGCGCTTTACAACGCTTTCGTTGAAAATCAAACCAACGCCGAGCAAAATTATGTGGGTAAGGTTATTCAGATAGAAGGATCGATTGGTGCCTTGGAAAAGAATGTTGATAATGAGTTTGTGATTTTTGCTTTTGGCAGTGGCATGTTTGGCGTAGAGGGCATACGTTGTGCTTTGCACAATAATCAACATGGAATTCTTGATAATGATGATGTAAACAGAACAGTTATTGTAAAGGGTTACTGCACGGGTTTTACCGGAACGGATGTAGTTCTCGAGCATTGCTCCATCGTTAGATAGATATTGTGATTAATAACTTAAAAATTTATAGCATGAAAAAAGGAATGTTGTTATTAACTGGATTGATCTTGTTCGCAATTACTGTCGTTGGTCAAAACTACGTTACGCGGACAGGATATATAAGGTTCTACTCTGAGGCTCCCCTCGAAAATATTGAAGCAATCAACCGGCAGGTGAACAGCGCATTAAATTCTTCTACTGGCGAATTTGTATTTCGTGTGCTAATGAAATCGTTCAATTTTGAAAAAGCTCTGATGCAGGAGCACTTTAACGAGAACTACGTGGAATCGCATAAGTTCCCAAATGCCTCTTTCCAAGGCACTGTTACAAATATTTCGGACATTGATTTTGAGAAGCCTGGCACATATAAAGCTACTGTTGAGGGCGAACTAACCATAAAGGATGCCACAAAAAAGATATCTCACGAGGGCACCTTCGAGGTTAAAAAAGATGAGGTTGTGGGGAAAAGTATGTTCACAATTCTCCTCGCCGACTATAATGTAACTATCCCCTCGGCTGTTACGAAAAATATCTCACCAGAAATTGAGATTACCGTTGAAGTGCAACTAAAAAAGATGTAAGCATGGCTAAAGGTTACCTTGGAGCATTTATTTTATCTGCTTTGCTTTTCGTAAGTGGGGCATTAAAATCACAGGATCTTTTTGACCTTTTTGGGGAGGATGAGCCAGTTACCGAGTATGCATTTGCCACCTTTAAAACTACCCGAGTGGTTAATGGACAATCAATAGAAAACCCTCCTTTTGGAGAACTAAAATTTGTCATTAGCCATCACTTTGGGAGTGTTAATCAGGGATACTATAACCTTTGGGGTTTAGATCAATCAACTATTCGTTTAGGTCTTGAGTATGGTTTAACTGAAAGGCTGGCAGTCTCAATTGGGCGAAGTTCTTTTGAAAAAACATTCGATACTTTTGCCAAGTATAAACTGCTAAGGCAAAGTACCGGTGCTAGGACCATGCCTATATCGTTATCATTGTTTTCGGGCATGTACCTTAACTCTCTGGAGTGGCGATATCCAGACAGAGAGAACTATTTCAGCTCTAGGTTATCCTATGTTCATCAAATCCTTATTGCACGGAAGTTCTCAAATAAAATCTCGTTCCAAATTACGCCAACCTTCGTTCACAAAAATCTTGTTGAGAAAATAAGCGACCCCAACGATATTCTTGCTATTGGTTACGGTGGAAGGGTTAGGCTAACAAATCGGGTAACTTTTAATGCTGAGTATTACCAAATTTTAACAACAGAAACGGCCAAAAACTTCAATAATATGCTATCGTTGGGGTTTGACCTTGAAACGGGTGGTCATGTGTTTCAGTTACATTTCACTAATGCCCAGCCAATGTTCGAGAGGGCATTTATTACAGAAACGCGGGGAGAATGGCGTAAGGGCGATATTTATTTTGGGTTTAATATTGTGAGGGTTTTTTCTATAAGGAAACCAAAAATCTAACCACAAAACCCTTTTTAAACATTAGAATATCAAGATGTTTAACCAATACTTTGAAACTATGAAAAAATCATTCATCTTTTTCCTACTGGTAATGGTTAGCATGTTGTTTGTTTCGTTAACACCCTACATGCACAATAAATCAAGTGGCACTGCGCCCATGGCTAGGACTGGCGCACCTGGAGAGAGCACTTGTGGTGCATGTCATTCAGGAGGTTCGTTCACGGGAAGTATTGTGTTTACTTTTGGCGAAGACGAATCGTTTGAATACGTGCCTGGAGAAACGTATAATATATCAATCACCAGTGATTTCAACGCTCCTCGGCATGGTTTTTCCATTACCGCTCTTGACGTTTCCGAACAGAAAGTTGGTGAGTTTACAGTAATAGATGAGAATACAACATTTGTTGGTTTATCGGGAGGGAGGCAGTATGTTGGACACAAAAATGCTGATGAGACCAACTCTTGGGATTTTGCATGGACTGCACCCGAAGATAATTCTGGCGAGATTACATTTTACTACGTAGTAAATGCAACTAATAATAACAGCGCCACTTCTGGCGATATTGTTGAGGTTGGAATTACTGCAATACAGCCTGAATCCGCAACAACTTTTTTGCTAACCCTTGCTGTTGATCCCGAAGGGACTGGGACGGTTAGCGGTGATGGTGAGTATGAGGAGGGCGAGAATGTGTCCATAAGTGCTTCTCCAAATGAAGGTTACTCTTTCATAAGTTGGACTGACGGGGAGAATGTTATTAGTACAGAACCAAGTTTTTCGTACACAATGCCAGCAGAAAATAAAACCCTTACTGCCAATTTTGAAGTGATAAATTTAGTGTATTTTGATAGAGTAGAAATTATTAACGTGTATCCCAATCCTGTCTCAAATACACTTACTATTAATCATATTCGTGATTATACAAAAGTAATTATTACCAATGTTGCGGGTCAGGAAATTGAAAATATCAACCTAACAGGAGAATCTTCAAAGACCATAGAAGTAACGAATTGGTCGAATGGATTCTATTTTATTTCATTTGAAGGTATCGATAAAGAACGACAAACCATTAAACTTCTAAAAGAATAGAAGAAACTCTTTTGATAGCAATATCGACACCCACAATGGCTATGTAGTTCTCATCGGGGGGGGCTATTGCTCTAGAGGTTGACAGCGTGATATACAACCCCTGATGTATCATGTGCACTATCGCCTGTCTTTTTTCTTCACAATCATACTTGGTTAACTTGGTTTAATATTTGGTTTTTCAAAGCATTCTTTGTTTATCCGGCTGGTTCTTTATTCTTCTTTGCTAATAAAGTTCAATGCATTTTCTTCATTTCCTAAATCAAATCTACAACGACTCTCATGAACGATGTGAATAATCCCTGCCTGAATGACGAAGTAAGACTGGCTTGTTCGTAATTCAAAAAAAACCTATCATCTTTATTGCTACTTTCCATTCAAGCTAGCATCGGGCAGGTCTATGTTCCTATATCGCTCCAAATATCAATCCGCTTATGGTTGCCATTATCACAACCAGCACAACGTAAACCAGCGTTTTTTGCGTTCCCATTACACCACGAATTACCAACATATTTGGTAAAGAAAGCGATGGACCAGCCAGCAGAAGTGCAAGAGCAGGACCCTTTCCCATTCCCGATGAAAGTAAACCCTGTACAATTGGCACCTCGGTTAATGTGGCAAAGTACATAAACGCACCAACTATAGATGCAAAAAAGTTTGAAAAGATCGAGTTTCCACCAACCAGCGATGAAATCCAGCTACTTGGCACAATCCCAGGGATATTTGTTGAGTCGTGTGTTGATCCTAAAAGGAAACCTGCAACAATAACACCCAATGCCAGCAATGGCATTATCTGTTTGGCAAAGTCCCATGTAGCCAAAGTCCATTCTTTATTCTCATCGTCTTTTTGTAGTGTGATAATGCTTAGTCCGGTTATGGCCACAAGCATTGGCACAAGTGGTGCTAAATTTCTACCTATGTAGGTTGAAGCAAGAATTCCTGAAACGCCCGTTGCAACAGCAGCGATAATCACCAACCACCATTTTATTTTTAAAATTTTAATTAACGAGTAAACAAGACCAAGCCCAAAGATGCTGGTTATGTACCACTTATTGCTCCAAATAAGGAACCATGCCCCACTTGTATCGTCGCTGGTGGGTTTGCCCCAGTTGGCGAAAACAAGGATTAGCACCAGAATAAAGAAGTGGAAGGAAGTTTGCCACATTGGGCGGGTTTCCGCTTGTAGCTGGATGTTCATCTGTTCCTCCTTCTTGGCCTTTTCCTCCTTGCGGTAAATTATCGACATAACGCTTCCAATTACAACGGCAAACACAACGGCACCAATAATACGTGCAACGCCCATCTCAAAACCTAAAATACGTGCGGTTAGGATAATTGCCAAGATATTAATGGCTGGGCCTGAGTATAGAAACGCCACAGCTGGACCTAAACCAGCACCGCGCTTGTGAATACTCGAGAAAAGGGGAAGAATGGTGCAGCTGCAAACCGCAAGGATTGTACCCGACACCGATGCAACGGTATAGGCAACCCACTTCTTGGCGTTTGCGCCAAAGTACTTTAGCACAGCACCCTGACTAACAAACACGGCAATTACCCCAGCAATAAAGAATGCGGGAAGAAGGCATAGCACCACGTGCTCCTGGGCGTACCACTTGGTTAAGTCCAGTGTGGCATCAACCGCCGTGCGGAATGTTGCGCTATCGATGGGCATAAAGAATGCTAGTGCAAAGAAAAATACAATCCAGAATAGGATTTGAAGTTCTTTTTTGACTTCCATATTATTTGAATTAAAAGTAAACCACTATTATATAGTACACCCCGACCCCAATAAAAACAAGTGCCACCACCCTTCGGAACCATTTCTCGAAGGATTTGATGCTTTTATAGAATGAGCCAATACTCGACACGCTGAAAGCCAAAATCCAGGCAATGATTATCACGGGCAACCCCGTTGCAATGGCAAACACAAAAGGAAGAAAATAGCCTGCTGCTGATGTGACAGATAACGGGATTAGCCCACCAAAGTAAAGAACTCCGCTATACGGACAGAAAGCTAAGGCAAAAACAATTCCCAGCAGCAATGCTCCCCACATACTTCCTCCGCTCGCCTTTTTCTCGGCTTTCTCGGTCAGCCTACCCGAAAAGGAGAGGTGGATTTTAATGAAATCGAGCATAAAAAGGCCAATAACCACCAGTAACGGTCCAATAAACATCTCACCGTAGGCACTAACCACCTTCTGTATCCTGTAAATGCTGGCACCTTGTTTAAGTACGGCAATAAGAATAATGCCTAAAACGGAGTAGCTTACAGCACGACCAAGGGTGTAAAGAATTCCGTTAAGGAAAATCTTTTTTCTATCTTCAATATCCTTGCTAATAAAGCCAACGGCCGAGATGTTGGTAGCCAGTGGGCAAGGGCTTATCGCAGTCATTAGCCCCAGCATAAAAGCAGTAAGAACGGGGAATTGTGAATTATCAACCAGATTTTGAAGGAACTCCATGCTACTTCATGGTTTCGTTGATCTTTGCCAATAGCTGTTTTTCGAGTTCTTCCTTATTCTGGTTCCGCGAGTAGGCTCGAATAATATCCGAAACATCAACCACGGTTTCCTTTTTCTTCCTATTGGAAACAATCACAACGGTTTGCGATTTGGCGTTGTGTTTGGCAACTAAATCCTTATTCCCCTCATCGGTAAGTTTAACTTCCTTGAAAACAACGGTCTCGCCGTTGAAGTTCTTTTCAACGATTGCCTTTACTTCGCCCTCAAGGGCATTGCAAGCCTTTGCTTGGCAGCAAGCCAAATCGGCTTTGAAGTATAGAACTTCGGCTTTCTGTGCCATTGAGGCAAAGCCCATTAGCATAAATGCTGAAATGATTAAGATGCTTTTTTTCATAATTGGCCAATTTATTGGTTTAGATAATTATTTACCTCTGCGATAAGGGTTTCCTTGAGAACATCAGGATTTCTCAACGCATTGGCAAAGGCTACGTCGGTTAGGTTAACAAAATCATCACCCGAAACTACAATCAAGCTGCTATTGGCTATTTCGTATTTCTCAGCAATGGCCTCGTTAGCCTTCTCGGAGTAGTCGATTTCAACGAACTTAACGTCCTTGTTTTCAGCAAAGTTCTCAGCTATTGTATTTCCTGCAACTTCTTGAATGGTTAAGCAGGTTTTGCAGCGCTGCTTGCTGTGGAAGTAGTAAACCATCACCTTTGCCGTTTCGGCAACTTCAGTTTGTGTGGTTTCGGCAGTTTTTTTCTCTGTCGCGCCACCACAGCTCATTATTACCATTGCCAATGCGGCAAGTGATAGAAATAGTGCAATTCTTCTCATAATTGTGTTTATTGTTTGATTAATAACTTAAGTCATTGCGAGGAGTGTTTTTTGCGACGAAGCAATCTATTTAAAAAAAGATCGCTTCTCCCGACACAAATCGTCGGGATCGCGATGACGACCTACTATTTGTTTTTAGTGATAATCTCCTTCAGCTCGCTAACGTTGGGAACCCTTCCCGAGAAAATAACCTTCTCGTCGATAACAAGAGCCGGAGTGCGCATCACGCCGTAGTTCATAATTTGTACAATGTCATCTACTTTACTAACATTGGCATCAATGCCAAGCTCGCTAACCGCATTGCGGGTGGCCTGTTCAAGCGTTTTACACTTTGGGCAGCCGGGACCGAGAACCTTAATTTCCATAGTTATGTTGTTTTATTTGAATTATGATTTACGAACAAGGAACACCGATTTGCGATTTCAGATTTATCTATGCTTTCTCTTCACTTCTTAAATCAAAAATCCCTGCCAGCAGCAGGCTGGGTTAATCGATATTCATCCTTCAAAAAATTCCCCCATCATCCGCTTCGCCTCGTCCCATCCTTCCTTTCGGATGCAGTACCTTATTTTTGGAGGTTTGAATTCCCCTTGAATAAGACCGGCTTCTTTAAGTTCGCTCAGGTGCTGCGACAGCGTGCTGCGGGCAATAGGCAGATCGTTGGTGATATCGCCGCTATAGCAACAGCTCTGCTTCGAAAGAATTTCCATTATGGCAACCCGTGCAGGATGGCTCAACGCTTTAGCGTAATGGGCAAACGCTATTTGCTTGTCGGTATAGTTTGGCTTTGTCATATGAGTTGAGATAAAATATTTCGCAAAAATACGAAATGATTTTATTTCGTCAAAATACGAAATATATTTTCGTCGTTAAAAAATCATGCTAAAAAACACCTAAATACTATTTGCATTGATTATGAGGAGAACCAACAATATTTGTTTGTAAATTTGCAGTCCGAATCTAAACAAATAGTTAACGTTATGGCAGAAAAAACCAATGATTCAAAGCTATTCAACGAATTTCCTCCTATTTCCACCAAGGAGTGGGAAGAGTTGATAATAAAGGATCTGAAGGGAGCAGATTACGATAAGAAGCTGGTTTGGAAAACCATGGAAGGCTTCAACGTAAGACCTTACTACCGCACTGAAGATCTAGAAGATATAAAAAATGCCAATACATCACCAGGTGACTACCCATACTTAAGGGGTACCAAAACAGCAAATAATGATTGGCTTATTAGGCAAGATTTTGATGCATGCAATGTTGAAACAGCCAACACTAGCGCCATTGAGGCGCTTAGAAAGGGTGCCAATGCCGTTGGTTTTATTACCTGTTCCGATTGCGAACCTACAGTTGAAAGATTGAATAAGCTGTTAGCAGGGATTGACCCTACCCAGAATGAGATCAACTTTGTGTCGGGATGTGATTCACGGAAAATACTCCCTATTCTCATTCAAGCTTTAAGCGATAAAAAAATTGATTTGACGCTAGCACAAGGCTCTTTTGATTATAGCCCACTTACAGCATTTAGCCTTAAAGGTAAATTCTGCGTTGATGAGCAAACAGCCAAAGACCGCATTAAAATGGTTGTTGAGGGAGGTCGCAAATTGCCCAATTTTAAGCTAATTAACATTCGTGGAGATGTATTTCGTGGTGCAGGTTCGTCTATAACTCAGGAACTGGCATTCTCATTAGCAATGGGTGCTGAATACATGACTTGGCTCACCGATAAGGGCATTTCCTCCAACGAGGCAGCCTCAAAGATCAAGTTTACTTTCGCGGTTGGATCAAGTTACTTCATGGAAATTGCCAAATTCAGGGCTGCACGGCTGCTTTGGGCTAAGATAGCTGAAGCTTATCTCCCAAGTGATATTGATAGCACCAAAATGTGTATTCATGTGGTTAGTAGTCCATGGAATAAGACTTTATACGATCCATACGTAAACATGCTCCGAACAACAACTGAATCCATGTCAGCAGTTTTAGGTGGAATACACAGCATGACAGTTCAGCCATTCGATGCTTCATTCCAAAATCCTTCGGCTTTCTCTGAGAGAATTGCCCGCAACCAGCAGCTTATACTTAAAGAAGAAGCATACTTTGGTAAAGTGGTTGATCCTGCAGCAGGCAGCTACTACATTGAGGGTTTAACTCAATCTATCATAGAGCATTCGTGGCAGCTATTTATGAAAATTCAAGAAATAGGGGGATATACAGAAGCATTTACAAAGGGTTTTGTTCAGAGCCAGATTAAAGAGGTTACCCAAAAACGGGAGGTTAACATAGCAACCCGGCGTGAAATAGTTCTGGGAACAAACCAGTACCCAAATTTCACTGAGATAGCTGATAAAAAAATAGTTAACAAAGTTTTTGTTAAAAAGCCTGAAAACGTAAAGCCTGTCGATGCAATCTGTGAACCGCTTGTTCCCTATCGGGGTTCTCAAACATTTGAGGAGTTAAGACTTAAAACTGATTCTGCAAGTAAGCGCCCTAGAGTATTTATGCTCACCTTAGGGAACTTGGCTTTCCGCCGCGCACGCGCGCAGTTTAGTAGCAATTTTTTTGCTTGTGCTGGCTTCGAAGTGATTGATAACATTGGATTTAAAACCGTTCAAGAAGGAACGAATGCGGCTATTGATGCCAAATCGGACATTGTGGTACTGTGTTCATCCGATGAGGAGTACGAAGTTATTGCACCTGAAGCATTTGAAAGACTCAAAGACAAAGTCATCTTTGTGGTAGCGGGTGAACCCGCTTGTAAGTCTGATCTTGAGACCAAAGGAATTAAAAACTTTATCAGCGTAAAGAGCAATGTGCTTGATACTCTCAAATTCTATCAACAGATACTGAAACTATAAGTCATGAAGCCAGATTTTACAAAAATAAAGATAAACCAGGAGCATTATTCAGAGGTTAAGCACGACCTCAATGGTCTATTCATAACCCCTGAGCAGATTGCCATTAAGCCTGTTTACTCAGCAGCTGATCTTCAGAAAATGGAGCATTTAAACTATGCTGCAGGTATTCCTCCATTCCTTCGTGGACCATATAGCACAATGTATGTAATGAAGCCTTGGACTGTTCGACAATATGCCGGTTTTTCCACCGCTGAGGAATCAAATGCATTCTACCGCAGGAATCTGGCCGCAGGCCAAATGGGACTGTCTGTTGCCTTTGATCTTGCTACTCATAGAGGCTACGATAGCGATCATCCACGCGTTGTGGGTGATGTTGGTAAGGCAGGTGTAGCCATAGACTCCATTGAGGATATGAAAGTCCTCTTTGATGGAATCCCATTGGATAAAATGTCTGTTTCCATGACCATGAACGGAGCGGTATTGCCTATCATGGCATTTTATATTGGTGCAGCTCTAGAACAGGGAGCCACCCTTGAGCAGTTAACTGGCACTATTCAGAACGATATCCTAAAAGAGTTTATGGTGCGAAACACCTATATATATCCTCCCGAATTCTCGATGAGGATCATTGCAGATATTTTTCAGTATACTGCCAAGAATATGCCCAAGTTCAATAGTATTTCCATTTCTGGCTACCATATGCAGGAAGCAGGAGCCACTGCTGATTTAGAATTAGCCTACACTCTTGCCGATGGTTTGGAGTATTTGCGTACAGGAGTAAATTCAGGGCTAGATATTGATGCCTTTGCTCCTCGTTTATCATTCTTTTGGGCAATTGGGATGAATCACTTCATGGAAATTGCCAAAATGCGTGCTGCAAGGTTGCTCTGGGCTAAAATTGTTAAGCAGTTTAACCCTAAAAACCCTAAGTCCTTAGCACTTCGCACCCATTGTCAAACCTCAGGATGGAGTTTAACAGAGCAAGATCCTTTCAATAATGTGGCGCGCACATGTATTGAAGCAATGGCAGCAGCATTAGGTCATACCCAAAGTTTACATACCAATGCCCTTGATGAGGCAATTGCCTTACCCACCGATTTTTCGGCGCGAATAGCCCGTAATACACAGCTCTACATTCAGGAGGAAACCTATATTACCAAAGCGGTTGATCCCTGGGCAGGCTCATACTATGTTGAAATGTTGACCCATGAGATAGCGCACAAAGCATGGGCTCTTATTCAGGAAATTGAGGAACTTGGTGGTATGGCTAAAGCCATCGAAACAGGATTGCCCAAGATGCGTATCGAGGAGGCATCTGCCCGTAAGCAGGCTAGGATAGACTCAGGAAGAGATATCATAGTGGGCCTTAATAAGTACCGACTAGAAAAAGAAGATCCCATTGAAATACTTGATGTGGACAATACAGCCGTTCGCGAAAGCCAGATTCGTTACCTGAAAGAACTTCGTGAAAATCGTGATGAGTCTAAGGTAAGAGAAGCACTTGCAGCCATTACACGCTGTGCTGAAACAGGTGAAGGAAATCTCCTTGAGCTATCTGTCGAGGCGGGCAGGCTAAGAGCTACACTAGGTGAAATATCCGACGCTTGCGAAAAGGTTGCAGGTCGATATAAAGCTGTTATAAGATCAATATCAGGAATCTATTCATCTGAATCTATGGACGATAAAAATTTTACTGAAGCTAGAGAGCTATGCGACAAATTTGCTAAGCTCGATGGGCGACAGCCTCGCATAATGATTGCCAAAATGGGACAGGATGGACACGACAGGGGTGCAAAAGTTGTAGCCACAGGATATGCCGACATTGGCTTCGACGTGGATATTGGACCCCTTTTCCAAACTCCAGCCGAAGCGGCAAAGCAGGCAGTTGAGAATGATGTTCACATATTAGGTGTTTCCAGCCTTGCTGCTGGGCACAAGACACTTGTTCCACAAGTTATTGAAGAGCTTAAAAAGTTAGGTCGTGAGGATATAATGGTGATTTGTGGAGGAGTTATTCCCGCTCAAGACTACCAATTCCTATATGATCATGGGGTTGCTGCCATTTTTGGTCCAGGAACCTCTGTTTCAACAGCAGGAAAACAGATACTTGAAATACTGCTAGAACGTTACTCATAAGATAAATATACTTTCCCCCAAAAACCATCAAAACTATTTGATGGTTTTTTTTATTCGTTTATTTCTAATCATAGATCATTAATCAAAGCCTGATCACATTATGTCAAAAAAAAAATTATTTGTAAAGAAAAATTTTACCTTTGTTTAGATAATTTATAATGTATTTTAAAATAAATTTTAATATGGAAGTTTACTAAACTCTCCTTTAAATGTTTGACTATAAGGATCATATTGATCAAAAACTCATTAACCGTCGCGAAATAGTATTTATAGTTCTTGCCGGTCTTTTTTTAGGAACACTTGCCATGCTTAATATTCTTGGCATTTCCCGGTACATACATTTTACCATTAACCTATTCTCGCTTAAAATCCCTGTGATGCTTTTTGTAGGCATCCTTCCTTACCCCATTACTTTCCTTTGCACCGATTTTATTAGTGAATTGTATGGTAAGCATAGGGCTAATGTGGTTGTATGGACAGGTTTGGTGCTAAATCTGTGGGTTCTATTTATTCTCTGGATTGGTGGTATCTTGCCCCCAGTTCCTGAGATGTTACCCGACACGGGGCTTCCTGAATTTGGCGATGTCAGCAGATCTTTTTACCATATTCGAAAATTAACGTTTGGGGCAACAGCTGCATCAATGATTGCATACCTAACAGCTCAGTTTGTTGATGTTCATGTGTTCCATTTGGTTAAGCGATTAACCCACGGTAAGCATTTATGGTTAAGGAATAACGTTTCAACGCTTACGAGCCAGATGGTTGATTCTGTTGCAGTGGTTTTGATAACCTATTTTTATGCCCATGCCATCGATGTTCCTGAGGGCAAAACAGTATTCCAAACCTTAACTGTATTCATTCTTTCGAGCTATTTGTTTAAACTCATTTCTGCTCTTTTAGATACAATTCCTTTCTACTTTGGTGTAAGATTCTTTTCAAAATACCTTCAGATAAACCCAATGGAAGGGTATGAAAAAGGAGGTAAAAAGTTGGCTGCAAGCTAAAATAGAAAATTTAAAAAAAATAAATGCATAAAATACTTAAATACATAATGATTCAATACAATGGCCCTGCATGATGCTTTGAATCTTCGGCGCGAAGAAGTTGTTCCAGTGTCACTTCTACTGTTTCAGTCGGTATTCCTTGGTTTTTTTCTGGGAGCATTCGATGTAGGGGCTAACACACTTTTTTTGAACAGCTTTGAGCAAAGCATGATTCCAAAAGCCATTGTTATTTCAGGAATAACAGGGATTATTCTTACTTCTCTTTACTCTTTTTTACAGAATCGGCTCACCTTCTCCAACCTAGCCGTATTAAATTTAGCCACAGTTTTTGTTATTACTTTTTTGCTTAGAGCTGGATATTACTTTTCGGATACGAAATGGTTGGCCTTTGGTCTTTTTGTTCTAATGGGACCTCTTAACATAATTGCTTTAGTAGGATTTTGGGGTACAGTTGGGCGTATGTTTGACCTACGTCAGGGCAAACGTATCTTCGGGTTTATTGATACTGGTCAAGTTGTGGGAGTTATTATCAGCTCCCTATCAGTGCCCTTTTTAATAAATATGGGTTTTCAAACCAAAAATCTTTTATACATAAGCGCCATCAGTATTTTCCTTGCTGTTATACTGCAATTATTTATCAGTGCGAAATATCCACAGCAGCTTAAAATTAAAATGGTTAAGGAAAAGAAGAAGAGCAACTTTATTGATACGCTTCGAATTCCCTATGTGCGAACCATGGCACTGTTTGTAGTTTTTTCTATGCTTGTGGCTTTCTTTGTGCACTACCTATTCCTATCGGTTGCAAGAGAACGGTTTGCCGATCCCAACGAGATGGCCACATTCTTTGGAGGACTCATGGGTACACTTACCATCGTAAGCGTTTTAATAAAGACCTTTGTATACGGACCTTTAATGAAAACCTATGGCTTAAAGATAAGCCTGCTCATATCCCCGGTTATAATGATCATCATAACCGTTAGCGCTGCATTGGTGGGAAGTGCGTTTGGTTATACTGTTGAATCGGGTACTTTTACATTTTTCTTCCTGTTAATTTCCCTAAGTAAGTTTTTCCAAAAAGCTCTAAAGGATTCCATTGAAAGTCCTGTGCTTAAACTTATTTACCAGTCGCTAAACCCAAATATACGACACGAAGTTCAAGCTCGAGTTGATGGAACAATTAATGAAATTGCAGCCCTCTCCTCTGGAGTGTTTTTAACGTTGCTAGGATTTATAGGTTTTTTCTCTTTGATTAACTATACTCATGTGTTGCTTGGAATCATACTTATTTGGCTCTATGTATCCTACAAATTGTTTCAAGGATATAGGAGAACGCTTAAAGAAACTCTAGAGAAAGCATCTCAAACCGAAAAGAAACAGCTTCATAAAGCGCAATGGCTAGAGGCAGTATCTGAAAAGAAAACAATCCATAAGTACTCAATTATTGAGATAACAAAACCTTGGTTGCTCATTGATAGCCTTGTCAATGATATTGCTATAACCAACGGAGAAGAGCTGATCACTGTATGTCAGATTATTAAAGATCGTGGAGAAGTTTCATTGCTATCCTCTCTTGAGAAAAGGGTTGGTAAGGTTGATGACTCAAAAGATAAAGACACCATTTCTGATACCATTGCTTACTTAAACAGCATTATTGCTGAGGCAAATAACGAAGAGTTAATTAAAGAGGTTTTGTCGTCAAAGAATTATGAGGATAGGATAATTGCCGCTCAATACATTGGAGCATCAACTGATTCAAATATCAGGAGGAATCTTACCTTCCTCTTGCGCGATCTGGTTCCTGCTGTTAAGAAGCAAGCAATTTGGGCTGCCCGAGGTAGCCGATCGAAAGAAATTATCAGCTTTCTTATCGATTTCCTTGATAAAGATTTTTATGCACCACTTGCCCATGCTGCACTCATTGGTTCGGGTGAAATAGGTCTAGAGATGCTAATGGTAGCATTTAACAGGACGAATGCTTCTGAAGTATTCCGGAATAGAATTGTAAGGATTATCCCCGAAACAGAAAGCGCAATAGCCCAAAACGTACTTTTTGGAAAACTATCGATACATTCCAATTTGAAAACTGCCGTTTTGGATGGACTTCTTAAACTTGACTTTAGCGCTGATGATCATGAAGGTGTTGCCCTTCACCAAATGATAATAGATCAATCGGGGGTTTGCGCTTGGAACCTAAACATGCTTTACCACTGCCCACCCGAAAACATTGCTCCTGGACTTAAGGAAGAACTTGATTACAATTACTCCCTAAGCCGCAACAATCTGTTTCAACTGCTTAAACTTCAGTACGATAAAAGTTCTATTGATGCTGTGATTGAGAATCTTGAAGCAGGTACTGGGGAAAGCATTTCATTTGCCATCGAACTTCTTGATACGTTTGTTGTGGAAGACCTAAAGCCTTACATCATTCCTTTACTTGAAGATGCAACTCTGGCAAATAAAATTTGGGCACTTCAGAACTACTATCCACTCAGGACATACACAACTGAGGAAATGCTGAAGGCAATAATCAACCGCAACGAGAACCTTATAACGAAGTACTCGAAAATATATGCCCTTAACGCGTTCAGTAATATTGAGGACCTTTCACTATCGGCTGATTTAACGGCACAACTTTTCAATACCGATAGGGTCTTACGGCAATTATCCGCACAGATCATTGCAAACATTGATCAGAATAAATTCCTTGGATTCAAAAAGCGGATGAACGATAAGCTTAGGGTTGAACTTGACAGAATGCTTGAAATGAGTTGTGCTGTTGGAAGCAGTATGCTTGAACGGTTGTCATTCTACCGCAGCATATCTGTTAACACCGAAAAGCAACATTCTCCATTATTCTGGCTCTATTCGGCTGGGGTGATCAGACTCTCAGACGTCAATATTTTTGAATTAGGGATTTTTAAAAGCGCTAATCATATTCTATTGATCGAAAGCGGAGAGTTGATATTTTCGAATGACAACCAGCAAATTAAAACCTTTAGAAGAGGAGAAATTGTTGTAACAAAGGGGCTCGATACGATGGTACATTCGCTTTGGGTAGAAGGAAGTGCTACTATCCATTTTATTGATTACACAAAGTTCACGGCCGAACTTTACGATCATGATTTCTTAACTGAGTACTTAACGCTAATAGACATTTTATAATAAATTTATAGTTTAAATTAATAATATTCTTTTTCTAATGAAGCAATCATCAATATTTCAACAACTTATTTACAACATTGTATTACCTGTTGTTTTGGCTCTTCTGGTTCTAGGAATTTTCAATTTTCGCAATACTCGTGTTATGCTCAAGCAGCATAGGGAGACACGAAATTACTTAATCTCTGATGAGCTGGTACAGGTTCTTCGATTTCAGGATATTACTCTTCAACTCATTGAAGATAAGATTAATGAGAATCTAGAGGTGATTAGCAATGAGATTATTTTGAAACATTTAATCATCACAAAAAATATTGAAAATTTAGATTTAAAGAAGCTGAGAATGGATCTAGGTTTGGATCCCTCAATGTATGATTTATACATTATTAATACCGATGGAATAGTTGTTAATACTACCTTCGATAAGGATCTTGGGCTAAACCTATTCAGCTTTGGCAAAAAGCACGAAGATCATATCAAGAGTGTTTTCAAAGGAGGAGAGTTTGTTAGAGAACGTTTTACCATTGAATCAAATACTCGTCGTCTAAAAAAATACACCTATCAACCAACACTAAATGGTGAGTATATCCTTGAACTTGGTGTTTATTCCTCTGAAGCCGATCAAATAATTAACATCATTAAGAACATGCTCGATGAATCGAGCAACAAGCATAGCAGTATTATCTCTGCTGAACTTTTTATGAATGAAGATGATCCTTTCTCCCTAACTAAAACCGATTTACTTGAGGAACAGGAAAAACAATTCATTAGGGAGCGTTTTAAAGCTAAGGACAGCCTAATAGTTGATAAAAAAGTGGACGGAAGATATTTATCCTACCAATACATGTTTAACGAGTTGAATAATTCTGGGCTTTACAAGGGTTCAGTTGTAAGAATCTCTTCGGATAGAACTGACGAAATTCGCGAAGAGTACATAAGGCTTTTAGCATTCTTGGGCGTTTTCATTTTTATTCTCATCCTAATTATTTTCCTTATTTACCGAAAAACAAGGGTAATCACCAATCCCATAAAAAAGCTGGTTGAACACGTAAACAGAATATCTAACGGAAACCTAAGCGAAAGGGCAGAGGTTACAGGAAGCACTGAAATAGTTACACTATCCATGCGGTTTAATAAAATGATTTCAGAATTGGAGGAACTTTACAACGATCTTGAGCAGAAGGTAAGGGATAGAACAGCTGAGGTTGTAGCCCAAAAAGTAGAAATTGAGGCTCAACGAGACCTGCTCGCTGAGCAACAAAAGCATATTCTCGATAGCATTCAGTACTCAAAACGTTTGCAAAATGCTATACTCCCCACAAACGATTTTATTCACGAATTGTTCCCCGAATCATTTGTACTTTACATGCCTAAGGATATAATCAGTGGCGATTTTTATTGGTTTCATCACGATGAGAAAAGGCATTACTTCTCAGCCATAGACTGTACAGGGCATGGGGTTCCTGGTGCGCTTGTTTCAATGGTTGGGCAAAACTGGTTGAATTATGCCGTTAAGGATTTAAGACTGGAAAAGCCATCTGATATTCTTGATGCACTTAACGATGGAGTAATGTCAACCTTTAAAGAACGTGACGATGATACTTCGGTGAAGGACGGAATGGATATAGCCTTATGTTGCATCGATTATGAAAAAATGAAATTGCAATTTGCAGGAGCATATAACCCTGTTATCGTTATTAGTGATGGTGAAGCTACTCAAATCAAGGGTGATAAATTCCCAATTGGGGCATTCTTTAGAGGAACAAAGGGAAAGTTTCTGAATCATGAGATTGAGGTAAAGAAAGGCGACATTGTGTATGTCTTTTCAGATGGGTATGCCGATCAATTTGGCGAAGAATCAGGGTTTAAGTTTCTCACTAAACGATTTAGACAATTGCTTTTCGATATTCACCAAAAACCCATGAAAGAGCAAAAGAATATACTGGAGACTACCATTCATGAATGGATGGGATCCTTAGAACAGCTAGACGATATAACTGTGGTAGGCATAAAAGTTTAAAAAAATGCTAAACCTAAACATTTCAATATGGCATAATGATCAAAATCCTGAATCTACTTCTTTTTCAACTCTTTTTCAGGATGATCTAACCAAATGCCTTGATCGGTTTGGGCTGACAAGTAATATTCAGCTTAATCCAGAGAGCGCAAAGGACGATTTGCATATTATCATACTTTCATCTACTGATGATGTTTCGTCCATATTCGCAGCTCAATTAAAAAAGTTTAGTCAGCCAAATTTAGTGGCTGTAATTCTTGATCCCATTGAATCGGCCAACTTCAATACCGAAAAGTATTCTTTATCCATTAACTTCTGGGATAAACTGTATACAACAGGTGAAGTTAGGCTATTTAGAAGAGATATTCCTGAAACGCGCCATTTCTATTGGGAAAAGATTACCGATATCGTTGTTGAACTTAAAAATCGACTTACTACTGTATCAAAACCTAAGCAAGGGTGCATTTACCTTTCGCAAGATGATATAAGTCATAGTGCTGATAGGGAAAACCTTATGCGAGATATTTACGATCTGGGGTTTGATGTTTTACCCAGCAAGCCTCTGAGTTCCGATTTTGATGAATGTACAAATCAAATAAAGGATGCACTTGAAAAATCGCAGCTGATAATACATATTATTCCACCAATTTACACACCATTCTTTATAAATCAGCATCTATCAATAGCTGAACACCAATGCAATGTTTCTGCTGTGCACTTAAATAGTAATCCCAACACAAATCGGGTAATATGGATTTCATCTGCTTATGAAATAACCGATGAGGAGAACCAAGTGTTTGTTGAAAAGATTCAGCGCGATCAAGAACAAACAAAGGGATCAACCGTGCTTAAAACATCCATTGAAGACCTAAAGAAGTATTATCGCCAAATACTCATCACCGATAAAGTGACAAAAACTTCAACCAACGAAAATCCTGATGTTTATATAATTGCCGATTCCAACAGCAATGGTTTGATTAAAAACATCAAAGAAACTCTGGAAAGCAAAAATCTTAATATTGAAACAAATTTTAGTGGCATTACATTCAATCAACATATAACTAAACTTGCTGTTTCAAGAATGGTTGTGCTTTGCTACACCACTGAAAATGAGCAATGGCTCACTGTAAAGGTTAACGATATACTTAAATCGAGAGGAGTGGATGCATATCGCCCATTTGAGAAGTTGATTTTGGTAAAAGGGGATAGCAAGATCAATACAAATGCCCATCAAGCAGTTTTCACACATATACTAAACGATATTAATGACCTGTCGTTACTTTCAATTGACAAACAACCCTAAAAGCATCAAAACCTATGGATACTATATCCAACCAGGATATCACAACAAACGCGCTACAGAACCCCTTCCCTGGATTAAGACCGTTCCATCCACAGGAAGCACACCTGTTCTTCGGGAGGGATGGGCAAAGCGAGGAAATCCTTGAAAACCTATCCGGAAATAGGTTTGCAGCTATTCTTGGAGCTTCAGGTTCTGGTAAATCATCGTTAATTTACTGCGGATTGCTCCCTATTCTTCATGGGGGATTCCTTCACAATGGACGATCCAAGTGGCACATTTCCATTTCGAGACCTGGAATCGATCCTATTGCTAGCCTCGCCTATTCTCTTGCCAAAACCTTTAGCAAGACTTCAAAGGCTGAGGATATTGAAGCCGATGCATTAATAAATCAAGCAGTAATTCAACGATCAGCCGAAGGTATATCCAATGTGATTAATCAGTATGGATTAGCTGGCGACTCAAATGTTCTTGTCCTAGTGGATCAATTTGAGGAGCTGTTCCGTTACCAATACTCCGGTAAAGACACTGATGCGCTCGACAAGGTTGATCACTTCATCAACCTATTGGTGAATGTAATAAAGCAGCAAGAGCTGCCTGTTTACGTTGTAATCACAATGCGTTCCGATTTCATTGGCGATTGTTCACCATTCCAACAATTCACCAGGCTTATAAACGATAGCCATTACCTAATACCACGTATGACCCGCGATGATTTCCGGAAGGCAATCACGGGTCCTGTTTCTGTGGCTCAGGGCAAGATATCCGATCAGCTGGTTCAGCTGCTTCTCAACGAAATGGGCAACAACCCCGATCACCTTCCCATACTTCAGCATGCTTTAATGCGTACATGGGATTACTGGGTTGACCATAGCGATACAACTCAGCCCATGGGGATTACCGAGTATGAGGCCATAGGACGTTTGGAAAGAGCGCTATCAAACCATGCAAACGAAGCCTATTATGAGCTGAATATTGATGAGAAAAGAACTTGTGAGGTTATTCTTAAATCCCTTACCGAAAAGGGAGCCGACAATAGGGGAATTCGCCGACCTACTAGCGTTGCCGAGTTAGCTGCAATTGCCGAAACTTCATCCGAAGAAGTTATCCGCGTTGTTGAAGTATTCCGTGACAAAGGAAGAACCTTTTTAACTCCACCCCCAGAAGTTGAACTGAACTCAGAATCCATTGTCGACATATCTCACGAGAGCCTTATGCGAGTATGGGATAAGCTAAAAATCTGGGTTGAGGATGAAGCAAATGCAGTAAAGATGTACATTAGGCTTGCCGAATCGGCTGACCTTTACAGCGAAGGAAAAGCAAACCTTTGGGGTCCTCCGGATTTGCAATTGGCAATCACCTGGCGCGAAAAGCAAAATCCAAATCTTGCCTGGGCAGCTCGTTACCATCCTGCATTTGAAAGGACCATGGTGTACTTGCGTACTAGCGAGGAGGAATACATTGCTGAGGAAGAGAATAAAATTCGTTTACAGAAACGGGCCTTACGTCGTTCTCGAATTGTTGCCCTTATCCTTGGAACTGCAGGAATGATCTCCATTGGGCTTGGAATTTTAGCTTTGATTCAAAGACAGGATGCTTTGAAAGCCCAAAGCGAAGCCATACAGCAAAAGGAGTTTGCAGAAGAGCAGCGCCTCGAAGCAGATAAGCAAAGAGTACTTGCCGAACAAAGCGAAAAGGATGCAAGAGAGCAACAAGAACGAGCTGAGGAAAGCCAACGACAAGCCGAACTGCAGCGCCGGAATGCAGAGAGGAATGCCACAGAAGCCGATCGGCAAAGACGCATTGCTGCTCAGAGAGAGCAAGAGGCCCAACTTGAACGTGAAAAAGCAGTAGCAAACGAAAAACTTGCCATAGAGCAGCAACACCTTGCCGAGCAGGCAAGCCTTGAGGCAGAACGACGCAGAATGATTTCCATCGCTCAATCCATGGCTGTTAAAAGTGAACAAATGCGAACCGACACACTGTTAAAAGGGCTACTTGCATTTCAGGCATTTCATTTTAACAACGATTACCAAGGAGTGAACTATAACCCCGATGTGTTCAAATCTCTTTATTCAGGATTGAGCTTTTTTAAGGGGTCCGATTATAATGTTTACACCAATCACACCAGTATGGTACGTTCAACAATACAGGTTGGGAGCACAATATACTCGGCTGCTAGTGATGGGTTAATTTCATCGCTGGATATTAGCTGGCAAAACCAGAAAAGAATACTGGAAGACCTTTCCATTGTTAAAAAACTTGTTGAATATGAAAATTCAATATATGCTTTAACCAATAATGGTATAGTAAAATACAATATAAGTTCAGGCAGCATGGATGTTTTCCAGCATTCATCCCCTGAGATAAGAGACTTTTTTATCACCGACAAGGGTATTTTTATTATTGTTTTCAACCAAACCGTGGGTATTTCAGATGGTTTTGGAAAAACATCTCGAGAAATATATACAACCGATGGAAAAATAAACGCAACCAAATTCAACCAAGCCAAAAACTTACTTTACATTGCTTTTAACGATGGAAGTATTGTTTCGCTTAATCTAAATGATTATCAAGTTGTATCGCATAGTGTTTTTGCCAATGTACCTGAAAGCAACTGGGGCGAGATTGGGTATAACCCAGAAATGAATCTTTTGGTAGGAGGTTTTGGCAATAATCAAGGGGCCATCTATATCTGGAATGCAGAAACCAGACAACAAACAACAATTCTTAGGGGTCATGTTGCCAAAATCACCGGCATCGCCTTCTCCTCTGATGGTAAACTAATGGCTACGGCAAGCTACGATGGTTCGGTTAGGTTATGGCACATGGATGACCTGAATACCCTGCCTATAGTTTTTGATGATCACGAATTGTGGGTAACAACGGTTATGTTTACTAAAGATGATAATTACATTGTTTCAGGAGGTAGAAATGGAAAAATCAGAGTATACCCTGTTAGTGTCAGCTCAATGGTTAAAGAATACTGCAACTTTCTCTCGCGTGAACTCACTCATGACGAATGGAATAGTTATGTAGGCGAGGATATCCCTTACAATCCAACTAAATGTTCAGAAAAGTAATGAAACACTTAAGTTTAATTGGGCTAGTCATCATTCTTATTTCAGGATGTTTATTTGCCCAAACCAATTGCTCCGAACAGCTTCGACAAGCCGAACGACGTTTTGATGAAGGTTTGCTTGACGATATCCCTCAGATGATTAGACCTTGTATGGAATCGGGTTTCACAAAGGAGGAAAAAGTTAATGCATATAAGCTGCTCATCCAAACCTACCTTTTTAGTGATAACAGGCAAAGTGCCGATGAAGAAATGCTCAAGTTTCTGAAGGCTTTTCCTGAGTATAGCATTGGAACTGCTGACACAAAGGAATTCATTGATCTTTACAGAACCTACAGAACAGAACCCATACTACGAATCGAACCTTATTTAGGGATTAACTATAGCATGCCATATGTTTTTGAATATTATGGATTGGGAGATCTAAATAGCAGCGTTCCTGAATACTTCTCTAACCTTGGGATAACAGTTGGGGCAAACTACACTGATGAGTTATATAAAGGTATTGATGGATCTTTTGGGCTTTCATTTCATTATTCCAGAGTTGGTTATTTCTATCAGGTATTCGACCATACCTATATTGAGGGGACATATAATGAATTACACATTGGACTTCCATTATCAGTTAGGTACTACTTCAATGTAAAGAGTTTTGAGATGTTTGCAAAAGGTGGAGTCGAAACCATTTACCTAATACAATCGAGTAATGATTTGACCCGAGGGTATAGTCAAGGTGGAGATAATCTTGTGGGAACAGTAAACCTCACGGGTTATCACAAAAAAATTGATGTTCGTCCCTTTGTTGGCGTTGGTTTTAGCCCTCGATTTGGAAACATTAAACTTCTTGTAGATACAGGATTCCGTTTTGGAACAATAGTCCCTGTAGATAAAGATCTTCGTTATACTAATAATGAGCTTAGAGAGAAGTATTACATGATTGAAGACAAGTGGATTTTCAACCACTTTTACTTCAACATATCCTACGTATTTTCCATTTACAAACCCACAAAAATTCGGTAAAATGAAACGATTTACCTATGCTATAGGTTTAATGCTACTAATATTTTCGTGCGATAAACCCATTTCCGAGTTTCAAACACACAACTTCATCAAGTATATAGGTAATGGTTCGGGCAGTGCGGGTTACGATGCTCTTCAATTGTCTGATGGTGGCTACATCGTAACAGGATACGATATCTCAACACAACTTCGCAAACAGGTGTTGGTTTCAAGAGTAGATAAGGCAGGGAATATCGTTTGGCAAAAATTTTTTGGCACTGAGCATAATGAGGAAGGTCGTATTGTTAAGCTTCTTAATGACGAAATATTAATATCAGGTAATCGAACTAACTATATCAACAATGAAAGCGAGGCATTTCTGTTGAGGGTGAACCTTCAGGGAGATTCAATTGCTTGCTATACATATAACGCAACGAGCAACCTGGTTATTAACGATATGGCCATAAGTAGCAATCATATTTACATTGCTGGAGAGCAGTATGAGAGCTCATCAACCCTTTCGAAATACTACATTGCATGTGTTAACTTAAGTGGAGAAGTGGTTTGGAATTGGGCTCTGGGTGACGTAAGTAGAAAGCAAACATTCAAAAAGATCTTCATAAAGGATAATGGTAACATTTTGCTGGTGGGTACAACCAATGCTATTATAGGCAGTACCCTAACCCATATTTCAGTCTATGAATTTAATTCGGTCGGTGTTAATCTTGGGTATATTTTCTTTGCTTCTGATGTTGACCAAGAGTTTGGCAATGCAATATTCACCAACAACCTCTACATTCTCTATAGCACCCAGCAAGGTAGCAATAGATCTAGCAAAATAACTGCTGTAAAGTCAAACAGTGACATTGGCTGGGTGTTAAGTATTGACATTCCGGGAGAGGGAACGTCAATGGTGATGCAAAACAGCAACTCTTTTCTTCTAACAACCAATAACAATAATAGAACTTATTTCTACTCGCTTCTGGTATCAAGCAATGGTAATGCTGAGATATCAGAGCTAAGAGATTTCCCCGGCGAAGTTAATGCTATGATCAATACTGCTGATGATGGTGTTCTCTCTATAGGTTCATCTTCGCCCGATTATGGATCTATGGTGCGGTTGATCAAAACCGATTCGGATTTATACCTTTTACAACCTTAAGTAACGTACCATGAAAACAGCAAAATTTTATTTTACACTGATTGCACTTATCCTTATTTCCAAAATTGGACTATCTGCTTCAGTACAATCAGTTGGAATTCCTGCTGATAACACTTACATTATTGGTCAAACTTTGACCTTTACTGTTACCTTCGATGAAGCTGTTACAGTTACTGGTAATCCTAGCATATCCATTCAGCTAAGTGGTAGTTCCGAAACTGTTAGTGCAGATTATGATGATGGAACAGGTACTGAAACTCTCACTTTTACCTATACCGTTTCTTCGGGTAATCTTGATGCTGACGGAATTGAATTAGTAAGTCCCATAGAACTTAATGGGGGCTCAATAAAGGATTCTGGAGAAAACGATGTGGTATTAACCTTTACCTCTCCCAGCACGACAGGTATAAAAATCGATGGGGAGCAGCCCACAGCAACCATTGCTCTGCACGATCCTGCTACCAGCCCCACCAACAGCACCTCGCTTACCTTCCGCATCACCTTCAGCGAGCCGGTTTACGGTTTTACGATTGGCGATGTGACCAAGCATGAGAGCGGGGTAACGGGTAGCCTTACCGGATTCTCCGGCTCCGATGGTGACAGCCAGTTCGATGTTACCGCAACCAGCGTGAGCGGCGATGGCACATTTGGCATTTCCATATTGGCTGGAGTCTGCACCGATGAGGCTGGAAATACAAGCCAAGCTGGTTCGCAGGTGGATTACTCGGTTGATAATGATAGCCCCAATTGCTCTATTGCTCTGCACGATCCCGCTACCAGTCCTACCAACAGCACTTCGCTTACCTTCCGCATCACCTTTAGCGAGCCAGTTTACAACTTTGTACAGTCCGATATTACCATTCACCCGAGTGGGGTAACAGGTAGCCTTACCGGTTTTTCCGGTTCCGATGGCGACAGCCAGTTCGATGTAACCTTCACCAGCGTGAGCGGCAATGGCACATTCGGTATCTCTTTGGCAGCCGGGGTATGCGAAGATGCACTGGGTAATCCCAACGAAGAAGGTTTACAGATTAATTACGATATAGATCAAGAGCAACCAACAGCAACCATTGCTCTGCAAGATCCTGCTATCAGCCCAACCAACAGCACCTCACTTACCTTCCGCATCACCTTCAGCGAACCGGTTTACGGTTTTACGATTGGCGATGTGACAAAGCATGAGAGTGGGGTAACGGGTAGCCTTACCGGCTTCTCCGGCTCCGATGGCGACAGCCAGTTCGACGTAACCTTCACCAGCGTGAGCGGCGATGGCACATTCGGTATCTCTGTGGCAGCCGGGGTATGCGAAGATGCACTGGGTAATCCCAACGAAGAAGGTTTACAGATTAATTACGATATAGATCAAGAGCAGCCCACAGCAACCATTGCTCTGCACGATCCTGCTACCAGCCCCACCAACAGCACCTCGCTTACCTTTCGCATCACCTTCAGCGAGCCAGTTTATGGCTTTGCACAGTCCGACATCACCATCCACCAGAGCGGGGTAACGGGTAGCCTTACCGGCTTCTCCGGCTCCGATGGCGACAGCCAGTTCGACGTAACCTTCACCAGCGTGAGCGGCGATGGCACATTTGGTATCTCTGTAGGAGCAGGAGTCTGTACCGATGAGGCTGAAAATACAAACCAAACTGGTGAGCAAGTGGATTACTCGGTTGATAATGATAGCCCCACTTGCTCTATTGCTCTGCACGATCCCGCTACCAGCCCCACCAACAGCACCTCGCTTACCTTCCGCATCACCTTCAGCGAGCCAGTTTATGACTTTACACAGTCCGATATTACCATCCACCAGAGCGGGGTAACGGGTAACCTCACCGGTTTCTCCGGCTCCGATGGCGACAGCCAGTTCGATGTAACCTTCACCAGCGTGAGCGGCGATGGCACATTCGGTATCTCTGTGGCAGCCGGGGTATGCGAAGATGCACTGGGTAATCCCAACGAAGAAGGTTTACAGATTAATTACGATATAGATCAAGAGCAACCAACAGCAACCATTGCTCTGCAAGATCCTGCTACCAGCCCTACCAACAGCACCTCACTTACCTTCCGAATCACATTCAATAAACCGGTTTATAACTTCACTCAGTCCGACATCACCATCCACCAGAGCGGGGTAACGGGTAGCCTTACCGGTTTCTCTGGTTCCGATGGCGACAGCCAGTTCGATGTAACCTTCACCAGCGTGAGTGGCAACGGAACCTATGGAATCTCTGTGGCTGCAGGAGTATGCGAAGATATACTGGGTAATCTCAACGAGGAGGCGGCACAGGTTAATTATACCATTGATCAGGTGCAACCCACAACTAGCATAGCCAGGCATAATCCTGCCACCAGTCTTACCAATAGTACATCATTGACTTTTAGAATTACTTTTAGCGAACCGGTTTATGGTTTTACTCAGTCTGATGTCACCACCCATTTGAGTGGTGTTACAGGTAGCCTCACCGGCTTTTCAGGCACCGATGGCGACAGCCAGTTCGACGTAACCTTCACCAGCGTGAGCGGCGATGGCACATTTGGGATTTCAGTAGCGGTAGGTGTATGTACCGATGAGGCTGGCAATACAAACACCGTTGGCAGTCAGGTGAATTATACCGTTGACCAAACCGACCCATATGTTAGCTCCATCAATCGTCAATCGCCCGCCACAACACCTACTAATGCTACAACGCTAATTTATCGTGTTACCTTTAGCGAGAATGTTTCGGGTATTGGAATAGGAGATTTTGAACTAACCATTAGCGGTGTAACTGCTAATATATCATCAGTTTCGGCCACCAACGGAACGGTAATAGATGTTACCGTTGGTTCTGTCTCTGGTAATGGAACCATCCGCCTTGATCTCAAGAGTTCGGGTACGGGAATTGTTGACGATGCCAATAATCCCATAAGCGGAGGTTTTACCTTAGGCCAATCGTATACTATCGACCAAACCACTCTGCCCCCAACCCTTGATTTTCCAGAAACCGGTACTGCCGGTCCAAATATCTACGTTGATTTTTCTTTACCCGAAAACGCCTTCAGCGAAACGGTTAAGCTAACATTTACCCGGACTGGAGGAACAAACGACAATCAATCCCCACATATACTTACTCTCATTTCAGATTTTGAATCATTGGGTCAGCACACAACAACAATAAATGGATTAGATCTTGTTGGAAACCCCGATGTATTATCGGTTGATCCGGGTTCAACTCAGCTTGTTAATGCTACGATTTACTCAGTGAAGATTGAGTACGAAGATGAACTTGGCAACACCAGTGCATCTAACACTCCACTTCCATCCATAACATACTCATCAACACCGCTTACTGGCGAGATTACCGCAATTTCGTCACCTAGGAACACCAATGTTAACTATGCCATTTTTACCTTTAGCTCTAGGGTACTTAAGAGTGCCATAACCACATCAGACTTTACACTTACACGAAATTCAGTTCCGGTTAACATAAGTGGAGCCACAATTACTTTCAGTAACTTGTCAACTAATGGAAGCTATGCCAAAGTTTGTTCTCTTAATCTTGCTAGCTTTACTGCCCTTGAAGGATTTTACGAGATTAGGCTGAATGCTGCAACTTCGGGGATTAGGGATGTTAATAACAACTACCTGGTGGATGATGTGTTCACCACGTGGACCATGGACCTTACACAACCCACAGTTTCAATTATTGATGATCATCCTGATGCTCTTGTAAAGCATAACGACATTGTAAACTTTACGGCCTCTTTTGTTGAGGCAAATGGGATAAACGAAGTTACACCTCCAAAAATCAGCATAGGTGCTGCTCTTTCAAATCAGGGAATGGCTAAGTCTGATAACCTTACCTGGAGCTATGAATGGACTGTACCCGAAGGATTTAATGGAGATCACTCCATTTCAATATCGGCAACTGATAATGCAGGTAATGCCAATACCCCCGTAACAGGATCGAAATTAACCTTTACCATAGACAATATTATACCTACCCTTAGCCCGGTAACCATAAAATCGAATAATTCAAATCCTATAGTTGCAGGTATTGGCGATGAGATCACCGTTGACTTTACTGCTGATGAAATCATTCAAGGCATTACAGTTACCATAGCCGATAAACCAACAACGCTATACAATATCGTTGGCAATCGATGGGCAGCATTCAACGTGGTGGATGCCAGCTTCCCTGACTTAATAAACTTTCAGATCACCTGCTACGATATTGCTGGTAACCAGAGAATTCAAACCACTTCCACTGATGGTAGCTCTGTATCGTTCGATAATACTCCTCCGGAGATATCAAGCATCTCAATAACTTCGATCAACGACATCAATACCCTGGCCCGTGTTGGCGATGAGATAACCATTACCTTCGATCACAATGAGCCCTTGAAGGAGGTAAATGTAAAGGTATATGGTACAAAAAATGCTTCTTCATCGTACGATGATATTAACGATGTATGGACAGCAACTTACATAATGGCCAGCAACGATGTAGAAGGTACCATACCATTCACAATCATCTACAAGGATTTGGCCGGCAATTCAGGTACTGCAAAGAATCAGGATGATGCGATCAATGCTGTTGAATTCGATAGGACTAAACCGACACTTGATCCTGTTGCAATCACGTCTAACAATACCCTAATGCCCCAAAGGGCAGGAAGTGGACATACGATTATGATTACTTTCACAACCTCAGAACCCATCCAAAACCCCAGCGCAACCATACAGGGACAAACCGCCAACATTTCGCCTATTGGGGGTAATGAATGGATGGCTGAGTACGAATTGATAGGGAGCGAGCCCGAAGGGCAGGTTTTCTTTGTTATAAACTTTGCTGATTTAGCCGGGAATGATGGAAACCCTGTAAACACAATCACTGAAGGTAGCGGCGTAACCTTTGACAAAACGCCACCCATGCTAACCAGCGTAAGCATTTTATCGGATAATCTCAACAGCAACATGGCCATTGAAGGGAATGAGATAACCCTTTCGTTTACAGCCTCCGAAGAAATACAGGAACCCACTGTAAGTATCGCATTGCAACCAGCTACGGTTAGCCCAGCAGGGGGTAATTCTTGGACAGCCTCTTACACCATTCAGGAGACTGATCCCTCTGGGTTAGTTGCATTTGAAATATCGTACGAGGATGTGGTTGGAAATACCGGAGCCATTGTTACCTCGACAACCAACGGGAGCTCTGTTACCTATGATAAAACAGCCCCTGAGTTAACCACAGTTACCATATCATCCAATTACTTAAATACGGATAAAGCCCGAACAGGCAGCATTATTACCGTTACATTTACCGCTTCGGAGGTCATCGAAAACGTAACAGCCAATATTCTTGGGCAAGAGGCTACCCCCAGCATTTTTTCGGGCAACACGTGGAAGGCAAACTACTCTCCCGTTGGAACTGAAGTGGAGGGTGAAGTGGATTTCAATATCACTTTCTTTGATCTGGCTGGCAATGAAGGCTCCTATTCCTATGCAATTGAAGGTACTACCGATGGCTCTTTGGTAGAATACGATAAAACCCCACCTGTATTAAATCCAGTTACCATCTTCTCCGACCATTCAAACACAGATTGGGCAAGGGTTGGCAGCAAGGTTACCGTTGAATTCGAATCGGATGAGCATATTGAGTTTGTATCCGCAAAAATTAATACCAAGAATGCTGTTGTAGAATACCAAGGCGAAGATGTATGGCAGGCATACTACTTCCTTTCATCGTCCGATACTTATGATCCAATCATTTTCACCATCGACTACAAAGATTTAGCGGGTAACCCTGGTTCCCAGGTTAGCAGTACTACAGATCTAACTGAGGTTAATTTCGATAAGGTTAAACCTTTCTTTAATTCAGTTACCATTTACTCCAATAATGCCATCTCCTCAGCTCATGCTGCCGATGGCGACGAGGTAACCCTTGAGTTCGAAACCAATGAAGATGTTGAGGAACCAGAGTTAACACATGTTACTATTAACGGAATTGATGTGACATCAATTTCGGGAGGCCCCACAAATTGGGTAGCCAAGAGGATATTGCTATCGGGCGAAAATGAGGGGATTATTCCTCTCACAATCGATGTTGTTGACCTTGCCGGAAACGAGGCCATAACCCGATATACAACCACCGATGGAACGAGCGTTACGTTCGACGATACGCAGCCAGGGATAGTAGCGGTTACCGTTCCCTCCGGAATTTATAAGGTGGGCAGCACCATTCCCGTTTTCATTCAGGCTGATAATAACAACTATATTGGTGAAACTGTAGAGGTGAACCTGAAGCCACAAACCTTAATCAACAACAATAACAATACCTACTCCATCAACTACGTTGTTGACGAGGGCGATAATCAGGTTTTTAGCGCTGGAAGTTTGCCAGTAAATATAGTGTTCCGCGATGCGGCTGGGAATACCAGCTCGCGCAGCGAGGCCACATCGCAGGGAGGAAATATTACGGTTGATGCTCGTACACCACAAATTTTGAACATATCTAGCAATGCCCAGAGTTCAGGTATTCTAAAAATTGGGGATGAGTTGGAATTCACGCTAACGACAGAAATCGCGGAGGAAGGTTTAATTATTACCCCTACAACATATAATGCAAAACCCCTTACCTGGATAGCAATAGACGAAGGGGCAAAGTATGTTGCCACTTATTTTGTTACAGAGGGTGATGCAACACAAACAATTCCCTTACAAATAGGTACAATTACCATTGCCGATGCTGCTGGAAATATTGGTACGCCAGTTGATTATGTAGATGTTCAAAAATCCATTTATGCCACACGACCAACTGCCACTATACTAGGGACCACCAATAAATGCGATTATGGGCAAACCGTTCCTGTTACCTTCCAATTTACAGGATACAAACCATTTGAACTTATCTATAGTAATGGAATTGAAACCATTGGACCAGAAACAATCGATGGTTATACCTACCAAATCGATGTGGAAGACGGAACTTACTCACTGGTATCGCTCATCGACAGTACTGGTAACATAACGAATTCTGCTTTACAAGATGCAATAATTACGGTTAGACCACTACCTGTACTTACCTTAGATATTAATCCAAAACTGTTCCGTTTGAATGATGATCCTTTGAACCTAGTTCCATTTGCTTCCCCTGTAGGTGGTACGTTTTTTGGGAATGGAGTGGGCACCAATAGCTACTTCTACCCATCGGTAGTGGGGGTTGAAGGCTTTAATATTGATGCACGAATTTACTACACCCATGCCAATGAATTTGGATGTAGAGATACAGTGTACAACGACGTAGTTGTGTCGAGCGGGGGCGCTGTAATAGATAATTTGAAGCAGTATTACTGTCAGTACGATGAGCCTGTTGTAATAACGGGTAGCAACCCCAACGATGTTGAAGGAGAATTTTGGGTTTCCTCCCCCATTGGTTGGGAAGATCTTGGAAACAATATGCTAAGATTAGAGCCTGCCTTGATGGTTGCTGGTAAACCAACAATTGAATACACTGTTATATATAAGTATTTTGAAGATGAAACGCCTTTCCAAACTCAACGAGCATTTAAGATCGATTCCATAGGAAAGGCCATTGATTTCGGAATACTACAGGAGAGCTATTGCGAAGATGCTGCAAACGTTTCTCTTTCGGCAACAAATCTATATCCCTTTGGGGGTACTGGATTTTTCACAGGTCCAGAAGAAGGGTTAACTACCTATCCATTCGATTCGAACATAGCACTCTTCGGTCCTAGCGCTCTTGAATCTGGCACATATACCATAGAGTATTACTATCTTTCGCCAAACGGCACACCCTACGGATGTAGCTCCGACACCATAAGCTACGATGTAACAATTCATGCACTTCCAGAGATAGATTTTGATCTGCTTGATAACTACAATTATGACGGAGGTTCTGTTGAGCTAATTGGAGATCCTTCTGGGGGTATATTTAGTGGTACCGCAGGCTTAATAACCAATAACATCCTTTATCCCGATCGCGTAAGCGAGGGGCCAATAACAGTTAACTACACCTATACTAATCCCGAAACAGGTTGTACTAACAACATTACCAAGAACAGCATTGTCAGAAAGGCAAGTGAAGAAATTGAAGGAGTTAACGGTTACTACCATTGCTACTCTGATGATATATTAACTTTGAGTTGCGTTCCCATTGGCTTCGAATTCGTACAGGGGACCTTCTCAAGTTCAAAGGGTGCAGTTTCTGAAACAGTAGATAATCAAGCTACATATAGCATAATTCAAGCCGGTTTTGGAGAAGATATTATTACTTATGGTTATTTCATAAACGAAACATATTACGAAGTAACCTCTGCTTTGTACATTGATTCCATTGGACCTATAACAATTAATAATTTGGCCATTGAATATTGCAATAGCCAAACTCCCGTTCAATGCTGGGGTTCCATCGAAAATGCTCCATCAGGTAATTGGTCCTTTACGTATTCAGGCAATCAAAATGCTTTAAGCGTTTCCGTAGCAATTGCAACCTTTGCCCCGGATCAGGAAGTCCCAGGGGATTATGAGATCACCTTTACATACACAGCCACAGCAAGCGGCTGTATTCGTGATACGGTTATTAACGTTACCATCCATCCTCTTCCTGAGGTTTCAATAGTAAATCTACCTGAATACTATAATATTGATGCACCATCATTTACGCTGGAAGGAAATCCATCTGGTGGAGAGTTCTCAGGGCCAGGTGTTCAAAACAACATCTTTACCCCAACTACAGCTGGTCAAAAAATAATTACTTACACCTATACTGATGGGAACACCTGTACAAATTCAATATCAGATACAATAGTAATCATTGGTGTAGATGCTACTATACATGACTTACCCGAAAAAGCTTGTATTGATGGAGAGCCTATTGCTATTTATGGAACATCAAACAATGGTTTACCCGGATGGTTTATAGGTAATGGAATAACGCAAACAGGTGATAACACTGCGGTGTTTGATCCTTCAAGTTCCGATGTAGAAGTAGGAATCAATGTAATCACCTACCAGTATCCATTTGAGGATGATCCAGAAATAATTCTTGAAGAAAAGCAGACCATTACTGTTTACGATGAAGGGGTTGTGACAATTTTTAACCTTGAAGATGATTACTGCTTTAGCAATTCCATCATAGAACTTAATGCATCTCCAAATTCAGGTGGTACAGGAATATTTAGCGGGGGCGATTACATTGCAGGAAACAATTTCCTAATGGAAAATACTAGAACTGATACGTTGAACCCTGTTATCTATACTTTTACGGGCAATATTAGCGGATGTACGATTTCAGGTAAAATCGATGTTACCGTGTACCCTGTGCCAGAAGTTGACTTCGAGATTGAAGGGCTTTGTAGCGACCTGCTAACCGATTCGGTTCAGTTTTGGAATACTACAACAATAGAAGACGATTCAGAGCTAACATATGAATGGGTTTTTCTAAATCACGGAACATCTGATGAGGAGAATCCAAAATTTCTATACACTACAGCAGGCTTAAAAATAGTAACCTTAACAGCTACTTCAGAAAACGAATGCTCTTCGAGTAAAGAAAAATCTTTTACCGTTGGTTTGGTTCCAAAGGCTAGCTTTACCTGGTTTAACGAATGTCTAACCGGAAATCCTACCCTGTTCACCAGCACTAATGATCCAACAATAATTGAAACCTACCGATGGGAGTTTGAGGACCAAACCGAATTGGGTGATTCTGTGTATTATCAATTCACTGAAACAGGATATCACGATGTTAAGCTGGTAATAAAATCGACAGATCAATGCTTGGATTCACTGACTAAACAGATTTATATTCAACCCCATATTAGGATAAGTGAATTGGCTGAAAGCATCTACTATCAAGACTTTGAGCAGGGAAAAGATTATTGGGATGCACGACCTATTACAGAAAATCAATACTTTAGCTGGGATTTTGGAAATCCAGAAGGTAGTATCATTGATCATCCTGTTTCTGGCGAGAATGCCTGGTTTACTGTAATCGATTTGGAAAATCAAATAGTTGAAAAATCTCAAGTGCTTAGCCCATGCTTTGATCTTAGCCTGCTGGATAGGCCCATGCTAAAGTTTAACATCTGGTCGTCGCCCAATATTGGGCGCGACGGTGCTGTGATACAGTATGATCTTAACAGCAGCGGAGAATGGCAAAATCTGGGAGCCATTGGCGATGGAATAGAGTGGTTTAACTCCTCCACCATCGAGAGCCAACCCGGAGGTCAATTTGTAGGATGGAGCAGCGTCAAAATGGACGATTGGGTTAGCGCTCGTATTAGCCTCGATGCTATTAAGGAATCTCCAAATGTACGATTTAGGGTTGCTTATGCAACAAACACTTACTTTCAACCCGAGGATTTTGATGGTTTTGCCTTCGACGATTTCTGGATTGGCAATCGCCAAAAGGATATCCTACTGGAGTATTTTACCAACAATACGTCTACGGCAAATATGAGTTCAGACAGCTATATGGTTGGATTTGAGAATGAGAACTTACTTGATCTAAATGCAATTCACTACCACACATCGAGCCCGGTAGGCGATCCACTTCACTCGTTTTACCCTACAGGGCCCTCTGCAAGGGAGTTTTTCTACGGAGTTTCAAGCATCCCTTATGCTTTGATCAATGGAACATTACCATTCAACTTTACAAATACAGAGGTTAATCAAAGCACATTCGATAAGGAGATTCTAAGGGATCCTCTATTCCAGCTATCAATAGATTGTCAACCCGATAATGGAATTCTAATTGGTGTTGAGGCAAAAGCTCTTAGCGATTATAGTGGCAAAGACTTAGCTATGCATTGCGCCATTGTTCAAAAAGAGGTGGATATCAGCAATGCACCCAGTGGTGTTACACGATTCTACAATGTTCTTCGTGATTTTGTCCCCAACTCGGGTGGGGTGATGATGTCCAGCAACATGGACGCTGGTGATATCTACACGCAAAGTTACACGTGGAATCCATCGAGTGCCATTTTATTGTATAAAACTAGCGTTATAGCGTTTATCCAGGATATTGCTACGGGAGAGGTATATCAGAGTGTACACTTCAAATTATCAAACATTACTTACGATAAGCCCATGGAGAATACGCTAAGCATTGATATCTATCCTAATCCAGTATCCCACACCTTGTGGATTGATAGCCCCATTGAAATTGAGCAAGTTACAATTTACGATCTGAGTGGAAGGGCATTGAATTCATTTAATGCTAACAGCAGATTGTTGGGAATACCCATGAATAACCTTAAGAATGGTGTATATATAATTAAGCTAAAAACCCGTCAGGGCGAGGTTGTAAAGAAATTTGTGAAACAGTAGGTTTTTTTTAATAGTAGTTAAACCGAGCGTTACATTTAGAAATTGTTTAAGTTTTTTGGAACTATTCATTTTATGATGCCACCGTAGGTGGCACATAACGATTGAAAAAGTTTTAAATATATCTTAGCGCCTCGTAGAGAGCGCAATAAGTTGTTTTCAATATTGCACCCACTCTGGGGTGCTTAGTTTAGTTTTACATATTTTCAATCGCTATATGCCCTCTACGAGGGCACTTTAAAATTTAAATACGCAAAACTTAAACAGTTTCTTAGTATCGCTAGGTTTTTTGTTGAAAATTATTAATAAGGTTGGGTGTTAGTGTAGCTTAACTCCAATAAGATGGATAAACTCCTCGCGGGTCTTTATCTCAGATAAGAAGATTCCTGTGAATGCAGAAGTAGTGGTAACAGAGTTTTGCTTTTGTACTCCCCGCATCTGCATACACATATGTGCGGCCTCAATAACAACTGCAACCCCAAGCGGATTAAGGGTTTCCTGAATACAATCACGAATCTGAACGGTAAGCCTTTCCTGCACTTGCAGTCTGCGTGCAAACGCTTCAACCACTCGGGCAATTTTGCTTAAACCAGTGATAAACCCATTGGGAATGTAGGCTACGTATGCTTTCCCATAAAACGGAATCATGTGATGCTCACACATGGAGTAAAGTTCGATATCCTTTACAATGACCATTTGCCGATAATCCTCTTTGAACTTGGCAGTTCTTAGTATATCATGAGGTTCCGAATTATAGCCCTGAGTTAAGAATTGCATTGCTTTTGCAACCCTTAGGGGTGTATATACAAGTCCCTCTCTGGCTGGATCTTCACCAAGAAGCGTAAGTATTTCTTTGTAGTGTTCAGCTAGCTTTATTGTAGTTTCTTCGTTCCAGCGTTCTACTCTTTCGTACCCCTCATTCTCATGCTTAAGAATTCCGTCATTTATTGATTCTAAATTCATCAGATAAACTTTTTTAAGTAAGGCACAAAATTAACATAATATGAAAACATTATTCCAATGGAATAATAATTAAAACATAAACTTCTATAAAATAACGATTATAAAAATTCAGAAAGATTGATGATAAAAGCCTATAATAGAGAAAAACAAATAATATGAAAAAGTTTACTAAATCCTTTGCAACATCTCTTCCATAATCATGGTCATTTTTTGTTCGGCTTGTTGACCAATGCGTTGCACCTCCTGGTGTGTAACCTCAACTATCTTTCCTGGGACGCCTAAATCGGTTATAATTGAGATGGCAAAAACCGGCAAACCCATTTGACGGGCTACGATTACTTCGGGAACAGTTGACATGCCCACAGTATCGCCTCCAATAATTCGGAAGTACTGATACTCTTTTGGCGTTTCAAAGGTGGGTCCTGTTGTTCCTACATAGCAGCCAATTTGGGTTTTTACACCGTGTTTTTTTGCAATCTCCTCAGCTAAGGCAATCAGCTTATGATCATAGGGATGGCTCATGTCGGGGAAACGTGGACCGAATTCGTTGTCGTTGGGGCCAATCAAGGGATTTGGAATAAGGTTGATGTGATCGTTTATTATCATCAGATCACCTATCTCAAAGTCGGGATTAACACCCCCACTGGCATTGGATACAAAAAGGTTTTTTATACCAAGGTATTTCATTACCCTTACAGGGAAAGTAACTTCTTTAATGCTATATCCCTCGTAAAAGTGAAAGCGCCCCTGCATGGCAACAACACTTTTCCCTCCAAGGTCGCCAAATATTAGATGGCCTTTATGTCCCTCAACAGTAGAAACAGGAAAATTTGGAATATCCCCATAATTGAGAACTTGCTGATTTTTTATGTCCCTTACCAAGCCACCTAAACCAGTGCCCAAAATAATTCCCACTTCTGGAGAGATGCTAATTTTTCCCTTTATGAAGGCTACCGTTTCTTTTACTTTTTCTAACATAACTTTCGATTTGGTTAGTGAAAATAGATTCCGAATCATTGGTGAAAACTACTTCAATTGGGATGTAAAACAACGCATCCTTTATTGCTTTTTCTATACCATTTATTGCCCTAAGACGGATAGCATCTTTTTCGGTTGTGATTATTACCTTATGATTCGTATTGATCTTAGAAAACCTTTCAAATATAGCTCTTATTTTTTTTTCTGAGTATCTATAATGGTCGGGAAATGTAGCGCTTTCCACAACATCAAATTTTGATTTTACATAATCAAAGAAAGGCAATGGATTGGCAATCCCAGCTATTAAAAAAACTTTAAATTTGGGGGAGAAGTCTAAAGGCATTGAATTATCTTGAAAAACGTGTAAAGGAGTGCCATAGTTAAGCGAAGAGAAAAAAATGGACTGATAAGGGTAGAGATTTAACTCCTTGGTAATTATTCTCTGTTCAATGGGTTTAATTACTTTTGGACATTTGGTTACTACAACACAATCAGCACGACTAAGTTCCGATAGGCTATCGCGCAATCTTCCCAAGGGAAGAAAATGGTCTTTTGTGATCAGATTATTATAATCGGTCAGCAAAATTGAATATCCGGGTTGAATTCTGCGATGCTGAAATGCATCGTCGAGGAGAATTACTTCAATGTCAGGTTGGTTGGAAATTAAGGTGTTAGCACCTCTGACCCTATTGCCGTCAACGGCAACAGTTATTTCGGGGTATTTGGTTTTTATCTGTAAAGGCTCATCACCAACTTCCTCTTCAGTTGATTCAACCTCAACAAACCTAAAACCTTTAGTCTTCCTTTTATAACCTCGGCTCAGAATTGCTATTCTGTATTTGGAGGAAAGTATGCGGATAAGATACTCAACATGGGGAGTTTTGCCAGTGCCCCCAACTGTTAAATTGCCTACACATATGGTTGCCCTGTTAATAGAAACTGACTTAAATATTTTAATGTCGTAAAGAAGGTTTCGAATCTTAACAACAATTCCGTAAATTAGTGCAATGGGGGCAGTGAGCAGTTTAAGCATTCTTAAATATTAATTTATAAAAAGTTATGCCAAAATACTACCATTAAGCAAGTTTTCCAAGAAAACTACATTTTTTGATTTTATGGCCAAATAAAAGTTTTCGTTATTAACAATTTAATATTTTAAGTGTAAAAAAAATCAATGAACATTAGAATTTAGCTTTTTTCCTCTTTCAAAAAAACTATTTTTGTACTCATTTAAAAAAATCATTATCTGGGTTTTGCTGGCATATGCTTTGATGCTTTTTTCGATTGTAAAATACCTTTTTTATAATGATAAATTTAAGTGGATATTAAACCTTTGATTGAAAATTTTATAAAGTTTTTTTATCAAATATAGTATGAATTAATGAAGCGAAAACTTTCTTTTTCTTCTTTGGTTTTATTTCTATTCATTCTTTTTTTTATTTGTATACAATCATGCTGTTCCAGTAGATTTAATAAATCTGGCGAGGAAGGAGTTTACGATGCCGATACTCAACTTAATTATGGCACATTGCAATCTGATAGCATTAATTATGATGATACTATAGAAAATGAATTTAGTCCTAGAATCATATTTAATTCAAAACAGTTACAACAAGGAAGTTTAGACACAATCCAGATTTTTATTTCTAAAGATGAATCCTATTTAGCAAAAGTAGATCGAATAAACAGAAATGTAAATAATACTATTTCCGTTAGGGCAAAAATTAACGAATTTCCAGCAGCCTTCTTATTAATGTCTTTTACAAACGGGAGAACAGAAGGCGTTGTAAAAATTCCAGAACGAAACTTCATCTACCAAATAAAATCAGATATCCTATCTGACATTATGTATCTTACAGAAATAAATGAGTACAACGATATTGAAGCTGAATTATTCATTCAGTCACCCGAAAAGCCCTGATAATGAAACAATAATAAATAATTTTTGATTCCAGTAAATGATTATAACTTAAAATAGTAAACTAAAACCAATCCAATTATGAAACGTTTTACTTTGATGCTATTGCTTGCCTTGGCTTTCGCCAATGTCAATGCTCAGGAAACCATGAAGTTAATGGTTAAATTTGATGACTCAAAGGATTTAAGCCAAGAAAACCTTTATCAACCTTACACTCGTGTTAGCGAAGTTACGCTTAACGCGAAGATTTTAAGCGACAATGCATGCACAGTAGGAGATAAAGTGACCATTAACCTTTTTGATGATGATTCATATTCTTCCACAATCGATAGGATAAATAAAAATATCAACGGAACAGTAACAATTCGTGCCCGAATTAATGATTACCCTCTGGGGTTTTTATTGCTATCAACAACCGATGGACTTTCTCTTGGTACCATTTGGATACCTGAGAAAAACGAAAGGTATAGCATTAAAACAAGCTCAAAAACAGGCTTAACTTATCTTAAGAGGTTAGACATAAGCAAGCTGGATGAAATCGAAGGAGGCCCTTCGTTAATTGCCCCTGGATACCCCATGCTTACCAATGATCAGATAGAACAATTCAAAAGTGCTGCTGCAAAGGATCCCAGTGACCCAGCAAACGTGGATGTGATGATAGTTTACACACCCGCTGCAGCCTCATGGGCGAGCAGCAATGAGGGATCAATTTTAAATACCATTGCACAGGCTATGGAAAAGGCTCAGCTTGCAGCTGAAAATAGCCTTTTGATAATGGACTTTACCCTGGTTCATTCTGAACAGGTTACTTATACCGAAAGCGGTAGCTCCAGTACTGACCTATATCGCCTTACCTTTCACGAGGGTTTCGATCCTTGGGGATATGAAGGAACTCCACGTTATTTAGAGGAAGTGCATACATGGAGAGAACTATACGGAGCTGATCTGGTTTCGATGTTCACACAAGTTGATGATACCGGTGGTCTTGGCTGGCTATTGGCCTACCAGTCGGGTTATCCCCAGTTGGGATTCTCCATTTCAAGGGTACAGCAGGCAAGTTGGACCTTTACCCATGTTCACGAGATGGGACACAATATGGGGGCTCATCATCACAAGCAGCAAAATGTGCAGCCTGGTCCAACGGTTTGGAACGATTGGCCAGAGAACACGTGGTCTGCTGGATGGCGTTGGTTAGGCAGCGATGAGCAGATGTACTGCGACATAATGACCTACGAAAGTGGTTCCTACTTTAGCGATGGTATTAGTGCTATCAGAACATCCTACTTTTCCAATCCAAATATATCCCATATGGGTGCGCCAACTGGGCATGCCGTTGATGGGGACAATGCACGAACACTCAGGGAGATTAAGCATGTTATTGCTGCATATACCCTTGGAGGAGATATTGAACCTCCGATTATTTCTGTAGAACCTGAAACCCTATATCAGGCATTAGGATACAATAGTCAGGCAAGCCAAACCCTTACGGTATACAACGATGTTGAAGAGGGGAGTAATCTTAATTTATCAATAAGTATTATATACGAGGATGGTAAGAATTCACAAAATTTATCACCAGAACTCATTCCTGGTACTTCTGGTAACCAGGTGTCTCTGGTAGATCAGCATCAAAAGCCCTTTAGCATTGAAAATGGGAATGCGCTCAGATTATTATCATCGGCTAAGGGAGCATCAGTTCTATATGTTAATACAGTTTCCGATGATGGTGTCTTTTCTATGGCGTTAGAGGATTTACCAAACGTATCCAATTTTGAAGAGGTTGATGCAACATCTGTTACACCTAATGTTGATTATATGTTAAACTTTGATGTTGTAATAGTAGCTTCAAACTCAGGTTTTGCTAATTCATCGTTGCTAGGTGATAACTTAGCCGATTATGTTGATGCTGGTGGTACTGTTTGTATGTTACAAGGAAGCCTTTCTTCAGGTGGTGGATGGACCATAGGTGGAAATATAGCCACTTCCGAATACTTACCTCTAACCATCACACCGTTTGATATAAGCAATGCAACTTGTACAAATTTTACTGAACATCCTTTAACCTTGGCATTGGAAACTATTTCAACAGGAATATGGTCTTTATCCAGCGTTCAAGGTGCTGGAGTATCATTGGGTAATTATGATACTGGGTATCCATTTGCTGCTTACAACTCAGAAAAACCAATTGTTGCTATAAATGTATTCCCTGCCAATGGTTACTGGAGTGGCGATCTGATGCAGATGATGCAGAACACTATTGATTGGCTTATAAGCCAAAAAGGTTGGCTTAGCTTAAATTCCTATCAGGCTTCTATATCACAGGGAGATTCACAGGATTTTGAGGTTTCATTCAATTCTAATGAATTGGATCAAGGTGTCTACGAAGCCGTGATTAGAGTAACCTCGAACGATCCTGAAAACCCCGAAATAGATATCCCCGTTACTCTTGAGGTTACATTTGAATCCTTCACTTTGTCCCTTGAAGCAAACCCTGTAGATGGTGGAACAGTTGAAGGGGCAGGCGATTACTACGCAGGACAGCAGGTTAGCATTAACGCAACCTATAATCCAGGATTTATGTTTGTAAATTGGACCGATGAGGAAGACGTTGTGCTGTTTACCCAGGCATCGGCAACATACACAATGCCTGCTGAAAACAAAACGTTGACAGCCCATTTCACTGATCAATTCCCCATTATATCTTTAGATCCAGAGTATTTTGAGGAGATTTTATATGTCGGAGAAACGGGTGAAAGTAATCTTACCATTTATAACACAGGTGATTTTAACTTATCTTTTAACATTGAAGTAATTGATGCTAAAAAGAATGAATTAAAAAGTGTAGGAAGGCTAAGAGAACAATTAACCCAATCAGAAAATCTTAAAGGTATCGAGATACCTAACCTTCATTTGAATAACCCAAAAACTACCAGTGGTGGTCCAGATGAATTTGGATATAAATGGTCTACCATAGCAATCGACTGGATTGATGCAAGTGGAGGCACCTCAGTATCCCTATCTGACGATGATTACACCACAGGAATCCCCCTCGGTTTTGAGTTTACTTACTATGGTCTGAACTATTCACAAGTTAATATCATGTCCAACGGTTGGGTCAGCTTCTCAAATTCTGACAGTTGGTATCCTGACTGTGTTCCTGGTGGTTATGGAGGTGCCATTGTTCCCTTTGGTCTAGATCTTAATCCTCCAGCGGGTGGATACATCAAATACCTAACAGGAGGAGCCGCTCCACAACGTTTCTTCGTTGTTGAGTATAACAACATAAGGTTATACGGTTCCGATACCTTCCAAACATTTCAGGTTGTATTCTACGAATCGAATAATGCCATTAGATTTCAATATTTAACAGCTCCCGTAATACCTTATTCCATTGGTATCGAGAATGCTTATGGAGATATTGGAATAGGAAACTGCGGGGATGATGACCTATATATAAACCCCAACATTGTTGCCAACAATATGGCCATAGAGTTCACCCTGAATAACCCTGATTGGCTGAGTTTATCATCCTACTCAGGTACAGTGCTCCCTGGAGAACAGGTTGACCTTGATGTATTATTCGATGCTACAGAGCTATCGCTGGGAACCTATGATAAGATTATCAGGGTATCTTCCAACGATCCTGAAAATCCTGAACTAGATGTTCCCTTTACACTCAATGTTGTATTAGAGTTATTTAATCTTACACTTGAGGCAAATCCAACCGAAGGAGGCACCGTTGAAGGATCGGGTGAGTATTGGGAAGGGCATGAAGTAAATATAAATGCTATTCCCAATACCGGTTTTATGTTTGTTAATTGGACTGATGAAGAAGAGGTTGTGCTGTTTACCCAGGCATCGGCAACATTCGCCATGCCTGCAGAGGATGTAACACTAACCGCTAATTTTACCGATCAGATACCCTCAATTACAGTTTCTCCAACCTCATTGGAAGAGGATTTGGAAACCGGGCAAATAGCCACCCAAACTCTAACTATAAGCAATGAGGCGTTAGGAAACCTTACTTGGTCGTTAAGTACTCAATTTGTTGGCTCAAAAAAGAGCAGAAGCCTTGGTGCTTATGCTGATGAGAGCAGAACAGGGAATAATTCATTACCTCAAAATGCTTTGGAGAAGCTTTATACCTCCTCAAAGGATTTAGGCGATGTGCTGGGTATCTACTACAACTCCTCTACAGCTAATACGGGTATGGTTTGGGCAAATGGGTTTCTTTACATGCTCAACTATAATTATAGTCAATTACTTAAATATGATTTAGCAACAGAATCAGTGGTAGAGACATCCTATGTTACCGGTTCTCCATATGGTATTACTTGGGATGGGGAGTACCTGTGGGTTGGAAATCCTTCGGGTAATGTGTATGCCTACAACCTCGATGGTACCAGCGCAGGGTATTCATTTAGCGTACCTTTTTCCGATTACACTGCACTAACTTGGGATGGAGAGTACTTTGTTGTGAATAACGCATTTGGGTACAATCCAACTTTTTACCGATTGGATGAAACCGGAACGGCTATCGAAGCATTCACTTCGAGTGATAACCAATATAGCTATCAAATTGTTTATGTACCTCAGCATACCATGGGTCATATTTGGTCAATTAATGCTGAAACACAAAAAATCAACCAGTTCCAGCTGCAGGATGGAGCAGCTTCGTTGGTTCAGCAAATTGAAAATCCTTATCCCTATAACTATGACTATGCCATTACTCATGATGGAACTGACCTTTGGTGGAGCTACTGGGGAGGACCCATATACCAGATTGACGATGGGATTATTGAGAGTAACTGGCTGTCTTATGATCTAGAGTCGGGAAACATTCCTTCGGGAGAATCACAAATGGTTGAGATCACCTTTGACGCCACAGGCATGTTTGGCGGAACCTATGAGGCAGTTCTTAACATCACTTCCAACGATCCTGAGAATCCTCTGGTTGAGGTACCGGTTACTCTATATGTAACCGGAGTTCCGCTAATCTCCATTTCATCGGAAACCCTCGATTTTGGATTGGCAAATTTGGGTGTTGAATTCACATTACCCCTTACCATTTCAAACCCTGGAACTGATATGCTAGAAGTTACCAACATCCAAACCACTGCAGATCAATTCTACACCTCACACACCGAACTATTTATCAACCCATTAAGTTCGACACAACTATTAGTTTATTTCTATTCTGAGGATCCTGGACTTTTCGAGGCTGAGCTTACATTCAACACCAATGTTTCAGGAGAGGAGTCTATTTCCATCCCGCTGACCGCAGAGATAATTGTTTATGAGTTGGCATTGCTGGTTGATCCGGTTGATGGTGGAACTGTTACAGGTGATGGGGAGTACGAAGCAGGAGATGAAGTGACCGTTACAGCTACTCCCAACCCTGGCTTTATCTTTGTGAAATGGACTGAGGATGGGGAAGAGTTAACCAGACAAGCCTCTTACACATTTAACATGCCAGCGGAGGATCTTACTCTCGTTGCTCACTTCACCGATAAGATTCCTGAGATAACGTATGACCCTGATTTCTTTGAGGAAGATCTTTTTACCGGTGATATTGTTACAAGTACGTTAAGCATTTCTAATACAGGAGACCCTGAGAGCGAACTTTACTTTACTTTGGATTTTGAATACATATCAAAACTCAAGGGGAAAGGCATTACGGTTAGTGTGAACAAAAATCACAATCTGTCATCTCAGCCTAATATAAATACCGCATATTTTTCTTCAAAGGCAATAGATGTTACAAACACTGAATTTGCCCCCAATACATCGGACTCAGATATTACTTTCTCAAAGAACTTTACCATTGATGATTTGCAGTTCAGTTTCCCTGTTGGCGTAGGAGATGGTGAGTATGGTGTTGGCTGCGATGGTAACTATATTTATACTACACGTTGGAGTGGAGATAGCTTCTACAAATACTCATTAGATGGAGAATATTTAGAAACATTTACTATTGCAGGTGTAGGTAATATTAGGGATTTAACCTATGATGGTCAGTATTTCTATGGTTCACCTAATAACAGCATCATTTATATCATGGATTTCTCCAGTCAAACATTAATGGGCACCATTACCACCTCTGTTCCCAACATACGTGCAATTGCCTACGATTCTAATAACGATGGTTTCTGGATTTCCAATGACTGGCAAGGCCCGCTTACATTAGTTAATCGGGATGGAGGTACCCTTGAAACTCTTGTTACAAGCATCGAATCTTTTGCTGGGCTGTTATGGGAAAATGTTAGCGATGATGGACCATTCTTATGGGCGTACACTCAAGCTGGCAATACTAATCGTCTTTATCAAATTGACATGACTACTGGTAATCCATTGGTAACCTTTGATGTTGAAACCCTTGGTATTTTGTCTGGTTCAAGTGGTGCTGGAGGCTTATTCTTTACTGATGGGATTATCCCAGGCGAGTACACTATACTTGGAATGTGCCAAAATGATGTTATTTGGGGATTGTCTTTGGGTCAAAGCTCTAGCGAATGGCTCTCTCTTTCAGAAATTGCGGGAATACTCAATTATGGCGAAAGCATTGATATTGACGTTACATTCGATGCAACTGGGCTATTTGGAGGAGTATATGAAGCCATTATCGCAATAAGCTCCAATGATCCTGAGAATTCAGAGGTAATAATACCCGTTACAATGAACGTAACTGGTATACCAATAATTGAACTTTCGCACGAAATTCTCGACTTTGGTGATGTACAGATTAATGTTCCAGAAATATTTGAACTAACGATTTATAATGTTGGAACCCAAACCTTAGAGGTTACCGATATTGAGAGTTCGCTATCGAACTTCACAGTTTCGGAAACAGAGTTATTTATCAGCCCAATGTCAAACGCTGTTCTGCTGGTAACATTCGAATCTGATGTTGCAGGACTGTTTGAGGCTACACTTTCCTTCGAAACCAATGATGCTAATCATCCAACAGTTGCTTTGGATATGTTTGCTGAGGCAAAACTACCACCAGCAATTTCTGTAAGCCCAACCTCATTCTACGAAAATCTTGGTTACAATGATAGCACTGAGGGCACCCTTACAATAACTAATAATGGTGGAATGCCACTAGAATTCACCATTGTAAGTTTCCTAGATACCAGTAATCCAAGCAAGATTAAGTTTGATCAAACAATCAACCTTGGAGAACAAACCTTAATGATGGAAAATCATCCCGAGAAACTAACAATTAAAAGGGATAATATAATTCAATACAACGAAGGTAATAAAGGGAAAACTAATTTTAACATCTTGATTTATGAAGAGGTTCCAGACTTTTTCTGGTATACAAACGCTCTAGGTGGTTTAGGATATGACTATACTTTGGCAACTACATGGGATGCAATTGAAATTGCACTTTCTGGAAAAACTGATTGGGATTTAATCGTCATTAATTCATATGATAATTCTGCAGGAACCACTACCCTGGATGCATTGAATAGCTATATAAGTTCTGGAGGAAAACTAATCTTTGCCCACTGGCAAGCAGGAGATTTTAGTAGCCACCCCATAAGTTCATCCATGGGTATCAGCTACATTTCATCTTTTACTACACCCATAAACTTTAGCCTCACCGATGAGGCTACGATCCTCAATACACCCAACGTCCTACCCAATGATTTTATATGGACAAACAATCAGTACAACGTTGATGGGCAAATTGTTGAAGCCCTTGAGGGGGCAACCGTGTTGGCAACCTTTAGTGGCTATCCAAGCAGTGGCGCAATCGTGCTGAACGAGGGAGGCAACACCGTTTTTAACGCCTTCCAATCTGATAATTTCTCGGGGGATTCCAATAGCTCTGGGAAAGATGATGTTCAGGAACTAATTGAAAATCAGATTATATACCTGTTGGCGAACAATTTGGTAGTTAGTCCTACGTCTGGTACCATATTCCCGGGTGAGGATTTCGATATCACCGTTACCTTTAGCTCAAATGGTTTATTGCCTGGAATATACGAAGGTGAGATCAATATTGAATCGAACGATCCAGAAAACCCTGTAATTGACGTTCAGGTTACCCTTGATGTTGATTACGAAGGGCCTGTTTACTATTCACTAACCCTACTTACCGATCCAAACGATATTGGTGCCGTAGTAAGTGGTGCTGGTAACTATATTGAAGGTGCAACTGTGAACATATCTGCCAGTTGGGTTAGTGGTTACACATTTACTGGTTGGACAGGAAGTGCTGATGATGTTTCCTTGTTAGGTAATCCATTGGCTGCAACCACCTCACTTAGCATGCCTGCCCGTTCAGTTTCTCTTACTGCAACCTACGAGGAAGAGGTACCCTTCGACTGCTATGTTACCTTCAGGGTAGATATGACGGATGCATTTGAATTTGATCCCGAAGAAGACGTTGTTTACATAACAGGCTCAATGATTGGTTGGACACAACCCGGTAATGATCTCGAAAACCAGACCATGACCCGTATGGGAGAAACCATGATCTGGGCTAAAACACTCGTACTGGAAACTGGTGAATACCAGTACAAGTACTTCCTTAACGATGGATGGGATGGCGGCGAATGGCCAGGTGATCCCAATCGCGAAATCTATGTTACCGGTAACATGATCCAAAACGATATCTGGGGCGAGATAGTTGATACATATTCAGTTACATTGCTGGCAAGCCCAAATAACATAGGTGCAGTGATCACTGGATCAGGAAACTATTACGAAGATGCTGAGGTTTCTATTACTGCCAGCAGCGTTGCTGGTTATATCTTCATTGGATGGTCAGGAATTGCCGAGGATATAGAACTGCTTGACGATGCCACTGAATTAGAAACATTCTTCACAATGCCTGCACGTGCGGTAACACTAACAGCTAACTATGAGGAAGAAACCAATCCAACCTACACGGTTACCTTTACCGTTAGGAATGCAAACTATGATGGTATTGCTGGCGCAACCATTTCAATTGCAGGAGAGGGTACTCTAACCACTAATGCAAATGGGGTTGCAACAACATCACTGGAAAATGGCACTTACTCATATACAGTTACTGCAACTGGATACTATTCTCATAGTGGTTCATTCACCGTGACAAATGCTAATCAGCAGGTTAGCATTACAATGATTGCGGTTAGTGTGGATACTGATATACTCTCTTCCCTTGAAGTCTTCCCCAATCCTTTTAGTAGCAGCATTACGCTGAATAATGCGAGCAAAGTAAGTCGGTTGACTATTACCAACATCATTGGTCAACAGGTAATGGATATGCAGTTATCTGGTTCGGACCGTATAACCATCCCAACCGATGGGCTAACCAATGGCATTTACCTTATGACCTTCTATGCTGAGAATGGCGAGAGGGTGATAAGGAAGATGGTAAAGGATTAATTATTAATATACTCATAAAACTAGCATTTTAGTTTTTTTAGTAATCAGTTTTTTTTAAGGCGCAATTCTATATTTTAGAATTGCGCCTTATCTTTATTATTTAATATTAATCTTTGAAAAATAAGTTAATCATTGCATCATTTTAACTAACAAATAGTTAAAAACCTTTTATTTTTTATGTTAGTAAACAACATTTCTGAATTTATAATTATTAAGAAAATGTAATGCGAACCTGAATTATTTATTTTAACTTGTATAGTTTAATAATGGCACAAAGAAATAGATGAATTAATATTAACCACCTCAATCTTAAATTTTTAAAATTATGAAAAAACATTTTCTTTATTTGTCAATAGTCCTAATGGTTAGCCTATTGATATCAATGCCAGGCTCAGCACAGGATGTATTTATTACCTCTGTTGGCAATAGTAAGAATATTGAACTTGAATCAAAAAGTGCAATAGCTAACACTCCTTTTACCCAAATAAAGGATGCTGGAGGCGATTGGATTCAATGGGATGATGGTGTAAACAGTAGTTTTGTTGGCTTGACAAGTCCTGGGACTTTTTTTGTTGCTTCGCGATGGGAACCAGCTGACATTGCAGCTTACGAAGGTTTGTACATAACCAAACTGTCTGTTTTCATCCATAATGTACCAACTGCTACAATTGCAAAATTATGGCAGGGAGCCGATGCTGCTAGTTTAACTGAGGTATACAGCCATGCGTTTAATGCTGCTGAGGATTCGTGGATTGAGATTGTCCTTAATGTTCCATACCTCATTGATATAACACAAGAACTTTGGATCGGCTATCAAATCGATGATCCAGGATCGGGAAATTCTGCTCCGGGTAAAGATGCGACAACAGATTATGATGGCAAAGGGAATATGATTAAAATAGGAATTGGCGGAAACTGGCAGAACTTGTCTGGATTAGGAATAGTTGGCGACTGGAATATTCATGCTTATGTATCCGAACCACCCCAAACCCCAATTCTTTCCACCGCAACAGCAACCGAAATTACCAACGCCAGTGCTATTTCGGGTGGTACAATTACTTATGAGGGAGCAGTTCCTGTAACCACACGTGGAGTGGTTTGGAGTACTAGCGAAAACCCAACCATTGATAGTAACGATGGCATTACTAATGATGGCGAGGGGATTGGTGAGTTCTCCAGTACCTTAACCTGGCTTTCACCAAATACCGAGTACTTTGTTAGAGCCTACGCCACCAATGACGAAGGGACTTCGTATGGCAATCAGGTTAGCTTTACTACAACCAATAACCTACCAGAAATCGACGTCGACCCCCTTGCCTTCGAAGAGTATGTGGATGCCGGTGAAATTTTAACCCGCACCCTTACCATCTCCAATAATGGAGATACTGAAAGTGAACTATTCATCAACCTTACTGTTAATTTCGGTGGCAAAAAAACGGGAAGAGTATTATTCCCCGAGTTGATTTCTGGTGAAGTACATTCCAACGAATCAATAGTGGGTAAAAACAACTCCCAAATTAAGTTCGACAACCAATTCTTAAAACCAAAAAGTTTTCCCAAGTCTAGCGGGGCTTCAGTTCTGTATTTAAATGCATTATCAAATGAAGACTCAGATTTCAAAACCGCTCTTCAAGGTTTACCCAATATTGATAGTTATCAGGAGGTTGATGCAAATTCAGTGACCCCAAATGTTGACTACCTTCTGGATTTTGATATTGTTATTGTTGCCTCAAACTATACTTTTTTAAACCCAACATTGCTTGGAAATAACCTTGCTGATTACGTTGATGCTGGAGGCTCTGTTTGCCTATTGCAGGCTACTCTTGCTACAGGAGGCAATTGGGCGATTGGAGGAAACATTGCAACTGAGTTTTACAGCCCTTTAACAGTTGCTTCATACTCTGGTGGCACAGCATTATGCAACAACTTTCTAGAACATCCATTAACCACTTCGTTGGCAACCATCTCAACTACTCTTTGGTCTTACACTAGCATTCAGGGCAATGGGGTTTCGCTGGGTAATTACGATGTGGGCTGCCCTTTCGCCGCTTACAATCCTGACAAACCCATTGTTGCAATCAACGTGTATCCATCGAATGGTTATTGGAGTGGCGATCTTATGCAGCTAATGCAGAACACCATCGATTGGTTTATGGATGATAGTTGGGTTTTCTTTGACCAGGAGGAAGTTGTGATTAGTGCTGGGGAATCGTATGAAATTGAGATTACCTTCGATGCCACTTCCCTGAATGGTGGAGTTTACGAGGCTGTTATTAACGTTAATACCAACGATCCCGATGATCCTGAGGTAAATATTCCTGTTACCCTTACTGTAAACGGAACCCCCGATATTGATGTATCAGAAGAGTCTCTTGATTTTGGATATGTAAAACTTTCACAGGAGTTAACCCTGCCAATCACTATTTACAATCCTGGTACCGAAGTGCTTGAGATATCTGGTATTCAAATCAGTGAAACGGAATTCTATACAGCTGATACCGATATCTCAATCAATCCTAAAAAAACCTATCAGCTAATGATCTCATTCTACTCTGAGGACCCAGGTCTATTTGAAGCAGAGTTAACCTTCGAGACCAACGTCACCGATCAGGAAACCTTTGCCATACCTCTTACAGCTGAAATACTGATCTACGAGTTAACCCTCATAGTAGACCCTGTTGATGCTGGAACCGTTACAGGAGATGGACAATATGAAGAGGATGACGTGATAAACATTACAGCCACCCCCAATGTAGGATACATGTTTTTAAGCTGGACTGATGAAAACGAGGAGGTTATCAGCTTAACCCCAGATTTCAGCTACACCATGCCAGCCACGGATGTTACTCTCACGGCTAACTTTACCGATAAAATCCCTGAAATATCCGTTGACCCCACATCCTTTGAGGAAGATTTACTTACTGGAGAAATTATAACCCGTACCCTAACCATTTACAACAACGGTGTTGCCGAAAGTATCCTTGATGTTAGCTTAAGCATTGAAGAGGGTATAAAGGGACTTGTTGGAGAAAGTGAATTGCATAGGGAATTTGCAGGCAATGAACCTTTTGATATGTCTATTGATGAAAACTTGCCCCGGGTTCAGTATTATGGTGACTACAGCACCCCCATTAATCCCAATCCTTATAAATCTAAAGGCTCAAAAACTACTAAGTACATCCACTTCGCCGATGACTTTGAAAACGGTATTGGTGGATGGAGTACGGTTGTGTATTCAGGCCCAGATTTATGGCATATATCTGACCTTGCATATTCAAGCCCAACCCATAGTCTTTGGTGTGGGATTCAGGGAAACACTCATTATGATACAGGAGCAAGGGTAAACACTGCCATAGTATCCCCATCTATTGCTCTGCCTGAAGATGCAGAATATATCTCTCTAACTTTTTGGGAAACCTATAACACTGAATCGGGATGGGACAGATGCTATGTAGATATCTCAACCGATGATGGGAATACATGGATTCAACTAAGAACTGCGCCTACTGGTAGCTCAGGTGGATGGGTTTACAGAGAATTTAATATTTCTGCATACCAAGGACTAACCGTCAAAATTAGATATTACTTTGATACACAAGATGAGGTTAATAACAATTACCCCGGTTGGTTTGTGGATGATGTTGCCATTGATGTAACCTTGCCCTGGTTGATGCTTGATTTGAACGAAACATCCATAGTTGCTGGAGAATCACAGGAAATTGAGGTAACCTTCGATGCCACTTATTTATCTGGAGGAACGCACGAAAGGATTATCCGCATCACCTCCAACGACCCTGAGAACCCTGTGGTTGATGTTCCAGTTACCCTAAACGTTACCGGGCGACCCCTTATCGAGGTATCGGACGAAAGCCTGGACTTTGGCTACGTAAGGCTTAACACATTGACCACTATACCCTTAACCATCTACAATACAGGTTCCGAAATCCTGGAGATCACCAGCATCCAGACCAGCGGAACCCAGTTCGACGTTTCTCATACTGACCTAAGCATCAACCCGTTCAACTCAAAGCAACTACTGGTTTCCTTCTACTCCGAGGATCCTGGTCTGTTCGAGGCCAACCTGACCTTCACCACCAACGTCACGGGGCAGGAGTCCTTTACCATACCCCTAACGGCTGAGATTCTGATCTACGATTTGTCGCTATTAGTTGAACCTGTTGGCAGTGGATCGGTCACTGGAGATGGGCAATACGAGGAGGACGATGAGGTGGCTATTACAGCCACTCCCAACGAGGGTTACATCTTTGTCAACTGGACAATCGATGGAGAAGAGGTAACAAGGCTGGCAGATTACACCTTTAACATGCCACCACAGGATCTTACCATGGTTGCAAACTTCACCGATAAGATTCCTGAAATTACTGTTGATCCGGAGTCGATTGAAGAAGACCTTATTTCTGGTGAAAGCATTAATCGTACGTTAACCATCTCAAACACTGGTGATGAGGGGAGCGAGTTGTACTTCTCATTAGACATAGACTTTGTATCAAAGGGCAAAACGAACAGCAAAATTGAGAAAATTGAAGCAAAAAGTTTTACTGTAGATGATTTGCAGCTTAATTTCACTGTTGCTTTGGGTGCCGGTGAGTATAGCGTGGGCTGTGATGGGAACTACATCTACACATCCCAGTGGGTTAGCGGCCAGTTTTTAAGGTACTCCTTAACCGGAGATCACCTAGCCACGTTTACCATCGCCGGCGCCAGCGGAATTCGAGACCTTGCGTTTGATGGGCAGTACTTCTACGGTTCGCCCAACAGCAACACCATCTACATCATGGACTTCACCGGCGAAACGCTCATTGGAACTATCACCACCTCCATCACCAACATACGCGCCATCGCCTACGATGCCTACGAGGATGGTTTCTGGGTGTCCAACGGATGGAATGATCCGCTAACGCTGGTTGATCGGAGCGGGGCAACGGTGAGGAGCATCGATACTCCCGTTAGTCAGTTTGCAGGGTTGGCATGGGATAGAGCCAGTTATGGAGGTCCATTCCTTTGGGCATATTCCAGAGATGGAGCAAATAACATGCTTTATAAATTCAATATGGTCAATGGCGAGCCAATTCAATCTTTTGACGTAGAAACTCTTGGAGTTTTATCGGGTTCATCAAATGCAGGTGGACTATTTATTACAAACCAGCTAGTTCCCGGAGAGTACACCCTGCTGGGCATCAGCGAGAATGATGCTGTTTGGGGCTTGAGCCTGGGTCCGATAACCGATGGTTGGCTTTCACTCTCAGAAACCGATGGAATGGTTGCTTCAGGCGAAAGTTATGAAATAGAATTAGCATTCGATGCCAACAATTTATGCACTGGAGTCTATGAGTCGATTCTTCGTATTTCATCCAATGATCCCGAAACTTCTGAGGTTGAAATACCCCTTACTCTCAATGTTACTGGTATCCCTGCCCTTGATCTATCACACGAAATGCTTGACTTTGGTATTGTCCAGGTTAACGTTCCTGAAACTATTGAATTGACAATTTACAACATTGGTACAGAGACATTGGAGGTTACAAACATCCAGAGTTCATCCTCTTACTTCGAGATATCGGCAACAGAGTTTAGCATTATTCCAGGTACTAATAAGATTCTTGAAATAACCTTCGAATCCGATATTTCAACTTTATTCGAAGCAACCCTCACCTTTGCCACCAACGATGCGGACAATCCAAGCGTTTCCATCGATATGATTGCAGAGGCCAAGCTACCTCCTGCCATTACGGTCGACCCAATCTCCTTCCACGAGTATCTAGGTTTTGAGCATACCGTGGAGAGGGTGATGACCATTACCAACGAGGGCGAATTGCCCCTTGAGTTCTCTATAACCAGCACCCTCAACACCGAGAGTTCAGGCAAGGAAAGGTTTACCGGAGTTGTCGAACTGGGCGAGAAGAGCGTGGTAATGGCCAACGTGCCCAACACCCCCGCTGTAACCGTAAGCGATTTCATTCGCCACACCCCTAGCTCCAAGGGCAAATCGGATGCTAATATCCTCATCTACGAAGAGGTACCCGATTTCTACTGGTATATCGAGGCGCTGGACGGCCTGGGCTACAGCTACACCTCGGCGGGGTCATGGGCTGCGCTTGAAACGGCCCTCACCGGTGGTACCCAGTGGGATTTAGTGCTGGTCAACTCATACAATGAAAATGCCTATGATGGTGTCCTGGATGCCCTAGACGACCATGCCGCCGCAGGGGGAAATCTGATCTTCGCCCACTGGGGGGGGACGGACTTTAGCGGCCATGACCTCAGCGCAACGTTGGGGATCAATTTCGTCTCATCGTTCACCACCCCCATCAACTTCAGCCTGACCCCGGAGGCCTCGATCCTTAACTGTCCCAACGCACTGCCCGATGCCTTCAGCTGGACGCACAACCAGTGGACTATCGACGGACAAATCGTTGAGCCTCTTTCGGGGGCTACGGTTTTGGCGGTATTCAGCGGGTACCCCAGCAGCGGGGCCATTGTGCTCAACGAGGGGGGCAACGCCATCTTCAACGCCTTCCAGGCCGACAACTACTCCGGTGATAGCAACACCTCCGGGAATGCGGACATCCAGGAGTTGATCGAGAACCAGATCGAATTTCTACTCATAAGTAACCTAATCCTGAGCCACACGTCGGGTACCGTACTCCCCGGAGAGAGCTTCGAGGTCATCGTTACGCTCTCCTCTGTGGAGCTTGACGAGGGGGTTTACGAGGGTGAAATAGCCATCAGCTCTAACGACCCTGAGAACCCGGAGGTTTTAGTGCCGGTTACCCTTGAGGTTGACTACGCAATACCAGTACCAAAAAACGTTACTCTAATAGCAAGTCCTGACGACATAGGTGTTGAACTATCAGGCTCGGGTAGTTACTATGAGGGTGATGAGGTTAGCATCTCAGCGAGCAGCGTTGAGGGGTACACGTTTGCTGACTGGACAGGTAACTCAGAAGATGTGGCACTGCTTGTCGATGCCTTTGCGCTGGCAACCACTTTCATCATGCCCAATAGGGACGTGATACTCACCGCCAGCTATCAGCCAATAGACTATATGGTTGAGGTCATAATTCAACCCGAGGACGCAGGATATGTTACGGGAGATGGCATTTACAACGTTGGTGATGAAGTAATCCTCGAAGCTATAGCCAATGCTGGCTATGAGTTCTTCAACTGGAGGATTGATGATAATGCTGTTAGCACTGATAATCCCTACATTTTCAATATGGGTGCAGCTGATTTAATAGTAACTGCTAAGTTTAAGCCAGAAGGCGCAGAGGTTTATACTCTAACTCTATTTGCCGATCCAGACGACATTGGCGCAGAACTCTTGGGAGCTGATGATTACCTGCAGGGTGATGAAGTATTCATATCCACAACACCCATCGAGGGTTACCTATTTGTTGGTTGGACAGGCGAAGTTGAGGATGTTGCCCTGTTGGATGATGCCACTTCTCTTGCAACATCTTTCGATATGCCCGACAGGGATGTAGCCCTCACTGCAACATATGAGTTCATCGTACCCACCTATACCCTCACTCTCCTTGCTGATCCTAATGATATTGGTGCTTCACTTTCAGGAGCGGGCGAATATGAGGAGGGGGATGTTGTAAATATCTCCGCAAGCAGCGTTGAGGAATACACATTTGTTGGTTGGACAGGTGAAACTGAGGATATTGCCCTATTGGATGATGCCACTGCTTTGGTCACTTTCTTCGATATGCCCGATAGGGATGTAACTCTTACAGCAACTTACCAACTTAATGAGTACACTGTAACGGTTGTGATCTCCCCTGATGGTGCCGGAACAGTGGTGGGCGATGGAGTATTCAACCTGGGTGATGAGGTAACTCTTGAGGCCACGGCCAACACAGGATACGAGTTCTTGAACTGGCGAGTTGATGGATTTGTTGTGAGCAATGAAAACCCCTACATATTTACCATGCCTGCAAGTAACATTGTAATTGCTGCACATTTCAAAGAAGAGGGTGCCGATACGTATATGCTGACTTTACTTGCTGATCCTGATGACATTGGAGCCATTGTCATAGGTGCAGGGGAATATCTTGAGAGTGACGATGTGCTAATTGCCACTACAGCCATTGATGGTTATGACTTTATCGGATGGACTGGAGAGGCTGATGACATTGCACTACTCGATGATGCAACCGCACTATCCACATTTTTCGTGATGCCCGATAGGAACATCACTTTTACTGCAAACTATCAAATGCAAGCTCCTACATATTTGGTAATTCTTCTAGCCGATCCCGATAACATAGGTGCTGTGCTTATGGGCGCTGGAGAATATTACGAGGGTGATGAGGTGAGCATCTCCACAAGCAGCGCTGAGGGGTACACGTTTGTTGGCTGGGTAGGCGAAGCCGAAGATGTTGCCCTGCTGGATGATGCCACCGCCTTGGAAACATTCTTCACCATGCCTGCACGCGAAGTAACGCTTACGGCAACCTACGAGGAAGAAGCACCGGTTTACAGCGTGACCTTCAGGGTAAACATGGCCAATGCCGAGGAATTTGATCCCGAAGAGGATGTGGTGTACATAACAGGGTCAGTGATTGGCTGGGCAGAGCCCGGCTCCGAGCCTGAGAACCAAACCATGACACGTATTGGGGAGACTATGATCTGGACCATCACAATGGAGTTAGAAGCGGGTGAGTACCAGTACAAATACTTCCTCAACGAGGGCTGGGACGGAGGCGAATGGCCTGGCGACCCCAATCGTATAATACTTGTTACGGGTAATATTATTCAGAATGATATCTGGGGAGAGATTGTTGACATCTATTCCGTTACGCTCCTTGCTGATCCTGACGACATTGGTGTAGTGCTTACGGGAACTGGTAACTACTATGAGGATGCAGAAGTTACAATAACGGCCAGCCCCGTGGTTGGATATACGTTTATAGGCTGGACTGGTAGCGTTGAGGATGTTGAGCTGCTGGATGACGCCACAGCCTTGGAAACCTTCTTCACCATGCCTGCCCGCGAAGTAACGCTTACGGCAACCTACGAGGAAGAAATACAAGTTTACAGTGTTACCTTCAACGTGAACATGGTCAATGCCGAGGAATTTGATCCCGAAGAGGATGTGGTGTACATAACAGGGTCAATGATTGGCTGGGCAGAACCCGGCTCCGAACCCGATTACCAAGTTATGATACGTATTGGAGAAACCATGATTTGGACCATTACGTTGGAACTAGGAGCGGGTGACTACCAGTACAAGTACTTCCTCAACGATGGCTGGGCAGGTGGTGAGTGGGATGGTGAGCCCAACCGCATCATCATTGTTGCCGGCAACATGACTCAGAATGATATTTGGGGAGAGATTGTTGACACCTATCTCCTCACACTCCTTGCTGATCCTGATGACATTGGTGCAGTGCTAACGGGAACTGGTAATTACTACGAGGGTGCAGAAGTCAACATATCCGCTAATAGCGTGGTTGGATATATGTTTACAGGTTGGACAGGCAGTGTAGAGGATGTTGAGCTTCTTGACGATGCCACCGCATTGGAAACGTATTTTACAATGCCTGCACGAGAAATAACCCTAACGGCCAACTATGAGGTGGAAACAATCCCAACATATACAGTAACTTTTACGGTTAGAAATACAAGTTTGGCAGGCATTGCAGGGGCAACCATTAACATAGCGGGAGAGGGTACGCTAACCACCAATGCCAACGGTGTGGCTACAACTTCGTTGGAAAATGGTACCTATGCATACAACGTTGCTGCTACAGGATATTACACACACAGCGGTTCGTTTACCGTGGCAGATGCCAACCAGCAGGTTAGCGTTACCATGATAGCGGTCAGCGTGGGAACAGAAGTGCTATCGGCACTTGAGGTTTTCCCCAACCCCTTCAGCAGCAGCATCACGCTGAACAACGCCAGCGGGGTGAGCCGCCTGATCGTTACCAATATCATCGGTCAACAGGTTATGGAAATGCAGTTCTCTAGTTCCGAGCGCATAACCATTCCAACCGATGGGCTGAACAATGGTATATACCTGATGGTATTCGAGGCTGAGAATGGCGAGCGTGTAATAAGAAGGATGGTGAAGGAGTAATGTTTATTCCTAATATTTACTTTACTTATTGTAAAAGTTAGCCAACGATTTAATAAATGAAAGGTGCATTATTATAATTTGGTAATGCACCTTTCTTTTTTGTTGGTGTTAATAAGTATAAAAAATCAGTTAACCTGAATCATTTTTTCACCAATCCTTAATATATGCTATATAACATATTCTTGTTCTGTTAATCTATTTAAAAAAATCCTGTACTTAGATATAATTGTTCAAAGAGGATAATTTTTAAAGGGGAAAGAGCTAATCTCAAAAACAATAACCAATTATTTACTAATAAACAACCAGTGTGATATGAAAAAACATTTACCATTTCTAACTTTTGGGTCTACATTTCTATTATTAGCATCCTTTGCTTTTGGGCAGAGGATTGCAATAACCCAAACCCCTAAAAAAGCAGACAGTGTTAAATTAATGGCCATTGAGTCTACAATCGCTACTCCTTTCAATCGGGCAAAGGAAGATGAAGGCGAGTGGATACATTGGGACGATGGCACTAACTACACAGGAATTGGCTATAATGGCCCTGGCGAATTTGCCGTTGCCAGCCGCTGGGAAGCAGCCGATTTGGCAGACTATGATGGTCTTTACATCACCCAGATCAGTTTTTTCCCCAGAGAAGCGAATGCCACCTACTCCCTGAAGATTTGGACTGGAGTTAACCATTCTTCAGCGTATACACAGGATGTTGAGGAGGTTACCATTATGGAATGGAATACCGTTGAACTGGAAACTCCTTACCAGATCGATGCTTCCGCAGAGATGATGTTTGGTTACTACATCATTACCGAAGCCGGATACCCTGCTGGTGCCGATGCAGGACCAGCAGTTGGTGGAAAAGGTGACATGCTTTACGATGTTGACGATGGCTGGGTGGCCATGGCTGCTGATTACGGCCTTAACTACAACTGGAACATTCAGGCATACGTTGAAGCATTAGAAACATCCAGCGTTACCTTTAATGTTGATATGTCCGAAGCGGAAGGCTTTGATCCCGATGAAGATATTGTTTACCTTACCGGTAGTATGGTGGGTTGGGCTGAGCCAGGAACAGAAGGTTCCATTGAGATGGAATTGGTTTCCAGTTCGAAGGACGCTCCCTACACCTGGGAAGAGAGTTGGGAAGAGTACGCCGATTTCACCACCACTCTTACCCCTTGGATTACCCATTTAATCAACGATGATGTTACCTGGGGTTCCAGCGATTTCGACTTCCCCGGCGAAGGTGAGTCTTTTGCTTTCATGGTATTTAATCCTGCCGAAACAGATCCTGATATCAGCGATAACCACCCTGCATATGAAGGTAGCAAGTATCTGATCGCTGTTCAATCGCAGACCATAAATGACAATAAGTGGTTGATTTCACCCGCTACCTCCATCAACGAGACCAGCGAGTTCAGTTTTGCCGCTAAGTCAATCACAGCTGCTTATGGTTTGGAAAGATTCAGGGTGCTGGTATCAACTACCGGAACTGCCACTGGCGATTTCACTCAGATATCAGAAGGTAATTACCTTGAAACTCCAACCAATTGGCAGGTTTACGCCTTTGACCTAAGCGACTATGCTGGTGAAGTTGTTCACATAGCCATTCAGTATGTATCCTATGATGCGTTTATATTCATGCTCGATGATTTCAAAGTTACCGCTGAAGTTGAGCCCCCAACCGAACTTATCTACACCGCTACCCTCCAACTTGAGACTGGTACCTATGAGTACAAGTACTTCCTCAACGCAGGATGGGCAAATGGTGAGTGGGATGGTGATCCAAACCGCATCGTGAATGTGCAAGGGAACATGGTTATAAATGACGTATGGGGTGTTTACGATGATGAGCTGACACTATGCGAAGCCCTTGATAACTGCGACCTAACCTTTACAACAGGGGGAAATGCACCTTGGTTTCCTCAAACAGTAGTTACACACGATGGCATTGATGCAGCACAAAGTGGAACTATAACCCACAGCCAAAATTCCTGGTTGCAGACAACGGTTCAAGGACCCGGAGATTTGAGTTTCTGGTGGAAGGTTTCATCAGAATCATGTTGTGACTACCTGGAATTCTATATAAATGGAAATTACCAAACCTACATTGCAGGAGAAATAGGTTGGCAGCTTAAAGAATACTACCTGCAGGAGGGATCAAATACCTTAAGGTGGGTTTACACAAAGGATGGTTCAGTAAACACTGGTTCCGACTGTGGCTGGCTCGATCAAGTTGTATTCATAGGCGAAAACATTGGTTTTCCCGTAGTCACTACTTCTGCAGTTACAAGTATTACAGCAACCACTGCTGTATCGGGGGGTAATGTTACCTCACAGGGCGATAGCCCTGTAACTGCAAGAGGGGTAGTGTGGAGTACCTATGCCAACCCAACCCTCGAAAACAACATGGGTTACACAGTGAATGGCACTGGAACCGGAGCCTTTACAAGCAATATGAGCGATTTAACTCCTGGTACAGTTTACTATGTAAGAGCATACGCCACAAACAGCTTTGGCACAGCATACGGTCAAAGCATTTCCTTTAGCACTTTATGTGCCCCTTTCTCGATTCCATTTTCAGAAAACTTCGATTATGTAACTCCTCCCTATTTGCCAAACTGTTGGAACCAAATCCAGATAGGTGAAACTTACCTTGAAACATTCTCAGGTTATTATTATTCTTACCCCAACATGGTTTACGCTTATGTTGATAATTTTGAGAGTGAAGTTTACTTAATCCTTCCCGAAATTGACCAAAACCTTAATGGTTTACGTTTAGAATTTATGGCTCGAAATTACTATGGTAATGATATGGTTTTAGAGATCGGCACCATGTCCGACCCGGCTAATGCTGCATCTTTCAACTACCTGAACCATGTTGTTGTTCCCTATAGCTACGAGAATTTTGTTTATTACTTCACCAATTATTACGGAAACGATAGGTTTATTGCCTTTAGGTTAAGTTCCAACGTGGTGGACCAAACCGGATACGTGTTCATTGATGATGTAGTGGTAGATGATTATGTTCCATCAATCTATTCGCTAACACTTCTTGCCAATCCAACCTATGGAGGAACGGTAAGTGGTGCAGGCGATTATTACGATGGAGAAAGCGTAACCATAACAGCAACTCCTTATGGCGGATATGCTTTTGTGAGCTGGACTTATCAAGGTGAAGTGATTTCCTATTCACCCTCGTTTACCTTCAATATGCCGCCACAGGACATAACGCTTACTGCCAATTTTATCGATGCAACGGAATATATGGTTACGGTCAATGTTAAGGATATTTATAACAATCCCATCCCTGACGCAGAAGTAGAAGTTTACGATTTCACTTATGAGGAATGGTACGAAGAATCAACCAACGGCGGTGGTCAAGCAATTTTTTATCTGCTTAACGGTGAATATTACTACAGCATTAGCAAATCTGGGTATAACACTAGCGACGGGTACTTTACAGTAGATGGAGGAGGTTTAACCCTAAATATTACCCTGGAAGAATATGTGTACATTCCATCGCCGTATGGATTAACAGCATACCTCGATGAAGAAACAGGGCAAGTGGAATTGGACTGGAACTATTCATCGGGCGAGGGTTTCTACGAGGACTTCTCCGATGGCGTTGCAGACAACTGGAACTTCTCCGATGGCCGATTCTCTGTTCAGGATGGGTGTTTGATGATGAATGGAATATCTAATGACACCCCGGCATCAACATATTTTAATGAAACCTACAGCAATTTTGCTTATGAGTTTGAGGTCACCCGACATCTTTCTGAAAACACATTGAACTATAGTATGTATGCTATTGTCAGATCAAATGGTTTTATTGATGAATCAACCAATGGGTACACTTTTAATTTCACTGCGAACGGATTTTTTAGCGTATGGAAATATGAAGATGGCTCTATTTCAAATATTATTCCATGGTCAAATAGCGAATACATTAACCCTGGGCTTGAATCATCTAATATTTATACCATATACGCATACGGACCTGAGTTCTATTTCTATGCAAATGGCAATTACCTTGCATCATTTGAGGATTATACTTATGCAGAAGGGTTTGTTGGGTTAGGTTTATACGATAGTTATAATGGGTCCAATTTAGTAACATGGGATTACGCCATGCTAAGTCCCGATCTAAAGTTACAGCCATATTCAGCCGAGTTGCTAGGCAGATTGCATTTGAAACCTAAACATCAGCCATCGTTAAAGGATGAACCTTATACCGATGGATCAACTCCCGTTAGTGGTTCTCTTATCCCAAAACCAACTATCCCAGCCAAAGGAGTAGCTAAATTTTATACTACAGATAAGAGTAAAGCATTCCAGCATTTCAATGTTTATAGGAACTACTCTCTCTTAAGCACAGCTAGCGAGAATTGGTATTATGATCAGCTTCCCGGTGACGGACAGTATACCTACTATGTTACAGCACAACATGATGAAGGAGAGTCGAACTCTAGCAATACCGTTACTGTAACCTGGGGCGATGTTTTGTACAACCTGACCATGCTTGTGGTTGATCAAGATGAAAACCCCATACAAAATGCCTGGACTATGGTTTGCAACGATTATGAGGAGTGTTGGGAAGCCAATACAAATACCTCTGGACTAGTTCAACATCAATTACCTGCTGACTATTACTATTACCAGGTTTACAAGGAGGGTTACATGACATCGGAGGGTTGGTTCTATTTAAATTCTGATAATCAATTAACTGTGACCCTTTACGAAGAGTTCACCGGACCAGGTTCTTCTTGTAATGAAGCGGTATACTATGGCGCAATTGATGGGCATGTGGAGTACGGAACAACCACTCCTTATGCTCCGTATTTTTGGTACAGCTTTATCTTGCCAACCACTTTCTACAATGTTAGTGTTTCCACTTGTTACTACTCTGATTTTGATACTCAGTTAGAGGTATGGGCAAGCTGTTACGATGAAAGTTGGATCGCACATAATGACGATTATTGTGGAGCTCAGTCGCAAATCAATTTTGACGTATTGGCTGCTGGTACATACTACGTTAAAGTTTATGGCTACTCGAACTATACCGGAAATTATGGATTACACATTACTGGTAGCAATCAGGCTCCAACATTCTCTGTAACTCTTCAGGCAAATCCCGATTATATAGGGGCAACCCTATATGGTGCTGGCAGCTATCCTCAATTTTCCAGTGTGTACATTTCGGCAGGTTATGTTACCGGCTATACATTCACTGAATGGTCTGGCACCAGTGAGGATATGGCACTTTTAGTTAATCCTTACTCCATGTCTACATCATTTTCAATGCCTGGAAGATCGGTTAGCTATACCGCAAATTACGAGCCTAATGAATATGATGTAACCGTAGAGATATATCCCGAGAATGCTGGTACGGTTTATGGCGAAGGCTCATACTATATGGGTAATTGGGTAACCCTTTCAGCATATCCCAACACCGGATATGAATTCCTAAACTGGCGTATAAATGGTTCAGTTGTAAGTTCAAGTAATCCCTACAGTTTCCAGATGCCTTCAAACAATATTAACATAATGGCATACTTTAAGGAGCAAGGTGTAGCATCTTATGCCATAACCCTTCTTGCTGACCCCGATGATATTGATGCAGTTCTTGTGGGAAGCGGAGAATATATTGCTGGCGAAGAGGCTGTTATATCTGCTTTACCTGTTGTTGGTTACACATTTGCAGGCTGGACAGGCAGCGCTGAAGATGTGGCATTGCTCAGTAATGCTTCGGCGATGACAACATCTCTCACTATGCCATCGCGAGCCATAACTCTTACTGCCAATTACGAGGTTCAAACAGCCTTTACAGTTACCTTTTATGTGCTTAGCAAAAACAATAATCCCGTTGCGGGAGCAGTAATCAACATTGTTGGTGCAAGCAGCATATCAACAAATGCCAATGGAATAGCTTCCACAATCTTAGAAAACGGATCATACTCATTCTCCATCAATGCTACGGGCTATGGGGCCTACAGCAGTAATTTTACCGTTTCGGGCTCCAATAGGAATATAATTGTAACCCTAACTCCTGTTGGTGTTGATATTGGGGTACTTTCTTCCCTGGAGGTCTTCCCCAACCCCTTCAGCAGCAGCATCACGCTGAACAACGCCAGCGGGGTGAGCCGCCTGATCGTTACCAATATCATCGGTCAACAGGTTATGGATATGCAGCTCTCGGGCTCCGAGCGTATAACCATCCCAACCGATGGGCTGACCAGGGGCATATACCTGATGGTATTTGAGGCTGAGAATGGCGAGCGGGTAATAAGAAGGATGGTGAAAGAGTAATCGGCATGATAATATGTGTGAACTTGCTATGCCAGCCGAATAGTTATGATTAGGTTTTAAAGGGGATAAGGTACAATTCATTTTTTCTTGAAATGTGCCTTATCCATTTTTACCAAATAGGTTAATGGAAAATTATATAAAGTTTTTTTAAATAAATTTTACTGACATTTAATTTTTTAAAATTTGAAAAAAACCCTAAATTGTAATAATTATTAAAAAACTCATCATATTTATACATAACTCTTAATTTCAATTAAATACATTTTGTCATGAAGATACATTTACTTTTTTTGTCGCTGGGTTTATTTGTCAATTTGCTTTTTTCTAACATTGGCATTGCCCAAATAACAATTAATCCCGATGAAGCAAAAGTCAGGGATGCAAACTTTGAAACACAACTAAGCAAAACAAAGACATCTTTCTTTCCAACCAAGGATTCTAAAGATACTTGGATCCAATGGGATGATGGCGTGAATTACAGCCATTTTGGATTAACAAGTGCTGATGTTTTCTCAGTTGCTTCGCGCTGGGAAACATCAGATATTAGCACTTATAGCAGCTATTGTGTTACCCGATTGGCAGTATACATTCATAATGTGCCAACGGCTAGCGTAGCCAAAATCTGGCAAGGTGTAAATGCACTGTCTTTAGTTGAGGTTCACAGTCAGGCATTTAGTACTAGTGAGGATTCCTGGGTTGAACTTGAGCTGGACATTCCTTACATTATTGATCTAACCCAAGAGTTGTGGTTTGGTTTTCAGATTGATGATCCAGGAGCTGGAATTTCTGCCCCAGGTCTTGATGAAGAAACGGACTTCGATGGTAAAGGTAACATGATCAAATTTGGGCTATATGGTAACTGGGAAACTCTTTTGGCATACGGGGTACAGGGCGACTGGAATATTCATGCATACATTGAGCCCATAGCAACACCATCTCTTACCACAACAGCTATTTATGATATAACCAATGCCAGCGCAAAATCGGGTGGAACCGTAACCGATCAGGGTTATGCTCCCGTTACTGAAAGAGGCGTGGTTTGGAGCACAAGCGAATATCCAACTATTGAAAGTAATGATGGCATTACAAGTGATGGAGATGGTATTGGCGAATTCCTTAGTACTCTAACAGGACTTTCCCACAATACAGATTACTTCATAAGGGCTTATGCTACCAACCTTGGAGGAACTGAATATGGTGATCAGCTTAGCTTTACTACAACAAATAACCTCCCAGAGATTGAAGTTGATCCCACATCATTTGAAGAATATGTTCAAGTGGGAGAGATGATTACACGAAGCCTCACCATATACAATAATGGTGATCCAGGTAGCGAACTTTACATTTCGTTGGACCATGATTATATCTCAAAGCTGAAGGAGCAGGGCATTTCATTTGAGTTTAATAACAATGCATTATCATCGTCAAAACCTCGTGTTAACCTGAACAATAACCTAACAAGAAGTTTTGACTTAACCAAAACTGAGTTTGCGCCACACAGTGCAACTACTGCATCACAAAAAGACTTTTCCAAAAGTTTTACCATTGAAGATGTACAGTTTAACTTTCCTGTTGGAGATGCAAATGGCGAGTATGGAGTTGGCAGTGATGGAAGTTACATCTACACAAATAGATGGAATGATATCTATTTTTACAGGTACTCTTTGGATGGAGAATTTCTTGGGTCATTTACCATTGAAGGTATAAGCAACCTCAGGGATCTAACCTACGATGGGCAATATTTCTACGGCTCACCCAATAACAACATCATTTACATTATGGATTTTTCCAGTCAAACATTAATTGGAACCATTACCACATCCATCCCCAACATACGTGCGATTGCCTACGACCCAGATAACGATGGGTTCTGGGTTTCAAACAACTGGAATGGGCCTCTAACCCTTATAAATCGAAGTGGTGCCTCAATTGATGCCATAAGCGTTACCGTAGGCAATATTGGCGGAATGGCATGGGAAAATGCTAGCGAAGATGGACCATTCCTTTGGATATACTCTCAGTATGATCAAAATACTATTTATCAAATTGACATGACAACCGGAAACGCCATTTCTTCCTTTAATGTTGGAGCCCTTGGTATTTTGTCTGGTTCAAGTGGTGCTGGAGGCTTATTCTTTACCGATGCAATAATCCCCAACGAATACACTTTGCTAGGAATGTGCCAAAATGATGTTATATGGGGCTTATACATGGGAAATTATGCTAATTGGCTTTCCATTTCAGAGTATAGCGGAATCATCAACTCAGGCGAAAGCCTTATTGTTGAAATTACCTTTGACGCAACTGATCTGGTTGAAGGAATATACGAAGCAGCTATAGCCATAACAACTAATGACCCAATTAACCCAAATATTGATGTTCCCGTTACCCTTCATGTCAATGGTACTCCCGATATCAGTGTTTCAGACGAAAGCCTTGATTTTGGCACCGTAAAGCTTGCACAGGTGTATACACTGCCCCTTGAAATAACCAACTCGGGAAACGGATTATTGGAGATTACAAATATTCAATTCAGTGAAACACAATTCTATGCATCAGTTACAGAGTTAACATTTAACCCAAACAAAAGCAAAGAGCTATTGGTTTCCTTCTACTCCGAGGACCCCGGCCTGTTCGAGGCTGATCTGACCTTTACCACCAACGTCACGGGTCAGGAGTTGTTTACCATACCGCTCACGGCAGAAATTCTGCTTTACGAGTTGACCCTGCTGTCTGATCCGGTTGATGGTGGCATCCTAACAGGAGATGGCATATACGAGGCGGGCGATGGGGTTATCCTTACCGCCACCCCCAATATTGGGTATATGTTCTTAAGTTGGACCGACGAGAACGAAGAGTTGGTTAGTTCAAAAGCCGACTTTACCTACACCATGCCTGAAGAGGATGTAACACTAACCGCTAACTTCACCGATCAGATACCCTCCATTGCAGTTTCCCCAACCTCGATGGAAGAGGATCTTGAAGCCGGGCAAACATCTACCCAAAACATAACCATAACCAATGAAGGGCAGGGAGTGCTAATCTGGTCGTTAAGCAGTCAATTCGTTGGATCTAAAAAAACCAGAAAACTTGGTAACTATGCCGATGAGAGCAGAACAAGGAATAATTCATTGCCTCAAGATGCTTTGGAGAAGTTTTATCTCTCCTCAAAGGATTTAGGGGATGTGCTGGGTGTCTACTACAACTCCTCTACAGCCAATACGGGTATGGTTTGGGCAAATGGGTTCCTTTACATGCTTAACTATGAATATAGCCAGCTGCTTAAGTATGACATTGCAACGGAATCAGTGGTAGAGACATCTAATGTAACTGGTTCACCATTCGGCATAACATGGGATGGAGAGTACCTGTGGATTGGAAACCCTGTGGGTAACGTGTATGCCTACAACCTCGATGGCACCAGTGCAGGGTATTCGTTTAGCGTATCTCTTAATGATTTTGCTGCTCTTACCTGGGATGGCGAGTACTTTGTGGTGAATTACGCATTTGGGTACAATCCAACTTTTTACCGAATGGATGAAACAGGCACGCCTATCGAAGCATTCACTTCGAGTGATAACCAATATAGCTGTCAAATTGTTTATGTACCTCAACATACCATGGGTCATATTTGGTCAATTAATGCTGAAACACAAAAAATCAATCAGTACCAGCTGCAAGATGGAGCCGCTTCGCTGGTTCAGCAGTTTGATGTTCCGCAACCAGGTTATGAAACATATTCAATTGCCCACAATGGAGTTGACCTTTGGTGGAGCTACTGGGGAGGACCCCTATATCAGATTGACGATGGGATTATTGAGATTAACTGGTTATCATTTGATATTGAGTCCGGAAGCATTCCTTCGGGAGAATCACAAATGGTTGAGATCACCTTTGACGCCACAAATCTGAATAGCGGAATTTACGAAGATGTTATTAACGTTAATACCAACGATCCCGTTGATCCTAAGGTAAATATTCCTGTTACTCTTTCTGTTAACGGAACCCCCGATATTGAGTTGCCTGAAGAATACCTTGATTTTGGCTATGTGAATCTATCCCAAGAGGTTACCCTGCCATTTACCATCAACAATCCTGGTACCGAAGTGCTTGAGATAACAAGCATCCAAACCAGCGAAACTCAATTTTACACATCAATTACTGAAATCTCAGTTAATCCTAAAAAAACCTATCAGTTAATGGTCTCCTTCTACTCTGAAGACCCTGGCCTCTTCGAAGCGGAGCTAACCTTCACCACCAACGTCACGGGGCAGGAGTCGTTCACCATACCGCTCACGGCTGAGATCCTGGTTTACGAGCTAATCCTGCTGTCTGATCCGGTTGATGGGGGCATTCTAACAGGGGATGGCATATACGAGGAGGACGACGAGATCAACATTACCGCCACTCCCAATGTAGGATATATGTTCTTAAATTGGACTGATGAAAACGAGGAGGAGGTTAGCTCAAGTGCCAACTTCACTTACACCATGCCCGCAGAGAGTATCACCCTAACGGCTAATTTTACCGATCAACTGCCTGAAATCTCCGTTGATCCCACCTCATTTGAGGAGGATCTTTATACGGGAGAAACAGTCACACGAACATTAACCATCACAAACTCAGGTGATTACAGCCTGAACCTAAACATTGAATTGATTGATTTGGAAAAATCCGAGGGGAAAACGAATGTCAAGCACAAGCAGAAGATAGTACAGCCAGAAGCCATTGTGAAAGGGGTTGAAATCCCCAATATATACTTGAATAGTCCAAAGTTAGATGGTGGAGGTCCCGATGATTTTGGATATTCGTGGACAACCAAAGATATCAGCTGGATAGATGCCAGTGGTGGGACTACCATCTCTCTCTCCGATGATTCCTACGCTTCTAACATTCCTCTGGGTTTTGACTTTAGCTACTATGACGAAACCTACTCCTTGCTAAATGTGATGTCTAACGGCTGGGTCAGCTTCACAAACGCTCAAACCTGGTATCCCTCCTATATTCCCGGCTATGGTGGAGGCATTGTGCCCTTTGGTAGGGATCTCAACCCTGCATCAGGGGGTTACATTCGTTACCTTACCGGAGGTAGCGCTCCCTACCGATACTTTGTGGTAGAGTATAACAACATCAGAAATTACGGATCGGAACTCGCCCAAACCTTTGAGGTTGTTTTCTATGAAACAACGAACCGTATTGTTTTTCAATACCTAGTTGTTGCCTCAACGCCTTCTAGTATAGGTATAGAGAATGCTAATGGTACCATTGGAATGGGCAATGGTGGCTCCGATGACCTCTTCATCAACCCTAACATTGTGACCAGCAATTCGGCCATTGAATTCGCTGTACCTATACCCAATTGGCTTTTTCTGTCGTCGTTTGCCGAAACCATCCCCGCTGGTGAACAATTTGATGTGGATGTTACTTTCGATGCCACAGAATTGACAGGAGGGACTTACGAAAAGATTATTCGCATTACGTCCAACGACCCCGAGAACCCTGTGGTTGATGTTCCCGTTACGCTAAACGTTACCGGGCGACCCCTTATCGAGGTATCGAACGAAAGTTTGGACTTTGGCTACGTGAAGTTGAACACAGTGGCCACCCTACCCATAACCATCATCAATCCAGGTTCCGAAACACTGGAACTAACCAGTATCCAGACCAGTGAAGCCCAGTTCGACATTTCTCACACAGAGATAAGCGTCACCCCATTCGGCTCACAGCAATTACTGGTTTCCTTCTACTCTGAGGATCCCGGCCTGTTCGAGGCCAACCTAACCTTCACCACCAACGTCACAGAACAGGAGTCGTTAACCATACCGCTCATGGCTGAGATTTTGATCTACGAGCTTACCCTATTGGTTGAGCCTGTTGATGGAGGAACCGTCACTGGAGAAGGCCAGTACGAGCAGGATGATGAGGTAACCATTACCGCTACCCCCAACGAAGGTTACATCTTTATCAACTGGACCTTCGATGGGGAAGATGTAACAAGTGAGTCGATTTTCACATTCGATATGCCACCGCAAGACATTACGTTGGTTGCCAACTTTACCAATAATATTCCAGAAATTTTGATAGAACCCAATTCCTTTGTTGAAGAGTTGAATACAGGGGATATCACTATGCATAGCCTCACCATCTCAAACACTGGTGATGAGGAGAGCGAGTTGTACTTCTCATTAGACATAGACTTTGTATCAAAGGGGAAAGCGAATAGCAAAATTGAGAAAATTGATGCAAAAAGTTTTACTGTAGATGATTTACAGTTTAGTTTCCCTGTTGCCCTGGGTACCGGTGAGTATAGCGTGGGCTGCGATGGGAACTACATCTACACATCCCAGTGGGTTAGCGGCCAGTTTGTAACTTACACCCTGGCGGGTGACTACATCGAAACATTCACCATCGATGGGGTGACCGGTATCAGGGACCTTGCCTATGATGGGCAGTACTTCTACGGTTCGCCCAACAGCAACACCATCTACATCATGGACTTCACCGGCGAAACGCTAATTGGAACCATCACCACCTCCATCACCAACATACGCGCAATTACTTACGATGCATACGAGGATGGTTTCTGGGTGTCCAACGGATGGAATGATCCCCTAACGCTGGTTGATCGGAGCGGGGCAACGGTAAGGAGTATTGATACTCCCGTTGACCAGTTTGCTGGACTGGCTTGGGATAAAGCAAGTGATGGGGGTCCCTTCCTTTGGGGATACACTAACGATGGATCAAATAATGTACTCTATAAAATTGATCTTGAAAGTGGTGATCCTATTTTCTCTTTTAATGTTGAAACCCTTGGAATCCTTTCTGGTTCTTCATCTGCCGGAGGGTTAATGGTTTCAAACCAGCTAGTTCCCGGAGAGTACACCCTGCTGGGGATCAGCGAGAATGATGCTGTTTGGGGCTTGAGCCTGGGTCCAATAACCGATGGCTGGCTCTGGCCTTCCATTGTTAGCGGGATGATTACTTCGGGCGAAAGCCAAGATATTGAACTTACTTTCGATGCAACCGGTTTATATGGAGGAATTTACGAATCTATTATACGTATATCATCCAATGATCCGAATAACCTTGAGGTTGAAATCCCTGTTATCCTTAACATTACAGGTATTCCAATCCTTGATATTTCCCATGAAATGCTAAACTTTGGCGAAGTACAAATAAATACTCCTAAGCAGGTTGAACTAATCATAAGTAACGTTGGAAGTAAGGTTTTAGAGGTTAGCAATATTCAATGTTCATTACCCAATTTTGAGTTTTCAAACACAGATCTCAGCATAGATCCTTTTGGTAATCAACCGTTATTTATAACTTTCACTTCGGATATCCTTGGTCTATTCGAGGCAACCCTCACCTTTACCACCAACGATGCCGACAACCCTAGCGTTTCCATCGATATGATGGCCGAGGCCAAGCTGCCCCCCGCCATTACGGTCGACCCAACCTCCTTCTACGAGTATCTAGGCTTTGAGCATACCGTGGAGAGGGTGATGACCATTACCAACGAGGGCGAATTGCCCCTTGAGTTCTCCATAACCAGCACCTTCAGCACCGAGAGTTCAGGCAAAGAAAGGTTTGCCGGAGATGTCGATCTTGGCGAGAGGAGTGTAGTGATGGCCAACGTGCCTAACACCCCCACTGTAACCATAAACGATTTCATTAGCAACATTCCGGGCTCCAAGGGCAGGTCGGATGCCAACATCCTCCTCTACGAGGATGTGTCAGACTTCTACTGGTACAATGCAGCGCTGGATGAACTGGGCTACGGATACACCTCGGTGGGGTCATGGGCTGCGCTTGAGACGGCTCTCACCGGGGGCACCCAGTGGGATTTAGTGCTGGTCAACTCTTATAACTATAATGTTAGCAGCGGCCCCTTGGATGCCCTTGTTAACCACTTAGAATCTGGGGGAAATCTGATCTTCGCCCACTGGGGGGGGACGGACTTTAGCGGCCACGACCTCAGCGCAACGTTGGGGATCAATTTCGTCTCATCGTTCACCACCCCTATCAACTTCAACCTGACCCCGGAGGCCTCGATCCTTAACGCTCCCAATACGTTACCCGATGCCTTCAACTGGACGCACAACCAGTGGAACACTGACGGACAAATCGTTGAGCCTCTTTCGGGGGCTACGGTTTTGGCGGTATTCAGCGGGTACCCCAGCAGCGGGGCCATTGTGCTCAACGAGGGGGGCAACGCCATCTTCAACGCCTTCCAGGCCGACAACTACTCCGGTGATAGCAACACCTCCGGGAATGCGGACATCCAGGAGTTGATCGAGAACCAGATCGAATTTCTACTCATAAGTAACCTAATCCTGAGCCACACGTCGGGTACCGTACTCCCCGGAGAGAGCTTCGAGGTCATCGTTACGCTCTCCTCTGTGGAGCTTGACGAGGGGGTTTACGAGGGTGAAATAGCCATCAGCTCTAACGACCCTGAGAACCCGGAGGTTTTAGTGCCGGTCACCATCGAGGTGGACTACACAATACCAGTTCCCAGTACCGTTACCTTGCTGGTTAGCCCCGATGATATCGACGCTGTGCTTACTGGGGCAGGTGACTACATAGAGGGAGAAGAAGTGAGTATAACCTCTAGCATAGTTGAGGGGTATGCATTCATTGGCTGGACCGGTGAAACAGAAGATGTGGCACTGCTGGAAGACGCCCTAGCGCTGGTCACCACGTTCACCATGCCCGACAGGGATGTGATACTCACCGCCAGCTATCAGCCAATAGACTATATGGTTGAGGTCATCATTCAGCCCGAGGATGCAGGATCGGTTACGGGAGATGGCATATATAATATTAATGACGAAGTAACTCTCGAAGCCACTCCCATCGTGGGCTACGAGTTCTTCAACTGGCGGGTTGACGGCCTGATGGTTAGCGAGGATAACCCCTACACCTTCACCATGCCTGCCTCTGATATGCTCATCGCGGCTCACTTCAAGGAGGAGGGGGCCGATGTCTTCACGCTGACCCTGCTGTCCGACCCCGATGATCTTGGTGCACTGCTTTCAGGAGCAGGCGATTACCTGGAGGATGATCAGGTGTTCATCACCACAACACTCATCGAGGGTTACCTATTTGTTGGTTGGACAGGCGAAGTTGAGGATGTTGCCCTGTTGGATGATGCCACAGCCTTGACGACCTCGTTCGATATGCCTGGAAGGGATGTAACCCTGACGGCAGCGTACGAGTTCATCGTACCCACCCATGCTCTCACCCTTCTGGCTGATCCCGATAATATTGGTGCTGTTCTAACCGGGGATGGCGACTACGAGGAGGAGGAAGAGGTGAACATCTCTGCAAGCATCGTTGAGGGGTACACGTTTGCTGGCTGGACAGGCGAAGCCGAGGATGTTGCCCTACTGGATGACGCCACCGCACTGGAAACCTTCTTCACCATGCCCGACAGGGACGTAACCCTCACGGGCAGCTACCAGCTAACCGACTACACTGTAACGGTGATCATTCAACCCGAAGGGACAGGAACGGTTACCGGAGAGGGCACCTACAACATCGGCGATGAGGTAACCCTTGAGGCCACCCCCAGCGCGGGCTACGAGTTCTTGAACTGGCGGCTTGATGGATTTGTTGTAAGCGATGAGAACCCCTACACATTCACCATGCTGGCAGAGGATATAGTAATTGCGGCGCACTTCAAGGAGGAGGGAGCCGATACGTATACGCTAACCTTGCTCGCTGATCCTGATGATATCGGTGCCATAGTTATCGGTGCAGGGGAGTACCTGGAGGGCGACGAAGTGCTGATTGCCACCAGCAACGTAGATGGCTATGACTTTACCGGATGGACAGGAGAGGCTGAGGACATTGCCCTACTGGATGATGCAGCAGCGCAATCAACCTTCTTCACCATGCCCGACAGGAACATTACTCTTACTGCAAGCTATCAAATGCAGGCACCTACATACAATGTAATTCTTCTGGCCGATCCCGATGACATAGGAGCTGTTCTTATGGGCGCTGGAGAGTATTACGAGGATGATGAGGTTAACATCTTCGCGAGCATCGTTGAGGGGTACACGTTTGCTGGCTGGGTAGGCGAAGCCGAGGATGTTGCCCTACTGGATGATGCCACCGCACTGGAAACCTTCTTCACCATGCCAGACAGGGACGTAACCCTCACGGCCAGCTACCAGCTAACCGACTACACTGTAACGGTGATCATTCAACCCGAAGGGACAGGAACGGTTACCGGAGAGGGCACCTACAACATGGGCGATGAGGTAACCCTTGAGGCCACCCCCAGCGAGGGCTACGAGTTCTTCAACTGGCGAATTGATGGATTTATCGTCAGCAACGATAACCCCTACACGTTCACCATGCCGGAAGAGGATATAGTGATCGCTGCGCACTTCAAGGAAGAGGGTGCCGATACGTACATGCTCATTTTGCTAGTCGATCCTGATGATATCGGTGCCATAGTTATCGGTGCAGGTGAGTATTTGGAGGGCGATGAAGTTTTAATTGCTACCAATGAAATAGAAGGCTATGACTTTATCGGATGGACAGGTGAGGCAGAGGACATCGCTCTGCTGGATGACGCTACCGCAATGGAAACCTCTTTCGTTATGCCTACCCGTGAGGTAACCCTAACAGCCAACTATGAGGAAATGGTCATCCCAACATACACGGTTACTTTCACCGTTAGGAATTCGAGCTACATTGGTATTGCCGGGGCAAGCATTTCGATAGCAGGAGAGGTTACACTAACCACCAACGCCAACGGGAACGCCACCACTTCGCTAGAGAACGGCACCTACTCCTATACGGTAACGGCTACAGGGTACTACAATCACAACGGTTCGTTTACCGTGGCAGATGCCAATCAGCAGGTTAACGTTACCATGATAGCGGTCAGCGTGGAAACAGAAGTGCTGTCGTCACTAGAAGTCTTCCCCAACCCCTTTAGTAGTAGCATCACGCTGAATAATGCCAGCGGGGTGAGCCGCCTGATCGTTACCAATATCATCGGTCAACGGGTTATGGATATGCAGCTCTCGGGCTCCGAGCGTATAACCATCCCAACCGATGGGCTGACCAGGGGCATATACCTGATGGTATTCGAGGCTGAGAATGGCGAGCGAGTGGTCAAAAAGATGGTGAAGGAGTAATCCCTGAACCAAACCTGTAAAGCCATACAATAAAAGGCTTTAGTAGGCGCAACGCATATTAATGGGTTGCGCCTTTTTCTATCTTGCTGAATAATTTCATTTTTGAGTAAGCCGGATTAATATTTTTTATAACTTACCCAATAATCAGGAATCAACCGTAATATTCTGTTAAAAGAGCATATCATGAGAAAACCTATTCTGCTTTTTACTATTTTGCTATCAATAATCCTGATGCTACCTTCCTTAGGTTTTGCGCAATGGGTTGCAGTAACCCGGGAACAAAAAATTGAGAAGGATGTGAAATTTACAGCCATTGAGTCCATTACAACCACTCCTTTCAATCAGACCAAAGAGGATGATGGTGAGTGGATCCACTGGGACGATGGTACAAACTACACCGGGATTGGCTATAACGGTCCTGCTGAATTTGCCATAGCCAGCCGCTGGGAAGCCACCGATTTGGCAGACTATGATGGTTTTTTCATTAAACAGATCAGCTTTTTCCCCTTGGAAGCGAATGCCACCTATTCCCTAAGGATTTGGACGGGAGAAAACCACACCCAGCAGTATGCTCAGGATGTTGAGGCGGTAATCATTGGAGAATGGAATACCGTTGAGTTTGAGACCACCCTTTTCCAGATCGATGCCTCCGATGAGCTGATGTTTGGGATTTACATCAACGCCACCACGGGTTACCCCGCAGGTTGCGATGCAGGGCCAGCCGTTGGCGGAAAAGGTGATATGCTTTACGATGTAGACGATGGCTGGGTGGCCATGGCTGTCGATTACGGCCTCGACTACAACTGGAACCTACAGGCTTACGTTATGGAACCGGCAGGACCTGATACTTTTAATGTAACCTTTAATCTACAAAAAGGGGAGGAACCCAATTTTGATCCTGTACTTGATACCATCTACATTACAGGTTCAATGTTTGGTTGGACGGTTCCTGGAAGCGATCCCGATAACCAGATGTTGACCCGTATTGAGGATACCTGGATATGGACAAAAACTTTGCAGCTGCAAACGGGTGAATACCAGTATAAGTACTTCCTAAACCACGGCTGGACTGGTGGCGAATGGGATGGTGATCCCAATAGGGTTGTGATTGTAGAGGGAGATACAGAAGTAAACGATTATTGGCCCTCACATGTTTGGCTAATAACTTTTGTGGTCACTGATATTGGGTTAAATCCTATAGAGGGTGCTGTGATACAGATATTTGATGGATCAAGTGTGTTGGAAGGACAAATAGAAACCGATGAGGATGGATTGGCTGAAATCTTCGTGGGATGCTGCGAACACTCATATATAGTAACTGCAGATGGTTTCGAAGTATTTTCTGGTAGCTTTATCCCTTGTTGTGACCCAATCATCGAAGTTGTTCTGAACCCCTCAAATGTTGTAATGGATATACTTTCTGAAATCATGATTTTCCCTAATCCCTTTAAAAGCAGTTTGACAATAAAGAATGCCAGTGCAATTAAAGGGGTGACGATCACCAATTCTATTGGTCAAAAAATGAAGGAGGTAACACTTGATGGTGTAGAGCAAATCACCATCCCCACCAATGGGTTGGAAAAAGGGGTCTACATACTTATGATTGAAGCCAAGAATGGCAATCGGATTGTGAGGAAGATGGTTAAGGAGTGATAAGAGTTAATAAAAAACGAGGCTGTCTCAAAAGGGCTTAATATTGTATTTACTAATCAGTGTAACTCTATTTTGTTTCTGTAGAACACTGTGATTTAGTATTTTATAAACTTCACAGTGTTTCACAGATTTTTTTACAGTGTTTCACAATGAACTTTAAAGACAGCCTCGTTTTTATGTAATGCTATGTTTTTGTTAGTATATCTCTATATCGTAGGGCATGCGGGCAAGTATGCCACGGGAAGTGGCTATTTCCACCATGCTTTGATACTGCTTATAGGCCATTCCCAATTCGTCTTTCAGCAATCTGGCCTTTGCCGATCCGGTAAGTTCCTGAATCATGCTCTCGAAAGGATCTTTCTGCTTGGGCAATTCGGTGATCCTGTACTTCTCCAGCCCTGCCTTTTCTGCAGCAATTTCAATGGCTCTTTCTAAGCCGCCAAATTCGTCAATCAGTTTAATATCAATGGCGTTTATACCGCTCCAAACCCTACCCTGGCCTATCTCATCAACCTGATCGGTAGTCATTCCCCTGCCATTGGCTACATGTCCAATAAAAACTTGGTATATATCCTCCACACCAAGCTGTGCAACGGCTTTTTCTTCAGCGGTTAATGGTCTGAATGGTGATCCGAAATCGGAATGCTTGTTGGTTTTAACCACATCAACATTAATGCCCAGCTTCTTGTTCATCCCTTCCTTAACGTTTGGATACATCCCGAAAACGCCAATGGATCCTGTTATGGTTGTGGGGTTAGCTATGATTACATCGGCAGATGCAGCAATATAGTAACCACCCGAAGCGGCTACATCACCCATGGAAACTATGACCGGTTTAACCTCTTTAGCGAGGGTCATTTCGCGCAGAATTATTTCTGATGCCAGCGCACTTCCTCCACCAGAGTTTACTCTTAGGATAATGGCTTTGATGGTGCTGTCGCGACGTGCCTCGCGGATAACTCGTCCATAGTGATCGCCAGCAATATCACCTTCTCCTCCATCTCCATCAATAATGCTTCCAGAAGCGTAGATAATGGCAATTTTATCTTTGGCTAAGCCTTTGTGCTTTCGCTGTGCAGGAACTTTTATGTATTGAGAAATTGAAACGGCATTAATATCTTTTTCGGGCTTGGTACTGGTTAGCTCTTTCAGCTTATCGATAACCTGATCCTTGTATACAAGGCTATCAACCATTCCATTCTCGAAGGCAGTTTTGGAGCTGCGAATCTTCATGTTATCGGCCAGATTGTTTAACTCCTCGATGCTGATTCCTCTAGCTTCAGAAATTCCTTTTACCCAATGATCCCAGATGGACCCAACATAGGTCATTATCTGCTCTCTGTTCTCAGGGCTCATCTTGTCGAGCATAAATGGCTCAACGGCTGACTTAAACTTTCCATGCCGTATGATTTGTGCCTCAATACCTAACTTTTGAAGCGCATTCTTGAAGAACATCACCTCGCTGCTTAGTCCTGACCATTGCATTCCCCCCTCAGGATTTATAAAAATTTTATCAGAAACTGTAGAAAGATAGTAGTTCTTATGGCCATAGGTATTGCTATAGCTGATGATGAACTTTCCCGACTCCTTGAATTCAATAAGCGCATTTCTTATCTCTTCAATGGTAGCCACACCAGCGGGAATGCTTTCGTTCTCCAGGTAAATACCAAGAATTTTTGGATCTTCGGCAGCATTTTTAATCGCTTTAAGGATATCGTTCAATCCAATCTTGGGAGAGGGTTTCATGGTCATAAAGTCAAAACCTTCGAGGGGATTTTTCGACCCTCTATCTTCAATCGCTTTGTCGAATTTCATGATAAGCAGTGAGTTCTCCTTAACGTCAACAGCTTTCTCGGATTTTGAAACCGCAGCTCCTATAATGCCCATGAAAATAAGGAAAAGCAATATAAAGGTTAGTAGTAAACCAACCATGGATGCCAGCAAGTATTTAAAGAAACTTTTCATAGAGATGTGATTTTTTGATTAGTAATGTATTTCATAATTATTATCCAAAAGTAAAAAAAAAGATTTACCTATAATTTGATATATTGATATCTTTTGTAAACTTTGTGGTTTATTAACATTCTATGCATACAGTATATCTTATTATTGGTGGAAATGTTGGTGATAGAGAAGGTTATATTGCTCAGGCACGTGAGCTAGTATCGCAAGAAGTTGGGCCAATTTCCTCCTCATCCGATATTTTCGAATCCGAACCATGGGGTTTTGAACACCATATTCCCTTCCTGAATCAGGCTCTTGAGGTTAAAACAAGCCTTTCGGCACTTTGCATGCTGGATATTTGTCAGGAAATTGAAAAAACGCTTGGACGCGATAAGCTGCTTTCGGGTTATAGGCCTCGTACAATGGATATTGATGTGCTTTTTTACGATGATAGTATTTATACCCTTCCTCCTCTGATTGTTCCGCATAAATTGCTGCATCAAAGGATGTTTGTGCTTGAGCCTTTGGCTCAAATTGCACCCCACTTCATGCATCCTATTTTTGGACTAACCATTGCTGACCTGAGGGAAGCGTGTACAGATAACCTTAAGGTATGGCGATTTGATAGAATTGCTGAACACGTTTAAGTCACTATCGAATTAGAGAGGAAGTTTACTCTTTACTCCTTTCCACCATAGGCTAGATCACCAGCATCACCCAATCCGGGTACGATGTAAGATTTTACGGTTAGCTCATCATCCACTGCTCCTAACCAGAGGGTTACCTCCTTGCTGGGTAAGTTCTTCAGAGTGTAGTCAACTCCTTCCTTGGAGGCAATTATCGAAACGATGTGAGTATGCTTTGGCTTTCCCTTTTCAAGCAAGGCTTTGTATGCCAAAACCATGGATGCACCAGTTGCCAGCATGGGATCGGTAATAATAAGTACCTTGTCGGTGATAGTTGGGCATGAGAGGTGCTCAAATTGAATCTTAAAGGAGCCGTCCTTGCTATACTTTCGGTATGCTGATATAAAAGCATTCTCTGCCCTATCAAAGTAATTTAGCATGCCATGGTGCATAGGCAGACCTGCTCTCAGGATTGAGGCAATTACGAGATCTGTCTCAGGGAGTTGCATGTCCGCTATACCAAGGGGAGTTTGAACAGATACGTGTTGGTAATTGAGCTCACGGCTTAGCTCATAGGCAAAAATTTCTCCTATGCGCTCTAGGTTGCGCCTAAACCTCATGCTATCGCCCTGAACGTCAACACACCTAAGTTCGTAAATGAACTGATTGAGAACGGTATTATTTACCCCAAGATTTTTTACCATAGCCCAAGTTATGATTTAGTTTTCTGTGGTTTGAATTACCTGCCAAATTACAAAATAAATGATAGATTGTCTACTTGGCATTATATTATTGGTCAAAAAAGAATTAAACTCGAAAAATACTAAATCATTTGGTTGTCAGCCATGGAATAATTTTGCCCATCAGTAATGATAACATGATCCAAAAGTTTTATGTCGAGGGTGGTAGCCGCAGCCTTTATTTTTTGTGTAATGCTAATATCGTCGTTGCTGGGATTGTGATTCCCCGATGGGTGGTTATGGCACAGTATTATACCTAATGCATAGTGCTCAAGTACGATTCTCATAATCTTCCTAACATCAACGACAGTTGCTGTCAATCCCCCCTCGCTTATCTTCACCTTTTCAATTACCCTGTTTGCCTGGTTGAGCAGTAAAACCCAAAACTCCTCATGGGGTAAGTCGGCAAGAATAGGCTGAAAAAGTTCGATTACATCTTTACTTGATGTTATCTGTTTTTTGTTGAGGGCTTCTGTGTTCTTTCTTCTTCTACCCAGCTCGAGGGCAGCCATAATGGTTACAGCTTTTGCTGTGCCAATCCCTTTAATCTTGGTGAACTCCTTTAGGTTAAACTTACCCAGCTCATTTAGGTTATTGTTTGCCCTTGTCAGGATGCGCTGGGAGATACCAACAGCGGTTTCATTCTTGGTCCCTGAACCGATGAGAATTGCCATTAACTCGGCATCGCTAAGGACTGATACCCCTTTGCTCATCATCTTTTCGCGGGGTCGGTCGTCGAGTGCCCACTCCTTAATGGTTAGGGGTTTTTCATCTGTTTCCATCAATCATTGGAATTTATCAGCCAAGATAGCAAAAAAAGTTATGCCCAATGGTGTCAAACAAAAAAGCTCACCCCAAGGAGTGAGCTTTAAATTTTCCAAAACCTAAAAACTATTGAAGGCTGTTTACATGAAGAGTAAGCGAACTCTTCAAGTTCGAAGCCTTATTCTTGTGAATAATACTTTTTTTGGCTAATTTATCTAGCATCGATGAAACCTGTGGTAGCAATTCCTGAGCTGCTGCCTTTTCGGAGGTTTCTCTTAACTTTTTGATGGCATTACGGGTAGTTTTTGCAAAGTACCTGTTATGAAGCCTTTTGGCTTCAGTTTGCCTGTTTCGCTTTAATGCCGACTTGTGATTTGCCATGATGGTCTTTATTTTTAAATAAATTGTTGTAGCCCGTAGGGGAATCGAACCCCTGTTACCAGGATGAAAACCTGGCGTCCTAACCCCTAGACGAACGGGCCAAAAATCGTGTGAAAAAACCCGCCTTATTTTCGTAAAGCGGGTGCAAAGGTAATTGAAAAAAAATTCTTGCAAAAGAAAAAGTAAAATTTTTGAAAAAAATTCTATTTTAAGACGTATCGAACAGAAATACCGGCGTTGAACCATGGGTATATTTCGGGAAGTAACGATACCATTGGGGTAATGTCTAAACTTATCGAAATGGGAACATCGGGGAAAACGTACTCTGCACCAAAAACGCCATCTACACCAAGAAAGAGTTTTTGTTCCTTATCCTTTAAGAAAGGATTGCTGTTGGCTGCTTTGGCAAAGCCAATATGAGTACCGCCTCCGTAATACCAGTTAAACCCAGGGGCTTCAGTAATTGGTACATGGATCTGGTAAAGACCAGTAAAACCGAATCCCCATCCACCAAATGACAATACTCCTTCAAGAGCCGATGACCCTTTAATAAAATGTTTAGCAGTTATTCCCGAAGGATAACCACCTCTTAATCCTATTGCTGTTTTATAAGTTTGCTGAGAAAAACCATTAAGTGATAAAAAAAGCGATGTAATAAAAAGAAATACAAAAACAAAACGTTGGATTTTCATGTTTTTAAAAATAGTTTAAGTTACAAATACTGAAATTTTCCTTTATTATTCTATATATCAAAATCTAGCTCTTCGCATTCAATGCTTTTAGGGCAGACAACCTTGTAATACTTTGTCGAATTTTCAATCTCTTCATCTTCAATTTCGTCCAATACAACTTTTTTAAAACCCAATTTTCTTAACGATGCCATAGCCGCTTTATTGTTTTCAAAGGCTTCAACAATCACAATACGAAAAAGTTCGGTTTTGTTGCCCCAGCACAGGATTGTTTCCATAGCCTCAGTGGCAAATCCCTTACGCCTATAGGGCGATTCAATGCTAAAGAAAACTTCAACCTCTCCATCGATATTTGGTTTTCCATTAAATGTGAACAACCCGATTATGGTTTTTGATTTCTGTTCAACAATTATCCACAATGTGTAAAAGAGATAATCGGTGCCTTTCCTTTGCCAAATCGTTGGATCTTTTTCAATCATTTCCAGAATTTCTTCTCGATAGGTGTCCGTAAGCTCAACTTTCGATACTTTTAATTTCGAATGAATTTCGAAATTGCTTCGCGATTTGACAAAAATCTTTAACTCATTTGGAGTCAAAGGTATAATTTCTGTTCTCTGACTTTTGAGCTTCATGGTTGCTAGGTTTTAGTTTATCAAACGTCAAGGTATCGTCTAGGAAAATCATCATCTTCAGTTATGATTGATGCTAATTCAGAAATATTTAAACCTGAAAAATTGCCCGATGACATAAGAAGCAGGTTGGTATTATCCCAAAAATGCTTTAAAAGATGATTGTATAACAACTTAGGATCAGTAAAAACAGCTACTTTAGGATTACCAAACTTTTGTTTTACGAAGCCAGGCTCAATGGGTGGCAATTTTTTATGCTCAAGGGTTGCTGGATTGTAATATACAATTGGGTAATCAGCTTCGTTGAGCGTTCCTTTATATTCTCCGATAAACTTTGGGTTAAGGCTGCTGAAAGTATGCAATTCAAGACATGCCACCAATTTTCGGTATGGAAAAGATTCTTTTAGCGCCTTTACGGTTGCTAAAACCTTTGAAGGGGCATGGGCAAAATCAATGAATACATCAGTGGTATGTCCCTTGTCAATTCTTTGTAGGCGTTTTGCTGCACCCCTAAAAGATGAAATTGACTTGTAAAATTTAGTATCTGTTATACCCAAGAGGCTGCAGACCTGTTTTGCAGCTGAGATATTCTGCATATTATGGTTCCCAAACACCTTAAGTTCAATTTCCTTATCATTCGTTATAAGGTAAGCCTTTTCCAGATCAACCCTAAAGGGATGGGTTTTGTATGGTATTTTTTGAATGTTAGAGTTAAAACTTGTGCAAATTTTTTTAACCTCAGGATCTTCGGCATAGTAAACTAAGTGTCCTTTTGGTTCAATGGTTTCAATAAATATCTCGAACTGCTGCCGATAGGTCTCAAACGTTGGAAAAACGTTGATATGATCCCATGCAATGCCCGAAATTACAGCGATATGGGGTTTGTAAAGATGAAACTTGGGTCTTGGGTCGATGGGCGATGTGAGGTACTCATCACCTTCGAATATTGCGATTTTTGTATCCTCTAACAATCCCACCATGTTATCAAAGCCTTCAATTTGAGCTCCCACCATGTAGTCAAATTCAACATTCAGCTGCTTAAGCACATGCATCACCATGGAGGTTATGGTGGTTTTACCGTGGCTACCGCCAATAACAACACGGGTTTTATCCTTTGTTTGCTCGTAAAGGTATTCAGGGTACGAAAAGATTTTTAAACCAAGCTCTTTGGCACGCACAAGCTCTGGATTATCGACATGGGCATGCATCCCAAGCACAATGGCATCCAGATGATTCGTGATTTTATCAGGAAACCATCCAATCATGCTGGGAAGTAAGCCATGTTTTTCCAGCCTACTGCGCGATGGTTCAAAGATTTCATCATCGGACCCAGTTATTGTATAGCCCTTTTGTTTAAGGGCTATGGCAAGGTTGTGCATAGCACTTCCCCCGATGGCTATGAAATGGATTCTCATATACGTTATTTAATGCAAATTTAAAGCGAAGTTTTAATGTGTTGATGCAAAAAGGATAAAAAAAGCCAAAAAGATGTAACTTTGCAGCAGTAACTGATAGAAATAATAATGAAGAATACTGATAGATGCTCGTTTTGTGGTCGCCCAAGGCGAGAGGTTAACCTGCTTGTGGCGGGTGCCGAAGCTTTTATCTGCGATCTTTGTGCCGAGCAGGCCAACATGATTGTGAGGGAGGAGCTTAAGAAGAAAGGTGAATTCAAGCTCAGCAAGTCTAAATTGATGAAACCTGCCGAGATTAAATCATTTCTCGATCAGTACGTTATTGGCCAGGATGAAGCCAAGAAATTTCTATCGGTTGCGGTTTATAACCATTACAAGCGTCTGCTTCAACCCAAAAGTGGAGATGATGTAGAGATCGAGAAATCCAATATTCTTTTGGTTGGTGAAACGGGAACTGGCAAAACTTTGCTGGCAAGGACAATTGCCAAAATGCTCCATGTTCCTTTCACAATAGTGGATGCAACAGTTCTAACTGAAGCGGGTTATGTTGGTGAGGACGTGGAAACCATTCTCACACGCCTTCTTCAGGTTGCCGATTACAATGTTGAGGCAGCAGAGAAGGGCATCGTTTTTATCGATGAGATCGATAAGATCGCCCGTAAGGGCGACAATCCTTCCATTACCCGAGACGTATCGGGGGAGGGGGTTCAACAAGCCATGCTAAAACTCCTTGAGGGCTCTAAGGTAAATGTACCGCCTCAAGGGGGCAGAAAACATCCCGAGCAGAAATTAATTGAAGTGGATACAACCAATATTCTTTTCATCTGCGGGGGAGCATTCGAAGGGATTCAGAAGAAGATAGCCCAAAGGCTCAATACCCAGATTGTGGGATATGGAGCAAGCAAGCAACGAGAGCAGATTGACAAGGATAATCTGTTGCAATACATCGCTCCTCAGGATCTTAGGGCTTACGGTTTGATCCCCGAAATTATAGGCAGACTTCCAGTTATCACCTACCTCGACCCATTGGATAGGACAGCTCTTCGAAGCATACTCACCGATCCCAAGAATGCCATTGTGAAGCAGTACAAAAAGCTTTTCGATTACGATGGAATTACCCTTGAGATAGAGCCTGATGTGCTGGAGTACATCGTGGATAAGGCCATCGAGTTTAAGCTTGGAGCCAGAGGATTGCGTTCCATCTGTGAGGTGATCATGATCGATGCCATGTTCGACCTTCCATCTGAACCAACTAAGGATCTGATCATAAACCTAGAATACGCCAAGAAAAAGTTGGAGAAAGCCAACATTAAAAGGCTTAAGGCGGCTTAGGAGATCCGTTCGTAGTTGACAAAAGTGTACTCAAGCCCATCGGTCTCAGTGGGCTTTCCTTTTTCTCTATACACCTCGCACCACTGGTTAAAATCTATCTCAGGAAAAAACGTATCGCCTTCGAAATTTTTATGGACAATTGTTAGATATAGCTTACTAGCCATAGGCAATGCCTGGCGGTAAAGCTCTCCACCCCCTATGATAAAGATCTCCTCATCTTTTTCGCATACAGCAATTGCCTCATCAAGCGATGAAACTACGATACAGCCTTCTATGATCAACTCACGGTTTCTGCTTACCACAATATTTGTCCGATTGGGAAGTGGTTTCCCAATGCTTTCAAAGGTTTTACGTCCCATCACAACACAGTGACCGGTTGTTAACGCTTTAAAGCGTTTTAAATCTTCGGAGATATGCCAGATAAGCTGATTTTTTAAACCAATAACATTGTTCTCAGCAACAGCAACAATTATGGAAACTATCATGGTTTTCTTCTTTCTAAGTTAAACAGCAATTGCTCCTTTTATATGTGGATGAGGATCGTACCCAACCAGCTTAAAATCATCGAACTTGAAGCCGAAGATTGATTTTACCTCAGGGTTAATCATCATAACCGGTAGTTTTCTGGGTTCACGGCTGAGCTGCAACTTCACCTGCTCGATATGATTTAGATAGATATGGGCATCTCCAAAAGTGTGAACGAACTCGCCCAACTTTAACCCTGTAGCTTGAGCCATCATCATGGTTAGCAATGCGTAGGATGCAATGTTGAAGGGTACTCCCAGAAAAATATCGGCGCTTCGCTGGTAAAGCTGACACGAAAGTTTGCCTTCGGCAACGTAGAACTGGAACAATGCATGGCACGGTGGAAGTGCCATCCTCTCAATATCGCCCACATTCCATGCGCAAACCATATGGCGTCGCGAATCGGGGTTTTTGGTGAGCGAATTAAAAACTTGAGCTATTTGGTCGATATGCCTACCATCGGCTGCAGGCCAACTTCGCCACTGGTAGCCGTAAACCGGACCTAAATTCCCCTGCTCATCAGCCCATTCGTTCCAAATCGTTACACCATTTTGGTTGAGGTATCGGATATTCGTATCTCCCTGCAAAAACCAAAGCAATTCATGAATTATTGACCTAAGATGTAATTTTTTGGTAGTGAGCAGTGGAAATCCATCCTCCAGGTTGAACCTCATCTGATATCCAAAAACGCTAATGGTTCCTGTTCCTGTACGATCGCTTTTCTCAACTCCATTAGAAAGGGTATGGCTTAGAAGATCAAGGTATTGCTGCATTTCTTCGAGTAATTTTGTGTACTACAATAATCTCCAGCAAAGGTAGCGATTTTTACTTGTGATTTGGTTCAAAAACACATGGCATGTTTATTTGATCATCTAACAACAGCTCTTTTGTGCTATCTTTGCATCATATCCGTGAACTAATTACCCCTATGGATAAAACGCATCTTTTTGGATTAACTCTTCCTCAACTCACTGATATGGTGGTGGCAGAAGGTTTACCTAGGTTTACAGCTACTCAAATAGCTCAGTGGCTGTACAAAAAAGATGTGGATTTGATCGGGCAAATGACAAACCTTTCGCTTAAAGCAAGGGAGCAACTTTCTGCAAAGTACATCTTTGGAACAACGAAACCCATAAATGTTTCGGAATCGAGCGATGGAACCAAGAAGTACCTATTCGCCACGAACACAAATAAATATATAGAAACAGCATATATTCCTGAAGAGGACAGGGCAACGCTATGCGTATCGAGCCAGGTGGGATGTAAAATGGGCTGTGAATTTTGTATGACCGGGAAGCAAGGCTATCAGGGAAACCTAACAGCTGGGGAAATTGTGAACCAGCTACGCAGTATTCCCGAAAGAGAAAAGATAACCAACATTGTTTACATGGGCATGGGCGAACCCATGGATAATCTGGATAATGTGCTTAACTCTTTGGATGTTCTCACTCAATCCTGGGGAATGGCCATGAGCCCGAGGCGTATAACCGTATCGACCATTGGCATTATTGCTGCCATGAAGAAGTTCTTGGAGATCAGCCAATGCCATCTTGCCGTTAGCCTTCATACTCCTTTTGATGATGAGCGCAATGCGCTCATGCCAATACAGAAGACCAATCCAATAAGAAAAGTAGTGGAAGAAATTCGCAAGTTCGATTTTTCGGGTCAACGTCGTGTTTCGTTTGAGTACATAATGTTTGATAGTGTGAACGATACACCCAAACATATTTCAGAAACCGTTAGGTTGCTTGCTGGCTTACCGTGTCGGGTTAACCTTATCCGCTTTCATCCTATCCCTAAATGCCATTTGAAAGGTTCGCCCGATGGGCGAATTTTCGAGTTTCGCGATGCGCTAACCAGTAAGGGAATATTCACAACAATTAGGGCTTCAAGAGGACAAGATATTCAGGCAGCATGTGGTCTTTTATCGACTAAGGAGTTGAGGAATAAGTAGCAGTCATTACATTGGCATAGGGTTTGGTTATTAATACATATCAAAATTATAGCTACTTTAGCCATTAGAACTAAATCAAAATCATTAAACTTAATAATTATGAAAAAAATAACCCTAATTATGATAGTCACTACCTTGTTTTCTGTAACTCAAGCGCAGGAAGAAAATAACATATCACAAGCTTCTGGAAAATTTGCGCTTGACATATATAAGCATTTTGCCCAGGAAAATGGTGACAACATCTTTTTCTCTCCGTTTAGTTTATACATAGCAATGGGAATGACCTATGCAGGTGCAGAGGCAAAAACCAAGTCGGAAATCGCACAAGTATTTAGTTTCCCTTTGGATGACAAAAACCTTCACAAACAGTTGGGTAATCTTCAGAAAGACATCATAGGTAAAAAATCAAAAGGAATTGAAATTGCCATAGCAAATCAACTTTGGGCTGATAAAGAATATAAGTTTAAATGCTCATATATGAGAGGAGTTAAAAGAGCATATAATGCTCCTATTCAACGAATGGCATTCAGATCAAAACCCAATGAATGTAGGCTGGAAATTAATAGTTGGGTTGAGGAGCAGACGAAAGATAGAATTAAGGATTTGCTTCCTGATGGTTCAATATCAGATATGACAGCCTTAGTGCTTACCAACGCAATTTACTTTAAGGGACAATGGGATGATAAATTTGATCCAGATAATACCGTAAAAGATATTTTTTTCTTTGAAGATGGGAACGAGATTGAATGTTTGATGATGGAGACACAAAAAAAATATAATTTATACCAAAATCGAGAATTCAAGATGCTTGAAATGCCATACAAGGGTAAGGAGTTCTCTATGCTAGTTATTCTTCCTGAAGAAAGAATTCCTCTGAAAAGTATTGAACAATCCATTTCTCATGAAAATCTAAATCATTACATAAGCCTTTTAATGGAATCGGATGTAAGAGTTTCAATTCCTAAGTTTAAGTTTAGTGCAGAATTTCAGCTAAAACCTACGCTCGTAAAGATGGGTATGCCCACTCCATTTAGCAATGGGGCTGATTTTACTCGAATGTCATCAAAACCTGATCTTAAAATAGACGAAGTGTTCCATAAGGCATTTGTTGAAGTTTCGGAAGAAGGAACAGAGGCTGCTGCCGCTACAGCAGTGGTTATCGTTAGAAAATCGATATCAATACCGGTTGACTTTATTGCCAATAGACCATTCATGTTTATTATTCGCGAGAATGCTACAGGGAATATCCTATTCATGGGGCGTGTAACCAATCCTAACCCTTAATCGTTTTGTGAGTAAGCATATTGCAAATTTAATTCTGCAGGGCGAGCATCAGCAACTCGACTTTAAGCACTCCATTTCCGATTCAAAAAAGATTGCCCGATCGCTAGCAGCCTTTGCAAATACTGATGGGGGTACTCTTCTCATCGGGGTTAAGGATAATGGAAACATATCGGGGGTAAACTCCGAGGAGGAGTACTATATGCTGGAGGGTGCTGCAAAAATGTACTGTAAACCCGAGGTTAAATTTACAGTTACCCGCTGGGATATTAACGGGAAGGTTGTGCTTGAGGTTAAGGTAAAACACGATCCTAAAAACCTTTATAAAGCACCCGACAAGAACGGGCAGTGGAAGGTTTTTTTTCGTGATGACGATGAGAATATCTTGGCTTCCCCTTTGCAGGTTAAAGTATGGAACGCCATTCGTTATCGAAAGTCCATAAGATTAAAGCTAACCCATAAAGAAGATATGTTGATGAAGTATCTTCAGCAGCATAAGCAAATTACCATTGATCAGTATAGCCGGATAGGTTTTTTATCTAATCGAGAGGCAGAAGAAACACTTATCAATCTTGTTGTAATGGGAATAGTTGAAATGAAAGTAAGTAACGAAGAGGAAAAATTTGTATTGAAAATATAAACGTTGTAAAAAATTGGATTTAATAACATTTTACTTTTGGGCAACTTATATCTTTTCCAGTATTTATAGTTGCAATCATATCCCTCCGTTGGTTTGAAATACCATGAATCTTTGCTCGTTTATCTAGATAGAAGATTCCCCAAGAACCCACCAATCTCCATCAAATAGGCAATTCCGCAATGGACAATTATTCCTCCAATAATTGACTTAGTTTCATATGCGATAATGCCCAAAATCATTCCTCCAAAGAAAGAGCTTATGGTTTCGCCAAGCGGTTTACCAAAATGAATAAAAACATACATGGTTACCATGGGTATTATGGCCCCTTTCCCCAAAAATCTCGTCAGGGTATATAGCACGAACCCCCTAAAGAATAGCTCTACCGCAACATAGTCAAGTCCATATAGAATTTCGTATACCCCAATTCTTGCTAAAAGAGTCGAATTAGATATATTTCCCTTCACAAAATTTGCAAAAGTAGGATACCTATTAAGAAAATCTGCCTGAGTGGATGCAAGTGCTATTAAGGGAAGCATAAGCAGCAGCAGAATGAAGTAGGGTTTTGTATCGATTCCCTTTAGCTTAAAGCCATAGAATGTTTTTTCCCCTTTATAGCCTGAGAATACCCAAAAAATGAAAATAGCCAAGAATATTGTTGAAGCTCTAAAAAATTGGTTGGAGCATTTAATCAGATAGCTACTCGAAACCCCATTGTTCATAGCAATAATCCAATTCTTGTACTGATAAAAGTATGACCTGAAAGCATATGCACTGATAATAAAGAGGAGTATGAACCAAAACGAAGGGGTTTTTATAAGATCGTTTCGTTTATAGAAAAGTATGTATCCAAGCACTGAGACGAGAATGGGAAGGGAATAAAAAACGATATTGGTATAAAAATGGATTATTGTTCCTTTATATGGATTCATAAGGCTAGAAGTCAGATTGTATCTGTACTCCAATAAAATACTAATGGAAAGGAATCCTATTATAAACAGCAAGTAAGGTAATTTTACCTCCTCAATCCAGTAAGTCCTGAAATAACCGTAAAGTTTTCGCATTCAACAAATAGTAAAACCTAAAAAAGTGTCATATCTAGCTATACACAATATGATCGGAATCTCATTCTCTATTTTTCTGAGATTAGAATATTTTCTTCAATCTAATATCTTAACCGAATTGTTATAATATCTTCTCCAAAATTTGAAATGGGTTAACGATGTGTAGGTGATAATCCTGTTTATTAGTTTTAATCCAAGCAATTGATGCAACAATCTGTATGCAATGTAAACTATTGCAAAGCTGATAATTATGGTGATTGCATTTTGAACCAAGCCAAAAGACCCTTGTATAAGTTCTATGGGAAGAATATTGTAATGGACAATCAGTTTTACCACAAATCCCGAGAGTGCTGAGAATATTGTCCACCAAAGCAAGAAGGTAAACCCATGTGCTGTTTCAATTGCCCTTTTGGGGCAACTGTTCATGCACTTCATGCAGCTTTCGCAGTTAAATGTCCAATATGGACGTTTATCCTTTTCTACTATGGCTTTCACAGGGCATTGTTTTATGCATAAACCACAGCTATTGCAATTGTAATTGGCAAAGAACGTTTTGGCTATGAAAAACCTTCCACCCAGATAGTATGCTATTGATATAGGGATTAGGGCAATGTCGACAGGGAACCATAGAAACCCGTTTAAAACAGGCTTCCCTGTAAGAATTCGTTTCGAAAAACGTTCAAGGGTGCATGTGCAATGCTTCTTAATCGATTCGATTACCTTTTCCCTAATTCCAGGGTGAAGCGAGATCCAATTCGATGGCATATCGAGGGGACGAAAGCCAATGGGCTTGTATCCCTTCAGAAACATTATAAGGGCTGGAAGCCAAAGAGCAATACCACCAATACCTGGTAGATGAATTTTGTAAAGTTTCAACCCAGCGCGAGTATTCAATAAAAACACTTTGTTTTTCCCTTTGGGGAAATGCCATAAAAACTTTAGAACAGATGGAGGAGCATTGAAACCATGGGTAGGATAGCAAAACCCAATTAAAGTGTTCTCGTCAAAGGGATCGAAATTTGACTTTTTGCTGAGCATACGTTGAACAGTAGCATTAATCGCAAGTTTTTCAGCATTAGCCTTTATCTGCTCAGCAGCAAACTGGGCATTTCCAGTACCAGAAAAAAACCAAATTGAAAGGCAGTCGAATTGAGGATAAGAACTTGTCACTTTCTTAAGCTGTACTATTAACAAAGAAAAATGTGTCAATCATTCGTCCCAAAGGAAGAGAATATCTATGCCTGTTATCCTAGTATAACCCCCACAAATGTCGCTGATACCAAAGAGGCAAGCGTTCCACCCAGCAATGCTCTTAAGCCGTATCGCGATAATAGCACCCGTTTAGTTGGTGCTAAAGAGCCAATCCCACCAATCTGAATGCCAATTGAAGCAAAGTTTGCAAAACCACAAAGCATGTATGTCGCCATGATAATGGATTTTTCCTGAGCAAAAGCACCAGCTGACTTTAATTCTGCAAGGCTTACGTAGCCAATAAATTCCGTCATGATGATCTTCTCTCCAAGTAATCTTCCTAAGAGAGTAATGTCTTCCTTACAAACACCAATTAGCCACATTACAGGAGCAAACGTGTAGCCAAGAATAAACTGCAAAGAAAGTGAGCTGTACTGTCCATTTGTGGCTTGGGCAATAACTTGGTTAAGGTTTGTCCAGGAACCAATTTTCTGCACTATAAAATTAAACATGGCGATGAACGCAATGAAAACTATAAGCATAGCAGCAACGTTTACAGCAAGTTTTAGCCCTTCACCTGTACCATTGGAAATAGCATCGAGAGCATTGCTCCCAATCTTCTCCTTAGGTATCTCAACGTTAGTGTCAATTTTCTCTGTTTGAGGAACAAGAATTTTTGATATGATTACAGCACCAGGTGCAGCCATTATCGATGCTGCCAGTAGATGCTTTGCGAAGATGAGCCTTTGAATTGGATCATCGCCTCCCAAAAAGCTTATGTATGCAGCCAGCACTCCGCCAGCAAGAGTAGCCATTCCTCCTGTCATAACAAGAAGTATCTCCGAGTTAGTCATCTTGTCCAAGTATGCCTTAATCATCAAGGGCGATTCGGTTTGTCCAAGGAAAATATTTCCTGCCACAGAGAGACTTTCAGCACCCGATAGCTTCATAGCTTTGGTCATAAGCCATGCCAATACCCAAACAACCTTTTGAATTACTCCAAGGTAAAACAATAAGCTGGTAAGCGCTGAAAAGAAGATGATTGTTGGTAAAACCTGAAATGCGAATACAAAACCAAAGGTTTCAACATTCAAAAAGCCTGGGAAAAGGAATTCGGTGCCTGCCTTTGAGAAATCAAGGACTTTAACAAATATCTTTCCGATAAAATCGAAGAATATTTGGACAGGTGGAAATTGTAAAATGGCGATGGCTAATAATAGTTGAATACAAAGGCCGGTTAGCACAACTTTCCACGAAATTGCTTTTCGATTAGTGCTAAAGAGAAAAGCTATCCCAATTAATACAACCATGCCCAGTAAGCCCCTAAGCAAACCCGTTAAGCTGAATTTGAAGGTTTTTTTCTCCATAAGGAGCTGGTTAACAGGATTTTTTTCAGCCTCAATGATTGTCTCGTCTATAGAGGTTTGGTCGATTTGTGAAATAATTGTGGAATCGTTAGCAGTTGAATCAACTGGAGTTTTGTTGGATGCAGTAACAACAACCCCCGTAAGAACCAGCGTAACAGCTAGTCCATAAATCACTTTTTTAAACATATTGCAATGGATTTTATGTTCGTTTATTGATTTCGTCTCGAATTTTTGATGCCTTTTCGTAGTCTTCATTCATCACTGCCTCTTCAAGCATAATATTCAGTTCGTCAAGGCTATATTGCTTGTATACCCCCGATTCGGCGGTTTTGGTTTCTTTGGTCTCTGATTTTTTTTCTGTTTGGGCTTCCTCCTCTTCAATATCAAGGACAATTCCAGCCTTCTCAAGAATTTCTTCGGAAGTATAGATTGGGCATCCAAACCTTAGAGCAAGGGCAATGGAGTCTGATGTTCGGGCATCAATGTAAACTTCCTTTTTCCCATTATCACAATGCAACTTAGAGAAGAAAACACCTTCCTCCAACTTGTATATCTGCACATCTAGCAATTCTACATCAAATGACTTGGCAAAATTAAGGAAAAGGTCATGCGTGAGTGGCCTAGGGGGCGTAAGCCCTTCAAGCTGAATGGCAATGGCTTGTGCTTCGAAACCACCAATAATTATTGGTATTCTTCTCTTTCCATTTTCCTCACTTAACACAAGGGCATAAGCCCCTGATTGTGTCTGGCTGTACGATATCCCCAATACGTTTAATTTTACCTTGCTCATATGGTTTTATGTTTTCTCTATAGAGAATTCCAGATTGACTACAAACCTAATGGAATTTGTGAAATAATACAAGAATGAGCCTATTTTGTTCGTAAAGTTTTAGCAAATAATTGAAATGCAGAATAATAAATTATTAAACTTTGAGGGAATGAATGTGTTTAGAAAAAAAGAGAGTTTTATTATAATGATTACTATGAAAATCCCAGAGATCTAATACAACAATAGCGATACATCAACTTGCTTAAAAATATCGATAAATTAATAGTAGTTTAAACGATCGGTTCTAATAAGAAAAGATTCTACAGTATAGTATCCCACTAAAGATATTCAAAACCTTGAATATCAACAACTTTTATGGGTTTTCCTTTTTTTACGCCTACTCCAATTACCTTTGCTTTTACAACCAGTTTCATATCTGATATCCGCCTTATTTCCTGCTCAAAAATAACCCTTAAAAATCCTTCCCTCCTAACGTTAAGCCCAACTAAAAATTCATCGCCACTTGTAAGCGAAAGCTTATAATCAATCTCTATTCGACTAACAATCAGATCAATCCCCTCGTCATGAAGCTTGGCAAAATCGACGTTTCGACCCAACAAGTACTGGTGCCGGGCATGCTCCAGGTAGTTGAGGTATACAGCATTATTTACAATACCTTGCAAGTCGCATTCGTAATCTCGTACTTTTAGGTTAATGGTATATTGGTAGTCCATTATTATTATTTTAAAAACTATTTTTGGGCTAATACTTCAAACGCACCATTGTTGCTGAAACGGCAAAGAGAAAATATTTTGCCATCCCAAACACCGTAAGTGTTATTCACTATCCAATCACCCAAAAGAACCAGATGCGATTGATCGTTCAGGGGATGAAGAACAGGGGAGTGCCAATGTCCAAAAATAAAGTAATCCCTAGGATTTATTTGATTTTCTATTCGAGCAAATCTAGTGATCTGTTCATCTTCGCCCCTGAATTTGTGTGATATCTCCTTAGAGTAGCGGCTATTTATCGACCAAGTATTTCCGAGCCACATGGTAAAGTTTGGGTGAATCCTTGAGTACAACCATTGCAGGATCTTATTTGAAAAAGCCCCCTTCATGAGTTTATAGCCCCAATCGCCTGGGCCTAAACCATCGCCATGTCCTATGAGGAATTTTTTTCCATGGTACTCCCTTTCAATGGGTTTGCGATGCACCGAAACACCCAATTCTTTGGGGAAATAATCGAACATCCAAACATCATGGTTCCCGGTAAAAAAGTGAACAGGAATACCCGAATCGGCAATCTCTGCAATTTTTCCAAGAAAGCGGGTAAAGCCCTTAGGAATCACTCTTCGGTACTCGTACCAATAATCGAAAATATCGCCAAGAAGAAAAATCTCAGAGGCATCTTTCTTTACTACATCAAGCCAGCTGACAAACAGGTTTTCTCGTTGCCTGCTTTCAATGAAGTTGGGCAGTCCAAGATGTAGATCGGAAGCAAAGTAAACCTTTTGTTGTTCCATTTTTAACCTAGAGAGTTTCTTTCAATTTGGCTATTAGGTCTTTTCCGTAAAGATTTTTTCCTACAATATCAAACTCTTTGTTAATAAGATAGTTTGATGGAATACCAGAAATATTATAGCTGCCAACAATTAATGAAGCGTCAGGGTTTTCGGCACGAACACTAATCCATGGTATCTCCGATAGCTTTAAGGCCGTAAGCCAAGAATCTTTATCAACATCGAGTGATACTTGGAATATTTCAAAACCCTTACCCTTGAACTGAGCGTAAATTTCCAGCAGTTCACGATTTTCCAGAAGGCTTGCCTGATTGACGGATGCCCAGAAGTCTAAGAGAATAACCTTTCCTCGTAAAGCTGATAACCGAATGGTATCACCCTTAGTATTGGGAAGTGAAATCTCAGGCAGTGACGATTCTGCTTCATTGATAAACTGTATTAATTTGTGCGAAGCAAGTATTCTCTCCTGGTTGGCTATATCCCTAAGCAAACCTTTGGTATATTCCGACTCGGGATACATTGCCTTGAGGGATGATCCAACTACCTTGAAAAGTTGAATGTCTTCTGCTCTATCGAAGATGTACTGATCCTCTCCGTATTGTTGGTAAAGTGCCATAACACTTGCACGTGACATGGGGTTTTCCCAAATAAACTGAGAATTGAATGCTCTCTGGTCTTCAATGACTGCGTTGTATTTCTCAGCCAGAAGTTCCTTCTCAGCCTGATTTTCTGTGTTGATATATAGTCTATTCAGCGAATCTAAGGATTTAGTGGTTTGGGATAGCCTATTGTTCAACATTTTGGTTTTCAATGAGCCATCCGAACCAGAAACCGAATATTCTCGAAAATTTAACATATCAACGTCTAAAAAAGTTCTCTCTCCGGGTTCAATAAGAAGTATTATGGTTCTGCTTCGTTCATCGGCAACCTGTAAATGGAAAAATGTGGGCTCATTTATATCTTTTAACTTGAAGACAAATTTTGATTTGTTTTCCTTCAGGTTCAAACTCTCTAGCAACACCATTTTATCAAAATCTTGCCTGAATAGTTTAACTTCAAGAGAAGATTTGTTGTTCTTTAGGCTCCCCTCAATTTGAGCAATCTCCTTCTGCTTACATGATGAAAAGAATACAAGCGAGAACAGAAAAAATGGTAAAGTTGATATTATAATGCGTTGATATCCCATAATATGATATTATTTACTTTCTTGCTGAAGCCACAAATTTAGGAATTTGTTATGATAGGGCTGACTGTCACAGCAAATATTAACGAATTTTACTTTATTGATTTCCAAAATAATTTATGGTAAAAGTTTTTCCAACAGCTCGTTTAGCTCCTTTGGTGTTAGATTTTGATTTATTATTACTCCTTTATTATCGATTAGGTAATTGGATGGGATACTATTGATATGAAAGGAATCGACAATGGGTGATTCCCACTGCCGATAATCAGCAATATGAATCCAGTTTAACGAATCACGTTTAATCACAACATCCAAATCTTTGGGATTATCATCAAGCGATACTTGTACAATTCTAAAGCCCTTTGGGCCAAATTTTTTAAATATTTCATGCAATTTCTTGTTGTTTGGGATACAGTCGTTGCACCACGTTGCCCAAAAGTCGATTAGTGTATATCGAAAGCGCGATTCGAACAAATTGAAATTATCCCCGTTCATCATAGGGAGTTCAACAGATGGTATGGCTTCTCCAGTTGGGATCATATCCTGCCTCTTATCGTACAAAGCAAACTGATGACTAATTCTCTTAACGTTCACATGCAAATTGTAAACTAGAGAGTTTTCTGGGTAAATAGGGTAAAGTATTGAGTCCACAAGCTGAAACAGCTTAAAATCTTCGCGCTTATTTAAAACCGGTCTGTCCTTATCGTATTGCTGATACAATGCCAATATCGAGGCAAGGCTGTATAGATTTCCCTTTATAAAGTTGACGGTGTAGCGCTTATGTTTTTCTATTGTTTGAAAGTAAGCACTATCTATGACTACCTTGATGGAATCGAAACGAGGATGCTCTCGATTATGCCTAAAATGTGCCGAAAGAGAGTCGATTGTACTAACCGTTTGATTAAGCCTAAAGTTCAAATCCCTAACCAAAACTGATCCTCGGGATCCAAAAACATCATAGTTCCGGGCAATATTCTTTAACTTCCCGTTTATGGAGATTGATTCTCCTGGTTCAACTAAAAGAATAATTGGTTCAACTTCTTCTTCAACCTGAAGTAGAAAAAAAGTTGTGGTATTTAATCCATGGATTAATTCAAAATAACCAAGTTTATCGGTTCGAGTTGAGTCAATGGTTTCTAATTTATTGTCTGATGCCTCTCTTAAAAGGATTAGTCCATTGTTTAAACCTTCAATATTACCTTTAATTTGAAATGTTTTGGGACCGCTACCGCAAGCCGTTAACCAAAAAAATAGGTAAAAACATATATTTCGGACCAGAAGAGTTATTATTCGAAGAGAAGTGATTTTTTTTTGCATTTAAAGTTTATTCGTTATCTATTGAAATTCTAAAGAAGACATTTTATTGAATTTTACAAAATTAACTAAAATATAAACGCCAAACTATACTGAATAATCACAAATAATTGTATATTGTGTGGGAAAAAAACAACTGTTAACGAACAATTATCGGTTTTATTAGTTTAATTAAGTTTTATCTTTTTGATTAAACATATAAAATTGCCAATAATAGTTGAATAATATATCAATGTATCGGTTTCACTATCAAAATATTTCTTTGATTATGTTGTTCTTTGTAACTACATTTGTCGTTCAGTAATAAACCTATAAAAAAATCATATATCAATTTGATTATGAATTATCTAGACTTTGATAAAAGTGAGTTAGTTAATCTTGAATACTCTCTTAATCGTGAAATCCTAAGCACAAACCGTGCAGGTGGCTACTTTAGCACAACCATTATTCTTTGCAACACTCGTAAGTACCATGGCTTAATGGTTCTTCCATTAGAGCAGTTCGATGGTGAAAATCATGTTTTATTATCATCAGTTGATGAAACGGTGATACAACATCAAAAAGAGTTCAATCTGGGAATCCATCGTTTTCCTGGAATTTATGAACCCCGGGGGCATAAGTATATTATTGATTTTGAATACGAGCCAACACCTAAGGTTACCTACCGTGTAGGAGGAGTAGTGCTGGAAAAGGAGTTGCTTTTTGTGCACAACGAAGAGCAGTTCATGATTCGCTATACCCTTAAAGATGCCCATAGCCCAACCAGGTTAAGGCTTAAGCCCTTCTTGGCGTTTCGAAATGCTCATCAACTTTCAAAGTCAAATCTTTATGCCGAAAAACGCTATAAGGAGGTTCAGAATGGTGTAAAGTATAAGCTTTATGCAGGGTTTCCATACCTTCATTTGCAGCTCAACAAAGCCAATGAGTTTATTCCGACTCCAGATTGGTACTATAATTTTGAATACATGAAGGAGTTAACTCGTGGGTATGATGCTTATGAAGATCTTTTTGTTCCAGGTTTTTTTGAGATTCCTATCAAAAAAGGGGAAAGTGTAATATTTTCAGCATCTACATCTGAACAGATAACAACGTCTCTAACCCGTAAGTTTAACGCTGAGATCCTTCGAAGACCCCAAAAGGATAGTTTCGAAAATTGCCTTCGTAATTCTGCGCATCAGTTTATCATTAAGAAAGGGAAAAAAACTGAAGTAATAGCTGGTTACCCATGGTTTGGTCGCTGGGGGCGAGATACTTTTATCGCCCTACCTGGGTTAACCCTAACCCTTGACGAACCTAAGCTATGTAGAGAGGTTCTGGGCACCATGTCCTCCGAGCTAAAAAATGGACTTTTCCCCAACATGGGCAATTCTAAATCATCAGCCTTCAACTCTGTGGATGCACCGCTTTGGTACTTTTGGTCCATACAAATGTATGCAAACCATATCAATGACAAGAAAGAAATATGGAAATCCTATGGTAAGAAGATGAAGTCAATCCTTTCTGCCTTTAGGGAAGGGCTGCCATACAATATCAAGATGCATGAAAATGGACTTGTTTGGGCCGGAGAAAAAGGTGTAGCCCTAACCTGGATGGATGCGGTGGTCCATGGTAAGCCAGTTACTCCACGAATTGGATATGTGGTGGAGATAAATGCATTATGGTATAATGCCATAATGTTTACCATTGAACTAGCCAAAGAGAATAAGGACAACAAATTTGTTAAGGAATGGGAGCCTATTGCCCAAATGGTTGCCCAATCGTTTAAAGAAGTATTCTGGTGCGAGAAGAAAGAGTACTTAGCTGATTTCGTTGATGAAGAAGGGCAGAACATTTTTGTAAGACCCAACCAAATATTTGCTGCATCGTTACCCTATAGTCCAATAACCGATGATATGAAGCGTGGTGTAATTGAAGTGGTTGAGAGGGAATTATTCACTCTCAAAGGTTTAAGAACACTGGCTCCTAAAAACCCAAATTATCATAGTCGATATGAGGGTGACCAGGCTACACGAGACTCCGCTTACCATCAGGGAACTGCATGGCCTTGGCTTTTAGGACACTTCATAGAAGCTCAATACAAGATAAATGGCAAAGCTACAAATTCACTAGCAAAAAAGATACTCGATTCATTCGAAGAGGACATGAATAAACATGGAATATGCTCAATTTCTGAAATTTACGATGGTGATCCGCCTCAACGCCCAAGGGGTACCATTTCACAGGCATGGAGCGTTGGAGAGATTTTACGTATTAAACGATTATATGAACTGAACACATAATACCTTTGATAAAGGCATGAGAGTTTTAATGTTTGGGTGGGAATTTCCACCACATATTTCGGGAGGACTAGGCACTGCTTGTTTCGGGCTAACCCGAGGGCTCGCAAAACATGGCGTACAAATGCTATTTGTGGTGCCAAAAGCTTTTGGCGATGAAGATCAGTCAGCTGTTCGACTTGTCCCTGCCGAGGATATTGATATTACCCATACTTCAACTGAATTGGAAGAATTTTGGAAAAAGATAAGTTATATGGAGGTTGGATCAAACCTTATCCCTTATGTTGGCCCTGAAGAGTTTGAAAAGATGATATCTGAAACAGAGTTGGATGCAGTGAACAATAATGAGTCAACCATTTCTCATAAATTTCGTTTTTCGGGTAAGTATGGCAAGGATTTAATGAAAGAGGTTTCTCGCTATGCAATTATTGCAGCAAGTATTGCAGCCAAAGAGCAATTCGATATTATTCATGCTCATGATTGGCTTACCTACCTTGCGGGTATTTCAGCAAAGCTTATTTCAGGAAAACCGCTTGTTGTGCATATGCATGCTACAGAGTTTGACCGAAGCGGAGAAAACGTTAACCAGGCAGTATACGACATTGAAAGGCAAGGACTGCATATGGCCGATAAGGTAATTGCCGTGAGCCATTTAACTCGTAATACGATAATCAATCGTTATGGAGTACCCGAGGATAAGGTGATTACCGTACATAATGCTGTTGATTTTTCAAGCATTGATGAATATACAAACTCTAAGCGATGGGTGCCTGAAAAAGTGGTTACCTTCCTTGGACGCATTACCTTCCAGAAAGGCCCCGACTACTTTGTGGAAGCGGCCAATAAGGTTATCAAAAAGTACCCCAATGTTAGGTTTGTAATGGCTGGTAGCGGTGATATGCTGAACCGAATGATACGCCGTGCTGCAGAGCTGGGTATAACCAACAAGTTCCACTTTACGGGATTCCTCAAGGGAGCAGATGTGAACAGAATGTTTGCCATAAGTGATGTTTACGTTATGCCCTCGGTATCGGAACCCTTTGGAATTAGCCCTTTGGAAGCAATGCGAAGCAATGTACCGGTGATTATCTCAAAACAATCTGGGGTTGCTGAAGTGCTGCGCCATGCTCTTAAAGTAGATTTTTGGGATATCGATGCCATGGCCGATTGTATTTACGGTTTGCTAAACTATGAAGCTTTATCAACATACTTTAAGCAGCATGGTCAGGAAGAGGTGAACAACCTTAAATGGGAAAATGCTGCCTTTGAAGTCAAGGAGGTGTATAAGTCAATTTTAGGGTGGGGTTAATATTCTAAGTAAATCAGCTAAAAAAACAAAAGAATAAAATAATAACTCAATGTCTAAATATATTTAGAATGAAAACAATCTGTTTCTACTTTCAGGTTCATCAGCCATTCAGGCTACGCCGCTATCGTTTCTTTGATATTGGGCACTATCATAACTACTTTGATGAGTACGCTAACCGATCGATAATGCGTAAAGTGGCAGAAAAGTGCTACCTACCCACCAACAACCTGATGCTTTCGCTTATCAATGAATTTGGCAAACGTTTCAAGATATCCTATTCCATTTCTGGTACAGCACTCGATCAATTTGAAATGTTCGCACCAGATGTTCTTGACACGTTCCGACGTTTGGCCGAAACAGGGTCCGTTGAGTTTATTGCTGAAACCTATTCACACTCCCTGTCGGCATTAAAAAGCCGAGAAGAATTCGAAAAACAGGTAAATGCTCAATCTAGTAAGATAGAGGAACTTTTTGGACAGAAACCTACAACATTCCGTAATACTGAGTTGATATATTCCGATGAAATTGGTGCAATGGTTGCCGATATGGGTTATAGGGCAATGCTTACTGAGGGGGCTAAACATATCCTGGGATGGAAAAGTTCCAACTACCTTTACACGAATGCCATTAATCCAAAGCTTAAACTTTTGCTCAAAAATTTTCAAATGAGCGATGATATCGCCTTCCGGTTTTCTAATAGAGCATGGGAAGAGTGGCCGCTAACAACTGAAAAGTATGTACATTGGCTAAACTCTATTAATCCCAACGACGAGATCATAAACTTATTTATGGACTATGAAACCTTTGGTGAACACCAATGGGCAGAAACGGGTATTTTTGATTTTATGAAAGCATTACCTGGCAGAGTTTTCTCCGACACCGATTTTGAGTTTTTAACCCCTGCCGAAGCGGCAAAGAAACATCAACCCATTGCCTCAATGCATGTTCCATATCCAATCAGTTGGGCTGATGAGGAAAGAGACCTTACTGCATGGCTGGGAAATGAAATGCAAGATGATGCATTTAATAACCTTTACAGCTTTGTAAGCAAAATCAACAATATTGATGATCCTGATATCCAGCGCGATTGGCGATATCTACAAACCAGCGACCATTTTTACTATATGTGTACAAAGTGGTTCAGCGACGGAGATGTTCACAAATACTTTAATCCTTACGATACCCCATACGAAGCATTTATCAACTTTATGAATGCTTTCAGCGATTTTAAAATCAGGGTTGACTCTTTTCAGGTTCCTATTCAGGAAGGTATTGGCTCCGATATTGCTACCGAAACCCAAGACGTGGATACCTTAATTGTGGAATATGAGAAAAAATTAAAAAGTCTTAAAGCGATGAAAGCAGGGAAAGAACCAGCCAAAAAAACAACTTCGCCCAGGAAGACTGCTACATCTAAGACCACTAAAACCGACACAAAAAAAGCAAGAAAAACAACTGTAAAAAAAGCAACACCGAAGAAGAAGTAGATACTGGTTAAATAACTTTACTTGAACCATCATACTACAATGAAAGAGAAATTACTGAAACCTGACTACCTATTTGAGGTTAGCTGGGAGATATGCAATAAGGTTGGTGGCATCCACACTGTCATTTCAACCAAAGCTCTTACCCTTGTGGAAGAGTATAAGAATAATCTTATTCTTATTGGCCCCGACGTTTGGAGGGATACTGAAAGTAATCCTGAATTCATCGAAGATCCTCAATTACTCTCATCCTGGAAAAACAAAGCAACTGAGGAGGGCCTAAGGGTAAGGATTGGGAGATGGAACATTGAGGGGAAACCAGTGGTTATTATAGTCGATTTCACCCCCTTCTTCTCTAAAAAGGATGAAATATTCAAAGAATTTTGGGAAGAATACAAACTTGATTCCATCTCAGGTCAATGGGATTATGTTGAGCCTGCACTTTTTGGATTTGCTGCGGGGAAGGTAATTGAAAGTTTTACCCGTTTTCAGCTTACCCAAAGGCATAGAATTGTTGCTCAGTTCCACGAGTGGATGACTGGTACCGGTTTGCTTTACCTTAAAAGGAATATACCTCAGGTTGGCACTATTTTTACAACCCATGCCACTGTTATGGGTCGATGCATTGCAGGCAATAATATCCCCCTTTATAGCAAACTAGATAAATATAATGCTGAACAAAAGGCAATTGAATTCAACGTAGTATCAAAGCAATCGCTTGAAAAGGTTTCAGCAGTTGAAGCCGATTGTTATACTACTGTAAGCGAAATTACGGCCAAGGAATGTAAGCAATTTCATGGTAAAGAGGTGGATGTTGTTACACCCAATGGTTTTGAGAACAGCTTTGTACCCGAAGGTGATGAGTTTAAACTTCGCCGCATTGAGGCAAAAGTTAAATTTTACGAAGTTGCCGAAGCACTTTTAGCACACGATGTCTCCAAAGATGCCCTAGTAGTAGGCATTAGCGGTAGATACGAGTTTAAAAACAAAGGAATTGATGTATTCATAGAATCTTTGGCTAAACTTAATAATTGCCCAGATCTTAATCGCGAAGTATTGGCATTTATTCTTATTCCGGCGGGGCATCATGGTCCACGAAGGGATGTTTTTAAGAACCTTCAGGAAAAGGACAACGAGAATATTGTAGTTTTAAGCAATACTCATATAACCCATTACCTCAACGATCCAGAGAATGATCCCATTCTTAATCGTTTTAAATCCGCAGGGCTATATAATTCATCCAGCGATAGGGTAAAGATCTTCTTTGTCCCTTGCTATCTTAATGGTAACGACGGTATATTCAATATGCCCTACTGGGATTTACTTATTGGAATGGATATCTCAGTATTCCCTTCATACTACGAACCGTGGGGTTATACCCCGCTTGAAAGTTTGGCATTTCACGTGCCAACCATAACAACAACCCTTGCTGGGTTTGGACTTTGGGTAAACACTTACTACAAAGAGGATCAACCTGGTATTAAAGTAATTGAGAGAACCGACGATAATGATGAATTTGTTATAAACGAGATATCATCTACCATCTGTCAATACTCTAACCTTTCGCTTGAAAAGCAAAGCGATTTCCGAAAGAATGCCTTTGATGTTTCGCAGATTGCCCTTTGGAAAAATCTGATTAGTTACTATAAAGAAGCCTACGATATTGCCCTTGAGAAAGTGGAGCAACGTACGCATCAATTCATGGATTCCGATCGAGAAGAACAACTCCCTTCAGTTGAAAAGCAATACCTGATTAACAAGCCCAACTGGGTTAGGCTCATAATCCAAAAAAACATCCCTGAAAAACTTACCGCTCTTGATGAACTTTCAAAGAATTTATGGTGGTGTTGGAATCCCGATGCCATTGAACTTTTTGAATCCATAGACCCCGACCTTTGGGTTGAGTGCGAGCAGAACCCTATACTTTTTCTCGATAAAATCCCTTATAACCGTTTCAAAGAATTAGAAAAGGATGATGGTTTTATCGAAAAACTCAACAAGGTTCACCAGCACTTTAGTGCTTACATGAAAAATAAGTCGGGTAGGAAAGGAGCTAAAATTGCATACTTCAGTATGGAATACGGTCTTCATACAAGTCTGAAACTCTATTCTGGAGGGTTAGGAGTGCTTGCCGGTGATTACTTGAAAGAAGCCTCTGACAGGAATGTTTCCCTCTACGCAATTGGTCTTTTTTATCGTTACGGTTACTTTACACAGCAACTCTCATCTACAGGTCAGCAAATTGCCGCATACGATCAACAGAATTTTGCCCAAACTCCTGCTAAACCAGTTAGGCACCCTAATGGAAAATGGAAAACCATTAGTATTGCCTTTCCTGGTCGTATTGTTAATGCCCGAATTTGGAGAGTAGATGTGGGAAGGACTGAACTCTACCTTCTTGATACCGATTATGAAGATAATCAACTTCAGGATAGAAACATAACCCATCATCTTTACGGTGGAGATTGGGAAAATCGATTCAAACAGGAGATGATTCTTGGGATTGGAGGTGTTCGAGCATTAGAAGAAATTGGAATAAATCCCAGTGTATATCACCTCAATGAGGGGCATGCTGCTTTTGCAGGATTGGAACGCTTGCGAAGATTTATTGTTGACAACAAGTTTTCCTTTGAAGAGACATTGGAAATTGTGAGGGCTTCAAGCCTGTTCACTACTCACACACCAGTTCCTGCAGGACACGACTCATTCCTCGAGGATACCTTAAGAACTTACATGGCACATTACCCAGAAAGGCTTGGTATTACATGGGAAGAATTTATGGACCTTGGTAAACTAAATCCTGGAGATGAAAATGAGCGGTTCTCCATGAGCTATTTAGCCGCCAATCTTTCACAAGAAGTTAATGGCGTAAGTTGGCTCCATGGTGATGTTAGCCGAAGAATGTTTGCCAACTTATGGCCTGGTTATTTCCCCAGCGAACTTCACGTTGGCTTCGTTACTAACGGTGTTCACTATCCTACTTGGACATGTCCTGAAATCAGATCTCTTTTAGAGCAAAATTCAAAGGATAAATCGTTCGAGAATAACCCTATTTGGGAAAACATTTACAATATCCCCGACAGTAAACTTTGGGATGTGACAAATGTTCAAAGGAAAAAACTGATAGACTACATTCGAACCCGATTGGTTAATCCTCAAATTGTTAAATATGAAAGCCCTAGACATGTCGTTGAGATTCAGGAGAAACTCCGCGATAATGTACTTACAATTGGCTTTGCCCGAAGATTTGCTACCTACAAAAGAGCTCATCTTTTGATTCGTGACTTGGATAGATTAAATAACATAATCAACAACGAGGATATGCCCGTGCAGTTCATCTTTGCTGGGAAAGCACACCCTAACGATAAAGCAGGACAAGATTTAATTCGAAAATTGGTTGAAGTAAGCAAACGCCCTGAGTTTGTTGGTAAATTTCTTTTCCTTCAGAATTACGATATGGAACTAGCCAAAAAGATGGTTCAAGGGGTTGATATATGGCTAAATACGCCTACTCGTCCACTTGAAGCATCTGGAACAAGCGGAATGAAAGCGGTTATGAATGGCGCTTTGCATTTCAGCGTACTCGATGGGTGGTGGGTGGAAGGTTATCAGAAGGGAGCTGGCTGGGCTCTGCCCATGGAAAGAACATATATCCAGCAAGAGTTTCAGGATGAACTTGATGCAGAAATGATTTATACCATACTGGAGAACGAGATAGTTCCAGTTTACTACCAAAGAAACGAAGAGGATGTACCCATGGAATGGGTATCACATATCAAAAATTCTATAGCCAAGGTGGCATCGAAATTCTCTTCCACACGCATGATGGAGGATTACGAGAATCGGTTCTACCATAAATTGTATTTGCGTAGTAATAGGATTGCTGAGAATGAATATGAATTAGCTAAGCGATTGGCAGCTTGGAAACGCAAGGTTTCAAGAAACTGGGAAAGTCTTGAAATTATTACTGCTGAGCAGTTTGATACATCCCGTCAGGCCATTGTACTCGGAAAAGAATACTCCTCTGAAGTGGTGCTTGACCTTGGCAAGCTAACCCCTGATGAGGTGGGTGTCGAACTGGTTATAGCCGAACTTGTTGATAACGGTGATATCAAAATAAAACACTCTCAGGATTTTGACCTTGAGCATGTTGAGGAAAATAGAGCCATCTACCGTTTATCCTTTATTCCAAATAACCCAGGCGTTTACGATTCTGGTATCAGGATTTACGCTAAGAACAAGGAGATGCCGCATCGCATGGACTTTACCCTGGTTAGGTGGATATAGTTTTACCGCTCAAGCGATACATATAATCCTACATTTATCTGTTATGAAGCCGATACTCTCGGCTTCTTTTTCTATTTTTACACAACTTTTTTTTAGGCATGATAATAACCAAAGACTATTCTCAAATTTTACTAAAAAAGTCCATTGTAACCATCGGATTCTTTGATGGAGTTCATCTTGGGCATAGAAGAATATTGCAGACTGCTGTTGCAAAGGCAAAGAAACTTTTAAAAAAAAGTATAGTAATAACTCTATGGCCTCACCCTCGGATTGTATTAAATCAGGATGTGGAAACATTAAGGTTTCTAACTACATTGGAAGAAAAGCAGAATCTGATAGCTGAAAACGGAATAGATATTTTGCTAATTCTTGATTTCACACCAAAATTGGCCTCTCAACCTGCACGAGAATTTGTACAGGATCTCCTTATTAATAAGTTGAATGTTTCAAGTATAGTGATTGGGTACAACCATGTTTTTGGCCATAGGGGACAGGGTGATTTCCAACTTCTAAAAGAGATGGAATCGGCAGGCAACTTCAAGACCTTTCAAGTAGACCCTATAAAGTTTGATGGTATAAACATTAGCTCCACCAAAATTAGAGCAGCCCTTGAGCAGGGGAATCTAGCTTTTGCAAACCATATGCTTGGAAGGCCATATGAAATAAGTGGTACAATTGAGGGTGGAAAACAGATTGGACGCTCAATCGGTTACCCTACTGCCAATATATCACCAGTTGAACCTCTTAAACAAATTCCTGGCGATGGTGTTTATGCAGTATGGGTCGATTACAACGGGATTTCATATCCATCTATGCTTAACATTGGGAAAAAACCAACTCTTAATGATAACTCAAACAGAACCATTGAAGCTCATATTATAGGCTTTAACCAAAATATTTACAATGAGCAGATTACTGTTCGTTTCATAGATAAGATTAGGGAGGAGGAAAAGTTTCCATCACTTGATCATTTAAAGAAACAACTAGCAAAGGATAAAGTTAAAGTGCAGGAGCTTCTTGGTTATAAATAGTTTAAAATACACAAAGAATAAGTTTTATCAATTACCTTTGTACTCCCAATAAATTAAAAAAATCACATGTCGATAAAAAAATAATCATTATAAAAACTATGGAACAAATAATCACCGAAACACTTCCCTACAAAGTAAAAGATATTTCCCTAGCCGAATGGGGAAGAACAGAAATTAGCATTGCCGAGAAGGAGATGCCTGGCTTGATGGCCATAAGGGAAAAGTATTCAGCACAAAAACCCTTAAAAGGGGCAAGAATTTCGGGTTCGCTACACATGACCATTCAAACCGCTGTTCTCATTGAAACCCTTATAGAATTGGGTGCCGATGTGCGTTGGGCTAGCTGCAACATTTTTTCAACTCAGGACCATGCGGCAGCAGCCATTGCTAAGAAGGGGATCCCCGTATTCGCATGGAAAGGCGAAACCTTGGAGGAGTACTGGTGGTGCACCGCTCAAGCACTTAGCTTTCCTGGCGGCAAGGGTCCAAATCTCGTTGTTGATGATGGAGGTGATGCCACACTGTTAATCCACCTTGGATATAAGGCAGAGAATGATCCAACAATTCTTAGTAAGCAAGCGGGAAGTATTGAGGAGAAGGAAATTCTAAAGCTTCTCAAGAAAATACTTGCTGAGGATAACCAGAAGTGGCATAAAATGGTGAAGGAATGGAAAGGGGTATCGGAGGAGACCACCACCGGTGTTCACCGGCTCTACCAGATGAAGGAGAAGGGAGAGTTGTTGGTTCCTGCTATAAACGTGAATGATTCGGTTACCAAGAGCAAGTTCGACAACCTGTATGGCTGCCGCGAATCGCTTGCCGATGGCATTAAACGGGCCACCGATGTGATGATTGCTGGCAAGGTGGTGGTGGTGCTTGGTTATGGCGATGTGGGTAAGGGCTGTGCAAAAAGCATGCGTGCCTATGGAGCAAGGGTTATCGTAACTGAGATTGACCCTATCTGTGCTTTACAGGCAGCAATGGAAGGTTTTGAAATCAAACCCATTGAAGAAGCTCTTAATGAAGGAAACATTTTTGTTACAGCCACAGGCAACTGCGAAGTTATTTCATTGGAGCATATGCTCGCCATGAAGAATCAGGCAATTGTATGCAACATTGGGCACTTTGACAATGAAATACAGGTTGAAAAGCTGAATAACGCCCCTGGCGTTCGAAAGGAAACGGTTAAACCTCAGATGGATCAATACTTCTTGCCCAATGGTAATTCAATTTTCATCCTTGCCGAGGGCCGATTAGTTAACCTTGGCTGTGCTACGGGGCATCCCAGCTTCGTGATGAGCAACAGCTTCAGCAACCAAACCCTGGCTCAGCTTGAACTTTGGCTTAAAGATATGCCTATAGATGTTTACCGTTTGCCAAAGCACCTCGACGAAGAGGTGGCACGATTGCATCTTGATCAGCTGGGTGTAAAGCTCACCAAACTCACCAAAAAGCAAGCCGATTATATTGGAGTGAATATTAATGGTCCATTTAAGCCCGATCATTATCGATACTAAGGGTAAAAAAAGTTATCATCCCCTAAGAGGTTGTCCTAATGATACTTGGGCAGCCTTTTTCCAAGGTTATTAACATGAAAAACGATATTGTAGCAGCAGTTGATGTATTGAAAAAAGGAGGACTAATCCTTTACCCCACTGATACGATTTGGGGCATTGGCTGTGATGCTACTAATCCTGAAGCTGTCGCAAAAGTATATAAGCTTAAGCAACGAGTGGATAGCAAAAGCATGCTGGTGCTAATGGAGAACCCAAGTTGGTTAAATCTATATCTTAATACAGTGCCAGAAATTGCTTGGGATATAATTGATATTGCAGATAAACCGTTGACTATTATCTACCCTAATGCCAAGAATTTAGCAAAAAACCTTATTGCTTTCGATGGAAGCATTGGCATCAGGATAGTTAAACATTTATTCTGTGAGCAACTAATCCAATCACTGCGAAAGCCCATAGTGTCCACTTCGGCAAATTTATCTGGAGCTTCTTTTCCTAAGGGTTTTCACGAAATCGATGAAAGAATAATAAAAGGAGTGGATTACGTTGTACCAATGGAATATGATACAGCTCTCGATTCAACACCATCGGGTATTATACAGTTAGGAATTAAGGGTGAGGTTAACGTCATCCGAAAATAATTTTAATAAATAATTATGAGTTTAGACACCAAAAAATACTTTCACACACAAACCATTCAAATCCGCTTCAACGATATCGATACTCTGGGGCATGCAACCAATTCAGTATACCAGCAGTATTTCGATTTAGGACGAATGGCATACTTCAAGGACGTTCTTAAGGATGTTATGGATTGGCAAGAAGAAGGTTTAATCCTCGTTAACATAAGTATAAATTACCTAAACCCCATAAAGATATATGATAACGTGGAGGTTCTTACCAAGATAGTGAGGCTGGGCAATAAAAGCCTCGAAATGGTACAGCAGATTTACAATCAAACCTCAAGTAATGTTGCTGCTGAGAGCAAGGCGGTTATGGTTGGGTTTAACGGTAAGAATGAACAGAGCATTCCTATTCCCACACGATGGCGAGAGCGAATAGTGTCATTTGAGAAGGATATAAAGTTTGATTTATAGGTACGACAATCCTTTGGGAATTTCCATAACTATGGTCTTGGAATCTTCATTCACTTCCACTATAAAGTCTGGATTGGCAGGGATAAGAATCTCTTTGCCGCTGCTTGTTAAAACCTGGAATACAAGATTGCCTGAAAAATCTTCAAGAAGTATAATGGTGCCGAATTGAATTCCTTTTGTGTTGATTATGGTGAACCCTTCCATATCATCAAGAAAGAGTTCATCTTGAATATCAGTTTTTTTTACTTCTGCAAAAACTTTGCAATTTACCAGTTCCTGAGCTTGGTCTTTTGTTTTGACTCCTTCAAAAATAACTAATGAGCTGCCCACACCTTTGCTCCGCATGGATTCTATAAAAAAAGGAACCGGTATTCCATCTATTGATATGAATACCGATTCCAAAATGTATTCTTCAGGATCGAAATTGTTGGTCCAGGAAACCTGGATTTCACCATTTACTCCGTGAGGTCGTTGAATTATACCTATCTCAGTAAGTTGAGGAAGGTTCATCTGGGATATCCCTATCCTTCAGCGGTTTCACTCTCCTGCTCTTCGCCATCGGGAGCGGATTCCTGCTGTTCAGCAACAGGGGTTTCATCCTGTAACTCATCAGCGGGAGCATTCTGTTCCTCTTTAGCCGACTCTTTAGCCTCTTTAGCGGCTTCAGCAGCAAGTTTCTTGGCAATCTCTTGCTCTCGTGTCTCACGAACCTTAGATTCAGCCTCAACACGCGATGCTATTTCGTCTTTCTGACTCTTAGCAATGCGTTCTATTTTGGATTGAATCTTCGATTCTTTTTCCTTGAGCCAACTTTGGAATTTTTCCTCGGCTTGCTCCTCGGTTAAAGCACCCTTTTTGATTCCCTCGAGCAAATGCTTCTTAATTAAAACACCCTTGTACGATAGGATAGCCCTAGTGGTGTCTGTAGGTTGAGCGCCCTTCTGCAGCCAGTCCAATGCCCTATCAAAGTTTAATTCAATAGTAGCAGGATCTGTAATTGGATTGTAAGTGCCAATCCTCTCAATAAATCTGCCATCCCGTGGCGCCCTGCTATCCGCCACCACAATGTGGTAGAAAGGAGCTTTCTTCCTTCCGTGGCGGCTAAGTCTAATTTTTACAGGCATACTTAATCACGCTTTTTTTGGTTAAACCTACTTTTTTGCGGGGCAAAGGTATAATTTTTTTGTTAATTGATAACCTTTTAATTATCTTTTTAAAAAATGGAATATATATTCATCAAACTTATTCGTTTACTTTTATAAGTTTGTGTAAAATAATTATAGACAAACAAATTAAAACCTTTTAAACCCGTTTCATTTTAAAATATCTAAAAAATAAAAAAAATGAGATTATTAATATTGCTGATTCTAAGTTTTTTCTTTTCGCTCTTTGTAAACGCCCAGATTTATCCCATTGAGGTTGTTAATGCAGCTAATAGCATTTCGAGTCATACGCTTATGGACTATGTTAACGAAATGTGCTTGCCAAAGTACGAGGGCAGAGGAGCAGGCTCACCCGGATACGATAGTGTCGCACATTGGCTGGTTGCAAATCTAAGACAATGGGGTGTAAAACCATTTGCAGAGGATGATGGTTATTTTCAGAATTTTGCCCGGCCTTACACTCAGGTATTTTCTCCCGGTGAGGTAGAACTCTTGTTGATAGATAAAAAGGATACCCTTCGTAAACCTTATTCGATTCCCAAAGAATTTATCCCTGCAAGTAATTCAGATTCCGGTGAGGTTGAGGCTGAAGTTGTGTTTGTTGGCTATGGAATTACTGCACCTGAACTAAACTACAACGATTACAAAGGAGTTGATGTTAAGGGGAAGATCGTAGTGTTTTGTTCTGAATCGCCTGCCAAAAGGGATGATCCAGATGTGGAGAAATGGGTGCCATACAGCATGCATACTTTTAAATTTGCCAATGCACTGCAGCATGGGGCAGCAGGAGTGCTCTACGTTGGTGCAATCGCAAATCCAAGCGTTAAGTACCAGAAGGGAATGATTTATGCCCACATCGGACTAGAGGTTGTAAATGACCTTTTCTTTGGAAATAATAAAAAGTATGAAGATATAATTGCTCAAATCCAACAGAGCAGAAAGCCTGTATCAATGCCTCTCGGCAAAAAAGTAAGGATAAGAACCGAAACCAAGCATTTTCCAGATAACAAAACAGCAAATATTATTGGTGTTGTCGAGGGAAGTGATTCCCTGTTAAAGGATGAGGTAATCCTTATTGGAGCCCACCTCGATGGACAGGGTAATCCGGGTGTGCTACTTCCGGGTGCCCTTGATAATGCATCGGGTGTAGCAAATATTATGGAGGTTGCCAGAGCAATGGCACAGCTCCCCGAGAAGCCTAAGCGTTCGGTAGCTTTTATTTTTATTGGAGCAGAGGAATGTGGGTTGATTGGCAGCACCTACTTTGTTGAAAATCCAACATTTGATAAGGAAAGAACCCTCTACTTTATCAATTTAGACATGGTAGGGAATGGAACAGGACTAGCTTTATGGGGAGGAGAAAGTTACCCTGATATTCTAGAAGCATTTGTAAAAGCTAATGATAGTTTTACTCATAGATCGTTTAACACTTCCGTTTCCCGCTTACCCAGAACCCGCCCTCGTACCGATGCGGCTGTATTCTTGAAAGCGGGATATAATGCAGTAAGTGTTGGGACTACCAATGCGGTTAAACCAATTAATTATCATCATCCTGATGACAAGCCCGATATTACATTAACTCCCGAGATTATGGAGGATGCTTCAAGAATGTTATTCCTTGCGGTTTGGGATATGGCAAACAGGTAATGATTGCAATTCAGCGATAAAAATATTTCAGCATTTTTTTGTTATTCAAATTATCTTTCCTACTTTTGCAAGCCCAAAAAGTATAGAAACACTATTAAGACTATAACAAATGTACGTTATTGTAGACATTGCAGGACAGCAATTTAAAGTACAAAAAGATCAGAAGATCTTTGTTCATCGCCAGGAAGGCGAAGAGGGAGCCGAACTGAACTTTGATAAAGTTCTCCTTGTTGAGGATGAAGGAAAAGTGACAATTGGAAATCCCACCGTTGAGAATGCTAAGGTAACCGCAAAAATACTCGATCAGGTAAAAGGCGATAAGGTTATCATTTTCAAGAAGAAAAGACGTAAGGGGTACAAGCTGAAGAGAGGTCATCGTCAGCAGTTCACCCAGATACAGATTGAAGAAATTGTTGCATAACCCCATAAAAGAACTAGAAAATGGCACATAAGAAAGGAGTTGGTAGTTCACGCAACGGACGCGAATCAGAAAGTAAACGTTTAGGCGTTAAACTTTTCGGTGGACAGGTATGTAAGGCTGGCAACATTATCGTACGCCAAAGGGGAACCAAGCATAATCCTGGTAAAAATGTTGGGATTGGCAAGGATCACACCCTTTTTGCTCTTATTGACGGCGTTGTATCGTTCCGCAAAAAAGCAGAGAACAAATCTTACGTTTCAGTTATTCCAGCAGAAAACTAGTAAGCTTACATATAAATTTATTTAAAATCTCCTGTAGCTTACCTGAAATGGCGTAAGTTCAGGAGATTTTTCATTATCAACCGATAATATCTTATTTATGCTAACCCTTAAACTCATTCGCGAAGGCAAAGATGAGGTGATAAAACGCCTGGCCATCAAAAATTTCCAAGCTATTGAATTGATAGACAAGGTTCTTTCCCTTGACGATCAAAGAAGGTTAATACAGGGTAAACTCGATGGTAATCTTGCTGAACAAAACGCACTTTCAAAGGAAATAGGAATTCTTTTTAAGCAGGGAAAAGTAAGCGAAGCAAATGAATTTAAGTTTAAGGTTACAGAATTGAAGGAGGAGTCTAAGCAAATGAGCCAGAAAATGGCTGAAGTTGAACAAGATCTTAACACTACTCTTATCAGGATTCCAAACCTACCACACCCATCGGTCCCTGCAGGAATTTCAACTGAGGATAACCTTGAGGTTCGATCAGGAGGGGTTATACCCCTTTTGCCAAAAAATGCAAAACCTCACTGGGAGCTGGCAAAAATATTCGATATTATTGATTTTGAATTGGGTGTTAAGATAACAGGTGCTGGATTCCCGGTATATAAGGGTAAGGGAGCGAAGTTGCAACGCGCGCTCATCAATTTTTTTCTTGACGAAAACATTAAAGCAGGCTACAGAGAAATAATGCCCCCTTTAATGGTGAACGAGGATTCCGCTTACGGAACAGGTCAACTGCCCGATAAGGATGGGCAGATGTATCATGTACAAACGGATAATTTCTTCCTGATTCCAACAGCAGAAGTTCCCGTTACCAATATTTTTAGGGATGTTATTCTGAATGCATCCGACTTTCCCGTTAAGTTAACCGCATATACGCCCTGTTTTCGCCGTGAGGCGGGCTCCTATGGCAAAGATGTAAGGGGATTGAATCGTCTTCACCAGTTCGATAAAGTTGAAATTGTTCAGGTTCAACACCCCGATCGTTCTTACGAAAGCCTTGATGATATGGTATCCCATGTTGAGAACCTACTTAAAAAACTTGAAATGCCATACAGAATTTTACGCTTATGCGGAGGGGATATGAGTTTCACTTCAGCCCTAACCTACGATTTCGAGGTTTTCTCAGCAGCCCAGAAAATGTGGCTTGAGGTGAGTTCGGTGTCCAACTTCGAATCTTTTCAGGCTAACAGGCTAATGCTTCGCTTCCGCGAAGAGGGAGAAAAGCGTAACCAGCTAGCCCATACGTTAAACGGAAGTGCATTGGCTTTGCCAAGAATTTTGGCAGCCCTTTTGGAGAACAACCAGGAAGAGGGTGCCATTAGAATTCCAAAAGTTTTACAACCATACTGCGGATTCGATAAAATCTGATCTAATCCTTTAGATTTATTTCAGATATAAAAGAAAGAGGCTGTCCCAAAAGGGCAGCCTCTTTCTATGTACATTATTAAAGCTAGTTTTTAATAATCCTTGATTGGAATTGCTGAGTGCCATGCTTAACCTGAATAATATATACCCCCTGGGGTAAATGATTAATATCCAGTTTTATGACATCATCTGCATGGTGGTTAAAGTTTTTGGTTGTAACCAGTTGACCGTATAGATTGAAAATATTGACTGAGGTTTCTTGATAGTCCCCAGGGATTCCACGAACAAAAATTGTGTTGTTGGTGGGGTTTGGATAAACCAGAATGCTATTTCCATTCAATGTTGGAGCAGAAGTGGCATCATGAACAATTAGCTCTACCGTCTGGGAATGTGTGGCTAATGAGTCATCGGCAACAGTTACAGTAAATTCTGTGGTTCCAAAGTAACCATTAAGAACTCTTATGGTTAGCAAGTTGTCTATTACCTCCAACTCTAGATCCTGATTTGATGATTCAGCAGTGAAAGAGAATATGTACGAATCGATATCAATTGCGCTAAGGGCAAGAGTAATTTCCTGATCGTTATACATCTCCTGATCATCAATTTCAACAAGCGAGGGAGGATCGTTTACCGCTATTACCTGTAGGGTAAATTGCTGTGCGATAGACTTAAATCCATCAGAAACATATACAGTGATATCGGATACCCCAAATCTATCAGGCGAAGGGATGAAGTTAATCGTACGTTCAACCCCAGGTAAAGCAGACTGAGGGGTAATGGTGATCCCATCACTGGGGATCAAATTCTGATTGCTGCTCCCTATGGTTACCTCCAACCAATCTTCTGGGTCAGGATCCATGGGTGTAATGCTAACAGAAATAGGTGAATCCTCAAGTGTAGCGGCTGTGTTAATGGGCGAAAGCATGGGCATTGCATTGGTTAGCTTATGTTTAAACTTTATTTGATGGGTTGCCTCATTCTCACCATCAGAAACACTAATATCTACATAGAAATTACTTGTGAATCCCTGAGTAGGGTATATAGTAAGATCGCCCTGAGAGAAAAGTATTTGTTCCACGGCATTGGAAGGATCTGCCTCAAAGCTGATATCGAGCTGATTAGTTGGTGTTTCTCTATCTGTTATCAGTGCGCTCACAATTCGCTGGGTGTTGCTCATGTAGAAAATACTGTCTACCATTCTTATGCTTGGAGGTTGATTTAACCCCAGGATTTGGACAATGAAATCCCTGGCTGTTGTGGTTGTATCATCAGTTGCTGTAACAGAAACAACCATATTGCCAAAAAAGTTACCTGGAGGAGTAATTTCGAGAGAAACATTTCCAGCTTCAATGGGAGTAAAGCTGTGGTTTACATCCTCAATACCCACAACAATATCCCACTGAATATCCTCGTCCTGCGTGTCAGGATCGGTGTAAAGAATATTTACCTGAACAGACTCCCCTTCAACCATGGCAACTGGAGAAATTGGATGGATAAAGGTGGGGACTTTAATATCCAGGTTGCCAATATAGATGCTATCAACGTTGGAAACCTCTTTGAATCCCTTTTTGTTTCTGTTACCGCTAAATCCAACCCTGTCGAAAAGCACCCCGGTGGCATTTCCTGATGGCTTATCATCCTCAAACGATTTATTGGGGGCAATGTAGGTTGCTTTATAGGTTACCAATGGATGTCCGGGGGTAAATTCTAAAAGTTCAAGGTTGATTAGATCACCGTTGAGCTCATCGGCATTGGTTATTTCAATTGATGGTGGTTCCTGATTCTCTCCACCAACAACTAAGGTGAATAATACCTCAAGAGTATCACCCCATGTGATATCCAGATAATCACCCTTGGCAACAAAAAGGTCAGTTTTCGAATCCGTTTTAGTTCCCTGAAGGTTGTTGATTGTTATCATTGCAGGAGTAGAAGTGTTTTGCAAGTCAAAAACTCTATAGAGGATATAATCCTGGCTACTTTCATGCATAGAGGTGTAGGTAAAGGTCATATTATCTGCTCCCTGAATAATTGTGCTTGGTAGCATTCCCATTCCGATGCCACTCTCATCAGTTAGTATAAATTCAATTGTAAGCTCATCGAGGGTATTGTCAATGTCGCTCACCCAATCAGAGAAATCAATGATTACTGTGGTAGAGTTCTCCGCATCAATCTCGTTCGAAGTTGCTACAGGTGCATCGTTTACAGGAGCAACATGAATGAAAATCTCAAGATCAGGGGTCCAATCACCATGGAAATCCTTTGCCTGAAAAACTATATAGTCGGTTCCAAACCAATCCTCATCAGGTGTGTAAGTAAAGGTGAGGTTTTCAACCACCAACGTTCCGTTTGATGGAGTCAGAATGATATGGTATTCAATATTCTCAATGTCCGACTCACGGTCTGATACTACTGGTATAAAGGTAGTAGATTCATCCTCATTGAGATAAATATCTCTAACGGAGATAATGGCAGGTTGGTTAACCATTTCAACATTAAACCACAGCATCAGGGGTTCCGATTCTAAGCCATCAACTTCTATTTCTGAGGCGATAAGGAAAAAGAGATCTGATCCGTAAAAATTTGGATTGGGTGTATATATATGGTTTTCAAAGTTGAAACTTCCATTGAATGGCCCAAAAAGTGCTCCCAATTCAAGTTCGGAGGCATATTCCCCGTCAATATCATCATTATATTCAATGTTGGGAACTATCACGGATGCTCCTTCCAAGGTTGTAAAATGACGTTCTGAGGCAGTGATTATTGGAGGATCATTTACCGGATTAATGGTTATGGTAACCATTGCGTCATCAAACAGAGGATTCGTACCCGATTCCTTAACCCGGAACTCAAATTCATCGGTTCCAAAGTAATTTTCGTTGGGTGTATAGATGTATATACGTGCAGAAATCTGATCAAGTATTCCATGCTCAGGCTGAGAGAGCAACTCAAAAATCAATCCATAGGGGGTTTCGTTATCGGTGCCCTCCAGAACTACCAGAACCTGTTCGTCTTCGTCGGTTGCAACTTCAACATCTGTAGCAGTGGGAGGGGTGTTCTGTAGCATCACCTGAAGTGGGAGAATCTTTGACCGGTTATTCGTTTTATCGGTGAAAAGAACGGTGATAGCGAAAGTGCCCACCGATGAAGTAGTAGGAGTGCCAATCAGGTTTACACTTACATGCTGATTGACCAGTTTAAGGCGAGCGAATCCGTTGATGGCACCCTGAAGGCTAAGCCATGCTGGTGCATTTTGAAGCGAAACAATTACTGAATCGCTATCTGCATCATAAAATTCAAGCGGCGAAGTATATGCTGTATTAGCGTATGCCTTTTCCAGCGATGAGGTTATTAGCACAGGAGCAACTGTGGCAGCCTGTACGGTAATGTTGAACGTTTGTAGCACCGGAGATTCAATGATCCCATCAGTTAATGACAGGGTTACGCCATGCTGCCCAACATGCGAAACTTGTGGAATACCTACTAGAGTTGCTGTGCCATTAACAGTTCCCTGATCTAGCGTTAACCATGATGGAATGTTTACTCCAGCAATGGTCATTACATCTCCATCAGGGTCGGTTGCAGATATATGATAAAGGTATGTTGTCCCTTGATAAACACTAAGCACGGGGTTAGAAGTGAACTGGGGTGCATTGTTCACCGCATTAACTGTGACCGACAGATTCCATGTGTTGCTTAGAGCAATCCCATCGCTAACGCGAACAGGAACACTTAACGTTCCGCTAAATCCTGGTGAAGGGGTAATTGTGTTACCACTTAGCAAGTAATTATTCCCTGGGTAAATTAATAAAGTGTGACTTTGTCCTGGATCGGGATCATAATATTCCACCATGCTAATATTCAGGGCAATGGGAGTACCTTCGTTGGTTGCAATAGTTTGTTGCCCAGTTATCACTGGTGGTTTATTCACATCCTTAACGAACAATGAGGTGAACGCTGGCTGAGAGTTTAGCTCTCCATCGTTAACAATAAGAGTGAATGTGTAAGAAGTGTTAGTTGTCACCTCTGGTGCTGTTAAACTTATGCTAGCTTGAGTGAGATTTAATCCTTCAATTGTTGGGTCTACTGCCCATTCGTATGAAATAGGGTCTCCATCAGGATCGTAAGAATTAGCACCCGATATGGTAACAGTTTGCCCTTCGTTAACCACCTGACTAGCGCTAACCACTGCAACTGGAGGATTATTAACTGGTGCGGTGGTAACATTTAGAGCGACAAGTGCTGTTGTCCCTGGGTTAAAAACGGGGTTTCCAACGGTGTAGGTTGCAACCACATTAAGGTGTTCCTCAAAGGCATCAAGATTCCAGATGCGGAATGAGATGGGGTTGCCTTGGATGTAGCCATCTACCTCAGGGGTAGTGGGGTCGTCCTTTGAAACGCGAATCTCAATATAGTTTTGGATTACCGTGGGTCTCACAGCTGCACCAACGCAAACATCCCCATCGAACACCCCTATTTCGCTGCCCGGGATAACGCTAACGCCATTAACCCTTACAGAGGTTATGTAGATGTTCATATGGTCAAGTCCGTTTCCTGTCCATACCGGGGTATAGAATGTTTGAGCAAAAACCATGTGCCCAGTAAGAGAAAGGACTAGAAATGCTAGTAATCTTTTCATGATATTATAATTTAGTTTATTCATGTTTAATTTCTGATTTATAGTTTGCTATCGGTTGAAAACGATTCGTTTGGACTGTATCAAACCCTTCGTTTCCATTCTTACAACATAAATACCCTGCGGCACATTGTACTTTTTGGGATTCCACTCAATTTGATGTAAGCCCTCACTAAGTTTACCCTCGACAAGGACTGATACCTTTTGTCCCAAGAGATTGTATATGCTGATATTAATATCCTCTTCATTAGATAGGTAAAAAGAAATTGATGTCCTATCATGTAGGGGGTTTGGGAATATATTACCCAGGTATGAGCCATCGCTTATGGTTATTACATCGGTAGCTGCTGAGGTTGCTTTAAGATCAACAACAGAAGTTCCGCTTGTCTGGAAAAGGGTGGTATACCCCTCATGTGCTTTAACTTCCAATTCGCTTGCGAATGTGCCATTGCGATTGTCCCAAAGCATGAACTTCATGGAGTTACCTGTTGTAAATCCGTCTATGGATGTTGTTAGAGGATCGTTTTGAGTGGCCACTAAACGCATTGGCGTTGTAGTATTCACATCAACGATAAGGATACCCACGCAAAGATCTCCATCAAAAACGCCAATCTGAGTTCCAGCAGGTAAGGCCTCGCCATTAAGCGTTGCATTGGCTATGTAGATGTTATGATGGTCGAAACCAAATCCCTCCCATGAAGGGGTGAATACACTTCCATCGTAACGCTTGGGAGAAGTGCTTTCTATTTCAGCATCCTTTTTGTTTATAGAGTAATCGGCGTTAACCCTTACCCGATATCCCTGACCGGGGATAAAGTTCCCGATACTGTTAATCCATCCAAAACCAGGTAAAAACTCAATGGCGGCACCCGTTTGCGACTGTATCTTTTGCAGCACTCCATCATTTATGATTTCCTGCGATGCCTCCAGCGCATTGGTTGGGTAGTTAAGAGGATAACCACCAATGTTCCAGCCAGTGTAGTAATTCCATGTTGCATTTCCATTGGCATAAGGTCCGATTAAGGTTAGATTGGCATTTTGATTTAGCCGTATTTTGTATCCTTGCCCGAGATCAACATTGCCTATATCGTTAATCCACTGTTCGCCAATATACTCAATGGCATTACCAGCCTGATCCTGAACCTTTACAAGTTGGCTATTGTTGATTAATGGTTGAACGATATCAAGCAGATCGAGGCTATTGGGTGTAACGTATAGCGAGAATATGTTCCAGCCCGAAAGCAGAGGAATGATTTGCAATATTGGAACTTGCTCTTCTTCGAAGTGGGCAACAATTGTTACATCATTTTCTGGCATGGTGAAGATATACACAGGATCTGTACTTATGGTTACATCATCAATTCTCCAGTCAATGAATGTGTATCCATCAATTGGAGTTGCACTGATAGTAACATCTTCTTGAGCAGGATAGCTGCCAGCACCCATCACAAAGCCTGTACCTTCGGGCTCAACAATCAATGTTAGGGTATATGTGTCACCAACAATGAAGTTGGCTGTTAGGGTAACTTCTTCAGCTGGCATGGTGAAAGAGAAATTAGCGCTAGTGCTCACTTCATCTCCTTCATGCATCCAGTTCTCAAAGATGTAACCATCGTTGGGCGTTGCTGAAATGGTAACCAATTGTCCCTCAGCATAATTGCCGTTACCAGTTAGTGTCCCTCCATCAACCGGGTTTGATATGAGTATTACAGGGTATAATGAAGTTCCACCTCCAATGAAATTGGCAGTAACTGTGACATCAACTGTTGGCATTTGGAACAAGAATTCAGGTTCATTGCTCACCACATCACCATTAATAGTCCAGCTAATGAATTCAGAACTTGGGGTGGCCCTAAGCATGATTAGTGCGTTATCGGCAACCAAAAGAGTTGAAGTAAATAATTCTCCTTCCACTTCAACCTCTCCTACACCCTCAATGGCTATATCCAGATAGCTATGGAAAGGTATTCTCCAGTTGAAACTCTCATTGTTAGCAGGAATATACATTGCCATGGCAAAGCCTGGATCATGGTTACCCCAACCCTCGGGTCTGTTAAGTGGTTGCTGTAATCGTTTAATATCCGTAAATCCGTGACCCTCGCCCCAAAGTTCCATGCGGCGATGCAGAAGTATTTCGTTGACCAAGTTTTGACCAGTATTGGTTGACTGTGAATATGCCGGGTCTCTTTGGCTTATCAAGTTATACAGGGTTCCTTGAGCAAAAGATGCCATACCTGTTTGGTGAGCAAGGGCTTCGGCTTTAATTAAGTACATCTCCGATAGGCGCATGTAAATGTAATCGCCGGTAAAGCCACCCGGATCAAGGAACTTCATTTGTGTATAGTCCACCAATTGGTTATAACCGGTTCCCGGAGCAATAAACAGGGCTTTCCTTACATCAGTTTCGGGGAACTGGCTGTAAAGTTCATCGGTAATTTTCTTCTGTAAGCCAAGTTGAGCATAGGACATGACAGTAGCGTCCATGTGGCTGAAGAAGGATGCATATATTGTGCTATTCTCCTCAGTAATTTGGCTTCCCCACATCCACTCGCTACCATAAACCGAGTTGAAACCATTGGCATTGTACCCAGCAGGGGTGTATAACGCTTTTCCATTGCTTTCTGCCGTTGAAATTGCCATGTTAGCATGGTTGGAAGCAGTCTCCCAATCCTCCATTACCAATGCCACCTTTGCCCGCAATCCATGAGCAACAGCTAAATCAATATGCAAAGGATTAGTATGAGGTCCAGAACCTTGGAAAAGATCGATGGCAGCATCCAGATCAATCTGCAGAAGATCAAATACATCTGCCACGGTTCCTCTTTGAAGTACTCCTTTGCTTGATTTATCGTCACCTTCTTTGTAAACTTTTTCGTACTCTTCAATGGATTTTGCCAGAGTATTCATTGTGGCTTCAAGTTCAATCTCTCTCTGCTCTGGACTAAATGTATATGTTCCTTTAGTTCCGTTTGTAATATATGGAATTCCTGGTGCACTGGGATCGAAGCTGTACGCATGGGAGAAAACCTGTACCAGCTGAAAATGAGCGTAGGCACGCAGAGCAAGAACCTGAGCCAGAATATTGTTTTTATCAGATTGATTACCACTTGCATATTCGATATTGTCGATTAAGAAGTTTATCCTATCAATCATAAGGTACAAGCGACTCCAGGTATCTTTTACCGTGTTGTTATTCTTATTAGTGTGTGCTAGATGTTGATAATTAAAAACAAACCAACCATAAGACGCTGAGTGAAGCACCATGTCGTTGGCCATAAGGTCGTTAATAATATCCAACGATTTCATTCCGAAATCGGAATGGTTGCCAACACCTATAAAGGCAGCATGCATTAAGTAGTAAATATTGTCATTCAGGAAGGAAAGAACCTGATCTGTTGATTCAAACCTTGTATAAAATGTTGTAGAAGGGCCATAAATCTTTCCATTCGCATTAATGGCATAGGCCTGAACGTTATACTCTGTACCAGGAGTAAGATCATTTAGCTGGAATAGCATAGCTGTCCAGCCAGCACCTAGGCTAATCTCTTCATTTCCTCCATTCCAGCTAATGGCAAATCCTTTGTCAAGAATGCTGAGACCTCCATTGCTAATTATATTGGCACGTAAAGTAGCAGTAGTTGTCCCAATATCTTCAACTATAGGGGCATCAAGTGTTGGCAAAGGAACATTGCTGTTTGTGCTGGTAAATACCCTATTCGAATATACTGTTCCATTAGCATTGGTTGCGAATGCTCTAATAAAGTACAGGGTATTTGGCTCAAGGCCATCAATGGTTGCAGTGAAAGAACCTATCCCGCTACCAACCGAAATCGCATTTTCAAAGTTTATTGGGTATTCCGAAGTGCTCCAGGTAAAACCACGGGAGAGAACCTCAAAACCTCCATCATTAAGTACCTCTGAAGAAACGCTAATGGTCGTTTGTGTTTTATTTTGAACAATAGTGTTGCTAATTGAAGGCAAATCAGCCCACGGTGTTTCAAATGCAACTATATCGCCGTAGCTAATGCCGTTGGCATTAACCGCATAGGCTCTGGCATAGTACATTATTCCGGGTAAGAGACCTTCTACGGTGGCAGTGAAAGTCCCCATACCAGTTCCATTGGAGGTAAACATATCGCTGAACTGAGTGTCGGGAACAGGTTCTGAATTGTACCTTGAATAGGCTATACCCCTAGCAACAACCGTAGCACCACCATTGTCAAGCACTTCGGCTTGAATGGTAGCGGAGGTAGGTTCAACAGATGTAATGTTTCCTGTAGCCACTTGTGGTGTCGTTTGGTCGTACTGCACTTTAATACAGCGGATGCTACTCGACATCCCCGCTTGTGTATAAGAACGGAAAGTTCTGGGGTGGTTGTAGCTGTATAATCTGATTATGGGCTGTGTTTCATTTACTGGGGTTGATGAGAAGAACCTTGCGGTTTGCCCCAATTCAGTAAAAATATTGCTACGGCCTCCACCGGGAAGAGCGTTAAAGCCTACCTCGTTGGTAGCACCCACATTGGGCATTGCCCAGTGCAGATATCCTGTGGATTTAAGTTTTCCACCCTCGTTGGTTCCATGTCCATTGGCCATTCCCCATGTGCTGGCAACCTCCCAGGACATTCCTAACTCCATCTCCATTACCTTCCATTGTTCATTGGTAGGAACGGTCCAACCTACAGGACAAACTTCCCTCTCGTCTAAGATTACGTATCCTGTGTATAGAAGTCCATATGGGTTTATGTTTGCAGGGTTGTTGTCGTATGTAAAATAGTAGTATGAGTCGGGGATATCAGTACCAAGATATTGGCCGTTCTGGATCAGATCACCATTCTGGAATCGGGTAACCCTGAGGTTCTCTGCCATCCACTCCTGTTCGCCAATGATTACGGTTGAGTATGTATTACCATCAATGTCAATCAGCTCATCAGTGGGATAGTTATGCTCTCCGGGAGTTCCCTGCCACTTGAGATACGGGTAGCTTTCACCCTCAACAATGCTCCATACAGTAGCAAAATCCCAGGCCGGGAAACTTGCCTGCGATAGCATATCCTCGGTGAATAACCCCTCGCCACCGCTGGAATAGGTTTGACCGCTGGTTGAAATATTCCAGTAACTATCACTAACATCATCAACTTGGCCCATTCCAACCAAACCACCAGTTTGGAATGCACCAGCTGAAACAAATCCTGAAGAATAGCTATTGTAAATTATCCCTGAATTCGATTGGTTACCAACAAGCCCTCCTATTAGATTGCTGCCAAATACATTCGCCACCGAGTAACTATTGCTTACTGTACCCGTGAAATTCCATCCAACAATACCACCGCTGTAATCGCCTGAAATGCTACCCATTGAATAGCATTCCGAAACAATAGCGTTATTGTAGTTTAAGCCAACAATTCCACCATTTGAGTAGCTACCCTCTTGGGGCATTATGCTAACCGATGAGAAGCAACGTTCTACAGTTCCATTGTTGTTCCATCCGGCTATACCAGCCACATCAGCATCGCCAGTTAATACCCCCATAGCAAAACAGTCGTGTATATAACCATTATGGTTGGTTCCCACCAAACCAGCAACTTCATACTTGCCTTTGATATTTACGTTAAGCACTCCTAAATTATTGATTATACCTCCGTTTACATAGCCAAACAGCGCAACGTGATCCCTTGTGGGTGTATTGATATAGATATTGCTAACGGTATGGCTGTCGCCATTATAAGTGCCCTTGAATGGATTGTTGGGGTCGCAAATTGGATCCCAACCCTCGCCAGCATTCCAGGGAGCAACCCCGAGGTCGATATCGGCAGTTTGAATGAAATATGAGGACATGAATAGCCTAACCGTGTATAGTTCCTCGGCATTTGAAACCTGGAATGGGTTTCCTGGTGTTCCATCGCCACCGCTAAAGCCCGGATTGGGGAATGTAGTAGCGCTGATTGATGCCATTGATTCCTCAGCACCATACAATGCTGTAACATGGTATGTGTAGTAGGTAAAGTTATCCAATCCTTCGTCCACATAGCTTAAAGTGCTGCTGCCAACATTCTGGATGAGCAAACCATCGCGATAAATTTTGTATCCAGTAGGTGATCCCATCGAAGGTGCTTGCCAGATAAGGCTAATGCTTTCATCACCTGTTAGAGCCATAAGGCCTGATGGCGGTATTAAAGCGATTGGATAGTTGAATTCACCAGCTTCACCTTGGTACTGGAAATAGGGATAGGTTTCACCTTCCTGAATGCTCCATAGCTCTTCAAAATCCCATCCTGTAAAGGTTGCCTGAGAAACCAATTCGGAGGTGTACTTAGGGGTACCTGCTGCCGAAGTGGCTTGCTGGCTTGTCTCAATGTTCCAGTATGATGAGGTTGCCGATGAGGTTTCATCATAGAAAACCCCAACAAGTCCTCCTGTGTTATTGCCATTTACTTTTCCTGTGGAGTAGGCATTGGAAAGATCTGTTAGATCAAGTTCGCTTACCAGGCCTCCAACATTGAGTACTCCAGAAACATTACCGGTTGCATAGCAATTGGTGATTGAGTTAGGAACTTCGAATGTTGAGGATAGCCCAATTAATCCACCTACCCATTGATAACCAATAACATTACCTGTAGCAAAGCTATTGCTTACATGTCCTCCTTCAAACAATCTACCAACCAGACCCCCATGTTGCTGAAATACACCTTCAGTAACATCAATATCGGCATTTGAATGGCAGTAGTCCATTGATGAGTTGTAGTATAAATTCCCTACTAACCCAGCAGTGAAATTTCCTCCCTTAAGATAACCCGAAGAAGAGCAGTTGGTTATGTACCCATTATCAATTCGTCCAACCAGAGCTCCAATTCTTTGCATCCCCAGTATATTAACGTTTTCCAGATTAAGGTTGGTGATGGTTGCTTGATTTGCATAGCCAAAAAGACCGATGTATTGAATGTTTGGCCTATTTATGGTAAGGTTTTGGATGGTGTGTCCATAGCCATCGTAGTTTCCGCAGAAAGGATTTGCAGATGTTCCTATTGGATTCCATCCTTCATTTTCGTTCCAAGGTGCTTGTCCCAAATCAATATCGGCAACTTGTCGGAAATGAACACCAAGATATTCATAACCGATGTATTCGCTAATTGCATTAAGTTGGGTAGCATTTGAAATCAGGTAAGGCTCTTCCTCTGTTCCAATACCTCCATCGAATATTCCGCTTAGGGTAACTGGTATTTCGATGTCGTTGGATAAGTTAACGTTGCCAGTTTCGGGAAAATATCCTGAAGTTTTAACTGTGTAGTAGTAATTACCATCAATGGTAATGGCTGAGGCTTGTCCATTCATATCCGTGATTAGGTCAATCAATCCATGTGGGGAGTAGAAGAACTCATAGGCCCCAAATGCATACCCACTTTCAGGTAAAGAGATGTAAGCCAAATAGTAGAATTCCATTGTGCAGGAATTAACCCAGCTATCATAGTAGTACCCCTCAATCCAAATGGAACCATAGAATGGATCCCAGTTTGGATAAATGATTTGGTATGGAATATAGACTAAATTATTTTGGGTATTAACCCAAGCCAAGGTCTGAGATCCTTGCATAAAGGCATCGTGAATTACTAACCCAAATAAACTTTCAGATGTTGATCCTGCTGGCATATCAAAACCATAATCCGTGGGTAAACCCGCAAGATATTCAACGTTCAAAACGTATTCTGGCTGCCCGTTGGAGTAGTAACGATACTGACCCACGAATAGTTCATGGGAGAATCCGCAACTCTTATCCTTTGTGTTTATGGGATCATTTGAAGTTACTTGAATTTTATGGTTAGCGGCAGTTTGAACACCATCGGGTATTACGTCTATATCGATACTTTCTGCCTGCGAATACATCTCTTTATGTTTAGCCCCAGATACCCTTTCGCTCTTGCTATCCATGGGCTTAAGCAAGGAGATATAGTGATTTTTCTGATTTTCATCCTGTGTTATATCACCTTTTTCGGCTTTGCCGCTTTTATCATTGCCTTGGTACCTTAAGGCTATGTTTACATTTTCTAAGGGCTCGGCTTTATCGTTGGTTACGGTAAATGTCAGGTTATGAGTTGGCAAAGCAGCGAAATTGGCTGTTAGGGTAACATTATGATCTGGCATGTAATATGTAAAACTTGGATTATCTGATACAACCTCAGCTAGTTCGTCGGTCCAGTTGATAAACTCGTAACCAAAATTGGGTAAAGTCGAAACGGTAGGATACGACCATGCCTCATAGTTTCCCTCGCCAAAAAGTTCACCACCTTCCCATGGATTGGACTGAAGCGATAAGTAGTAGAAATTACCTCCTTGTCCCCATGTATCGTTTAATACCATATCATCCGAAACGGTGATGTAACGATCTCCAGCTGGATCTCCCGGCGACCAGTTAGGATTGATAAAGTATTTATAAATGTATTCACCTTCTTCAAGTTCAAAAGTCTTTGTCCATATCATCGATTCTCCGATGCGCTCCATGATTTGGTTGTCGGGATCAATTCCAGGTTCAGCCCAACCCAACATGCTACCAGTAATGAAAACAATATCATAATCTGGATTGAAATCGTAGGCTAAGGACATATCTACATTAAATGTAACGGTTGGTGTTGTAAATGTCATGGTTAGGTAAGGATAGCCATCGTTAACTTCATGATCAATATCCTCTGCCCAAATGGATGAGAAGTTCCAGTCAACGTAAGTGTTTGCATCGTAGGGATATTGCATATCATCGGTTGACCGTCCTTCGCCTCCATTTGAACTACTCTGACCGCTGGTTTGGGTATTCCAATAGCTGCTTGAAACCAATCCTGTGTTAATGCCTATCAATCCTCCTAAATTGCTATTGCCAGCAATAAAACCAGTTGAATAGGTGAATTCAATGGAGCCGTCATTATGTCCAACCAGACCACCTACTTCGTCAACACCAGTAACGTTGCCCTTTGCAAATGAGTTAATAATGCTTGCTCCACCACCATTCCATCCCACTAGACCTCCAACAGCGTAATCTCCAGTTACGTTACCAATTGCATAAGATGTTTTTACCGTAGCATTGTAGTCGCTAAAACCTACAAGTCCACCAATATATTGACCAGTAGCAATTATGTTAGCATTTGAAATGCAATTGCGGACATTACTTGTTGTCCCTGTATTGCGGCCAACAATACCCCCAATCCAGTCTGAGCCTGATATAGATCCAGAAACATGGCAATCCCTAATAATTGAATGATCACCATAACCGGCAATGCCACCAACACTAGTAAAGCCTGAAATATCAGCTCCTTCAAGGGTAACGTTATGTACATAGGCGTTGCTCATATAACCAAACAACCCTTGATAGTAGTTTTCTCTGTTTATGTATAGTCCAGAGATGGTGAAACCATTACCATTGTATACACCAAGAAAATAATTATAATCGCTTCCAATTGGTTCCCACCCTTCATTGAGGTTGAATGGGGCAATGGCCAAATCGATATTGGCAATTTGCATAAACTGGGCATTGGGGAAATACCTAACATTATTCAAATGTTCGGCGGTTTCAACAAGGAATGGTTCGCTTTCATTGCCCGAGCCCCCTGCAAAATAGCCGGGGTATAGGGAACCCCAGATATTATCAATAACAAGAGTTTCGTAGACGTTTAATTCACGGTTAGGATTACCATCCCATTCGCCATTTTCCCATCCTTCATTCATAAAGAATTTATATTCGTAGTAGCCTTCGGTTAACTCAAGAGTCTTTGTCCAGATCATCGATTCTTCTATACGAGACATCATTTGATTGTCGGGATCTTCGCCTGGTGCTGGCCATGGCCAGCCAAACATTGACCCAGTTAAATACACAAAATCGTTATCTGGATCAAAATTAATTGCTCCAGTCATATCCACGTTAAAGGTTACTGAGTGCGAAGGCAAACTCTCTTCGAACATCTTTATACCCTTAAGTTCGATGTAATCGCTATCGCCATGTGAGCCATCATTGTAAGCCATGATCTTAACATACCTAGTGTTGACATTAGCGAAGAAATGGCTTGGGTCGGTAATATAAGTAGTGTTATTTGTACCATAATTTACCTGTGATTTCTCCAGAAATTCGTACCAGTCTCCATCTAAGGCATCGGGGGCTGTGGCACCAATTTCGGGATGAGCTGCCAGAGCTATATGAGTGGTTTTTCCATCGCTAAACATTTGGAATACGCTTACCCATTGAATGTTCCTTTCCTGCTGAAGGTCAACAACCAGAACACCGTAACTTTCGCCTGGACTAGGATTATTCCATGTGCTTCCTCCGTTATCGTTGCCTTGAATATTCGACCAGTTGAATGGATCGTTTACAAATTCTCCCTGATCGAAGATGGCCTGAGGAGCTAGCCATCCACCGTACCAAGCGTTTAGGTCGCTAGTATAAGGTGTAGTGTTTACCCCCGTAATCTGAACGGGAATAGCCAAGGGGTTGGTTTCCGATGGTCCTCCACGGGCAAGGTTTTCGTATGGTGATTCTTCGGGTAAGGTCTCAAACATGGTCTCCTGACCATAACCTGTCCCATAAATGTTGGTTGCGTATGCCTTTGCGTAAAACTGAGTATTTGGGGACAAATCTCCAATTGTACTTTCGAAATAACCGATGCCCGAACCTTCATTTGTTATCCCACTAGCGTTGTAAAGATTTAATACATCGCCTTGTCCTGTGTAGATTCCAAACAACGCATTGTTTTGAGGCATAAGGTATCGTATGGTGCCATCCTGATTTGACCAGTGAAAATCTGAAATCTCGATAGTTTCAATCCCAGCGTCTAAGTCAGCATGCCATGAAGAATGAATCGTAAGATTATCACCAAAGGAATGTTCATTTCCGCTGTAATCATAGGTAATCCATTTAATGGTTAAATCATCGCCATGTGATACTACCATAAATTTCCCATACCTTTCTTCTTTAGTCTTGTATAATATTATGGTACCAGGAAGCAGTTCATTGTTCTCGTTGCTACTACCATTTATATCGTCGGGTAGTAATGGGAAATTTTGGATGTATTCAAAGGGGATATTGTAAAAAAGATTAGTGGCGGAGGTCCATACCACCCCACGATCGGTTACCTCTGCATATCCTTCATCCACAACATCACCACCAGAAGTGGCTGAGGAGTGGGTTATGTTGAATGGTTCAAGGGTATTAACAATGGGTATGTTTTCTTCTGGCTCGGTGTTACGGATGCAGCGGATGGAGAGACCATCATTTATATCACTAGCAGCATTAACAATTCCTCCATAATTATACTGCATGTATTTTAACCATGAATAATTTACATCTTCTTCTGTTGCAGTCCAAAAGTAACAAATGTCTCCTATGTCGATAAACGAACCCCCATCATCTCTAGCACCTCCGGGCAATGCCGAGAATCCATAGATATCAACTGCATCTGTATTGGGCGAGTTCCATCTTGGATGATTATCGGGTACTGTACGTGTACTTTTCAAAAAACCACCAGCAATCTCTTCTCCTCCAAGGTAATCGGCAAGAACTGCCCATTCAGTATTATTTGGCACATGCCATCCATCGGGGCAAAGCCCACGTGGGTCATCCACGGCATACCAGTTGTAAAGAGCACCGTACGCTTCGAGAACCTCAGCGTCTGAATTAAGCCCATCAATATCTGTGTATGGGTAAATGGCATAAGCACCGTAATCAGCATTCTCCCAATCGGTATTATTAAGGTTTGTGGCAATATCAGAGCCATCGGCGTACTTGTTGGTTCGCAGGTTGGAAGCAAACCACTCCTGATTGCCAATGGTAACCGTAGGGTAAGCATTGCCTTCGGCATCGGTTACGTAGTACACGCCGTTAAGATAGCTCCATGTATCGTAGATATCGGCATCCCAGGTAACCTCAATCTCCCGGTTGGGATTACCACCCCACTCGCCACCTGGCCAGCCAGCATTTAGGAAGTACTTGTAATCATAGATACCGGGAGTCAGTTCAAGGCTGACTGTCCACATCATGGTTTCCCCAATGCGTTGCATGGTCTGGTTATCGGGATCGGTACCCGGCTCAGCCCAGCCAAGCATGGAGCCTGTGATGTACACCACATCGTTTTCGGGATCGAATCCCACAGCATCGGTCATATCAACGTTGAAAGTTACTAAGTAGAATGGATCTTCAGTTTGTTTATTAACAGAGCTGTGAACAACAATACCATTGTTCCCAGCGGCATCAGCTAGAAATAATCCTATTGTAAGTTCCCCATCACTAAGCCCGCTAACATCCACTCCGCTAACTATTTCATCAGTATTATCAATTACTCCGTTGCCATAAACAACATCCCCTCCTCCCGAGCTGGAAATGGAGTACTGATACTCTGCATCGATCTCTGCGTTATAAATGGTAAAAGAGCATGAGAACTCATTGTTGGCATCAATTATGGGATCGTTAAAGCTTACGGTATAACCCTCAGGAGCTGTTCCATCGTATGTAATCATGAAAACATTCGATGCATCATTGCTTGTCAGCTCGGTAGCCTCATCGTAACAAACGTCAGCTTGCACCTCAACTGTTATCTCATCATCAAAATCTGGAGTAATATCAACAGTAAAAAAAGGATTAAAATCACCGTTAAAATTTGTTGCTGTACCACTTGTAATAATTATATCCTCAACATCAAACCCGGTTACAGCTTCCGAGAATTCAATGGTTACCGAAAAAGGGTTGCTGTTTGTTGGGTTTGGTTCAGTGCTGGTAATTTCTACAGTCAGCTGCGAGAAGGCTGTAAACCCAAACAGGATAAAAACCATTAGGATCATCGTCCTTCTAATTATCAAAGCAAGCCTATTTAGGCTAGATGAATTTGTATCTGTCATTGCCACAGTTTGTAAGGTCTTGCATTCGTTCATGTTAGTATCGTGAACATGATGCGCTTCAGACGTTTTGTAAGAATTTTGGAACGTCAACGTCTTGCTAAATGATTTAGGGTTACTTTTCATGATGAGAGATAATTAGTTTATTATGTATGCAGTATTTAACAATTTTTAATTAATTTATCAGTATATACAGGTAA
>CAYNHM010000009.1:0-126990 GCA_964397135.1 uncultured Rikenellaceae bacterium
TTTTTATTTATCAATTTAAAACTCTTATATTTGCAATCCAATTTGACTTTTACAACCTTAATTAATTGATAATTAAAGATTTTTAAACATGACAAAAGCTGATATCGTAAACGAGATTTCCAAGAACACTGGAATTGAAAAGGTTACTGTTCAGAAAACAGTTGAAGCCTTTATGGAAACAGTTAAAGAATCCCTTGTTAAGGAAAAGAATGTATACCTTAGAGGATTCGGTAGTTTCATCATTAAGAAACGTGCAAAGAAAACTGCTCGCAACATTTCTAAGAACACTACTATTATTATTCCCGAGCATTTTATTCCTGCTTTCAAACCCGCCAAAACCTTTGTTAATAAGGTAAAATCGCACGTTAAGTAGTATAAATTTTTTAATAATAAGAATTCTTAATCATGCCAAGCGGAAAGAAGAGAAAGAGGCATAAGATGGCAACTCACAAGCGGAAGAAACGCTTGCGCAAAAACCGTCATAAAAAGAAGAAATAATGCTGCAATTAATTCATTAGCAGTGTTATATCACCTCATAACCAACCTAAGGAGTTATACTGCTCTTTAGGTTGGTGTTGTTTGTTAATACCTTATCACATAACCAATCAAATCGATGCAAAGTGAACACCGAACTGGTAATTGATCTCCGCGCATCTGAAGTTGCTATAGCCTTACTTGAGGACAAACAACTTGTTGAACTCAACAAGGAGAAAAGCAATGTTCAGTTTTCGGTTGGTGACATCTATCTCGGTAAGGTCAAAAAAATTATGCCAGGGCTTAACGCCGCATTTGTTGATGTGGGATACGAACGGGATGCATTTTTGCACTACCTTGATCTTGGTCCTCAATTTCATACGTTTAACAAGTTTCTTCAGATTTCACAATCAAAGAAATCGAAAAATTTTACACAGACTAAGCTTAAACTTGAAAAGGAAATTGATAAAGATGGCAAAATATCTTCGGTCCTAAGTGCTGGACAGACGGTGCTTGTTCAAATTGCCAAGGAACCCATATCCACAAAAGGTCCTCGTTTAAGCGCTGAGATTTCCATTGCAGGTCGAAACCTGGTTCTCATGCCTTTTTCCGATAAGGTTTCAATATCGCAAAAGATTACTTCAGCTGAAGAAAAAAAGCGGCTCAAACGCTTAGTTGAAAGTATAGTCCCAAAAAATTTTGGTGTTATTGTACGTACTGCTGCCGAAGGCAAAAAGGTAGCCATTTTGGATGCAGAATTACGGAATCTTATTAAGAAGTGGGAATCTACTTTCGACAAATTAAAATCCAGTAGCCCTCCTTCCATTATTCTTAGCGAACTTAAACGTACTTCTGCCATACTTCGTGACATGCTAAATGTTTCGTTCAATAGCATATACGTTAACGATGAGGTTGTTTACAATGAAATAAAGGATTACATTGGCACCATTGCTCCTGAAAAAGAGAAAATTGTAAAAAACTATTCAGGGAACGTTCCCATTTTTGAGAATTTTGGAATTGAAAAACAAATCAAGGGACTTTTTGGCAAAACCGTATCCTTTAAAAGCGGGGCCTATCTTATTGTTGAGCACACCGAAGCATTACATGTAATTGATGTTAACAGTGGAAATCGCTCAAAGGCTAGCAACGATCAGGAGACTAATGCTCTTGAAGTGAATCTGGCTGCAACCGAAGAAATTGCCCGCCAATTACGCCTAAGGGATATGGGGGGTATTATTGTTGTAGATTTTATCGATATGCACCTAAACGAGAATCGTCAAATGGTGTATGATAAGATGAAGGAACTCATGAGTAGGGATAGAACAAAGCACAACATCCTTCCCCTCAGCAAATTTGGGTTAATGCAAATCACCCGACAACGGGTGAGACCCGAAATGCACATTGAGACTCTTGAGAAGTGCCCTACCTGCAAGGGTTCTGGCGAAATCTCATCTGCTATTCTACTCGATGAGCAAATTGAGAACCGGCTAGCTTTTCTTGTTAACGAGAAGGAAATGAAGAAACTAATTCTTAGGGTTCATCCATTTGTAGGGGCATTCCTTAATCAGGGTTTCTTTTCCAAACGACGCAAGTGGCAATGGAAATACAAGTGCTCCCTAAAGATTATCCCCATTTCATCGTATAATTTTTTAGATTACCATTTTTTTGACATTAACGAAAACGAGATAGATCATTAACCAATTTAAACCGCTGCCAAACAGCGGTTTTTTTTGATTCCATTATTAAACAGAAATATCCAACAATTGCTATTTTTGTGGCAACAATAACTTAACTTTTTTGTTAGTTTTTTCGAATTGAAAAATCCATTCAGCATGAAAAGAACATTTTTAAAACTTTTTCTTGGAATACTTATTACCTCCATTTCGGCAAAATTCAGTTCAGGGCAAGTTACCGATCCTGTTACCTGGAGCATCAGCTCAAAAGAGGAAGGAGAGAATAGGTACAAAATGATTTTTAAAGCGTCAATTGACAAGGGTTGGCATCTGTATTCTATCGACATTCCCCCGGGGGGACCAATTCCCACAAGTTTTGTATTCCATGAATCAGTATCATTTAATCTTGTAAACGGGATTCTGCAAGAGGGAAATAAAAAGGTTGAATTCGATCCAATCTTCAACATGGATGTTGGCTACTTCGATTTGGATGCCACGTTTACTCAAATAGTTGAGCTTTCTGAAGGTTATGGAGGAGCATCCATATCAGGGTTGATTGAATACCAAGTATGCTACGAGGATAAATGTATATTCTTCGATAAGGATTTTAAACTTATCGTAGGCGACCCAAGCATAACTCCAAGAATAGCTGAAGCACCGAAAGGTTCTTCGACTGAAATTTCAGAAAAAAAGGCAAAGACAGAAGAATCATCCTTACTCCTATTCTTTTTGATTTCGTTTGCTGCTGGGTTAGCTGGGCTACTAACCCCTTGCGTGTTCCCTATGATTCCGATGACCGTTTCCTTCTTTATGAGTAAGCAAAAAAATCGCATAAATGCCATTCTTAATGCTTTTATTTTTGGAATTAGCATTATAGTAATATACTCATCTCTAGGACTTCTTGTATCTCTCACCGGCTTAGGAGCTGGGTTTGCCAACCAGCTGGTTTCACATTGGCTGCCCAACTTATTATTCTTCATTCTATTCATGGCATTTGCAGCTTCATTTTTTGGTCTCTTCGAGATAACCCTGCCCAGTAGCCTATCTACCAAAACCGATAGCCAAGCCGAACGGGGTGGCTTTATTGGCTCATTCTTCATGGCACTAACTCTTGTTATTGTTAGCCTTTCATGTGTAGGTCCAATAGTTGGGGCAATCCTTGTTGAGTCTGCTGCAGGACTAGGTTTAAAACCGTTAATCGGGATGTTTGGGTTCTCTCTGGCATTTGCAGTTCCTTTCACGCTCTTTGCCATTTTCCCTTCATGGATGCAAAAGCTGCCAAAGTCGGGTAGCTGGTTAAACTCTGTGAAGATCGTCTTAGGTTTTATTGTGCTCGCATTCGGTCTTAAGTTTTTATCTACTGTTGATCAAACCTATCACCTAGGGTTTTTGGGTCGAGAGGTTTACTTAGCCCTATGGATATCGATATTCATCATGCTGGGATTTTACCTCTTGGGGAAAATCCGCTTTAAGTTCGACTCATCGGTTGATCACATTGGTTTCTTTCGAATGCTACTGGCTATTTTAACCTTTGCATTTGTAGTATACCTAATACCTGGAATGTTTGGTGCACCACTCAAAGGATTATCAGGGTTAATCCCACCAAAATCTGGTCATAGTTTCGACCTTGAACAGATGATTGGTCAACAGCCTAGAACTTCTTCATCGGAAACTTCTCAATCGCTTTGCGACAAACCAAAGTACGATGACATTCTTCATCTACCCCATGGCTTGCAGGGTTACTTCGAATATGATCAGGCATTATCCTGCGCTCGCGAACAGAACAAGCCTCTATTCATTGATTTTGTGGGACATGCCTGTGCCAACTGCAAAGTTATGGAACAAAAGGTTTGGAGCGATCCTCGTGTTTTGGAACGGCTCCGAAACAATTTTATCATTGTTGCTCTCTACGTTGATGAGCGAACCAAACTACCCGAATCGGAATGGATTACTTCTGCTATTGATGGCAAGGTTAAGAGTACAATTGGTAGGAAAAATGCCGATTTTCAAATAAGCCGTTTCAACGTTAATAGCCAACCATACTATGTCCTTCTTGGAATCGATGAGGAACTCCTAACTGAACCCTATGGTTTTAACACTAACGTTGATGAATTCATCTCCTTTCTTGATAAAGGGATTGATCAATTTAAGTCTCAAGCCCAAAAACCGACATTTAACATTGTACCAACTGACATAAAGATAGGCAATTAAGCGAAATTGTATATCTTAGCATAAAGAAGTTGTAAAAGATGCTTCATATGGATAAAAAAATTTATATGAAGCATCTTTTATTTTAAATTATTTGATAAACCTCAGTTAGGTTCATCAACAACTTTTGAATTGTTGAACTAGGCAAATTTATAAACCACAACTGATCGGACTGCCATAGAGGCAACCAAAGGAAAAACAGGAAATGGTAAAACTTGCGGTAGGAAAAACCAAAATATCAGGAGTGTTATCAGCAAAAGCATACTAGCTAAAAAATAAATCTTAGCAATCTTCACCAAAGGTTTTAAAAAAACCATTATAACCGCAATTAAATGCAGAGGATGTGCCCAGATTAGGTTGTAATTTTTAGCCATCACTGCATGGTCGGAGCCAAACCATTGGAATGCAATCACAATACCCAACAAGCCAACAAACCCAAAAAGAATGGTATCGAACCATAAACTATGCTTTTTTCTCCTTACATCTTTATAGGTAAAAAATGCTGTTGCTAAAAAAATCACCATAAATACAAATAAAGGAGATTCTCTGAAACGATTTCGAGGTATTTCAACCCCATCAAGCAGGTTAACAGGAGGTTGTGCAAACAACACAGTTAAAGTATCGGTTTTAAAACTGGCATGTTGGAATGCGGTCATCATATGCTCGGGGAGAAACATGTACTCCCAAGGTTCTGCAGGTCTATCGGCACTTACACCAAGCAAAAGGTTAATGCCCAGTAATGCCCAAGGTTTTTCTTTCACATTAGGCATTAGTAACTGTCTAAAGGTCATGCCTTGTTTCAGGGCAGTGCTATCGAACTCAATAGTACGAGGTATTGCTTCAACAAATATATCACGGATACGGGTTGCGCAGTTATCGAACAGAAAATCGTAAAGGTAATACCGATTTTGTGGAAGGTAATTTATCCTAAGTGAATCGAGCAATAGCTGCTTCTCGTATTGCTTCAGATTTAGTATTTGCTCATAAATATATCGATTCTCAAAAATATAGGTGTACTCAAAATTTTTGTAGGTTGAGACTGAAAGAATATAGTTAAGCTTGCCCTTAACAAAGTTCGGGTAAAAGTTTGGGTCAGAAAAGTCAAAGGTACCATAATTAAAAACCCAATCTACCCCAACAATCGGATCCTTTACCCTTATGGCACTATGTCCAAAAATTGAGTATAACTCTTCGCCCTGCGAACAGGTAAGCAAGCTTACCTTGGCACTATCGGTAAGCATTACTGCGGGCAACTGTGCAGATGAAAAATGGCCGTTGAGAGTAAACACCAAAAGGAAAAGAGTTAAATGTAATTTGTTTAGATTCATAGTAAACAAAACTTTTTTAAAAAAATCTGTGTAAAGTTAGCAGTATTTAATACTTTTCAAGATTTAGGTTGTGTAAAGATTTTATATTTTAGCATTTAAACTTTTAGTTATGATTACTTACCCTGTATGCATTGGTGGATTATTTAAGGAACTTTCCGACAACATTGAAGTTAGAAATCCATATAACAATCAGCTAATAGCCAATTGTTCCTTAGCTGGAACAAAAGAACTAGAAGAATCTATTCTAGCCGCTCAATCTGCTGAGAAAGAGATGGAAACAATGCCTTCGTTCCGAAGGCAAGAAATACTCAACGGGATTGCCAACAGAATGCAAATCGAGCGAGAACATTTGGCATCCCTCCTTGCACAGGAAGCAGGCAAACCAATAAAGTATGCTTTAGGTGAAGTAGATAGGGCCATTCAAACCTTTCTTGTTGCAGCCGAAGAGAGTAAGCGCTTGCCATCGGAATACTTATCATTGGATTGGACACCTGCTGGTGAAGGTAAAGAAGGCTTGGTGAAGTACTTTCCTGTGGGAATAGTTTCAGGGATATCACCCTTTAACTTCCCTTTGAACCTAGCTGTTCATAAAATTGCACCGGCCATTGCTGCAGGATGTCCAATTATCCTTAAACCAGCTCGAAGTACTCCACTCTCGACACTTGAATTAGCTCGTATAGCCTACTCCACCTCACTGCTTAAGGGAGCCTTAAGCATACTTCCAATGGATAGAGTGGCAGGAAACCAGCTTGTTACTGATCCTCGTTTTAAACTACTCACATTTACAGGATCTCCACAGGTTGGCTGGAAGATGAAGGAATTGGCGGGAAAGAAAAAAGTTGTACTTGAGCTGGGTGGAAATGCCGGAGTTATCATAACCAAAACCGCAAACATTGATAAGGCTTTGCTAAAATGTACGGGTGGAGCATTTGCCTACTCAGGACAAGTTTGCATTCATACGCAAAGGATCTACATACATGAAACGATTTTCGAAACATTTATCGAAAAAATGGCTGAGCAAACAAGAATACTTAAAATTGGTGATCCCCTGGATCCCAGTACTGATATCTCAGCTATGATCGATGAGGGAAATGCTCTTCGGGTTGAAGAATGGGTTAATGAAGCAATCAATGGTGGTGCTAGAATTATTGCCGGTGGCAAACGCAAAGGAAGCATTTTCGAGCCAACTATTATTACCGGTTCACGTCCTGAAATGAAAGTGTGTTCGCACGAAGTATTTGGTCCGGTAGTTGTAGTCGAACCATACTCCCACTTCGAAGAGGCCATTGATGCAATTAACGATTCTCCCTTTGGATTGCAAGCTGGTGTTTTCACAAACCAGATCGATGAAGAGATCTTTGCATTCAACAACCTAAAGGTTGGTGGGGTAATTATCAACGATGTTCCTACATTTCGTGTTGACCACATGCCATACGGAGGTATTAAGGAATCAGGGTTAGGTAGAGAAGGTGTAAAATACGCCATTCATGATATGATGGAACCAAGGCTTCTTGTTAGGGGAAAGCCATAATGAACAAGAAATAACTTGAAGTATTCTTTTGAGAAAATTTAAAATAACTCAATAACTGATACAATTAAATACTACTATGAATATTTTAAAAAGATTTAATCGCGATTCATTTCTTATCTTTGGGCACTTTTTCAAGAATTCTATTTTATGATATTAACCCTTTTCGTCAAAGGAATTATAGTGGGTTTGCTTGCATCAATCCCCTTAGGGCCTATTGGAGTAATATGCATACAACGTACCGTTAACAAGGGCAAATTGAGTGGTTTTCTCAGCGGATTGGGTGCTGCCAGTGCCGATACCATTTTTGCTGCTATAGCTGGCTTTAGCTTAACCTTTATAATCGCTTTCATTGAAGAAAAGCATATCATATTTCAAGCTCTTGGAGGCATAATAGTCTTTTTACTTGGAATCAAAATTTTTTACACCAACCCTATTAAACAACTTCGAAGACATAAAAGGAAAAAGAATAACTTGATGGAAGATTACCTATCGGTATTCATTGTTACATTTACAAATCCACTGGCTGTGTTCCTTTTTATCGCATTGTTTGCCACTTTTGGTGTTGTTACCGATAGCACCAAGTGGTTTCACTCACTATTAACCACGAGTGGTGTTTTCATAGGTGCAGGATTATGGTGGTACATATTAACCTCACTGGTATACTACTTTCGAGATAAGTTTAGACTCAAGCAATTATGGTGGATTAACAAAATATCTGGTTCTGTCATATCAATACTTGGAGCAATTGCCATTATTGGACTTTTAAGGTTGTTATTTACCTAAATAAACTTACCAGTTAATTATCATTTCCTTTGTTCTATCAAAAAGTTAAATACAATCAACGAACAATGTTTTTTTTTTTACGTTAGAGTTATGTTTTTTTTATATATTTAGCACTGATTGAGAATAATAAACTGTATACTCTTACCATTATGTAATATGCTCAAATTCTCTACCTTAATCACTCAATTGACTATACATAGATACTCAAATCTTTAAGGGCATGAATTTACCCAATAGAATATTAAAATTTCTTTCGTTTCAGATTGAAAAAAAATGCGGTAAAGATCATTTAGTTAGAATGTTGATTTTAACCATTGCCAGCAGTGTCATTGTAATATACTTTCTCATTCTAGCAATTATCTCCATTTTTTCTTTCAATTTTCTGCTATTAATGCTTTCATTATCTGCTAGTATTCTAATAGCCATTAATCAAATTATTATTGTCAAAAAACTCCAACTTAATAGTTATATCTATTCTCCTATTGTTATACCTGCTATTATCTTTCAATTTTTTCTGTGGACGGGTAGTGTTTCTGCTATTGGAACCCTAATTATTGCATTGTTACCCTTAATAACCATTGGATTATTAGGCTTTAACAAAGGAGCAATTTTTTCATTGGTATTTGCCATTGTTGCTGCAATGGGTCTTTTCTTACCTCTTGAGGTAAATGGAGGATATAACCTTGATATTATTTTTAAAGTTAATTTTTTTGTATCCTATTTCATTATCATATTCATTGCATATCTTTTTGATGTGGTTAAGCAGAATTCCATTTTCGAAATGGAAAAGCAAATGCTCGATCAAAAAAGTTCGAATAAACTAAAAGAGCAATTTATTGCAAATCTTTCCCATCAAATCCGTACCCCTCTCAACAATATCATGGTTATTTCTAATATACTTGAAAACACAGATATAGACGACAAGCAGAAGGATATGATCGACACCATCCACGCTTCTACCAACAACTTAGTGAATGTGGTTAACAGCATGGTTGAAATTTCAAATGTTGACATAAAAGAACGTGGTGACTTTAATATTCCCTTTAATTTGCATAGTACAATTCATAATACTATAAGACTATTTTCTTCTCAGTATTCCGCTCAAACCAACTTTAACCTGAAGATTGATGATTCAATACCAAGCACTCTAAACGGTGATCCTGTAAAAATTAAGCAGATATTTTTGAACCTTATTGAAAATATCCTTAAGAATAAGAGTAGCGGAAAAACAAATATCAGCATTACTGTTGGCAAAAAGAGCGAAAACACTGAAGAGGTAATGCTTAATTTTGAAATTAGAAGCAATAGGCCCATTCTTTTACCCATGAACGAAGGACATAATTTATTCATAACCAACGAAACAACTTACACTTCAGCAAGCACTCAAGTTTACGTAGATTTACTTGAATTATCAATAACCCAAAAGCTTATAGAAAGTAATGGAGGAAAACTAACTATTTCACTAAGTGCCCAAGATGCTTCATTCAATTTTCCTTTCTCATTGAAAAAAAGTATAGCTCATCCCGAAGTAGCAAAACTAAAAGTATCATCTGATGGTACCTCAGAAAAGATAACCATTCAACATAAAGTAACTGCCCTTGAACTTGATCAGGCTAACGTACTTCTTGTTGAGGATAACCTTATTAACCAAAAAATTGTAGTTCTCAGCTTAAAAAAATTGGTTAAGAATATCGATATCGCCAATAATGGCAAAGAAGCTTTGGATAAATTTGGTACAAGTCGTTTTGACCTTATCCTTATGGATATTCAAATGCCGATTATGAATGGTATTGTTGCAACCAAGAAGATTAGAGAAATTGAAGAAAGTTCAAACACCCATACTCCTATCATTGCCATCACTGCCAACGCACTTCTGGGTGATAAAGAGGAGTGCCTTGCGGCAGGTATGGATGACTATATCAGCAAGCCTTTTCAGATAGAAGTACTAATTCAAAAAATGAAGAACTTGCTAAAATCTATTCACTAAGATTTTCTATTTCAACTACATTTAAACTTTAAGAAAAACTATTTTCTTTTTTAATAAAGAAATCTTTTATCCTTATTAAAAGTTAAAAAAAGCAGCTAAGGTCGGTTTTAATTCCAATGATCAGGATATCATCAACCTGTTCATGTTGGCCACGCCAGTCAGCCATACTTTCGTAAAGTTGCTTTTTCTGTTCATCGAGGGGTAACTTATGAATGTTAAGCAGGAGGTGTCTAAAGCGGCGAAATTTAAATTTCTTACTATCTGGTCCTCCAAACTGGTCAATATAACCATCGGTAAAAAGGTATATCATATCATCGGGTTCAACCGGGATAAAATGGCTATTAAACAATGGAGTTTCTGTATCGCCCCCAACCCCAACTGTATACCTATCGCCCTTTATTTCAATCAGTTTACTGTCTCTTATTAAGTAAAGGTTGCTAAATGCCCCTGCAAATTGCAAAGTATTTTGCTCCTTATCAATCACACAAAAAGAAACATCCATCCCATCCTTAACGTTGGTCATATAATCGTCAACATCTTTCGAGAATATATCGTGTACAGCTTTATCGAGGCGATTTAGGATTTCGGCTGCATCGTTTAAGCCCATAACATTGGTAATGTTCCTAAGCAGTTCTACTCCAATAATTGACATAAAAGCGCCAGGAACGCCATGCCCAGTACAATCGATTACAGCAACAAAAATTTTATTTTTCGTTTCATTAATCCAGTAAAAATCTCCGCTCACAATATCTTTGGGCATGTAAAGGATGAACGAATCGGGCATAATTGATTGAAAATACTGTTCGGTAGGTATTAAGGCTTCCTGAATACGTTTAGCGTAATTAATACTATCAGTAATGCTTTTGTTCTTAAACAGCAATTCCTCTCTTTGCTTCTCTATCTCTTTCATTGAGTTTTCTTGCTCTTTAAGAAGCCGGTTTGTTCTCCGGAGCATTCTTGTTCTCGTTCTTAAGAATACAATAAGAGATATAAAAAAAACTACAATGTAGAGACTATAAGCAATTTTTGATTTCCAAAACTTTACATTAACAATTACTCGAAGCGAAACGCCCTCATCATTCCATATTCCATCGCTATTTGAACCCTTAACTCTAAAAATATATGATCCCTCCCTTAGATTTGAGAATGTTGCCGAGCGCTTAGTTCCTATATCAATCCAATCATCCTCAAGACCTTCCATTTTATATTGATAATTGTTTTTTTCTGGACGAGTATAATCAAGCGCAGAGAACTCTATGTTAATCAATGAAAAGTCATCATTAATTATGACTTCTTTCTTTCCCTGAATGGGAACTACCTGTTTGCCAGAAGGACTTATTATCTCGAAAGAGGTTATTACAACTGGAGGTATATTTGTATTTTGCTTAATTGAATCTGGATAGAAAGCATTAAAACCCGAAACACCACCAAAAAACAACTCACCTTTTAAAGATTTAAAGCTTGCACCCACATTAAACTCATAGCTTTGCAGTCCATCGTTAACACCGTATGAAATAATTGCGTTGTTCTCTGTATCTATTTCTGCTAACCCCCAGTTTGTGCTAACCCAAATTTTCCCTCTATTGTCTTCTCTTATAGAATAGATCAAGTTGTTAGGTAATCCATCCGATTCAGTATAAAGAGCAAAATAATCCCTATCAGGAATGTAGTAGTGCAAACCAGATGCAGTTCCAATCCACAACACTCCATTAGAACTAAGCATTAAACTCACAATATCATTCGATATCAAATCGCCATTGCGATAATTTGGCAACCTCATGTACCTTTTTATCTCGAAATTTTTAAGATCAATTCTGTTTAACCCGTTAAAAGTTCCCACCCATAAATATTTGTTATCAATCTCAAGGGTATGAATCTCGTTTGAAGATAATGAAGTGGAATCATTTGGCACATGATAGAAGCTCTTAATAACTCGACCATCAAATCGATGTAAACCTATACGTGTAGCAAACCAGAGGTAACCCTCTGCATCTTCAGCTATGTCATAAACCCTGTTGTCATTAAATACCCTACTAGCATCATAACCATTACGCCTGAAGTAATCTGTAAAGGATTGCTTTTGAGGCAAATACACCTGCACTCCATTCCTTGTACCAATTAATACTTCTTTGTCAGATTTTTGGAAAATAACATGAACATAATCATTGCATATTCTATTTTGTGTAAGACTTTCTGAGTATTTTTTTGAACTTAACAAATGTCGATTGAAAAGAAATAAACCTGTACCCCAAGTACCTACCCAAATAATTCCATTCTCATCCTCAAATAATGAAGCCACATAATTTCCTGAAAATAAATTTGATCCATCGGGATATTTATCGTATAGCGTAAATTTTTGGGATTTTCTATCCCACTTAATCAACCCCATAAATGTTCCAATCCAAAGAATATCAGAATTGTCCTCCATGAATGAGGTAATGGTTGTAGCGTATAATGCACTTCCATTTAAACTAAAAGTATAGGGATTAAAATTTTTCTTTTGTGGATTGAAACTACAAATACCCATCTCCGTACCCACCCAAAGGGTTCCACTTTTATCCTGGAAAATAGTATTAACAATATTGTCGGGTAGGCTTCTGGTGTCATTGGGGTTGTGTTGAAAACGGATAAAGCTTTCTGATTTGGGTTGAAAAAGATTCAGACCATTAGAGGTGGCAATCCAAATATTTTGATCTGAATCTTCAAAGACTTTTTTTATCCGATTACTACTTAACGAATTTTTCTTTGATTGTTCATGAAAATAGCGTTTAAAAAGCCCTAAATGTCTATCAAACAACATTAAACCTTCCTTTGTACCAATCCAAAATCTATTATAACTATCCTCAAAAATATCAAAGTCATTATTCTCTGATGAGAAGGTGAAAATATCACTATAATGAGGATATCTAATGAATGAATCGGTGGTTGGGTTATACTTATCTAACGCTCCAATGGTTTTTATCCAAATTACTCCTTGTCGATCTTGATACACTTCAAAAACTCTATTATCGCTAATCGAATTCTCATCAACTGGGTTATTAAAGTAGTTTTTAAAAACTTCATCCCTCCGATTGAAATAACTTAAGCCATTCCATGTGCCAATCCATAAGTTCCCTTCATGATCTTCACATATAGAGTTTATATAGTTGTTTGCAAGAGTAGTTGTATCTAAAGGATTATTTCTATAGGTGGTGAAACTATACCCATCGAATCGGTTAAGCCCATCCTGTGTTCCAACCCAAATAAAACCAAAGGAATCTTGCAGTAAACATTGTACGGCTGTTTGAGATAGTCCACTTTCAATATTAAACAATTCTACCCTAATCGCTTTTGGCATGGCATTAGCCGTTGACAAAAGCGAGCATCCCACAAATAGCAACTTTAGGAAGGAATGGGTTAAGAGCCTTTTCATGTTAAAGGCAAAATAACTAAAAAAAAATTAATAATCACCTTATTTTACTATGACATCATCACCAAATTGCATTTCGCTGAAGTTGTTGGATGGCGATTCAATAAATGATTCAATATTTAAATTATTCCATTTTGAATCAACAATCCGAATGGTATCCTTATTTGATATCACAATATTCGGCCATTCTCTAGGGAATGAATCAACAGCAAACGATTTTCTTGTTCCATCAATAATCAAACAAGGTAACCTTTTATTTCCAGTGTCAATATAGAAACAATCGCGAGATGGATCTGTATTGCCAGCAGCGTACCAAATTACTAAAGGAATGTTTTCCATATTTATCTCTTGGTCAACTAATAAAATAATTTTGGGCAGCGAATCATTTATCAAGGAAGTCAACTGTGATAACAAGCGCTTTGTTGGTATACCTGTTGATTTGTCAACAGAAACAAGTAGGACAGAGATACCCATTGCCAGCAATTGAGTATTTACTTTTTTTACTGACTCAGGCAGTTCTCTTAAGGCTTCGGATAAGGTTTCCGTTTCGGGCAAGAAATAGTTCAGGTAGTAGCCATCCTCTTCGGGCATTTTTTCAGTAGCATCAATTAGTAGTTTCCCTCCAATACCAGCCTTGTTCGATGAATGATCCAATACATCAAGGGGTCCGCGTCCGATGTAAACATCTTTTAATGGATCGAAGTGTTTAGTAATGATCTTTGCAAGGCTAATTGGGTCATGAATATTAATATTACTACTAACCAATACCATGATCTTATTAAACATCATTTGACCTGCACCCCAAAAGGCATTAGCCACCTTATAGGCTTGGCCTGGATAAGTTTTTTTAATCTTAGCAATTGCAATGTTATGGGCAACTCCTTCCTCCGGAAGGTACATGTCTTCCACCTCAGGGATCATTGTTAATTTAATTGGGCTAAGGAAAAGCCTTTCGGTTATTTTCGCCAAATAAGTATCCTCCATTGGTGGAATTCCTACAATTGTTGCAGGGTATATGGCATTTTGCTTATGAGTAATACAGGTCACGTTAAACTTAGGGTACCAGTCTGCTAAAGAATAAAAACCTGTGTGATCTCCAAATGGACCCTCCCAAATTAAATCGTCTTGTGGATTTACGTAACCTTCAATTACTATGTCAGCATCCGCAGGCACTTCAATATCAACAGTAAGCCCTTTTACGAGTTTAACTCTTCGTTGCCTTAAAAATCCTGCTAGCAGATACTCATCAATGTTATCAGGTAGGGGTGCAGTGGCCGCATACGTGTACACAGGATCACCTCCAAGTGCTACTGCAATGGGCATAAGTTCGCCTCTCTTGGCATATTCCTCGAAGTGTCTTGCTCCCGTTTTATGCCGATGCCAATGCATTCCCGTAAGATTACCACCAAAAACCTGCATACGGTACATCCCCACGTTTCGGATTTGTGTATTAGGGTCTTTGGTATTCACCATGGGTAAGGTTACAAAACGACCGCCATCAAATGGCCAGCATTTTAGGATGGGAAAAATGCTCAAATCGGGATCCATGTAAACCACTTGCTGACATTCACCTCGTCCAGATATGGTTTTGGGCATCCACTGGGCAACCATACGTAACTTGGGCAGCAATTTCAGCTTATCCCAGAAACTTTGTTTGGGTGACACAAAGGATTTAAAAAGTATATCTATTCTATTCGTAGCTTCTTCGGGATTAGAAAAACCAAGTGCAAGAGCAATTCTCTCATCTGAGCCAAAAGCATTTGTCAGAACTGGAAATGCTGTACCTGTATTCTCGAAAAGAAGCGCTTTACCCCCTTTGGGTTGCTTGGAAAACCTATCGGTAATCTCGGCAATTTCCAAAACAGGATCAACAAACTCATTGATACGAATTAGCTGGCCTTTACTCTCAAGTAGCGATACAAAATCATCCAACCCTTTATATGCCATTACTTTTTTTTTGTGAAGATACAAAAAAAGGGCTCCCCTTTGCTGGTAAGCCCTTTAATCCCCAAAAAAACTATTACTTAATGTACTTGAAATCCTTTCCTAAGTACCTGGCCGAAGCACCAAGCATTTCCTCAATCCGAATTAGCTGATTGTACTTTGCGATCCTATCAGAACGAGATGCTGAACCAGTCTTTATTAATCCAGTATTTAATGCAACCGCAAGGTGAGCGATAGTTGAATCCTCGGTTTCGCCTGAACGATGACTTATAACCGATGTCATTGCATTGATATCTGCCATACGAACTGCATCTATAGTTTCAGAAAGGGTTCCTATTTGGTTCACCTTAATCAGAATACTATTGGCTGCTTTCTCATCAATGCCTCTTTGTAAGCGTTTGACATTTGTCACAAAAATATCATCACCTACCAGCTGAATTTTATCACCTAATGTTTTATTCATTAATTTCCACCCATCCCAATCGTCTTCTGCCATTCCATCCTCAATAGAAATTATCGGATACTTGTCAACCCAACTTTTCCAATAATCCACCATCTGTGCAGGGGTTAACTTATCTCCGGTTGATTTATGAAGGTGGTATATATTCTCTTCGGTAAGGAAATACTCTGAGGAAGCAGGGTCAAGAGCGAGGAAAATATCCTCACCGGGACGGTAGCCAGCGTTTTCAATTGCTTTGAGGATTACGGTAATGGCTTCCTCATTCGATTTAAGATTTGGAGCAAATCCTCCTTCATCGCCAACGTTTGTTGAATAGCCCTGCTTTTTAAGCACCGCTTTCAGGTTATGAAAAACTTCGGCTCCCATTCTAATTGCCTCGGTAAAATTTGGTGCTCCCACAGGCATGATCATGAACTCTTGGAAATCGATGCTATTATCTGCATGCGATCCACCATTTAAAATATTCATCATTGGAATTGGCAGCATACTTGCCTTAACACCACCTATGTAACGATACAATGGTTGTCCGGTTGCCTGAGCTGCAGCATGAGCAATTGCCAGGGATACTCCTAGAATGGCATTAGCACCGAGATTAGCTTTATTATCAGATCCATCAAGTTGGATCATCGCATTATCGATTTGTTGCTGTTCAAGCACATGCATACCAATAATTTCCTCAGCAATGGTAGTGTTCACGTTTTCTACAGCTCTTAGCACACCTTTGCCTAAGTAGCGAGTTTTATCATCGTCACGCAGTTCAACGGCTTCGTGTACTCCAGTTGAAGCACCACTTGGTACAGCAGCACGTCCAAAGTAACCGCTTTCGGTTACTACATCCACTTCTATGGTGGGGTTGCCCCTCGAATCAAGGATTTGACGAGCATGTAAACTTGCAATTAAACCCATATTATATGATTTTAGAATTAGTTTCCAGGGTATAAAGATAGAAAAAAAGGGATAATGCTCATAGCCTATCCCTCAATTTTCTAATTATTTAAAAAAGAAGAAATTACTCTGTTTTTTCTTTGTCTTCAGTTTCGTTTTCCTCAGGTTGTTCAGCATCTGTTTTTTCTTCTTGAACTTCTTCCACCTGATCTACCGGTGTGGTAGTTGTTTCAACCTCTTTGGGTTTTTGTTCTGCAACTTCGTCTCCTGCTTTGCTTTTACCTCTACGAGTACGCTTAGCCTTTTGCTTAACGTCTTCCTTTTGAGTTGTATAGGTTGTATTGTAATCAACCAATTCAATTAAACACATCTCTGCATTGTCGCCTAAACGATTTCCAGTTTTCAGAATTCTGGTATAACCTCCTGGCCTGTCGGCAACTTTTACTGCGACATCCCTGAAAAGTTCTGTAACAGCATACTTGTTTTTAAGGTACGAAAATACCGTTCTTCGAGAGTGTGTGGTATCGTTTTTACTCTTAGTAATCAATGGTTCTACGTACACCCTGAGTGCTTTTGCTTTTGCTACCGTTGTTTGAATTCGCTTATGCATAATAAGCGAAGTGGCCATATTTGCTAGCATGGCCTTACGGTGAGAGCTAGTGCGTCCGAGGTGATTTCCTTTCTTATTGTGTCTCATCGTAATTATTCCTTGTCAAGTTTGTACTTTGTTATATCCATCCCAAATGATAGGTTCATGGCTTCCAAAAGATCTTCCAACTCGGTTAGCGATTTCTTACCAAAGTTTCTGAATTTCAAAAGATCATTCTTATTAAACTTCACTAAATCGCCAAGAGTGTCAACATCTGCTGCCTTAAGGCAGTTAAGAGCTCGAACGGAGAGGTCAAGGTCAACCAGTTTGGTTTTTAGCAGCTGACGCATGTGCAATACTTCTTCATCAAACTCCTCATTGGCAAACTTATCGTCAGTATCGAGAGTGATTTTCTCGTCGGAAAACAGCATGAAGTGGTATATCAGAATTTTTGCGGCTTCCTTAAGAGCATCCTTTGGATGAATGCTTCCATCGGTAATGATCTCGAAAATTAACTTCTCGTAGTCTGTTTTTTGCTCAACCCTATAGTTTTCAATCTCATACTTAACATTTCTGATGGGTGTATGGATTGAATCAATGGGTATTACACCGAACTCTGCATCCTCAATTTTGTTTTCTTCAGATGGAACATATCCTCTTCCTTTTCTAATGTTTACCTGAATCTCTAGCTTAACATCAGGTTCCATTCTACAGATAACAAAATCGGGATTGAGCACTTTAAAGCCGGTTAGAAAATTTGAAAGAAAACCTGCCTTAAACTCATTTTGTCCTGATATTGAAACGGTTACTTTTTCTTCCTCAATATCTTCAACAATACGTTTAAACCGAATTTGTTTCAGGTTTAGGATAATCTCGGGAACATCTTGAATTACACCGGGTATTACGGAAAATTCGTGTTCTACTCCCGATATCTTAATGCTGGTGATTGCATATCCCTCTAAAGAATTAATTAGAATTCTTCGGAGTGCATTGCCCACCGTTATACCATACCCTGGCTCTAGAGGACGAAACTCAAACTTTCCTGAAGTTTCAGTTGCGTCGAGCATAATTACCTTATCGGGTTTTTGAAATGCCAGTATTGCCATTCGGTTTAGTTTTTTACTTGGAGTATAGTTCAACAATAAGCTGTTCCTTAATATTCTCAGGAATATCGGAGCGCTCAGGATTATTCAAATACTTTCCGGTTAGCTGATCTTTATCCCACTCAAGCCATGAGTACTTAGTGTAACGGTTTGTAGTGAGAGATTCAGTAATAGCCTCAAGTGACTTAGACTTTTCTCTTACGGCCACTAAATCACCTGATTTCAATAAGTATGAAGGTATATTAACAACCTTTCCATTAACAGTGATGTGTCTGTGTCCGACAAGTTGTCGGGCTGCTGCCCTCGTAGGAGCAATGCCTAAGCGGTATACTACGTTATCGAGTCTTGATTCAAGAAGTTGCAAAAGGATTTCGCCGGTAACACCTTGCATGCGTGATGCTTTTTTGAAAAGATTTGCAAATTGTCTTTCAAGCACACCATAGGTGAATTTTGCTTTTTGCTTTTCCAGTAATTGAACACCGTACTCAGATACTTTTTTTCGTTTTTTGTTAATGCCATGCATTCCTGGAGGATAGTTCTTCTTCTCAAAAGCTTTGTCTGCTCCAAAAATGGGCTCACCAAACTTTCTAGCTATTTTGGTTGTTGGTCCAGTATATCTTGCCATTCCTTTCTAGTTTTTTAATATTTCTGAATATCCTGCCTTTATTATACCCTACGTCTTTTAGGAGGGCGGCAACCGTTGTGTGGTAAAGGAGTAACATCAACTATCTCTGTTACCTCAAGTCCAGCCGAATGCAATGTACGAATTGCTGACTCACGCCCAGAACCTGGCCCCTTTACAAATACTTTAATCTTTCTAAGCCCCATATCAAAGGCAACTTTAGCACAATCTGCTGCAGCGGTTTGAGCTGCATAGGGAGTATTCTTTTTTGAACCCCTAAACCCCATTTTACCTGCTGAGGACCATGAAATAACTTGACCTGTTCCGTTGGTAATGGTAACAATGATATTGTTGAATGATGAGTGGACATGTGCCAGCCCTACGGGTTCAACTTTTACAACTTTTTTTCTTGCTGTTCCTGTTTTCTTTGCCATAGCCTATTTACTATTTAGTCGCTTTCTTTTTGTTGGCAACCGTTTTCTTTCTTCCTTTACGTGTTCGTGCATTATTCTTGGTGCTTTGTCCTCTTACGGGTAAGCCCAAGCGATGGCGAATACCTCTATAGCATCCGATATCCATCAAGCGCTTAATGTTAAGCTGAACGCTGGAACGTAATTCTCCCTCAACCTTAAACCCTTCGTTTAGGATGCTTCGAATTTGATTTATGTTCTCATCGGTCCAGTCTTTTACTTTGGTGTCTAATTCAACACCAGCGCTTGCGAGTATTTTACGGGCATTGCTACGACCTATACCGTATATATAGGTTAATGCTACTTCGCCTCGTTTATTCTTTGGTAAATCAACACCTACAATTCGTGCCATATTTTCTCACTTAAAAAAATTAGGGTACAAAGTTAATAAATTATCCTTGGCGTTGTTTGAACTTAGGATTTTTTTTGTTAATCACATACAAACGCCCTTTGCGCTTCACGATTTTGCAATCGGCACTACGCTTTTTTACTGAAGTTCTAACTTTCATTTTAATAATTATTTTCAGTTAAATTACTTATAGCGAAACGATATACGCCCTTTGGTAAGATCATATGGCGACATTTCTACTTTAACTTTATCGCCGGGCAAAATCTTAATGTAATGCATTCGCATCTTACCAGATATATGGGCAGTAATTACATGTCCATTATCCAACTCTACCCTAAACATTGCGTTGGATAGTGCTTCAATGATGGTTCCATCTTTCTCTATGGCGGGTTGTTTAGCCATACTTAATTTTTAGTTTTTAACTTTTTGAAGTATTTCATCCACATACTTAAAGGTAGAAAGTAATTCTGGTCTACCCTTACGAACAACCACAGTAAGCTCAAAATGCGCAGAAGGTTTTCGATCAAAGGTTTTGATTGTCCATCCATCCTTACACTGGTAAACTTGCCTTGTCCCCATATTTATCATTGGTTCAATGCAAACAACCATGCCATCCATAAGTTTTGGACCCCCTCCTCTTTTGCCGTAGTTTGGCACTTCGGGCTTTTCGTGCATCTGAGAACCCAATCCATGGCCAACTAATTCACGAACGACTGAAAATCCATTCTTCTCTGCATGCTCTTGAACTGATTGGGAAATATTTCCAACTCTAGCACCGTCAACAGCCTCAAAAATCCCCAAGTTAAGACACTCCTTTGTAACTTTAAGGAGGGCTTGTACTTGTGGAGAAATACTCCCAACAGCAAAAGTATAAGCTGAATCACCATAAAAGCCGTGCATCTTTGTACCACAATCAATTGAAATTATATCGCCTTCCTTAAGAACATAATTGGAAGGGATGCCATGTACAACAGCATCATTCACTGATGTGCACAAAGTATTGGGATATCCATTATAACCCAAAAAGCCTGGCTCTGCCCCATTATCTCTAATAAAAGTTTCGGCTAAACGATCCAACTGCAGAGTTGTAACCCCAGGTTGAATAAGTTTTCCCACCTCGGCTAAAGTGCGTGAAACGATATCAGCATTTTGCCTAAGGAGTTCTACCTCTTCGTCCGTTTTTATTAATTGCATCACTAAAAGAACGTTTCGCTGGAAAAACTACATTCCAGACTTACCTTTTATCCTACCAGTTTTCATGAGTCCATCGTAATGACGCATGAGTAGGTGACTTTCAATTTGCTGAAGTGTATCCAATACAACCCCTACCAGAATTAGCAGCGAAGTTCCACCAAAGAATTGAGCAAATTGGCTATTTACACCAAAAAGCATCGCAAAGGCAGGAAGAATAGCCACTAATGCTAGGAAGATAGATCCGGGTAGAGTTATTCTCGACATGATTGTGTCGAGGAACTCAACGGTTTTGCGTCCTGGTTTAACACCAGGAATAAAACCACCGTTCTTCTTCATATCCTCAGCCATCTGATTTGGATTGATAGTAACTGCGGTATAGAAGTAAGTAAATGCAATGATTAGCAAGGCAAAAGTAAAATTATACCAGAATCCGGTAAAATTTGCAAATGTAGCCGCTATACCGGTTGTTGTTTCTGTATTAAAACTTGCTAACATCATTGGAACAAACATTAATGCTTGCGCAAAAATGATTGGCATTACACCAGCAGCATTCACTTTTAGTGGAATGTACTGTCTTACCCCACCATACTGTTTGTTGCCTACAATGCGTTTTGCGTACTGAACAGGAATCTTACGTGTTCCCTGAACCAACAAAATGGATAGCATAAATACAACGAACATAATGATAATTTCCACCAAGAACATTACCAATCCTCCAGCCATTTCTTCAGCGCGCTGAAAGAATTCAGCGGTTATAGCTAAAGGCAATCGGGCAATGATACCAACCATAATGATTAGCGAAATACCATTACCAATTCCCTTATCAGTAATCTTTTCACCAAGCCACATCACGAACATAGTGCCAGCAATTAGAATAATGGTTGATGACACGGTAAAGTATGCTCCCTTTAGGGCGAATGCCGAAGCGGGTAGCTGCGCGTGAAGGTTTGCCAAATAAGTAGGAGCTTGGAGGACAAGTATTATTACAGTTAGGTACCGTGTAATCTGATTGATCTTCCTACGTCCACTCTCTCCTTCTTTCTGCAAACGCTGGAAGTAAGGAATAGCTATACCGAGAAGTTGGACAACAATGGAGGCTGAAATGTAAGGCATGATCCCCAAGGCAAATACAGAAGCTTGGCTAAATGCACCACCCGAAAACATGTCGAGCAACCCCATGATTCCATCAGCTGTTTGATTTTTAAGAGCACCCAGCTGCGCAGGGTCAATACCAGGAAGTGAAATAAAACTTCCCAAGCGATAAATAAGCAGAATACCTAGCGTATAGAGAATTCTATTTCTTAGATCCTCAATTTTAAAGATATTCTTTAAGGTTTCAAAAAAAGCTTTCATTTATTAAAGTTTTACGGCTGTTCCTTGCACTGCTTCAATTGCCTCAATGGCTTTCTTTGAGAAAGCATGAGCTTTAACCTCAAGTTTTGCTGTAAGTGATCCATTGCCAAGAATTTTCACCAAATCATTCTTAGAAACTAATCCAGCATCCCTTAGAGTTTGAATATCAATTGCTGTTAAATTGTGTTTGTCGGCCAGTGTTTGTAAAACATCTATGTTGATGGCTTTGTATTCAACGCGAAACTTGTTTTTAAATCCAAATTTTGGGAGACGACGTTGAAGTGGCATTTGTCCTCCCTCAAATCCAATTTTTTTGGAGTATCCAGAGCGCGACTTGGCACCCTTATGCCCTCTTGTTGATGTACCACCGTGACCAGAGCCCTGTCCACGTCCAATTCGCTTTTCTTTATGAACAGAACCCTTTGCGGGTTTTAAATTATTTAGTTCCATATCTTAATGACAGTTATAAAAAGGTTACCATTCACTATTGTTCAATTCGAACAAGGTGTCTAACTTTCTCTATCATTCCCATTACTTCTGGGCTATCCTCACGTTCAACGGAGTGGTTGATTCTTCTGAGACCAAGCGTTTCTAAAGTAGCTTTCTGCCTTTTAGAAGATCCAATCTTACTCTTTATCTGTGTAATTTTTATTTTAGCCATAATGCTGATTTCTATCCGTTAAACACTTTATTCATATCAACTCCACGTACAGTGGATACGGCATGAGCATCACGTAGTTCAAGAAGTGCTGCAACAGTTGCCTTTACCAGGTTGTGTGGGTTTGATGATCCTTTGGATTTTGCTAATACGTCTGTTATACCAACGCTTTCAAGCACAGCTCTCATAGCACCACCAGCTTTAACTCCAGTACCATGCGATGCGGGTTTGATAAATACCTTAGCCCCTCCATACTTGGCAACTTGCTCGTGGGGAATTGTACCCTTATATATTGGGACTTTCATCAGATTCTTTTTGGCATCTTCAATACCCTTTGATATGGCTGAAGTTACCTCGCCTGCTTTTCCCAGTCCGTAACCAACGATTCCATTTTCGTTCCCAACCACGACTATGGCCGAGAAGCTGAAAGTCCTACCACCCTTGGTTACTTTGGTAACACGCTGAATGGATACAAGCCTATCCTTGAGTTCAAGGTCGACTGTTTTTACTTTACGAATATTTGCATTTGTTGACATCGTATACTAGAATTTAAGTCCACCTTCTCTTGCAGCTTCGGCTAAAGCCTTAACACGACCATGATAAAGGTATCCACTACGGTCGAAGACCACATTGGTAATTCCTTTTTCAAGGGCATTTTTAGCAGCCAATTTTCCTACAAGGCGGGCTTGTTCGGTTTTAGTAATTTTTGCTTGCTCAGCAATTTCTTTAATTCTCGATGTAGCAGAAGCGAGGGTAACGCCATTTTCGTCGTCAATAACCTGTACGCTAATCTGCTTGTTACTCCTGAACACTGATAAACGAGGTCTTTCGGCAGTGCCGTACAATTTCTTACGAATCCTCATCCGTATTCGAAGTCTTCTCTCTTGTTTACTTAGAGCCATTTCCTTACAGTTTTAACAGGTTATACACTAGCTGATTTACCAGACTTTCTCCTCACATTCTCGCCCACAAATCGAATTCCCTTTCCTTTGTATGGTTCTGGTTTCCGGAATGAGCGAATCTTAGCGGCAACTACACCAAGTAGCTGCTTATCAACACTCTTAAGGGTGATAATTGGGTTACTCCTACGTTCAGTGACAGCTTCAACCGAAACTTCTTTAGGAAGTTGAAAATGAATATCGTGCGAAAATCCAAGGCTCAACTCTAGGATTTGCCCTTTTGCTTCCGCTTTATATCCTACACCCACAAGTTCTTGTTGGATTGTCCATCCCTTTGAAACACCAATAACCATGTTATTGATTAGCGAACGGTACAGTCCATGCATGGAACGATGACGTTTCTGTTCTGTTGGCCTGGTGATGACAACAGAATCTCCCTCCACTTTTACGGTGATGTCCGGATCAACTGATTGTGACAATTCACCCAGAGGGCCTTTAACGCTCACCACATTATCAGCGCCAACTTTAACGCTTACACCCTGTGGTAAGTTTACAGGTTTTTTTCCAATTCTAGACATTTCTATTTGTCGTTATAAGTATTAGTAAACATAGCAAAGCACTTCTCCTCCAATTTTTTGGACACGTGCTTCCTTATCGCTCATTACCCCCTTTGAGGTAGATAAAACCGCAATTCCTAAACCATTAAGAACTCGTGGAAGCTCCTCTACCCCAACATATTTTCTTAGGCCAGGGCGGCTCACTCGTTCTATGTGCTTAATTGCGTTAACCTTTGTAGCGGGGTGGTATTTAAGCGCAATTTTTATCATTCCCTGCTTGTCATCCTCTTCAAATTTATAGTTAAGGATATATCCTTTGTCAAAAAGGATTTTAGTTATATCCTTCTTCAAGTTTGAGGCAGGTATCTCCACGATCCGATGTTTTGCCATAATGGCATTTCTAATTCGGGTCAAGTAATCTGCAATTGGGTCAGTAACCATTTCTGTAAATTTGTTAATTTGTTTACCAGCTAGCTTTCTTAACACCAGGGATTAAACCCTTGGAAGCCATTTCTCTGAAGGTAATACGGCTAATACCAAACTGACGCATATAACCACGTGGCCTTCCAGTAACCGTACAACGGTTTCTCAACCTTATGGGGTTTGAGTTCCTAGGTAACTTCTGTAATGCCACCCAATCGCCTTCAGCCTTGAGTTTTGCTCGCTTCTCTGCATACTTTGCGGCAAGCTTTGCACGCTTTACCTCACGGGCTTTCATTGATTCTTTTGCCATACCCTAGTTCTTTTTAGCATTTTTAAAAGGAATTCCGAATTCGCGAAGTAATGCGTAAGCTTCTTCGTCGTTCTCGGTTGAGGTCACAAAGGTAATCTCAACTCCTAAAATCTTATTAATCTTATCAATGTCGATCTCAGGAAAGATAATATGCTCTTGAATACCAAGAGTATAATTTCCTCGACCGTCAAGCTTATCTCCTACTCCTTTGAAGTCGCGGATTCGCGGTAGTGAAACGCTTACAAGCCTCTCCAAAAATTCGTACATTCGTTCGCGCCTAAGGGTAACCTTAATGCCAATGGGCATATTCTTGCGCAGCTTGAAATTGGATATATCCTTACGGGAGATGGTTTGTACTGCTTTTTGTCCAGCAATTAGCGAGAGTTCTTCCTGAGCTTGCTCAATAAGCTTCTTATCGGCAACTGCCTGTCCAACACCTTGGTTAATGACAATTTTGCTCAACTTAGGAACCTGCATAACGCTCTTATATCCATACTCTTTAGTAAGTGCAGGGATAATCTCCTCGTAATATTTCTTTTTAAGATTAGGTACGTATTTCATCACTTAAGCTCCTCCCCTGATTTTTTTGAGTAACGAACTAATTTCCCACTCTCGTTGCGCCGGCGCCCAATTCGGGTCGACTTTCCGCTGGAGGGATCTACCAGCATAAGGTTCGAGATATGGATGGGGGCTTCTTTTTTTACAATTCCCCCTTGTGGCTGCTTAGCATTAGGCTTAGTATGCTTTGATATAATGTTCACACCTTCTACAATAGCACGACTTTTATCAACAAATACCTCCAGCACTTTGCCCTGCTGCCCTTTGTATTCGCCTGCATTAACGAATACCAGATCCCCTTTCTTAATATGTAACTTCTTGTTCATTGGGATTACTATTAATCAGATTACAGTACCTCAGGGGCAAGGGAAACAATCTTCATGTACTTGTCACGAAGTTCTCTTGCAACTGGCCCAAAGATACGGGTTCCACGTATTTCGCCCTGGTTGTTTAACAATACACAGGCGTTATCATCAAAGCGGATGTAGCTACCATCTGGGCGGCGAAGCTCTTTTTTAGTCCTCACTACCACTGCTTTGGTAACAGTACCCTTCTTCACTTCTCCGCTAGGGATTGCGCTTTTCACGGTAACCACTATTTTATCACCTATGCGAGCATAGCGTCTACCGGTTCCACCGAGAACACGGATACAAAGCACTTCTTTGGCTCCGCTATTATCAGCAACTAACAGTCTACTTTCTTGTTGTATCATGGCTACTTAGCTCTTTCAATGATTTCAACTAATCTCCAGCACTTGGTTTTACTCAAGGGTCTGGTTTCCATTATCCGAACGGTATCGCCAATATTGCAAGTATTGTTCTCGTCGTGTGCATAGAACTTAGTGGTTCGGTTCACAAACTTGCCATAGATAGGGTGTTTAACTTTTCTCTTCACGGCAACAACAATAGATTTTTGCATCTTATTGCTAACCACCATGCCTATCCTTTCTTTTCGTAAATTGCGTTTATTTTCCATTGTAAATGTTGGCTTTACTGATTCTGTACTTTTGTACGTTCACTCAGAATGGTTTTCATCCTTGCGATGGTTTTACGCATCTCTTTTAGTTTCATAGGATTATCAAGAGGTGAAACTGCATGATTCATCCTTAACTTCTGAAGTTGAGCTTCATGTGTTTCTATGCGCTCCTCAAGCTCCTTAATGGTAAGTTCTCTTATCTCTGTTGATTTCATGGCTCACCTAGTTTTCAGTTTCTGAATAATCGCGACGTACAATAAATTTAGTGGTCACAGGCAACTTTTGTGCTGCAAGGCGTAAAGCTTCCTTTGCCACTTCGTAGGGTACTCCCTCGGCTTCGATAATTATTCTGCCTGGAGTAACTGGGGCAACAAATCCCTCTGGCGCACCTTTTCCTTTTCCCATTCGAACTTCGGCTGGTTTTTTAGTAATAGGCTTGTCGGGGAATATGCGTATCCATATCTGACCTTCACGTTTCATATAACGTGTCACGGCCTGACGGGCAGCTTCAATTTGACGTCCTGTAATCCATGTGGTCTCCAAGGACTTAATTCCAAAAGAGCCAAACGCTAACTGGTTGCCTCGCTGGGCATTTCCCTTCATGCGTCCTTTCTGCTGCCTTCTGAATTTTGTTTTCTTTGGCTGTAACATCTCCAAATATCTTTTAAATGCTATTAATTACTTCCTCTTCTTGCGAAAACCGCCGCGGGGTTTGTTGCCTCCTGGATGCTGTCCCGGAGTAGCTGAAGCGCTTTTCCCCATGTTTGGAGATAGATCGCGCTTTCCATAAACTTCCCCATTGCAAATCCAAACCTTAATGCCTATTAACCCTACTTTTGTAAGCGCTTCGCCAAGTGCATAATCTATATCAGCACGAAAAGTATGAAGGGGTATTCTACCATCCTTGTAGGTTTCGGAACGAGCCATCTCGGCTCCTCCCAAACGTCCTGATATCTGTACCTTAATGCCTTCTGCTCCCATCCTCATGGTAGAGGCTATGGCCATTTTTATAGCACGACGGTACGAAATTCGACCTTCAACTTGTCGAGCAATGTTAGCTGCCACGATAGTTGCATCGAGTTCGGGACGCTTCACCTCAAAGATGTTGATTTGAACCTCTTTGCCAGTAATGTTTTTAAGCTCTTCCTTTAGCTTATCCACTTCCTGTCCACCTTTACCGATGATAATACCGGGACGAGCCGTATGAACGGTTACGGTGATAAGTTTCAGTGTACGCTCCACTACTATTTTTGAAACACTTGCCTTGGATAACCTTGCGTTAAGATAATCGCGAATCTGTCCATCCTCAACAAGCTTCTGAGCGTATTTGTTTCCACCGTACCAGTTGGAATCCCATCCTTTTATGATTCCAAGCCTATTTCCTATTGGATTAACTTTCTGTCCCATCTAACTCTGTGTGTTTTGAGTATCGTTAATAACTGCACTGTCAACAACTACTGTAACGTGGTTGGAATGCTTCCTGATTCTGTGGGCACGACCCTGAGGGGCTGTTCTAATGCGCTTAAGCATTCTTCCCTGATCAACGAATATTTCCTTCACAAACAGATTTGCTTCCTCAAGCCTAACGCCTTCATTCTTTGCTTGCCAGTTGGCAACGGCCGAAAGTAGAAGTTTTTCAACTCTCACTGCAGCCTCCTTAGGGGTAAAGCGAAGTATATCCAAGGCGTTATTAACTTGTTTTCCACGTACTAAGTCAACAACTAATCGCATTTTACGAGGAGATGTTGGGCAATTGCGCAAAATTGCGAATGCCTTTTTGCTTTTCTCCTCCTTAATTTTTTCTGCTTTTATGCGTTTTCTTGCACCCATTATTTCAAGGTTTAATCAAATTCAGTTACTTCTTCTTACTGCCTGCATGTCCACGGAAGATACGAGTAGGGGCAAACTCTCCGAGCTTGTGCCCAACCATATTTTCGGTAACATAAACGGGGATAAACTTATTCCCGTTGTGCACGGCTATTGTGTGACCAACGAAGTCCGGTGAAATCATAGAGGCTCTTGACCAGGTTTTAATAACCTGTTTCTTATTGGAAGTGTTCATGTCAAGAACACGTTTTTCCAGTTTATACTCTATATATGGACCTTTTTTTAATGATCGGCTCATAGTTCAGCGTTTTTCAGATTACTTTTTCCTGCGTTCAACAATAAATTTGTTCGATGGATTCTTTTTCGAACGAGTTTTATAGCCTTTGGCAGGTATTCCTTTGCGTGATCGTGGATGTCCACCGCTGGCACGACCTTCTCCTCCACCCATTGGGTGATCAACAGGGTTCATTGCTACACCACGTGTTCTGGGCCTCCGTCCAAGCCATCGTGATCGCCCTGCCTTACCAGAACGTTCGAGTGCATGGTCGGAATTAGAAACTGTTCCTACGGTTGCCTTGCAGGTGGTAAGCACCATACGGATTTCACCACTGGGCAATTTAAGAACAGCATACTTCCCTTCACGAGCTAATAGCTGTGCGTAGGCTCCAGCGCTGCGCGCCATTATACCTCCTTGCCCAGGCTTAAGTTCAATATTATGAACCACTGTACCAAGGGGTATGTCTGACAAAAATAATGTATTGCCAACCTCGGGGGCAACTCCCGTACCCGACATAATGGTTTGGCCTACCTTGAGGCCAGCGGGTGCAATAATATAGCGTTTTTCGCCATCAGCATATACAACCAGAGCAATGCGAGCCGAACGATTAGGATCGTACTCTATTGTTTTCACAACAGCGGCTACACCATCGCGTTCGCGGGCAAAGTCAATAAGCCTGTACCTACGCTTGTGCCCACCTCCCATGTATCGCATGGTTGTTCTTCCGGAATTGTTTCTTCCTCCGGACTTTGTAAGGGGGCGTAACAACGATTTCTCAGGTGTCGAGGTTGTAATGTCGTCGAATGCACCTATAATTTTATGCCTTTGTCCTGGGGTAACAGGTTTAAGTTTTCTTACAGCCATTTCGTTTAAATGTTGCTAAAAAAGTCAATCTGTTCACCTTCCTTAAGCGTTACGATAGCTTTCTTAAAGCTATTGGTTTTCCCAGCAATTAAACCTGCCCGAGTATAGCGCGACTTGCTTTTGCCACCGTATCGCAATGTATTAACAGACACTACGTTCACTCCGTAGGCCTCTTCAACAGCCTTCTTTACCTGTAACCGATTGGCAGTTTTTTCAACAATGAAACCGTACTGGTTCAACTTCTCGCTGAGCTTTTCCATCTTTTCGGTTACAACTGGCCTTAGTATAATATTCATTGTTACAGGTTTTATGCTATTTTAAACATCTTGTTCAAAACATCAATTGAACTCTCAACCAGCACTATAGTACCTGCATTCATTATTTCATATGTATTTATAGATGAAGCGGTTACCACTTTCTGTTTCTGTAAATTTCTGGACGACAAATATATATTTTTATTTGGTTCGCTCAGTACAAAAACAGACTTTTTATTGGTTAGGTTAAGATTCTGACAAATGTTTGTTATCTCTTTGGTTTTGGGACTTTCAATGTTAAAATCCTCCAATACCAAAATGGAGTTGCTCTTGGCCTTATAGGTAAGGGCACTTTTGCGAGCAAGTTGCTTTAACTTCTTGTTGAGTTTAAAGCTGTAGTCGCGGGGTTGAGGTCCAAACACTCTACCGCCTCCACGAAAAAGAGGTGATTTGATGGAGCCAGCCCTTGCTGTTCCTGTACCTTTCTGGCGCTTAATCTTACGTGTGCTACCGGAAACCTCACCGCGTTCTTTCGATTTATGGGTACCCTGCCTTTGATTGGCTAGATACTGTTTAACGTCGAGGTAAATAGCATGATCGCTTGGTTGAATACCAAAAATTTCATCATTGAGTTCAACCTTCCGTCCGGTTTCTTTTCCTGTTGTGTTAAGTACGTTGATTTCCATTACTTCTCAATGATTAAGTATGAACCTTTTGCTCCAGGGATCGACCCTTTTACAACAAGCAAATTATTCTCGGTAATTACCTTAATTAGGCGAAGGTTTATGATTTTCACCTTATCGCCACCAGTTCTGCCAGCCATTCTTATTCCCTTAAATACTCTACTGGGATGTGAACTTGCGCCTAATGATCCAGGAGCGCGAAGTCTGTTGTGCTGACCATGGGTTTGACCGCCAACACCACTAAATCCATGGCGTTTAACAACCCCTTGAAAACCTTTTCCTTTGGAGATTCCTGTAACGTCAATCCAACGATCTTCCAAAAAGATCTCAGAAGTGATCACATCGCCTAAATTGTACTCTTTGTCCCAATTTTGAAACTCTGCAACTTTCCGCTTGGGGTTGGTTCTTGCCTTTTGAAAATGTCCAATTAAAGGTTTGCTGGAACTCTTCTCCTTCATATCGTCAAAGGCGAGCTGTAAAGCTGAATATCCATCCTTTTCTACAGTCTTCACCTGTGTAACAACGCAGGGTCCAGCTTCTATAACAGTGCATGGTATGTTTTTACCCTCGGCACTGAAAACGGAAGTCATTCCGATTTTGCGTCCAATTATTCCTGCCATTGCATTAATAATTAATTATAAAACTCATACTTTAATTTCTACTTCGACTCCACTGGGCAACTCGAGCTTCATGAGCGCGTCAATTGTTTTAGGAGTGGAGCTGTAGATGTCGAGCAATCTTTTGAAAGAGCTTAACTGAAACTGCTCCCTCGATTTCTTGTTCACAAAGGTGGCACGATTCACGGTGAAGATTCGTTTATGAGTGGGAAGGGGTATTGGCCCATTCACCACGGCACCGGTTGATTTCACCGTTTTGACGATCTTTTCGGCCGACTTGTCCACCAAATTGTGATCGTACGACTTTAGTTTAATTCTGATCTTCTGGCTCATTTTACAACTAATGGTAAATGATTAATCGACTTCTTTTACAATTTTACCACGAGACTTTTCCACAATCTCCATCGCAATGTTAGCAGGAACCTCAGCATAGTGAGAAAACTCCATTGTTGAGGTAGCTCTTCCGGAGGTGAGTGTTCGTAGTACGGTAACGTATCCAAACTGTTCGGATAGCGGAACCTTAGCTTTTATTACACGGGCACTGCCCTTCGATTCCATCCCTGTAATTTGCCCCCTTCGCTTGTTAAAATCGCCAATCACATCGCCCATATACTCTTCAGGTGTAACCACCTCAACAGCCATAATGGGTTCCAGTATAATGGGTGCAGCTTTGGGACAGGCATGACGAAACGCTTGACGTGCCGCAATTTCGAATGATAGAGAATCGGAGTCAACTGTATGGTAAGATCCATCCAAAAGGGTTACCTTCATGCTGGGCAAAGCATAACCTGCTAGTACACCATTTCTCATGGCCAGGTTAAACCCTTTTTCAACAGAAGGAATATATTCCTTAGGGATATTACCTCCCTTAACTTTATCAATAAACTGAAGGCCAGAGAAACCTTCATCTGCTGGTCCAATCTCAAAGATAATGTCGGCAAACTTACCTCTACCACCTGTTTGCTTCTTGAACACCTCGCGATGCTCAATGATTTTAGTAATAGCCTCTTTATAGGCTACCTGAGGAGCGCCCTGGTTAATATCAACCTTAAACTCTCTCCTCAATCTGTCAACAATAATTTCTAGGTGAAGTTCTCCCATACCAGATATAACGGTTTGGGCACTTTCCTCATCAGTGTGAACCTGAAAAGTAGGATCCTCTTCGGCTAGCTTACTGAGTGCAACCCCAAGCTTATCCAGATCCTGTTGAGTTTTAGGTTCAACAGCCAAACCTATAACAGGTTCGGGGAAGGTCATGGATTCTAACGCAATTTGATGCTTCTCCTCACACAAGGTATCCCCCGTACGCAGGTCCTTAAATCCAACTGCAGCACAGATGTCGCCAGCCTCACAAACCTCAATGGCATTTTGCTTATTGGCGTGCATTTGGTAAAGTCGGCTGATACGTTCCTTTTTACCGCTGCGTGAGTTGAAAATGTAACTACCACTAGGTAGTTTGCCTGAGTAAACCCTGATAAAAGCTAGCCTTCCAACAAATGGGTCGGTTGCTATTTTGAAAGCAAGCCCACAAAAAGGTTCTTTAGGATCGGGGTTTCGGGAAATTTCCTGTTCAGAGTAAGGGTGAACACCTTTAACAGCACCTATATCAAGAGGGCTAGGCAAGAAAGTAGTCACCGCATCAAGTAATCGTTGAATCCCTTTGTTCTTAAAAGAAGCTCCACAAAGAACCGGCACAATAGACATGTTAATGGTTGCCTTGCGGATAGTTTCAAGAATTTCATCTTTAGTAATGGTATCAGGGTTTTCGAAAAAGCGTTCGAGCAAATCATCGTTGTATTCAGCCACAGCTTCGATTAACTTTTCACGCCATTCGTTAACCTCGTCAACCATTGAAGTTGGTACATCTTCAATACGGTACTGGGTTACCTGTGATTTTGGATCTTCGAACCACACTACCGCTTTATTTTCGATCAGATCGACAAGGCCAACAAAATTGTCCTCCGATCCAATGGGTAATTGTATTGGGATTGGGCGAGCGCTTAATTTCTCCTTGATCTGAGATACAACGGAGAAGAAATCGGCTCCAGGCCTATCCATTTTGTTTACAAATGCTAATTTGGGTACTCGATACTTATCGGCTTGCCGCCAAACGGTTTCACTTTGGGGCTCTACTCCACCTACCGCACAAAATACAGCTACAGTTCCATCAAGAACCCTAAGGGATCGTTCTACTTCTACGGTAAAATCAACATGGCCTGGTGTATCGATTATGTTAATTTGGTATTGCTGGTTATTGTAATTCCAAAATGTAGTTGTGGCAGCAGAAGTAATGGTAATCCCCCTCTCCTGCTCCTGGACCATCCAGTCCATGGTTGCAGCTCCATCATGCACCTCACCAATCCTATGAGTTTTACCCGTATAATATAGTATCCGCTCGGTAGTTGTTGTTTTACCGGCATCGATGTGGGCCATGATCCCTATATTACGGGTAAATTGTAAATCTCTGCTCATTAAAAAAATTCCTATATATAAAGGTATGTTTAGAATCTGAAATGTGCGAAAGCCTTGTTAGCTTCAGCCATGCGGTGCATATCCTCTTTTCTTTTGAATGCAGCACCTTCTTCGTTATAGGCAGCCATGATCTCAGCGGCTAACTTGTCGCTCATCCCTTTTCCAGAACGTTTGCGAGAGAACAGAATCATGTTCTTCATGGATAGAGAAATCTTGCGATCGGGGCGCACCTCCATGGGTACCTGAAATGTTGCTCCACCCACTCTGCGGCTTTTCACCTCAACTTGGGGGGTAATATTTTCCAAAGCCTTCTTCCATATCTCGAGAGGGCTCTTCTCTGCATCCTTCATCTTATTGCCAACAATATCAAGGGCATCGTAAAAGATGTTGAATGCGATACTCTTCTTCCCCTGCAACATTAAGTTATTCACAAAGCGAGTAACTAAAACATCGTGAAATTTGGGGTCTGGAAGAAGTATCCTCTTCTTTGGTCTAGCTTTTCTCATTTTTTAATAACTCATTAATCGTTAATTAACTTTTTTTCTTGGGCCGTTTGGTTCCATACTTGGAACGGCGCTGATTGCGACCCTCAACTCCAGATGCATCCAGGGTACCACGTATTAAGTGATAGCGAACACCAGGTAAATCTTTTACTCTACCTCCCCTTATTAGCACTATTGAGTGCTCCTGCAGATTATGACCTTCACCAGGAATGTAGGCGTTCACCTCCTTACCATTGGTAAGCCTAACCCTGGCAACTTTTCTCATAGCCGAATTTGGCTTTTTAGGAGTAGTGGTGTACACACGTACACATACCCCTCTTCGTTGGGGACAAGCATCGAGTGCTGGCGCCTTGCTCTTATCGATAAGCTTAGTCCTTCCTTTTCTTACTAGTTGCTGAATAGTAGGCATATATAAACTTAATTTTAATTAAAAAAATCTCTCAAAAAGGCTCGCAAAGGTATTCTTTATTTATTGAAAACCAAAAAAAATAATTCAATTTCTCTGTTTTTCACTATATTTGTTCAGAAAAAATGCGGGCGCAAATGTAAGGCTCTTTTTTCAAAAAAAAAAGAGTGAATCAAATTTAAAATCTTTACAATTTTTCCCAAACCATTTTATACATGCAATACTTTTTATACACCATTGGAATTCAATCGATTAAACAATAAATCAAAGGAAGATCCATAAATTTTCTCTTAAGAAAAAATTTATGTTTGCCAAAATGGCATTGAAGTTGTTTATAAAATAGCCTAACTTTACTTAATCAAAAAAAAATATTCTACTATGAAAAAAGTGATGATAATACTTGTGGCTATATGCCTTATTGCTCCGATGAAACTCTTTTCGCAGGATAAAAGAGCCATCAAAGCAGCAGAGCTAAGCTTCAGCGCTGCTGAAAACGATACTAAAAAGAGCAACTTTCAAGAAGCTGCACAGAAATTTGAAATTGTGGTAAGTAGCATTCCTGAAGGGGTAGATTCACGTAAGCACCTAGTTATGCGTTTAGAATCATTAATTAACCTAGTGGATATTTATTTCTATAAAACGGTAAACATAGAAAAAGCATGCCTAAACATGAATCTCTATTTTGCCAATATGAATAAAATAAGAAATTCAGGGATTCTGAAAGGCAAGGAGCTTTTAAATTACCTTGAGCAAGAAAAAGAGTTTTCTAAACAACAATCACAATGCGAAAGTTACAATAGAATTGGAAGTGATATGGAAAAATTTCGCAAGAAATTTGATGAGGAGATGAAGGAAGAATAATTACATTATTCTTTTTAAAAAATGAGAGCCTTAGATTTTAAAAATCTAAGGCTCTCATTTTTTTATTGCAATTAATGTCTAACGTTTAAAATGGATTTTTCTTTTAATAAATGATAAAATATGCCGATCCACCTTATTCTGGTATATGTCAGAAATTGTAATCATTATACCTGTCTCCTCAACTCCACCGAAGTATGGATTGATAACTGTACCAAACATCTTCATAGATGGGCTAATGTTCATATAAGAGTTGATTAAAGGTGGAATATTCTCACCCAACGCTCTAATTTCTTTTGATAAAATCCTGTAATCCTCTTTATAGTCCTTCCCTTTAAACAAATCTGACATCTCGTTTCGACTTATCTCAATGGGCATAGGTTCTTTAGGAGTAACTAACTTTTCATGATCCGAAAAGTACTTTTCCATAAAGTAAAGAAGCATATCTCTCGCTTTCTGGTTGTAATTTCGATACATAGTTACCTTGCCGAAGAAATACTTAACCCCAGGGTTACAAACAACAAGGGCTCCAAGTCCATCCCAAAGATTGTCTAAAGCATAAAGGCCTTTCTCTCTTCGCTGCGATGATTGGTAGCGAGGTTGAACAAATGAGCGTCCTAACTCAATCAGAAATGGCAAATAATCATTAATAAACTTTGAGGAAAAGTTAAAAAGTGCTGTTGTTGAGAGATTTAACTCATCTCCCTTGCTGGAATCAACTGTATGATAACGGTATCCACCAAGAATCTCCTTATCCTTAGGGTCCCAAACAATTAACTGTTTGTATGGATTATCTGATGTGTCATATTTATCAATATCAGTACTTTTCCCGGTACCACCTCCTGCAGAGCGAAAAGTTAATTCGCGTAAGCGACCTATTTCGCGCATAAGGTTTGGCGAGTCGTGTGCAGTAATTATATATAGTAAATTTCCTCCGTTATTTGTCTCTCTGACAAACTTAGTTGGAGTAAGCTCTTCTTCGAGAAGAATTTTGTCAACCGGTTCAATAATTTGTTCCATTCAATATATTTTTAACAAATTTACTGCATAAATAATTTAATTATTCAACTACCTTTTTACTTCCCAAGTTCATACACTTGATTTTTTACCCAATTTGCCCACCATTGATGGGTGTGAGACGAGTCGAACATTTCGTAGGAGATTGGCTTTCCGATCTTTACAACAAAATTATTTCCTTTTTGTTTAAACATCTCGTCAACAAGGTAAAGCATCTCTATGTTAATTTTAATACCAAGGAAAGTTCTAATACGAGCCAAATTATAGAAAAATTTAGAATTTTTTCCTTTAAAATATACAGGCACAATAAACCTTCTATGTATGATGGCCTTTTTGATAAAATTTTTTTTCCAATCTAAATCCTCAATTTTTCCACCCCTTTTCCTTGAGCAGAGACCTGCTGGGAAACTAAGCATTTGAGTAGCGGAAGAGTATACTTGATCCATTATCAGTGCATTTTCCTTCAATTGACTTCCATGCTTGTTAACTGGTATGAAGCAGCTCTCAAGCTGTTTAATGTTCATCAACAAATCGTTGGAAGGTACTTTCACCGAGTTGAATTTTTTGCTTATTGCATGAATTAGGATCATACCATCCAGCCCTCCCAGTGGATGATTCGATGCAAAAAAGTATCTTTCGTTTTGATTTAACTCGTTAAAACCATCAACGGTATAAGTTACATTTAGCATCCGCAGAGCCTCTTCAATAAACTCAGCATCCTGCTTATGACCAAAGTCGTTAAGGGCTTTGTTAATCTCATCTTGATGAATTACTCTTTTAAGGTATCGGATCAAAAAACGGGGAAGTATTTTGAGGAGTTTTGGGTTTTTTGAATAAATAACTCTCTCCAAATCAATATATTTCTTGATCTCCTCTTCCATGAATGCTATATGTAATTCTTTTGGGAAGTGCTTCTAATATTATTCACAAATGTAAAAATCAATTTATAAAATTATTCTGGGTTCACTGTTTTTTTGGAATTCTTTAACAACATTATAATCACATTCTCTGCTATTCAGAACTTTAATAACAGTAAAACAAATAATTTAAAATAAATGGATGTTCTTTTCCTGGTGTTTTTATTCGCTTTTCGTTCTAACTTTGCAATTCCTGAAAAAATTGAAACGTGAATTTATGGAGTCCCACTCTCTACTCTCAGAAATAATATCGAAATATTCAAATGAGGTATCGAATAAAGACTTTTTCTCCTTACTAGAAACATCAGTAAAAAAAAGGATTAGGTTAAAAGGGCTTGCAGGTTCGGCTTATGCTATGATCATTGCAGCCAGTATGGAGTTTGTTTCACAGTCTTACCTTATCATTGTAAATGACAAGGAGGAGGCGGCGTTTTTGTATACAGATCTTTCTGTGCTTCTGCAATCAACCCCGCTGTACTTTTTCCCATCCTCATACAAACGATCTGTTCAATTCGGGCAGGTTCTACCCGATGCCATTGTTCAACGAACTGAAACGTTAACTGCACTTCCCGGGTTATGTTCAAATGTGCAAAAAAAGGCTATTATTGTATCATACCCTGATGCTCTTAGCGAAAAAATAGTATCCCAGCAATTCTTTGAAAAGAACATTATTTCCCTAAGCTTATCTGAAAAAATTTCTCAGGATTTTTTGATGGATTTTTTAGAAGATTTGGGGTTTGAGCGAGTTGAATTTGTCTACGAACCTGGCCAATTTTCTCTTAGGGGTAGCATTATTGATGTTTTCTCATTTTCATCTTCCTTTCCCTACAGGGTAGATTTTTTTGGTGATGTGGTAGAATCGATTCGCTCTTTCGATGTAGACACTCAACTATCTGAAGAATTGTTGGAAAAAGTTACCATCGTTCCAAATCTTCAAACAAAAATGGAGAACGAAGTACAATCCAACTTTTTAGATCAATTGCCAAAAACTAGTATTATTTGGATCCGTGATATGGAAATGGTACTGGGTCGAATGAATGAAGTACATCAAGTAATGAACCAAAGCGAAAAGTTATCTTCTGGGGGAGAATTTTTTGGATTGGTACAAAATTTCAGCACCGTTGAATTTGGAATAAAGCCCCTGTTAAAGGCAAGCCAAACATTTTTCTTTGAAACGAATCCCCAGCCAGCCTTTCAAAAAAACTTTGAACTACTTGGACAAAACATTTCTAATTTAAAAGCAAATGGATACCAAACCTATATTCTTGCCGAAAACCCAACACAGCACGAGCGATTAAAAAGCATTTTCGAAAACATTAATCAACAGGTTACATTTACTGCAATAACAAGTACACTGCACGAGGGGTTTACCGATCATAATTTAAAGCTCTGCCTTTACACCGATCATCAAATATTTGAAAGATACCAAAAGTACAAGCTCAAGAACGAGCTGGGAAAAAAGAATACACTTTACTTTCAGGAATTATTGAGCCTAAAACCTGGCGATTATGTTGTTCATATCGATCATGGAATTGGTGTATTTGGTGGTTTAGTTAAAACCAATGTGAATGGTAAAGTTCAGGAAGCAGTAAGGATTAACTATAAAGATGGGGATACTCTGTTAGTAAATATTCATGCTCTACATCGAATATCGAAGTATAGAGAAAAAGATACTGAAAGGCCAAAAATATACAAGTTAGGTTCAGGGGCTTGGCAAAATCTAAAGCAGAACGCAAAAAGAAAAGTAAAGGATATTGCTAAAGATCTAATTGCTCTATATGCGAAGCGTAAAGCTGAAAGGGGTTTTGCCTTCTCGCCCGACACATATCTTCAGGAAGAACTTGAAGCATCTTTCATTTACGAAGACACACCAGATCAGGTAAAGGCTACACAAGCATTTAAGGAGGATATGCAAATACCCATTCCCATGGATAGACTAGTTTGTGGCGATGTGGGTTTTGGGAAAACAGAAGTGGCCATTAGGGCTGCATTTAAAGCTGTTACTGACAGCAAACAAGTTGCAGTTTTGGTCCCTACCACGATATTAGCCCTTCAGCATTATCAAACCTTTAACCAAAGACTTGCAAACTTTCCCTGTACTGTTGATTTTATCAGCAGAATGAAATCTGTCAAAAAACAAAAGGAGACACTAACCAGACTATCAGAGGGCAAAATTGATATTCTAATTGGCACGCACGCCATTCTGGGGAATAATGTAAAGTTTAAGGATATTGGATTGATTATCGTTGACGAGGAACAGAAATTTGGTGTTGCTGCAAAGGAAAAACTCAAAAAGCTTAAGGTTAATGTAGATACCCTTACTTTAACTGCAACACCTATTCCACGTACTCTTCAATTCTCTTTAATGGGAGCGCGAGATCTATCGATAATCAATACACCCCCGCCAAATAGATATCCCATAGTTACTGAGCTACATGCTTTTAACATTGATGTCATTAAGGAGGCCATTGTATACGAGGTAAGCCGTGGGGGACAAGTATTTTTCGTTCACAACAGAGTTAAAAACATCAACGAAATACAGCAGATGTTGGCCAAAGTTTGCCCCCAAATTACTTCAGGGGTAGCTCATGGGCAAATGGAACCTTCATTGCTTGAAAAAACTATGCTCGACTTTATTTGTGGTGATTACGATGTATTGATCTCCACAACAATTATCGAATCAGGGCTTGATATTGCCAACGCCAACACGATTATTGTCAATAATGCACACATGTTTGGGCTTAGCGATTTGCATCAGCTAAGAGGTAGAGTAGGCCGATCGAATAAAAAAGCTTTCTGCTACCTGATAACTCCTCCCCTTGATGATCTCACCCCTGAGGCACGTAGAAGATTAAAGGCTATTGAAGAGTTCTCGGAACTAGGAAGCGGTTTTAGTATAGCCATGCAAGATTTGGATATTAGGGGTGCTGGAAACCTTTTAGGCAGTGAGCAAAGTGGCTTCATTGCTGATATCGGATTTGAAACGTACCATAAAATTCTTGATGAAGCCATCCAAGAATTGAAAGCCGAAGAATTTAATGATCTTTTTGAGGATGAAACAAAAGATACGCATAATCAATGGAAACCTCTAAGTAACGATTGTCAAATTGAAACTGACATGGAATTGATGATACCAGAAGACTATGTAAATAGTGTTTCTGAGCGAATGAGGCTTTACCGGGAAATTGATTCACTACAAAACGAAGAACAAATATTAAAATTCAAAGAAAAACTTAGGGATAGGTTTGGTCAATTACCAGAACAGCTAAATGATCTTTTGAACATTGTTACTCTAAGGCAGTTAGCCATATCATTAGGCATGGAAAAAGTAATGCTAAAAAATGATCTCTTAATTGGCTTTTTTATTGCAAATCAAATATCACCTTTTTATCGTTCTGAAACATTTGCTTCAATAATCAGCTCAATTCAACAAAACTCATCAAAATTTCAGCTAAAGGAGGGTAAAGAAAAACTATCAATTATAGCTAAAAACATAAAAAAAGTTGACCATGCCATCGAAACTCTACAACTTTTAGGGAAAAACAACCGTTAAAGAATTGTTTGAAAAAAATATTTTGTCAATCATTTATTGATTTATAATTTAGCATTCTGAAAGTTAGGCTGGTAAGAAGTATTTACAAGTTATAAATAGCTCATCAACATTGATAATGTATAATAATAACACTGGCACAAACTTAATAATAGACATAGGGAATACTCTTACTAAACTTGCCCTCTTCTCAAAGGATGAAATTATTGCCATAGAAAAGCACGAAAAACTTTCAGATAGTCTATTAGAGAAGTTTATAAATAATCATAAAGTTATTGGTGCCATTGTTTCGAGTGTAACCCATGATATTCCTGACTTAAAAAAATTATTTACGAAAAAGATTCCCATATTAAATTTCGATTCTGCAACACCAATTCCCATCAAAAGCTACTACAAAACACCAAAAACATTAGGTGTTGATAGGTTGGCTCTTGCCGTTGCGGCAAATTCCCTTTATCCAAACCAAAATGCTTTGGCCATTGATTGTGGAACTGCATTAACTTTCGATTTTGTGAATAGCAATAATGATTACATGGGTGGCGCAATCTCTCCCGGAATAAACACCCGATTTAGAGCGTTACACCATTTTACTTCCAAATTGCCTTTAATAAAAATTAACGAAAGTTATCCCATTATTGGTGATGATACCTCAAACTGCATTTTATCAGGCGTTTTAAATGGAGTAATCAACGAAGTTGATGGTTATATTGATATGGTTAAACAAAGTTTTCCCGACTTAAAAGTTGTTTTTACAGGAGGCGAATCTTTTTTCTTTGATAAAAAGTTAAAAAATAGCATCTTTGTGCATCCAAATTTATTACTTTTTGGATTAAACCGAATTCTTAAACATAATGTGGAGCAATAAACATTTTTTAGCAGCAATCGTGCTGTTTTCGATCGTACTTTCAGCTAATTCGCAAAGCCTTACTACATATTCACCTTACTCAAAATTTGGCGTTGGAGAGATGAGAACTCGTGGCTATGCCAACACTAAAGGGATGGGAGGATTAACTCAAGGAATACGTAACGGCACATGGATAAATTATTTAAACCCAGCATCATATACTTCTCAGGATACTATGTCGTTGGTATTTGATTTTGGTGTTGAAGGCGATGGTGTAGGAAGTAAATCGGGACAACAGAGCAACTATAACACAACTGCTAATATTCATCATTTAGCCATTCAATTCCCTGTAACCCGTTGGTTTGGGGCAAGTGCTGGTATTCAACCCTTTAGCAAAGTTGGATACAGAATTAAACATGTAGAAACTCGTCCAGATATCTTAAGTCAAATTGGTGCTATAAAATACTATCATCTTGGCTCTGGTGGAATTTCTCAGTTTTATGTTGGTGCTGCTGTGGAACCATTAAAAAATCTTTCAATTGGAGTTAATATGTCATACCTTTTCGGAGGTTTAGAATATAATTCAGAAGTTGTTTTTCCTGATTACAGCCAGTATGCCAGCATACAAAAAATTAACAGCGTTATGGTGAGGGACATAGCCTTTAGCTTCGGAGTTCAAAATACCCATTTTTTCGGTTCGGAAAAACAGTATAAACTAGTACTTGGAGCAACCCTTGATAATGAAACAGCAATAGGTGCTCAAAGAATTGAATATATAACATTTACCAGCGGTGGTTCAAATGATACAATATCTTATAATGAGTACCCAAAAGGATCTCTTGATTACCCAAAAAATTTATCGGCTGGGTTTACCTTTTCCTATAAAAATAATTTTTTGGTTGGTTTTGATTACGGAACTCAAGACTGGACTAATGCAAGATTTCTTAATGCTACCGATTCTCTTACTAAAAGCCAATCGTTCAGAGGGGGGGTTCAAATTACACCTAATCCATACGACTTAAGGTATTACTATAAACGTGTTAGCTATCGGCTCGGATACCATTACACCAACACAAGTATACAACTCAATGGAAATCAGATAAAAGATTATGGCATAAGTTTTGGGGTAGGTTTACCGTTCCGTAGAACTAACTCATCCTTTAGTTTCTCTTTTGAACTAGGAAGAAAAGGAACACTAAAAGACAATTTAGTTCAAGAGACATATGGAATTATAAATGTTGGTTTTAGCTTTTATGACATTTGGTTTGTAAAAAGAAAATATAACTAGTAATATTCACAAATAATTAATTTACAATGAAAACGAAACTGAAAAATTGGATTTTACCTTTAGCATTCGTTCTAACAAACACGTTAATTAGCAATGCTCAAGCTTATCTACAAGATCCAAAGTTTGGTCCCAATGAGGAAGCTAGGCAAGAATGTGCAGCCAACCTATCCTTGTATCAAGAATACTATAATCAACGCAATTATAATCAGGCAAAAAAGCACTGGATGAACGTGCTTAAGAATTGTCCTGCTGCAAGACAAAACACATACGTGCATGGAGTACGAATGGTTAAAACATGGATTGAAGAAGAGCCCAATCCCATGCGTAAAAATGTCCTTATTGATTCCTTAATGATGATATATGACATGCGAATTGAATATTTTGGGAACAGAGGTGTTTTGCTAGGTCAGAAGGGGGTTGATCTCGTTGCTTTAGATCCCGAAAGATACGAGGAAGCATACAATTTAATAGCTGAATCTATTGAAACAGAGAAAGAAGGTTCATCTGTTGTGGTTATTTTCACCTATATGAACTTAACCAAAACAATGTACGATAACAGTAAAATTGAAGCAGAAAAAGTAATTGAAACATATTCGCTGCTTGCTGATTACCTTGATATTCAAATCAAGGAAAAGCCAGATGATATAAGATGTACCCAGGTTAAAGAAAATGTTGATGCAATCTTCTCATCAGCAGGGGTTGCTAATTGCGACAATTTGATTACTATCTTTGAACCGCGGGTTAACGCAAATCCTTCGGATATTGCACTGGTTAATAAAACCTACAACCTTCTCAGCGCCAATCGATGCGAAGAAACACCATTCTACAGGCAGGTTAGCGAAATTCTTTACAACAATGAACCCACTTCTTCAAGAGCTTACGAACTTGCCAAGATTTATACCGGACTTCGCGAATTCAAAAAAGGAGAAAAATTTTATCAGGATGCCATTAAGTTGGAAAGCGACTCCATTAGAAAATCAGTATATCTTGTGGAATATGCTAACATCATGTGCAATGAATATAAAAACCCACAACAAGCCAGAACACTTGCTCTACAAGCAATTGATGAAAATCCAAATTTAGGACATGCTTACATGCTAATAGGAAACCTATATGCCTCAGAAAAAAATTGCGGGGCCGACGATTTTGAAAAAAGAACCGTTTACTGGGCAGCTGTTGATAAATTTATAAAGGCTAAGCAAGTCGATCCTAACCTTACAGAAGATTGCGATAGGCTTATTGGTATCTATACTCAATATTTCCCAGCCCAACAGGATATCTTCTTTCAAGACCTTGAACCAGGTGCTCGCTATACTGTAAAATGCTGGATTAATGAAACAACAACTGTTAGAGCTAGACCTTAAAGCAAAACAATTGACAGATATTATTTTTTTAAAAGTCATAAAAAAGATTATAGTCCCTGCCCTAGCTGGGACTATTTTACTTTTTTCCTGCAAAACCGACTTGGAAATGGTTGATGCTTTTGCTGATAAGGAAAGGATTCCAAGTATTACAGCAAAAAATATTGAAATTGTTTATACTGAACTAGGGCAAACCAAACTTCATGTAATTGCACCAGAAACCCAGCACTATAAATTTGCCGAAGAACCTTACACCGAATTCCCTAAAGGAATTACAGTATATACTTTTAACGACTCTCTTGAAGTTGAGTCGCAGCTAACAGCCAATTTTGCAATTTATTATGATGAGAAAAAACTTTGGAATGCAAAGTACAACGTTGTTGCGATGAATAAAAAAGGGGAAATATTGAATACGGAACAACTTTTTTGGGATGAAACAAAAAAAACCATTTACTCAAATGATATGGTAAAGATTACCACTGGAGATGGTGTAATCTTTGGTGAGGGTTTCGATTCTGATGAAAACTTTGATAATTGGGTTATCAAAAAAACCTCGGGAACTATTTATCTTGATGATGATTAGATGAATCTAGAATAAACTGAAATAATAAAGATTATGAAAAATCTATTAACTTTAAACCCAAACTTATAATATCAACCATGAATAGAGCATCTATGATAATGGAAGTAATCTGGGTTATACTATCAGTTTTATGCACAATACTAGGTATTTCATCAACAATAAAAACAGGCTTAAGTAACAGCTACGTCTTTTTTATTCTTGCTGTTGTTGCTTTACTCATGTTTTTCCTTCGTCGTCAAAGAAGAAAAAAATATCCGATAAATCGGGAGAATCAACCAGAATAATGGATTTCAACCCTTTAATAATTGGATTATCAATTCTGTTCTCTGCTCTATTTTCGGGAATGGAGATAGCTTTTGTTTCTGCTAATAAACTTCGAATTGAACTAGAACGAAAACAGGGAACTTTCACTTCGAAAGTTATTCAAATCTTTACCCGAAACCCTGGTCAATATATTGCCACCATGCTAGTTGGTAACAATATTGCACTTGTTGTCTATGGTATAGAAATGGCTCGCCTCTTATACTCTCTTCTTCTTCTAGTTTTCTCACAACAGACATTAGAAAGTTACCCTTTATTAGTTTTACTGGTTCAAACCGTTTTTTCAACAATTGTCATTCTATTTACAGCTGAGTTTTTTCCAAAATCACTTTTTAGGAGTCATCCCAATGGGTTTTTAAAATTTTTCTCCTTACCCGTACTATTTTTCTACATTGTTTTTTACCCAATTAGTATATTTTCAACATGGATATCTTTAGGTTTTATTAGAAATATTTTAAGGCAAAAGGTTAAAATGGGTGAGGAAAAGCGAATTTTTAGTAAAGTCGATTTAGATCATTTTGTGGGCGATGCTCAAATTATGGAAGGCGAAGATGTTAAACTTGATAAAGAAATCAAGATATTTCAAAATGCCATGGATTTTAGCGAAGTTAAGGTTAGAGATTGCATGATTCCAAGAACTGACATCGAAGCCATTGATGTAAACAGCTCCATTGATGAGTTAAAAGAGCGCTTTATTAATACCAACTACTCACGACTTCCTGTTTTCACTGAGAGCATTGACAATACTGTTGGATATGTTAATTGCAAAGATCTTTTCAAAAAGCCACAAAGCATTAAATCGAAACTACTTAAAATCGAATTTGTTCCAGAAACCATGCTAGCAAGTAAACTTCTAACCTCTTTTATCAAAGAGCAAAAAAGTATAGCCATTGTTGTGGATGAATTTGGAGGTACAGCCGGATTAGTAACCATTGAGGATATTATTGAGGAGATTTTTGGTGAAATAGATGATGAACATGATTTGAGCGACTTTATTGAGAAGCAGCTTAGTAAAAATGAGTATCTTTTCTCTGGCAGACTTGAAGTAAGATATCTAAACCAAAAATATAGGTTGAACATACCAGAAAATGAAGAGTATGATACTTTGGCGGGTTTTGTCCTTAACATACACCAAAGTATTCCAAAATCTCAAGAAGTAATCGACTTCAACGATTTTCATATAAAAGTTGCCAAAATGGATGGAAGTCGTATTGATTTAGTTTATCTAAAAAAAACTAGCAAAGATCCATAAAATAACAAATTGTAGATAAATAACATACATTTAAAATATCGTTTTATCTATAGTGTTTAATAGAAAAAAATCTCGTCTTTTTCCCCCACAAAAAACAAATAGTGAAATAATATTTTGAAAAAGTTTATTGAGAATTCATGAGAAACGCTAAAATAGCTATCTTCGTACCCTTAAAAATAATGGAATTTTTGAACTAATATTTTCTTTTAATGGCTACACTAGAGAAACTTAGAAATCGTGCAGGGACGCTTGTTGCGGTTGTAATTGGACTTGCTTTATTGGCATTTATACTTGGTGATCTATTAGGTTCAGGAGGATCACTTTTCAACCGTTCCCAATTTGAAATTGCTGAAATCTCAGGAAAATCAATTCCTTATCAGCATTATCAAGAACGTATTGATCGTATCGTAGAGCTAAACAAAGCTGTATCCGGACAAAGTGCTATTGATGAACAAACATCAGAGCGCATTAGCGAAGAGGTATGGAATGAAATAGTTCGTGAACACGTTCTTGGAAATAGTTACAATAACCATGGAATTGTTGTTACTCCAGAGGAACTATTTGACATGGTTCAGGGTAGAAATCTTCACCCAATTATAAAAGAGCAATTTGGCAATAGGCAAACTGGAGAAGTGGATAGGGCTATGATCATCCAGTTCCTTAAAAATATGGAGAATGATCCGAGCGGACTTCAGAAAACCTTTTGGTTGTACATTGAAAACTTAATTCAAAACGATAGGATTTACAATAAGTACATCAATCTAATCAAAAAGGGAATGTTTGTTACCAATCTACATGCCAATAGATCACTTGTTGACCGTAATAAGAAGGTTGATTTCAGCTATGTCCTTAAACGATATACTTCAATTAACGACTCGTTAATATCCGTTTCAGAAAAAGAGATTAGTAATTACCATAAGCAAAATGAACACGAGTTTGAACAGCAAGCTTCCCGTGATGTTGAGTATGTTGTTTTCCCCATTCGACCATCCCAAGATGATTATTCTATAGCGGAAGAATGGATAAACAACGTTAAGGGTGACTTTGCTCAAGCTAACGATCCAATACAATTCACTAACCTTAACTCCGACACACCATTCAACAACCGATACCTAAAACCTTCTGAATTGGCAAACGAAGAGCTTAATCAATGGGCAGCAAAAGCAACTGTTGGAGATGTTTACGGTCCCATATTCGAAAATGACTCTTATCAATTGGCACGCATTGTCGATATTGCTCAAATAGCCGATTCTGTTAAGGCTAGGCACATACTTATTGGGTTTAAGGAACAGTCCAAACAACAGTATGATCTATTGAAAGTAAAAGCCGATAGCCTATACAATGTTGCTAAAAGGGGAGGAAATTTTGCTCGTCTTGCAAACGAATACTCCGACGACCCTGGCTCGGCCAACCAAGGTGGAGACTTAGGCTGGTTCCCCGAAGGTGTTATGGTGCAACCTTTTAATGATGCTTGTTTCAAGGGGAAGAAGGGCGATATCGTTTTAGTAGAAACCCAGTTCGGCTTTCACATAATTAACTTACTTGACGTTAGCAAAACATCCAAGAAAATTCAAGTTGCCATCCTTGAACGAACAGTTATCCCAAGTACACGTACTTACCAAAAAATATATCAAGAAGCCAGTGAATTTGCTGGTTTGAATAATACATTTGAGAAGTTTAACCAAGCTGTTCAGGATAAAAAGTTAAGCAAAAGGGTCGCTTCAAATCTGCGTGAGTCCGACCGTAGGGTAGCCGGATTAGAAAACCCGCGAGAGATGGTTCGTTGGGCATACAACGCTAAGGAATTAGCAGTCTCCCCAGTATTTGAATTTGGTGATAACTTTGTTGTTGCCACTCTAAAAAGTGCAAAAGAGGAAGGAATTGCTCCGTTGGAACAAGTTAAAGAAGATATCAAATCGAAGATTATCATTGAGAAAAAAGCTTCAATGCTGAAAGAAGAATTTAGTAATGTTATGAACCAATATGATAATATTAATCAGATTGGCAGAGACCTTTCCGTATTAATTACAGAAGCCTCAAGGATATCCTTCTCCTCGTTTTCATTACCTACAGTAGGGTTTGAACCCGCTGTAATTGCAACTGCCGTATCTACTCCCGAAGGAGTAATTGCAGGGCCTGTAAAGGGAAATACTGGTGTATATGCCCTTGTTGTTAATGCAGTAAATATAGAAGAAGGTGATAAATCTGCTGAAAGAAGAAGGTTGATGAACTCATTCCAATCAAGGGCTGGTTTTGAGGCATACGAAGCCATGAAGAAAAGTGCAGACATAGTCGATAAACGTTCAATGTTTTTTTAATATCATATACAAACCACACAAAAAACAAAAAAGGAGCTTATGGCTCCTTTTTTGTTTTATTGTTTTGCTAATAAAACCTGTATTTTTTTTATACTAACACAAAATAAGTTAAATTAGCTTTAGTAATTATTAGTAAACAACCTTAACGCTATGAAAATTAATAAAAAAACCAAAAGATTCTTTTTGCTAACATTTATAGTGTTAGCAATGGTTTCATGCTGGGATCCTTCCGATTACGATAATATTTACATTGAACCCATTCATCAATCGTGGGTAATCCCTATTGTAAAATCTTCCATCAGTTTCAAGGAAATTGTAGAACGAAGCGGATCGAATACAACTGTAGAAACTGATCCCGAAACTGGGGTTTTTTTCATGGTGGTTCGCGATACTGTTAACATTGGAAATGCAAATAACCAATTTTCAGTTATAGGCACTTCATTCAACCATGAATTCAATGTGCCTGGCGGTTTGATTCCAGGGTTTGGGACCTTCCAAACAACAGAATCATTGAATAACTCCTATGAAATAGTTGCCGGACAGGAAGTTAAAACTGTTACTTTTTATAGAGATGATTTTGACCCCAAGGGTAACATGGAGTTGAACATTGTAAACAATTTCCACCATCCAATTACTGGCTCCTTAACCATTATTTCACTTAAAAATAATGCGGGACAATCCTACTCAAGAAACTTTTACTTAGGTGGTTTAGGTAGCAACTCAACCGATACAAGACCCCTCAGCGATTACACTCTAGATCTATACAACTCTTCCGACCAAACTTACAACAGATTTTTAATTCAGGTTGATTTTACCATTACAGAAAATACAGCTAATACCGATTATACTGGGGGTTTAAGTATCAGCATTGATTTTATCGATCCTGAATTTGAAATAATTACTGGTAAGTTTAATAAGAATTTCAGTATTGCCGATCAAGCTTTTTCCATTAGCGCTTTCAATTCAACAATCCTTGCCGAACAATACTTTGCCGATCCATCCTTTACATTGAACTTCGAAAATAGCTACGGCATACCGCTTTCACTTGCTTTTAGCAGCTTCGAAGCAACAAATAATCAGAATGAGGTAATTCCAATAATAAATATTGGATCTATTGGACCCAACGATCTTAATCTTACAGGGAATAACGTAATAAACTATATTATCAACCCCAATGATCCTCCAGCAAAAACTGCACTAGTCTTAGATGCCAATAACTCGAATATTGATCAGGTTTTCAAGAAAGCACCTAATAAACTTAAGTTTGGGGCTGATTTCACAATTGGTGACGAAACAAACAACCACAGCTACTTCATAAAACGTAACAGCTTGGTTTCGTTGATAACTGATATTGTTATTCCACTGGATGGCTGGGCAACCACACACTTGCTTGGTGATACATTAATGGATGTTTCCTGGCCCGAAATAAGCGATAGCACTTGGTTAACTGATGACTTTAGAATAACTCTCCGTTTCAAGATAACCAATGAAATACCGCTCAACTTTAGGTTTAAAGCTGTTTGTTTAAACGAAGTTGATGGAGTTATTGAAGAGGGGTATAATCTGGTGTTCAGCGAAGATGTTGATCCTCTTGATGGTACAATTGCCCTTGCAAATAGCGCACTAGTTGATAACAATGGGATTGCCACTGAGCCTAGTACATCTTACTTATCTATCAGCCTAACTAAAGAGGAATATGATCAGATTGTGGATTCACAGCACTTGCTCTTTTTCTATCGACTTTCAACTGGTGGACAACCTGAACAGGTCATAAAAGTTTTATCATCGAACAAGATGACCATTCAACTTAGCTTACACTTCAGCGGAACAGTAGATCTTAACGATTTTTAATTGGAGATAAATCCTAAAATTTTAAAACCGTGAAAAGAATAATCATTTTTTTAGTCCTAATAATATCTGGATATAATCTGAAAGCGCAATCAGAACTTACACTGCCAATGTTTCAGAACGTTTTTCAGTCCAGCTATTTAATTCCAACTGTTCGTTCCGAGCATTCGTTGAGCATTGGGCTTCCCGGAATATCATCAATTTACGTTCAGGCAATTCATAACGGCTTCGTGCCCAATTCGGTTGGAGAATTGGTTGATGATACTTTACGATTAGATCCCTCAAAAATTCCCAACGCAATGAACGATCAAAACATGATCTTTGCTAACGCCGATCTCGATATATTCCATTTAAGATTAAGAATTTACAACTGGAATTATTGGATTGGGGTAAGGCAAAGGCATAGCCTTGCGCTTTATTACCCAAGAGATTTGTTCCGAATGGTAATCTTTGGGAATGCTGACATGGTAGGTGAAACCATGGATATGGGATCATTAGGAATTAATGCCAACTTGCACAGAGAGTACACTTTTGGTCTTTCAACTGAGCTAAACAAATGGGCATTTGGGGGAAGAATCAGCTTGTTACAGGGTCTCTCCTGCCTATACCTAAAACCTCAAAAAATACAGCTCTCCATTGACGACGATGTGTATGATCATACTTTTGCTAACGATGGAACACTATACAGCGCGGGAATTCCACTCACTTCAGATATGATGCCCAATGGTGATCTTTTCTCAAATACTGAATGGCTGACCTCATATCTAACCCGTTTCCGAAACCCTGGGGCATCGCTTGCCTTTGGAGTTTCTTACATGTTCGACCAGCGAACTTCCTTCTCATTATCATTCAGCGATATTGGATTTATTCAGTGGAGCGATAGTACTCTAAACTATCGTATTAGAGGCGAATCGACCTTCGAAGGGATTGACGCTCTTGGAGACTTTTTAACTGGAAATGAAATTGATATTGACTCAACTATCAATGCTTTTCGTAACAATTTCAGTGATGAGGAGTTTGAAGAGACATTCATCACGTGGCTCCCCCCAAAGTTTTACCTTTCTGCCAATTATCAGCTAGCAAGGAGAACACACCTTGGCTTCCAGTTCTATTCAATAATTAACCGAAGAAACTACCCTGCATTTTCGGTTGGTATCTCTCAAGGAATTGGTAGAGCCTTTAACATAGCATTTACAGGATCCTTTAACCAAAGGACAATAACAAATCTTGGGCTTGGATTGATGGTAAAACCTGGTCCATTACAAATATATCTTTTAGCAGATAACTATTACACTCCGTTAGTTGATCCTCTATCTTTTACAAATCTGAACTTTAGGTTTGGGATTAACCTTGTGTTTGGAAGGGTAAAAACGCCTCAAGGGCTTCCCTACCGGTAATATAACCCAATAATAACAACGATTAAGGTAATAAATATGAAAAAAATAAAAATATCATTTGCATACATAGTATTTTCACTTACTATATCAATGATAAGTGTTTATGCTCAAACCTCATTTAACCCTGAAAATTTAGGTAAATCTGTAAATTCAGAGTATTCTGAAATTAATCCGGTAATTTCCAGGGATGGAAAAACCTTATTCTTCAATAGGGTAAATCATCCTGATAATACCTTGGGTGCTGATAATACTCAGGATATCTGGTATTCGCGCCTACAGGATGATGGAAGTTGGAGCGAAGCTAGCAGACTTCCCAATACGGTTAATATAGGTAGGTATAACGCCATACTTTCAGCTCTTGATGATGGAAAATCATATTTAATACTTGGGAAATATAATAAAAAGGGCACCCGATGGCTAACCAATGGTTTTTCAATAATTCAAAAAACAGGTGATTACGATTGGAGCAAACCAGTACCCCTAAAAGTCCGCAAGTACGCAAAAAAAAGTTTGGGTAGGGTTAGCAATGCATACTTGACCCCCGACCGAGAACTGTTAATTCTTTCGTTTACATCCAAACCAAATGGTCGTAGGCTTTCGCTATTCCTTTCAAAACAGAAAAAGGAAAACGTTTATTCAAAACCAAAAAGCATTAAGGGTGGCCCACGGGATGCTCAAAAAATGAGAAGTGTAGAAGCACCCTATCTTACAGCTGATAAGAACAGGCTATACTTTTCTGGAGGTTCTGGGGGAATGCGTGATAACTACAATATCTATTATGCTGAACGAACTGATGAAACATACAGAAATTGGTCGGCACCAACTAAGGTAACCGATACCATAAATTCAGCCAACTGGGACTCGTATTTTAAAATGAATGCTAAAGAGAGCTGGGCATACTACACTTCCATTTCTAATTCACTGGGAAAATCCGATATTTTTAGGGTGAAAATTTTTGAAGAATTTCCCTTCGTTAGGCTATCGGGTTTAATTCTTAATCAGTCCGATCAAACCCTAATGCTCGAAGAAACAGGGTATGAGGTGCTTGTTAATGGTGAACCATTCCCTGGATTCAATATCGATAAAATTTCTGCTTCCTATGAGGTACTTCTTCCTCTGGGGCATTCTTACACATTGATTCCACAAATGGAGAATTGGAATGGAATATCCACTGATATTGATCTAACCAACGTACGGGAATATGCTGAAACAAAGCAAAATCTTTACTTTTCTGCTATTCCTTTTGTTCTTGTTAAAGGTAGAATTGTTGATAGCAGAACTCAAATACCAATTCCCCTTTCACTAAATCCTAAGGTTCTTATCAATGGAGAGTTATCTGATTCTGTTGTGTATGATCAGTTTTCGGGAGCATTTCAAGCACTACTTCCACTGGGTGAGAGTTATTCTTTCGCTGGCAAAGTGGATAATTTTACAGCAACACCTGAGATTATTGATGTGACAGAGGAAACCGTTTATATTGAAAGGGAAATTACACTTTATGTTTCATCTGTTCCTTGGGTTGAACTTAAAGGACAAGTTCTTGATAACAGCTCGCTAACCCCAATCCTGGGAGAAGCACAACCAAAAATAATCATAAATGGTGAGATTGCTGATTCAGTTTATATTGATCCAGTTAATGGAAATTATACCCTTAGATTACCGTATGGGGTAAACTACATCCTGGGAGTAAATGCTAAAAATTACAAAACCCTTGAAAACAAGGTTGATTTAACAACTTACGTTGAATTTGTATCACTTAAGCAGAACATCTTTGCCGAACGAGAGGATGCCAACATGGTTTCATTAAGCGGAAAGATAATCAACACCAAAACAGGTAAACAACTTGAGGAAGGTTTCGAAGTGAAAATGAGGGTTAATGGTGTTGAAACACCTGGTTTTATATATGACTCGAAAAATGCCAGCTATACACTTAAACTTCCTGTTGGATATAACTATGACCTTACACCAAGAGTTATCAATTTCTATAACCGATTCGAACCAGTTGATTTAACTAAAGCTGCTCCCATGAGCAGTATTGTACGTAATTTCTATGTAACACCCATAGAAGTAGGTCAATCTGTTGATATAGAAAATATTTACTTCGAAACAGGTAAGGCAACGCTCAAGCCTGAATCATTCAGGTCGTTAAATGCACTGATTGAATTCCTAAACGAGTACCCCAATGTTAGGGTTGAGATTGGTGGGCATACCGATAATGTGGGATCAGCAGAGATCAACCAACGAATTTCACAGGAGAGAGCTCTTTCCGTTGCTGAGTACGTCATTAAACAGGGTGTGCCAGCACATAGGGTTGTTTCAAAGGGATATGGTTTCGATAAACCCAAAGCAAGCAACAGAACGGCCGAAGGAAGAGCTCAAAACCGAAGGGTTGATTTCACAATTACTGGTATATAATAATTAGCTATTTTTAATAGAGAATATTATCTTTGTTTCATTAGATTTGTGAGCTAGAAAAAGGTTTGAAATGATCTTTTTCTAGCTCATTTTTTTACTCAAAATGGAAAATCCCCAGCATGAATTCTACAGCAAAAAACAGACTAAAAAAACACGAAGAAATTTTTAACAGCACATCTCATGGGATTGGGGTATTAATTGCCATTGCTTGTACCGCCATTGTTGTTACACGAGCAGCATTACATGGTGATGCATGGCATATTGTGAGTTACAGCATATTTGGAGCCGGAATGATTACGCTTTACATAGCATCCACTCTTTTTCATGGCACCAAGAATGTTCGTAGAAAATACTATCTTAACACCTTTGACCATTCTTCAATATATATTCTGATAGCAGCAACCTATACTCCTTTTACTCTGGTTGCCATCAGAGGCCCCTTAGGCTGGGTTCTTTTCGGAATAATTTGGGGTTTAGCTATAGCTGGAATTATTTTTAAGGTTTGGTTTTATACACATAAATGGCGAAATATCTCTGCATTTCTTTACGGAGCAATGGGGTGGATGTTCATCATGGCCATTGTGCCAATTGTTAGAAACTTACCAACTATTTCATTGGTTTTTCTTCTAGTTGGCTGTGTTACCTATACTCTTGGGATCATTTTCTACATCAAAAAAAACATTCCCTTTTTTCACGGTATTTTTCACCTATTTGTACTAGCAGGGAGTATCTGCCATTTCTTTGCAATGGTTTTTATGGTATAAGCCCTTAAAGGTTTGCCAATACTGCTTTTACCATTTCTGCTATTGCCTTTCCGTCTGCTTTACCTGCAAGAGTTTTCGAAGCGATTCCCATTACCTTACCCATCTCCGATGGAGTCTTGGCCCCAACGGTTTCAATTATCTTAGTAACCTCGATCTTCAGCTCATCCTCCGAAAGCATTTTGGGTAAATACACCTCTATAGCTTTTGCCTCAAGCAATTCTTTTTCAGCCAGTTCAGGTCGGTTTTGTTGAGAGTATATTTCTGCCGACTCCTTTCGCTGTTTTACCTGCTTTTGGAGCAGTTTTAGTTCCACCTCTGGGGTTAGGGTGCCTCCACCTTTCTCAGTTTTGGCTAGTAGAATGGCGCTTTTAATGGCCCGTAGGGCTTCGAGTTTTACCTTTTCCTTGGCCAGCATGGCGGCCTTGATATCCTGATTTATCCTTTCTTCCAACGACATGATTGTTACTTTTTTAATGATCACAACTATTATTTACATGAATAATCTCACATATGAACTATCATTAAATGGCAGACTTTGACGTACATCTAATCTACATTATCATGAAGATAAGCATTATCGTTTCGTAAGAAAACTTCGCCATCCTCTTGGTTTAAAGTGTATCGAGAAATATTGGGTTTATTTGAGTAGTTCATTTCGCCAAGCTTTATTTTCTTACGAACGTATGCCGGGACTTTCTCCATCTGATCAATAAATTCCTTTTCAGGAATGGGTGTAGGCTCAGATCGATAGACATTATCGTTTTCCTTCTCCAAATCCTCTGCTATTGGTTTTGCTGTTTTTACCACAAATTCAGTGCTTTTATCTTCCTTATCTTTTGGATAGGGGTTTTCGAAAAACGAATCGGGTGTTGAAAGATCAAACTCAATAATTCTTTGATGCCTATCTGATTGCAATTTTTCCTTTTTTGTTGATGTTGACGACTTATCCTTTACTGTAAAAATGGACTGCTGTATTTCTCTGTTTTCAGCTTTTTCTCCATCGAGAGGGATAATATCCACTTTCTTGGTTCTGGAATACAATTCAGGAATACTGTTGGTACCAAAGCCCGTAGCAATAACAGTAACATTCAGGTTTTCCTCAAGACGAGGATCGGTGCCATTGCCCCAGATTAAATCGGCATCCTCGCCTGCAGCAGATTGAATAAAATCGGTTATTTGACCTATTTCATCCATGGTAATCTCATGAATCCCCGAGGTAACATTGAGCAAGATGTTTCTTGCGCCGGAAATATCATTGTTATTAAGCAGTGGTGATGAAAGTGCATTTTGAACAGCCTTAATTGCACGACCCTCACCTGATGCCATTGCTGATCCCATAATTGCAACACCGCTATCGACCATCACGGTTTCAACATCGGCAAAGTCAACATTGATATATCCATGTACGGTTATTATTTCGGCAATACCTTTAGCGGCAATGGCTAAAACGTCATCTGCCTTTGAGAATGCCTCTGAAATCTTAAGATCACCGTATATTTCCCTTATCTTCTCGTTATTTATAACCAAAAGCGAATCGACATGCTTTTGTAATTCTTCTATACCTTCAACTGCCTGAGCAATTCGTCTTCTTCCTTCATTTCTAAAGGGAATCGTTACAATAGCCACCGTGAGAATTCCCATTTCTTTTGCAGCTTTGGCTATAATAGGTGCTGCCCCAGTTCCGGTACCACCGCCCATTCCTGCAGTTACAAAAACCATTTTTGTTCCATCATCAAGCACATCGATCACATCCTGAAGGTTTTCAATGGCTGCCTGCTTTCCAATTTCAGGTTTATTGCCAGCCCCTCTCCCTTCGGTAAGCGAAGATCCCAGCTGGATTTTTATACCCACTGTACTATTCGCTAAGGCCTGCGCATCGGTATTACAAACAACAAAATCAACATCCTTAATGCCTAAATGGTTCATGTGATTCACGGCATTATTACCACCACCACCAACGCCAATCACTTTAATGATTGATCCTTTTTGTGATGGCAGTTCGAATGGCATCAATTCTTCAGTCATGGCTTCTATATTTTATATTCAAATATTTTACTTTAATCATTTATTTACATCTCGGCATCGTTCTCCTCAAATATTTCGCTGAACTTACGCTTAAAAGCATCTAAGATACCGCTCTTCTTAACAAATTTTTTCTTCTGCTGTTCTGTTTCAAGTGTATCTATTTCACTGAAATCATCATCGTTATTAATCCTATTCAGGGTTTCAACTTGTTCAAATCCTTTTAAGATAAGCCCTATTGCTGTAGAGAAGGTTGGCACATTTATCTCCTCCGATGTGTCAGCGGCTAAATGCTCGTTGGGATATCCTATCCTTACATCGAATCCTGTTTTAAACTTAACCAGCTGAGGTAAATGCTTCAGCATGGCACCACCACCGGTTAGGACAATCCCCGCGCTTAATTTTTCGGAGTAACCAGAGTTTTCAATCTCGAAACTCACCGTGTCAATGATCTCCTCCATACGGCTCTGAATGATATATGCCAAGTTTTTAAAGGATATCTCCTTGGGCTCACGACCACTTATCCCGGGAATTGTTACAATTTTATCCTCAGGGGCTATGTCTCCCAGCGCTGAGCCAAACTGTATTTTTAGCGATTCGGCCTGTCTTTGCAATATTTGGCAACCCTCCTTAATATCGTTAGTAATCACATTGCCTCCAAAGGGGATAACGGCAGTGTGCCTAACAATACCATCGTAGTAAACTGCCACATCAGTGGTGCCTCCACCAATGTCAACCAGCACCACTCCTGCCTCCTTCTCATCATCTGTGAGCACTGCTTCTGCCGAAGCTAAAGGCTCAAGGATAAGATCGCTTACTTTAAGTCCTACCCTATTAATACATCGCTCAATATTTTTTGCCGATGCAGTTTGCCCAATCACAATATGAAAATTTGCTTCGAGCCGTTGCCCTGACATTCCAACAGGATTTTTTATGCCGGCCTCGTTGTTGACTATAAAATTCTGCGGAAGCACATGGAGAATCTCTTCACCCACATCGGTTGGAATTCTGTACATATCATCGATTAACTTTTGCACATCCTCAATGCATATCATTTCTTCGGGATTATTCCTATTGATATATCCCCGATTTCTAACGCTTCGAATATGCTGTCCTGCAATTCCCACAAATACATCGTCGAAAATAACTCCTGATTTTAGCTTCACATCTTCAACCGTTTTCTGAATCGATTTCACCGTTTCCTCAATATTGAGAACAACTCCACGTTTGATACCAGTTGAAAGGGCCATACTGTAACCCTCAATTTGGAGCTTTCCGTTTGTGTTCTTTTTACCAATAATGGTAACCACCTTTGTGGTACCTAAATCAATTGCCGCTAAATAGCTGTTGTTTTGTGCCATGATTATCTATTTTTTTGTACATACTATTTGATTGCTATATTTAAGGTTGATCTGTTTATACTTGTTCCATCCCTCTTCGGGTAGTGCTGTTTCATAAAAAAGCCTAAGCTTTTTAAGTTTCACCTCATACCCATCAAGGCTCCCTAATAGTATGGTATGAGCACCCACCCGGGGAATTAGCTCGATCCTTGTTGGACTCTCAACGTAAACTTGTGAGATTTGAGCTTTCCAAAATTCATCCTGCGAAATATGCTTGGCAAACCCAAAAAGTTGGCATATCAGAGGAATATCTTCTGTTCGTTCATCGCACCAGTCCATTATTCTGATGTTTGAGCTAATCTCGAAAGGTTCAATGATATTTCCATTCACAATCAATACATGCGATGTAAACTTGCTGGATAATGGCAATATCTGACCTTCGTAATCGATATAGTAGCCTTGATTATAACGATTGATAACCCTTACCATTGGCTTACGTTGCTTTATATCGATGTTGATGATTCCATCTATGTTGGAGTATACTTCTGCCATCTTTACCGATTGCATGTTTTTTAGGTATTGCTCTATTTCATAAGTATTTATCATGCTTATTGGTATACCAACCAAATTTTTATGATGCTTCTCAATTAGCTTTTTCACATCTTCTTTTGTAATAAAAGCGTTTTGCAAGCTATCTGATACATTAATATTTAGTCCAGAACATATAATTTGCTGATTTCTTGAGCCAACAAATGATAGCGTTAAAATCACATAGGATAAAACTATAACCCACTTAATAACTCCGAATACAATTACTCTCCATTTCATTTACTTCTTCTCCTTTACTTTGAGCATATTAACTATATCTCCCGTGACTTTATCAATATTACCAGCCCCCAATGTTATTAGCACATCTATGTTCTTCTCCATTAGCACATCAACAAGGTTGTCAAGAGAACAAATCTGTTTTACTTTACATTTAACCTTATTAAGGATCATTTCAGCATTTACTCCTGCAATGGGTTGTTCTCTGGCCGGATATATGGGAAGCATTATCAACTCATCGAGTTGACTTAGACTTTCGGCAAATTCATCTGCAAAATCCCTTGTGCGGGTGTACAAATGGGGTTGAAATATTCCGGTAATTCTTCTCTTGGGGAAAATCTCCTTTAACGACCCTATGGCAGCGCTTAACTCCTTGGGATGATGCGCATAATCATCAATATAAATCACCCTCTTGCTCTTATAACGCAAATCGAATCGTCGAACAATACCCTTAAATGAGTGCAACCCTTTCAGGAGTATCTCTCCTGATATTCCCCAAATCAAAGCAGCTGCTGAAGCTGCTATGGCATTCTCCACGTTATACCTTCCTAAAATACCAAGGCTCACTTTTTCAAATATCCCAAATGGAGTAATCAAATCAAAAGAGTAGAAGCCATTCTTATGATTCATATTTTCAGGGTAGAAATCAGCCTTATCTTCACCGGAATAGGAATAAATCGTAATATCCTTCCTTTGTCTGGCAATCTCTTCTAAACCCTTCTTAATTATAAGCACTCCACCAGGAGTAATATTGGACACAAATGCCTCAAAGGCCTCTTTTACCTTGGTGTGATTATCATAGATATCAAGATGATCGGCATCCACCGATGTTACTATGGCTAGCTGTGGATTTATGCTTAAAAAACTCCTATCGAACTCATCGGCTTCTACAACTAAACGATTTGCCCCCTTATTGCCCAACACCAAATTGCTGTTGAAATTCTTTGATATTCCACCCAGAAAAGCATCACATCGTTGAGGACTTTTTGATAGTAAGTAAGCCAGCATTGTGGAAGTGCTGGTTTTACCATGTGTTCCAGAAATAGCAGCTGTTGCATACTCGTTGGCTACCATTCCAAGAGCCTTAGCTCTTTTTATTACACTATATTTTTTGCCTAAAAGAAAGTTAAACTCTTTATGATCCTTTGGTATAGCCGGAGTGTAGATTACAAGCAGTTCGTTAGGGTTATCCAAAAAACCATTTGGTATGCTGTTGATATTATCCTCATGGTGTACTGTAATTCCTTCGTTGCTGAGTTCCGCCGTGAGGAGGGTTGGGGTACTGTCGTATCCAGCCACCAATTTACCTATACGATTGAAATAGCGGGCTAGGGCACTCATGCCAATGCCACCAATACCAATGAAAAAAACCCGTTTTATGTCACTTAGGTTCATGCTAAATCAATCCTTAACCTTTATCGTTTATTGCAATTTCCACTACCTTTCTCGCAATGGATACCGAGGAATTGGGTAGTGCTAATTTTTTTACATTATTTGCTAGCTTATTCAATTCATCTGAACTACATATCAATTCTATGGCTTTGCCAACCAATTTAGTTGGAGCATCGAAGTCTGTAATAAGCACAGCCGCTTCTCTCATGGCCAATGCCTTTGCATTCTTAGTTTGATGATCCTCTGCAACATTTGGAGAGGGTACAAGTATTGTGGGTTTCCCCACTAAGCATAATTCCGAAATGGTACAAGCTCCCGCTCTTGATATCACCAAATCGGCCGCAGAGTATGCTAAGTCCATTCGATTGATAAAATCAAAAAGCCTAACACTTTCTAGCTTCTTAGCATCCAGCTGCGCTTTGATGTCATTGTAATACAGTTTCCCAGTTTGCCAAATAAGGATCGTATCTTTTTGCTCTTCAAAACGTTCAACTTCAGCCAATATACTTTGATTGATTGTCCTTGCTCCAAGACTACCTCCAACAACTAAGATTACCCTTGAATTAGTTGAAATATTAAAGAATTTTAATGCTTCTTCTGCCTTTGGCATTAAACTATCAAGCCCTTGCCTCACTGGATTCCCAGTAATAAGAATCCTTTCAGCTGGAAAGTATTTTTCCATACCTTCGTAGGCAACACAAATTGCCTTTGCCTTCTTTGCTAGCAACCTATTGGTAATTCCGGCATATGAATTTTGCTCCTGAATTAATGTTGGTATTTCCTTGCGTTGAGCTACCCGAAGAATAGGTCCGCTGGCATATCCACCCACACCAACCACAACATCTGGTTTGAATTTCTTAACAATTGCAGATGCCAACCTAATACTTTTCAGTAGCTTAGGAATGAAGCTGATATTTTTTAACGTTAACTTTCTTTGTAAGCCCACAACTGGTAGGCCCACAATACGATAACCAGCAGCAGGTACCTTTTCCATCTCCATCCTTCCCTCAGCACCTACAAAAAGGATATCCACTTCGGGATTGATTTCCCTAAGGGCATTGGCAATGGATACAGCAGGGAAAATATGTCCTCCTGTTCCACCTCCGCTAATTATCACCTTTAACTTCTTCCTCTCCATCAAATAGCTCCGCTTTGTTTTGACTTCTACTTATACTGAGTAAAATACCAACTGCAACACCCGAAAACAGTAAAGATGTTCCCCCCATACTAACCAAAGGCAAGGTTTGTCCAGTAACGGGTATAAGATTTACAGCTACTGCCATATTAACCATTGCCTGAAAAACAATGATAAGGGTTAAGCCTATAGCCAAAAATGCAGGAAAAGTTCTGCGAGCTTTTTTAACTATTAAGCCAGCCCGATACAGAAGAATCAAGTATAAAATCAATACCACAAACCCTCCAATGATTCCATACTCTTCAACTATTATTGCATAGATAAAATCGGAATATGGATGAGGAAGGAAATTCCTCTGCGTACTATTACCTGGCCCCTTACCAATAAGACCTCCTGTGGCAATGGCAATCTTCGATTGTTGTGCTTGGTAGTTTTCGCCACCCTCTGATCGTGCATAATTTTCTATCCTGTTCTTCCATGTTTGCACCCTATTTATGGTGTTTGTTTGAAGAGCGATGTATACGAATAGCCCGGCAAGTATTATTGCAATTCCTGTTAGTCCAAGCAAATGTTTCATGCTAACCCTACCAATGAAAAGCATTATCCAACAAATAATACCAAGCATTAATGCGGTTGAGAAATTTGCAGGGAGTATTAAAAGGCAGACAATAGCTATGGGAATGGCAATGGGCAAAAATGTTTTTTTGAAATCGTTAATATCATTTTGCCTCAATGAGAGGATACGAGCAACATACATTATTAGAGCCAACTTTGCAAAATCAGAGGTTTGAATGGTTACTCCCAACCCTGGCACTTCCAACCATCTGGCCGCTTGATTTATATTTGTACCAAAAAATAGCGTAATCACTAATAAAGGTATAGCAATATATAGAAGCATTGGGGCAAAGGGTGAATACACCCTATAATGTATTAGGTGAGTTAGGAAGATGATTGCAAGCCCGGCCACCAAAAAACTCAACTGCCTAATGAAGTAGTATGTCGTATTCCCTCCCTGAAAGCGATAAGCTAACGAACCCGTTGAGCTGTAAACTGCAAGCAATGAAAAGATTGATAGCAATATCACTATCAGCCAAATCACCCTATCGCCTTTGAAATACCTGCTAAATACTCCTTCCATAACTCAATTCATTTTCTATAAATCACGTACTGCTTGTTTAAACTGCCGGCCCCTATCTTCATAGTTTTCAAATAGATCGAAACTTGCGCATGCAGGGGATAGCAATACAATATCACCGGGTTCTGTAAGTCTATATGCCTGGGCAACAGCATCCTGAGCAGATCTCACATCTACCAACAAGGGTACCTTATCAGCGAATGCCTCGTGTAATTTGGTATTGTCGATACCCATGCAAATTAAAGCCTTTACCTTTTCCTGAACCAGAGGGAATAGCTCTGAATAATCATTGCCCTTATCAATACCTCCTGCTATCCAAACTACCGGTGCATCCATGCACTCAAGCGCATACCAAGTTGAGTTTACATTGGTAGCTTTGGAGTCATTAATGTATTGAACGCCTCGAACTTTGATAAGTCGCTCGAGCCTATGCTCAACCCCTTGAAAATCGGAAAGGCTTTCCCTAATAACATCCTTACGGATGTTTAGAACATGGCCAGCAATACCTGCAGCCATGGAGTTGTAAACGTTGTGACGCCCCTTAAGCGCCAAGTCATTAATTGACATGTTGAAGTCGCTATCGTTATAGTTTACGAACATTGAATTATCTCTAAGAAAAGCTGTTTGACCCTCCTCCTTTTGCTGAGAAAATGGTAAAAGCTGTGCTTTTAACACTATTTGATTCACTCGATCAGTGGTTACTTCATCATCGGAACAGAATATAAAACATTCATCCTCCGATAAATTTTTGGTAATTCTAAATTTAGAATTCACGTAGTTCTCCATCTTGGAGTCATACCTGTCGAGATGGTCGGGTGAAATGTTCAGCAGAATGGCTATATCAGGCCTGAAGGAAAATATTCCATCGAGCTGAAAGCTGCTAAGCTCAATCACATAGTATTCATATTCATACTCTGCTACCTGAAAGGCAAAGCTATTGCCTACATTACCTGCCAATCCAACGTTCAACCCAGCCTTTCGCATCATATGGTAGATAAGGGTTGTTGTTGTTGTTTTACCATTGCTACCGGTAATACAAATTTTAATGGCATTGGTGTAACGTCCTGCGAACTCAATCTCGGATATTACAGGAATGCCCTTTTTCAGTATCTCCTGTATGATAGGTACCTTATCCGGGATTCCAGGTGATTTTACTACTTCATCGGCAGAAAGGATAAGATCCTGCGAGTGATTATTCTCCTCCCAGGCAATTTTATACTTCTTGAGCACGTCCTTATACTTTGCCTTTATGCCACCCGAATCGGAAAGAAAAACATCGAAGCCTTTCTTAATAGCCAGCACCGCGGCTCCCACTCCGCTCTCACCTCCACCTAAAACAACAATTCGTTTCTTTTTCTTCTGAGCTTCCATTTCTACCGAATTTTTAGTGTAACCACAGCAAAAACTGCCAGCATAATGGCAACGATCCAGAATCTAATTACAATTTTTGATTCGGGGAATCCTTTCTTTTGGTAATGATGGTGCAAAGGAGCCATCAGAAAAACCCTTCTCCCCTCTCCATACTTTCGCTTTGTGCGTTTGAAATAGCTAACCTGTATCATAACCGACAAGGTTTCGACAAAGAATATCCCACAAAGTATCGGTATTAGAAGTTCCTTACGGATAAGAATGGCAAAAACTGCAATGATACCACCAATGGCAAGGCTTCCGGTATCGCCCATGAAAACTTGAGCCGGGTAACTATTGTACCACAAGAAACCAATAGCAGCACCAATGAATGCGCTCATGAATACAACCAATTCCCCTGTGTGAGGGATATACATTATGTTAAGATAATCGGCATAGATTACGTTACCCGATAGGTATGCAAACACACCCAATGTTGTTCCAATAACGGCACTGACTCCCGTTGAAAGCCCATCAAGCCCGTCAGTAAGATTTGCACCATTGGATACTGCTGTAACAATAAAAATTACGATAAACACAAATACCACCCAGGCCAATTTTTGCGACCATTCGCCTTTAAAGGGAATAAGGTACTCGTAGTCAAACTCATTATTCTTGAAGAAAGGGATAGTTGTTTTAGTGGTTTTCTGATTAGGTGTGAGGCTAAAACGTTGCTGTGTTGCAGCTATTTCGCTTTCAACAATCTCAACATTTTCGGCACCTTGACTTTTTACAACTTTTTCACGTACTACAATATCGGGGCTTAAATACATTGTTAGCCCAACAAAAAGGCCAAGCATTACTTGTCCTAAAATTTTTAGTTTACCCGACAAGCCCTTCTTATCCTTCAAAAAAACCTTTATGTAATCATCGGCAAAACCAACCATTCCGAGCCATACTGTAGTAACCAGCATTACAATTACATAGATGTTTTTTAAATTGCCAAATAGAATCACCGGAATTATGATTGAGAGAAGGATAATTATTCCACCCATTGTTGGAGTCCCCTTCTTTTGCATTTGCCCTTCAAGCCCAAGGTTTCTAACGTCTTCTCCTATCTGCATTCGCTGCAGGTATTGTATGATTCTTTTACCTATGAGCAGCGAAAAAAACAACGATGTTATTACAGCTAAACCCGATCTAAAGGATATATACTGAAACATCCCTGTTCCTGGTATATTTAAACGATCGAGGAAATCGACTAAGTAATAAATCATGCTTTCAAGGTTTTAAAGATTTCTACTACTACCTCTTTATCATCAAAATGATGTTTAACTCCTTGAACCTCCTGATAGGTTTCGTGTCCCTTCCCTGCTATCAGAATAATATCACCGGGCGATGCCAACAAACATGCTGTTCGAATGGCCTCACGCCTATCGACAATGGAAAGGACTTTTCCCACCTGTGATGCATCAACACCCTTTTTCATATCATTTATGATATCAGAAGGATCCTCATTCCTTGGGTTGTCCGACGTTAGTATCACCATATCGCTTCCCTGAACTACCACCTGAGCCATTAAAGGCCTTTTGGTTTTATCTCTATTACCACCAGCACCAACTAAAGTTATTAGCTTACTTCCCTCCTTCTGTATTTTTGCTATGGTTGATATCACATTATCTAAGGCATCGGGAGTATGGGCATAATCAACTACAGCAACAATCCCGCTATCCGATACAATTTGTTCAAAACGCCCATTAACAGGACCCATCCCGCTTATAGCAGTTAGTATTGAATGCTTTTCGAATCCCAAGATTCGAGCAATGGAGTATACTGCCAACACGTTATAAGCATTAAAACCGCCAATAAGCCTACACCAGAGTTCAGTATTATCAATGCTTAGCAGCATCCCATCAATTTGGTGTTCAATTACTTTACAGCGATAATCTGCCATTCCTCGAAGTGAATAGGTGTAAACCTTAGCCGAAGTATTCTGCACCATCACCCTTCCATTCCGATCATCGACATTGATAAGCGCAAATGCTTTAGGCGTAAGGGTATCAAAGAATTGTTTTTTTGCTTTAATGTACTCACTAAAGGTATTGTGATAATCCAAATGGTCATGGGTGATATTGCTAAAAGCCCCACCAGTGAAATCGACTCCAGAAATTCTTTTCTGCACAATTGCATGAGAGCTAACCTCCATGAAACAATGTGTGCATCCGCAATCAACCATCTGTCTAAGCAACCTGTTTAACTCTATGGCATCAGGAGTAGTATGTGTAGCCGGAACAACCTCATCACCAATGAAATTTGCTACTGTGGATATTAGTCCTGCCTTCCCTCCAAGCATGTTGATCAATCTGTAAAGAAGAGTTACTGTAGTTGTCTTACCATTGGTTCCGGTTATCCCCACAAGTTTTATCGATCTTGATGGAAAATCGTAAAAAGCCGAAGCGATTTCACCGAGCGCTTTTGAAGAATCCTCAACCTTAATAAAAACTACATCTTTCGAAGCTACTTTTGGAATGATTTCGCAAACCACCACTGAGGCTCCCTTCTCAATGGCAAGGGTAATAAAATCATGCCCATCAGCCTGTGTCCCTTTGATTGCAATGAAAAGGCATCCCTTTTCCACCTTCCTCGAATCAAATGATATGGAATTCAAAGAAATATCAACATTCCCTTCAATTTGAAGAGTTTGAATGTTTGATAGTATATCTGATAACCTTTTCATGCTAATCATCCCATGCTCATTTCCAAGATAATTCTTTCCCCATTTCTTGCCCTGTTCCCAGGCAAGATAGATTGACTTCTTACGGTTCCTCTTCCATTTACAACCACCCTAAGTCCAGCATTTTCGAGTAAGAAAATGGCATCCTTTAGGCACATACCTACTACATCAGGAACTAAATTTTCAACTATTGTTCTGTTCTTAATATCAATAGCCTCATTATTTCTGTGAGTATTTACCCATTCCTGTTCAGGTGCATCATCAACGGTCGGAATCTTTAAAGAAGAAAAAACGGTAAGTAGTTCAGGCTTATACCCACTTTTTGATTCAGGCAACTCAGCAAGTTGAGGCTTTCTGCTAACCTCAGGGAACCATTGCGAATTGGTAGAGTATACTTTATCTGCAATCTCCTTAAAAATTGGACCGGCAACCACGTTTCCATAGTAAACGCTTCGCGAAGGCGAATTTACCACCACAATACAGGAGAACTTTGGATCTTCGGCGGGGAAATAACCAACAAACGAAGCCTGATGGCTCACACCGGAATCACCCCTATACCCCGAAACCCCTCTTGCAATTTGAGCAGTTCCGGTTTTACCGGCGATCCTATAGTTTGTATTTCTAAGGTTTTTTGCTGTACCATTTTCAACCACTCCCTCAAGTACATCCTTGACCTCTTTTAATGTTCTTTTTGAGCATATTGAAGGATTGATTACCTCTGTTCTAAAAATCCTTTCCGTTTGCCCGTGCTTCCTGATTGAATGAACAAATCTGGGCTTAACCATTTTGCCATTGTTCGCTATAGCATTGTAAAAGGTAAGAATTTGAAGAGGTGTAAGTTTAACTTCGTAACCAATGCTCATCATTTGAAGAGAGATTCCAGACCATAACTTATCCCCAGGATATTTTATATACGGAGGAGCTTCGCCCCTTATGGATATACTTAATGGTTGGTTAAGATTCATTGCATATAACCTATCAATAAAGTTTTTCTCTTTGTCCTTATAATATTTGGTAATTAGCTCTGTCATGGCAACATTTGAGGAATACTCAAATGCCTCTTTAATGGAAATTCTTCCAAAGCCCCCCTCTCTTGAATCAGTAATTACTTTATCGTAATACTGAACTTGTCCTTTTTTGGTATCAATGGTATCTGTTAGAGCAATAAAGCCATCTTCTAACAACGCAATAAGCAGTGCTATTTTAAAGGTCGATCCTGGTTCTGCTCCCTCTCCTATGGCATAGTTAAATGCCTCTGAGTATGAACCATCATTATTCCTGCGGAGGTTTGCAATTGCCTTTACCTCACCTGTTTTAACCTCCATTAACACAACAGAACCATGGCTAGCCTCGTGTTTCTTTAGCTGCATTCGCAATGCCTTTTCTGCAACATCCTGAAGGGTAACATCAAGGGTTGTAATTACATCCATGCCATCCTGTGGTTCCACTTGCAGGGAACTGTTTACCTCAACCCAAGTATTTCCTGAAGCTCTTTGCCATAAACCAACCCCTGCCTTTCCCCTAAGTATATGATCATAGGCTCCTTCTACACCCACCGCCACTCCATCTTCGTTTACCAAACCAATTGTTCTTGAAGCAAGACTTGAATGTGGCTTAATCCTTCTATTAACTTGAACAGGGATGAATCCTCCCTGATTAGGACTCAGTCTAAATAATGGAAACTTGCTTATTTCTTTCAATTCTAAGTAGTTTACTTGTCTTGGCCCCAAGAGATAATATCTATTATTTCGCTCAAATCTCCTGGCATTAACAAGTTCTGACCTATATGAATAGTGGGATTTGTCTCCAAAAAAATTCGCCAACGAAAATGCAAGTGAATCAACATTTGCATTAAAAAGTTCATCGGTAAGTCCTGCAGCATGTAAATCCATTCTAATCTCAAAGTATGGAACAGAAGTGGCTAACAGCCGACCATCAATAGCACAAACATCTCCCCGGTTAGGTTCTATGGTAATATCCTTATAGGTAATCGTTTTTGCCACAGCGCGAAGTCGGTTACCCTCAACAAGTTGTATATGTAATATTTTGCCCACAATGGCCAATCCAAGTAGTATGAATACCACATATACAAAACCAAACCTAAACAGTATTTCCCGCTTTACCGACATCTCATTTTCTATTAAAGCTTTGCTTTTATCTTTTTTGGGGGCACTACCGACTCTTCCAACCCCAATCCCTTTTCTTGTACTAGTCGCGAAACCTGACTCTGGGTGCTAATAAACATTAGCTGCGATGCTGTTGTTATAGATTCGGCCCTAAGGTTCTTTACTTCAACCTGTAATGCTTGACCTTCCCTTACTAATTTCTCGTATCTATAGCGATTTGCAATGTAGATTATAGCTAGAAAAGCAAGAAAAAAGATGTAAGGGATTTGACTTGTTACAGATTCCTTATTCAGCACATTACCATTAAGGATGCTCCTAATACCACCCATTCTTTTTGCTTCCTTGGGGTTAGCTTTAGCATCGATGAACTCAACGGTTTTTCCTTGCTCATCAATCATACTTTCTCTCCTATTCTTAATTTTGCACTTCTAGCTCTCGGGTTCCGCTCTACTTCCTCAGCCGAAGGCATAATTACCTTTCGGTTTATTTGCCTAAAAGGTGATGTTACATTTCCAAAAAAATCCTTTTCAACCTCTCCCTGAAAATTTCCTGTTTTCATATAGTTTTTCACAAGCCTATCCTCAAGCGAATGATAGGATATAACCACAAACCGACCTCCACTTTCGAGAGCATTCCCCGCTTGATTTAACATCTGCTTTAAAGATTCCATTTCTCGGTTTACCTCTATCCTTATAGCCTGAAAAAACTTCGATAATTCCTTATTTAGCAAGTTCTTTGGAAAAAGTGGGCTAACCAACTCACTCAACTCTTGCATTGATTCAATCGCACCCTTTTCTCTCTCCTTGCAAATTATGTTTACAATTCTTTTTGAATTAGATAGTTCTCCGTAATTCTTAAGGATGCTGTTTAATCTTTCAGGTTCGTATGAATTAATGACCTCTTTAGCAGTTAATTCTGCTTTCATGTTCATTCGCATGTCCAGAGGACCATTGAAACGAAAGGAAAATCCACGCTCAGGTGAATCAAAATGATGTGAGGACACACCCATATCTGCCAAAATTCCATCTATAGCTTGAATTTTGAAATATCTCAAGTAATTGGACAGGTACCTGAAGTTTGCATGGACAAAACGAAATCTTGGATCCTCAATACTATTGACCATCGCCTCCTTATCCTGATCAAACCCGATTAACGTGCCTTTAGATGATAACTTTTTGATTATTTCGCGTGAATGACCACCCCCACCGAAGGTTAAATCGACGTAGGTTCCGTCGGGTTTAATGTTCAACCCTTCTATGCTCTCTGCCAATAATACAGGCACATGATAAGCCATTACTCACCACTTAAAGGAGATGAACCCAAAATTTTTTCTGCTAGTTGGGCAAACTGTTGTTCATCCGTTTTATGTTCATCATATCTCTCTTTTGCCCAAATCTCAATACGGCTATCCTGTCCAGTGAGAACCAAATCCTTACTAGCATTTACCATTTCCAATAAACGCTTCGGAAATAATAGCCGTCCATTTGAATCAAGGATAAGCTCTGCTGTTCCGCGATAAAATTCTCTCAAAAACTGGTTATGTTCTCTATTGTATGGATTAGTATTCCGCCTAATCAACTCATTTTGCCTATTCCACTCTTCGATGGTGTAAAGAACTAAGCAGCTTTCAAAAATGTCCTTCTTCAATACATAGCGATCTGGGGATACAGACTTATTCTGCTTCCTAAAGGCTGAAGGGAAAAGCATCCGACCCTTCTCGTCAACCCTACATACGTAATCGCCAATGAATGAAGTAATCATACTTTACTATTTCAAAAAGTAAAAGTATATTAAAAATTTCCATTTTCAACCACTTTTTCCCACTTTTTCCCACTTTGTTAATAACTTTTTTTAAAATGAATTTTCAGAACTGTTTAACTAACTTAATATTAGTAATAGCAGGAATCTCTGAATTATTATCAACTAACTGTTAATGTGATAATTATGCATAAACAAGCACGAGAAGGTTGGCCTGACTTGAATACAGAACGTTTAAACTCTCTTGATTTAAAAAAATGATCCAGCATTTTTGCATTCTTATAGCTCTGGCTTTTGAAAGGTTTAAATTGTAGTATATATTTGCATAACTACCTTCACGAAAAAAAGCGAAATGGTTTTTAAGATAATGGTTTTTCTAACACTAGTACTGCATATTGCTGCTACTGTGGTATCGTTACGTTTAACCCGACGTACTAAATACAATGTGTCATGGGTTTTAATTACAATAGGATTCACATTTCTATTAACACGACGTATAATTGAAGCACTACCCTTTTTCATAGATTTTGATCCTCAAGAATACCGTATGCTTTACATATGGTTCGGGATTATTGCCTCACTTTGCCTAACAGCAGGGTTAATACTTGTTGGGAGAATATTCAAGTATATGGAAAAGATGGAAAAGGAAAAACGTGAAACAGAAAAGAAGTTTTTGGCCGTTACAATCCAAGCCGAAGAAAGAGAACGTGCGAGAGTTTCAAAGGATATACATGATGGTTTAGGCCCTTTGCTATCCACAATAAAAATGTCTGTATCAGCTCTTAAGAAAGTTGATGAAAAACCCAACAAAGGTGAAATTCTGAACAATCTGGATACAATCATTAACGAAGCGATTAAGTCCATAAAGGATATTTCTGACAATCTAAGCCCTCATGTAATAGAAAATTTTGGTTTAGTTAAAGCGCTATCTAACTTCATTCAAAAAATTAATGCCACTAAAACAATCAGAATAAATTTTTCTAATCATCTAAACAACACCCGCCCAAATAATGATATTGAAATTGTATTATACCGTGTAATTTGCGAACTAATTAGCAATACAGTTAAACACGCAGAGGCAAAAAACATTTACATCACACTTGATCATGATGCAAAAAACCTTTACGTAGATTATCATGATGATGGCTTAGGCTTTGAGGTTGATTCGCTATTTAAGCCTCATATAAAGGGAATGGGATATTATAGCATGTTCTCAAGAATAAGCTCAATCAATGGACAAATCGTAACAAACTCCTCAGACGAAAAAGGAACTATTATTAAAATTTCGATTCCATTTAAGTATGAAAAGAGATAAAACTTACAACTTAATTATTGTTGATGATCATGCTTTGTTTCGTAATGGTCTTAAAATCTTATTAAATGCACACGAATCATTTAATGTCGTTGCTGAGGCATCTAATGGAATTGAATTTCTTAATGCCCTTGAAATTGTTCCTGTCGACATAGTTTTGATGGACATTTCAATGCCAGAGATGGATGGTGTTGAGGCTACCAAAATTGCCTTAAAAAATCACCCAGAAATGAAAATCATCGCACTTTCAATGTATGGTGATGAAGACTATTACTTTAAAATGCTTGAAGCGGGGGCCTGTGGTTTCCTCCTAAAAGAATCTGAAATTGATGAGGTTTTCACAGCATTATTCAATGTCATCGAAGGGAAAAGCTATTTCTCTCAAATGCTGCTTCAGAATTTAATCACTCTGATCAAAAACACCTCTGAAAAACCCGAAAAGATTGACGATCTCTCGGATCGAGAAATCGATATCATTTCTCTAATTTGTCAAGGATTCTGCAATAATGAAATTGCAGATAAGCTTTTGCTAAGCAAAAGAACTGTTGAAAAGCATCGCTCAAATATTCTTTTTAAAACAAATTCGAAAAATACAGCCGCACTGGTAGTTTATGCCATTAAAAATGGGTTAGTAAACATTTAAACTTCACTCATACTTGGAGTTACGTTAAATCCTTCCCCTTTTCCTCCAATACTTATGAATCAAAAGTTATGATTCGTTTATGGCATTCCAAAGCTTATCCCGAAGAGACTCTCTGTTATGAATTTTACAATCTTGAACCTGGCTAATGTAATCGGTAGTGTATATCATTTGTTCCAAAAAATCGGGAGCACGACTTGTGCCTTCGCCGGTATTAACCAAAACCGTTTCATTATTCTTTATTCTATTCTCTTTTAGGGCTTTGAAAAAGCCTGCCATACAAACAGCTGAAGCGGGTCCCATCAAAACTTTCTTTTCGAATGCTAATATTCTAGCAACGTCAACTAGCTTATCTTCCTTAATCCTGATAAATGATCCTTTTGTCTTTTCAACTAGTTTGGCAATAATGGGATAGGTTGCAGGATTACCCGTTGCCAAAGTGGGGACAGCTGTTTGGGGTGCATCGAGAATGGGATATTCCTTTTCAAAACCAGAAGGGAAATTATTTTTTTCTGCATTCTCCCATGCCTGTACCATAGGATCACACTTATCGGGTTGCACCATTAAAAACCTTGGATTTTTTATATGAGGAAACACATTTTCTATCTCTCTAACTCCCTTGTCTATGGCAATGGGTCCAGTACCACCACTGATAGCCTGAATGTAAACATCTGGAAATTTTTTCATCTGCCTTAACCATTCGAAAACCATTGTTTTTTTAGCCTCAACACGAATAGGATCAATATTCCCAGATGAAATTAATATATGGTTCTGCTTTGCAAATTCTGCTGCAATAACCTTTGCTTTGGCATAGTCTCCTGTAACCCTATACACTTTTTGACAATATGCGCTTATTACCGCTTCGGATGCTATTAGGGCATTATCGGGTATAAATACAGAGCATAATATATCGCCAAGTGCTAAGTATTTACTGTAAGAAGTAGCTGTATTCCCCGTAGAGGCTACAATGTAATGCTGAATGTTATGTTCTTTAAACAAACTAGCGGCAAGCGATGCCGCAACATCTTTGAAGGTACCGGTTCCACCATTTAGATCGTTTCTATAAACCCACACTTCACATTTTACCCCATGATTTTTCTCTGCATACTCTTCAAGGAACGACCATCTTTCCAAAGGGATTGCTCCTTCATTACATGAAACTATATTCTGGCGGTTGATTAGCGGTAAATAGTCAAAATAATGCCAAAAGCTGCTTGGGGCTCCCTTAAGATATGAAGATAACTTTTTGTAGTCGCTATTATACCAAACCTCTGAGTGCTTGCTTTTACAATTGGGGCAATGTTGATTTTGCTCAAACCATTGTTTAAAACTGGGCGTTATCTGTTTGCAGTTTTTACACTCTAAATAATACTTGTTCTGTTGCATGAATCGAAATTATTATTGTTGAAACATGTACCTCAGACAAACTCATTTCACTAAGGTAAAGAAGCAAAATTAATTATTCATTTATAAGAACCCCGTGAAGTTCATCTGAAAATACTTTCTCATTTACTTTTTTGCTTGTTAATATATTTTTTGCAACAATTTCAGCAATGTCCATTACTGCTGCCTTATTACCATGAACAAATGATTTCTTGCATAACGGACATGCAGTAACAAGAACGTCTGGTTTTTCTTTTGTAAGTTCGTCCAATGCATGATCGCGAATTTTAAGCTGGAGCCTAAGATCGAGAATGGCATTTGATAGGCTTCCTCCACAGCAAAGGCTATTCTCTTTCTCGAAATTTGGAACAAGGAGAGAGAAGTTTTTCAAGATATTTCGTGGTTGCTCATATATGCCTGCACCTCTTCCCAGTTCGCAAGGATCGTGATAAACGGCTGTGATATTTGTTGGCTTTAACTTGATTCTTCTACTGGTTATCAACTTATCAATGTATTCAGTGTGGTGCATTACAGGTATATTCAAATTATACTCTTCTTTGAACGATTTATAGCAAATTGGGCAAGAAGTAACGAGTAGTTTTGCTTTTGATGAGTTGATCATTCTTGAGTTTTTAATGACCAAATTTTTTGCTTGCTGAACAAAGCCTTGTTGCCTCATTGGACGGCCACAGCAAACGCCTTTATCTTCGTCCATAAACCAGTAGCTGACCTGAGCACTTACAAATATTTTTTTCATTGAGTGAATTATGCTAGGAGTTAAATGGGTCATACAGCCAGCATAGTAAATCACATCAATATCTTCTTGATTTTCAATACTTCTCGTATATTCGTAGTAAAATTTTCCGGGTATCTCTTCCTTATTTCGATATTGCTGTCTTATTAGAGTCAATTCCAATCCTACTGGACATTCGTTAGTACATCTACCACACATTAAGCAGTTGTTAACAATCTCATCACTTAGTACATTGTAACGAGTATCTCGAATGAAGTATACCGATTGAACATTACCCAATTGAGCGGCAAAATTTAATTGACATGCATCAATGCAGATTCCGCATCGAGAGCAGGAGTTGATCTGAATATCTGTGTATCCTGAATGTTGCTCACCAGCCGTTGCTCCCCAATTTCTCAGAAATATTAAAACTACCTCCATGGGAATGTGCATATATCTTGAATATGGTAGTGCAACAAAGAAAAAGAACAACGAAAGCGAATATGCCCACCATAGTGGTAGTTCAATAAATGTAGCAGCAGCAGAAGGTATTAACTGGCCAATAAAACCCGTTAAAAATCCTCCGTTGCCATGTAATGCATCAGTAGTTGACTCAGCCAAAAGCCTTAAAGGAAAAATGAACCATAAAGAGGACAGTGCTATTCTATCGAATAAGCTATGTTGAGTAGTTTTTTTCATCCCCAACAGGGATGATTTCATCCGTTTAATAATGGCTAGCGCAAGCCCTGAAAGAATAATTAGAAGCAAAAAATCCATCAAAAAGGTTAGCTGTGCGCTTAACAAAAATGTATGCTTTTCTATCGCAAAAAAGTTGAAGAATATGGCCAACCAAGGGGGTTCAAAAAAAGTACCGGCGTACAATGAAGCCTTTACCTTTCCAAAAACGATAAGCAAAAACCAACCAAAAGCCAAACTCATATGCATATACCCAAGCATAGGATTTTTCCGATAAATATTACGATGCACAAGAGCTTCCCTAAAAACTTCAATTATGGCACGAATAGTTTTTGTAGTAAAGATTTTTTGCTTAACCATGAATTTCTGCTTCCGATCTAAACTGCTAGTCCATTTATAAACTTTATAAACTATAACCGCAAAAAGGAATACGGCTCCAGCAGTAAATGGTATTACAAACGGATGAAAGTTCATTGTTTTATCCTTTTATAGTTAAGGTTTTCCAGTATTATCCTCATATTATAAACTATTGCTCTGGTATTTACTCCCCTATTGCAAACCAATCTACACTTCCCGCAAAGCATGCACTTATCCAATTCATCAGCCAAACCATCAAACTGTCCACGGCGGAACAGTAAATGAATTTTTCGAAAGTTAAAATCAGTATGATTTCTTGCGGAGCAGGTTGCCGTACAAGCTCCACACATAAGGCATAGTTTTGCTGATGGAACTTTATCGATTATTTTCTGATAAACCGATAAATCCGCTTTATCCAGATCAATTGTTCTCGACTTCGATATGGTAAATCCTAAATCTTTCATTCGGATTCGCTTTTTAAGAAATAACTTATTTCCAATGCTGCTGCACGAGCATCAGCCATAGTTTCAGGTATAGTTAGTGGTCTTTTACAAGTCCCCGCTAAAAAAAAGCCTTCGTTGTTTGTTCTGTTATCAGCACTATGCAAACTCAAACTCTTGGCAAAACTATACTCACCATTTATTCCAACCTGTTTGGTTATCATTGATGTTCCTTCAGAGGCTTCAATACCTATCATCAATACTAACAGGTCTACAGACATTTTCAGAGGAGTTTGACTTAGGGTATCTTCACATTTTATCTGCAAGCGGTTATCAATGGTTGGCGAAACCTCGGAGATTCGGCCCCTGATATAATTCACATTATAATCCTCTTGCGATTTTCGGTAAAGCTCCTCGTAGAATTGACCAGACATACGGATGTCCATGTAAAAACAGTATGCTTCAACATCGGGTAGTAACTTTTTGGCTTCAATGGATAACTTAACCGCATTTATACAGCAAACTCTTGAGCAATAGTGGTTGCCTACTTTTTCATCCCTTGATCCAACGCAGTTTAAAAAGGCTATTCTCAGTGGTGCTTTCCCATAGGGTGTTAAAATTTTTCCCGTTTTATACATTTCCTCAAATTCCACGGAAGTTATTACACCCTTATAAATACCATAGCCTAATTCTTCTTTGTATTTGGCATCGAAAGTTTTGAACCCACTGGCAAGCAATATGGCTTTTGCTGCGTACTCTTCTCCTTTTTCGGTTTTAACATGCCAATTCTTATCCTCTTTATAAACTTTTGCAATCCCCGTTTTTTTGAAAAGTTGAATATTATCATGCTTAGTTTTCTGCAATAAGATATTTCTTATTTCTGAGGCATCCTGAAAATTTGGGAATAAAGTTGCTGCCATGTTCATGTGCCCAAATATTTCCTCTTCCTTCTCAAAAAGGATAACTTGAATATCGTTTCGTGCAAGATCGTAAGCTGCTTCAATGCCAGCAGGTCCTCCTCCAATAATAATAACATCAGTTTTCTTCATGGTTATTTTAAACTTTCAAATTCATTGGCTTTTCAGGTTCTTTAAGCTGTTTCCCCGTTTTACCAACATATTTGTCTTTAGGATCATACTCTATTCCTATCTTATCAAGCAAAGGCTCTACTTGAACCTGATGTACTTGTAAACCTAAATCCCATGGGTTGTAGCCAAGCAATAACCCTGTTAACTCTTCGTAGGTCAAAACAGGAATGCCCCTTTTATGATCATCGTAGGTAATGCCTTCGGTTTCAGAAATGGTGTATTGCCATCTGTCCATAAACATGTTACAGCCAGGGCAATTAGTCAAGATAAAATCGGGTTTGAAGGGTTGCATCGACTCGAATTTTTTTTTTGAGTTCGCTGCGGAATACCCCCTGTTAGCCAAAACTAAATATTGGCTGAACCCAAAACCACAGCAATGTCTCCTTTCGGGGTAGTCAACAACTTCTCCTCCCCATTCCTGTATCATGCCAACAAGAACTTGGGGAAATTCTGCACCTCCCTTAACCTGCCGCGGAAATATCTTTGCATAATGACAACCAATGTGCTCAACTACCTGAAGTGGCTTTCCTGTTTTAACATTTGTCAAGCTGTACTTCATCTTTTCCTTTAATGCTTTGCGATTTTTGTAAATAATATCACAGGGGTGAACTATATTTTCTGGCATCTCAAACTCTTTACCTGTTGCTTCTTTAAGGTAACCTTTAATTTCCTCAAGTTTATCAGGGAAATGATGCCACATGTCCACCATCTCATTGACAAGTCCGAAAGATGTTATGCATGATGGCACAAAGTTCTTGTAACCAGCCTCCGTCATCAAAGCAAAAAGGCGTGCCACCACAGTCATTGTTGTATCCAAAGGAACTACCCCCGAATAGTAACCAATTCCAGAGCAGGTATGTAAATTCATGTCATCAACAATATCCTTTTTTAGCACATCTTTTACTATTTTAAGGAAGATTTCTTCGGAGCCGGTAAAAAAAGACTGTCGAATACAGCTACGCTCGTAGTAGTAGTTATCTTCAGCAACTGCACTTTGATAGTCTTTCCAATACTGTTTACTCATTGCTATTGTTTTTGACTTTTATCCTTGTAAACATGATAGAAGTATTCATTGTCATCCACATTATCCGTAATATTTTTCTTAAGCTGCACCGCCTTAACTTTTGATTGCTTATCAATTTGATCGTAAAAATCCTTTCCGCCGGTAACTTCAAAAATCCTTCTCAAATCTTTTAAGTTTTCGTCATTAATCTTTCGTAAGGCTCCGGATCCCTCTTTATTATAGTTTCCTCCCTGTCGATCTGCCACTTCCTCTGCATTATCGAAGTACCATTTCCACACTGGGCCTTGCTCTGGATGCAGGTGTGGTTTAACATGCATCACGTGGACGCAGTATCCAGAATTAATAATATTTTCGCCCAAGGTTTTCTTAATGGCATACTGTCTGCGTCCTTCTTCACTCTCAGTAAATAATCCCACCCGTATTGAAACTTCTCGCAAAAGGGATATTAACAACCCTGGTACATTTCCTCTAGGACATCTGGTTTTACACGAAAGGCATTGTCCGCAGTGCCATATTTTATCGCCCTTTAGAAGATCTTCAATCTTTTCTTCATCTTTGGACATCAGCACATTACAGATATCCCGTGGGTCATAATCATAGAATTCGGCAGCAGGGCAAATAGCTGTACAGACTCCACAATTCATACATGCTTTTAATCCATCCACGTACCTAATATCTTTTGATATCAATTCTAAGTAATTTGACACATTAAGATTTTTTAATGAATTAGTAATGCAAAACTATTTAGAATATGACTGATATTTCTAACAGTAAATACTGAAAATGAGTAGCATTGATCGCTTTTAAAAAAAATAATTACTTATTCAACAGGAGTATTTATACTCAAAGATGGGTCGGTATAGGATTCTTTTTTATTAAGTAAATTTTAGTAAAATTCTGCTGTTACTAAAACATCGAATTATTTTACTTTTTCTAATTTAAAAATCTATAAAAAAAATGAAAATCCCTATATCAAAACATATTTTTAGTAATACCTTTTACTAAAAAATATTACGATTTCAATGAAATTAACTTTAATAAAAAATAAACTTTCGAAAAAATTTATTAATAAAAAATTTCTCCTTTATAAAGATTTTTTTTATACTTTTATATTTTACTTGAATAATAAAATAATTAGATATGGATGTACTATCAATTAAAGGAACAAGTCAGTACCCTGAGGTACTTCTTGATATGAATACGGGCATATTTAAATTTTCAGGCAATTCACTTCCAGAAGATGCTAAAGGTTTTTTTGAGCCCATCTTAGATTGGATTGATAACTACATTCAATCTCCCCGACTGGAAACATCGATCTCGTTCCAAATGACATATTATAATACACCTAGCTCAAAATTCCTTTTTCAAATTCTAAAGAAATTTGAATCAATACACTTAAGGAAGAGTGCTATTAAGATTATATGGAAATATCCAGAAGAAGATTCCGATATGCGCGATGCTGGTGTAGATTTATCAGAAAGTATAAAGATTCCATTTCAATTGGAACCTTTTAAAGAATAAAAAAACTGGCTTAAAAGCCAGTTTTTTTTTTTACCAATTGGTTGTATAGTTGTGGTTATATATTCGATAGGTTTTCTTCTCTCCTTTAGCATCGGAAGTAAAATGAATGTACCCCGACAGCATAGAAATCCTTTTCCCAGATGTAGAAGTAGCTTCAATCTGAACAGGTTGATCTATATTAAGCACTAATGAATGGTTTCCTTTTCCCGAAAAACTCTGTCCAATATTATCTACAATAACTGGTGATTGCCCTGGCCACTCAAGTATTACTTTATTAATTGTAAAAGGGGCTTGGTACTTTGAAATAATGGTTAGGTTAACAGTGAAACTTTCAACAGTCCCATCACCCTTAGAGTTGGCAACAAAATGAAAAGGTTCATTTACGAATATAGCAGCTTTATCGGCTGTAATATCGAAGTAAAAAGGTTTTTGTATATTTTCATTACCAAATCGGTATGAGACCAAAATGTGATTTTCCGGATCTTCGTAGCAGTTAAAGTAATCATACTTAATAATAGTATGATCTTTATTGTTAACTGTACTTGTAATCCTAGCACATTCAGACTTGACTTGTGGTCTGCGGCTTGTTTCAATATACCTATTGCCTAAACGTAATGCATATTTAAGTTCACCTAAACCACTCTCAAGTTCTACCAATTCAATTCCTTTATATAGGTTACGATAGCGGACAATACCCATGTTTGCCTTGTCTTTTCTACCATCCATAAAATAATTGGCAAGAATACTCAACTCACTTATGTTCTTTTCAATTTCCTCAACACTTCTAACCTTATCGGCCATTTCCAACAGCTCATCTAACTGTTTTGTCATTTCTATATCCCTCTTTTTAAACTCGTTGACTAAGTCCCAGAGTTTAACCTGTGAAAAAGGATATTTAATATGATAATTATAGCGAACCGATCTGTCGGCTTTATTCTCGTACTTCTCCCAGTAAAATTCTTCTACATTCGAAAGGGAGATTCCCTGTAAAAAGGGTACGGGTCCAGATGTAGTAGTTGTGGTTGTGGCAAAATTTTCAAGGTATGAAGATATGTTATTTATAGTATTTTCTTCGATTCTCATTTCCGAAGAGGTTTTAACATTTTCAGCCACAGCACTCACAATTCGTTCTTTAACCATATTGAGTGCGTTTTGTTGAGCATCCTGAATATTGGAAGCCGATCCCACAACGATTATAAAATCTTTTTCGAGTCCATTAACCCAACTTGGTTGTTTTTTGCTACTTGTTTCGGAAGGCTTTTGAGCAAAGCATGCAATAGGTAGCAAAAGAAATAATATAAGGATTCTTTTCATTTTGTATGTCTTAATTGTTGAAAATGGTTAGGGTAAAAGGGTACCCGAATATAACATGAAATTAATGAAAGTGGGAAAAAATTAGATTGAATCAAACCACAGTAAAAGGAACCAGCAACCCTTCGGGTTGCTGGTAGTAATTAGAATAATTTACTATGGGCGCTCAGAAGCTAATTTATCCATCTCCTGATTGAAGATGTTTTCAAACTTCATCTTGTCATAGTCAAGACGAAGCCTGTCGTCCTTACTAATTTTTGTAGAAATATTGTTTAGTAATTCATCCTTTGCCACTTCAACTGCAACATATACTGAGTACTTTCCATCCTTCTGGAAAGTCTTGTTGCATACAACGGAAACATTGTTCAACTCCTGGTTAACAACATCACGGGTCATCATCTCGAATTTTTCAGCAAATTCGTTGGCATCACCTACAGTAATGTCCTGTGTGTAACGATCGGTTACAGATTTAATGGTACGATTTATACCTGCAGCAAGCATTGCATTGGCATCTAAGTTTGCTTTACGCCTTGCAGTGGAAAGATTTGTGCTCTCACCCTGTCCTGTTCCACGGAAGTGAGTTTTAGTGGAGCGATACTCAGTATCACTACAGGGAACTTCCATTTCGGTTCCCAATGCACTTTGAGTGGCTTTCTTTTTACCACCGCAACTTGCAAGTGTAAAAGCACCAGCAATTACAACTGCTGCAATAATCAATTTAGTCAGTTCAAGCTTTTTCATAACTTTTAAAAATTTAGGTTAATAAATGTATTAGTAAAACAAAAAGTAAATATTTATGGTTAGTTCTTATAAAGCCAACTCCAATCGAAGTGAGGTGCAGCACCCCAGTATGCCCAAGATTTTGCCACGTCACGGCCTGCCTCGATCTTCATTTTCTGTAAATCTATGCTATCGTCATACTTCTTCATTTTAAAACTCCACGAACCAGCCCCTTCAGCTTCAACAGCACTAGTAATTTGAGTAAGTAACTGCTCTGCCTGAGGATAACATGCCATATCTGGTGTTATCTTACCAAGGTTTTCCTCAACCTTGTTCAACTCTTTTCCTGCCCAAGCAGCCCTAGCCGCTGAAAGATATTCATTACACTGCTGGTTGGCATACTCCTGATAAATGTCAATGGAAATGTTCATGCACTTATCAAAACACTCACGGCTAACATCGGGCACATTGTATAGGGTTGCCAAGGCTTCCTCATACTTCTTCTGTCCAGCCAATGCTTTAGCCGATGAAATGATAACATCGCACTGCGAGTTATAGTATTCAATAATTTTCTCTTTCCCCTTTTCAACAAAACCACGAAACTGTCCGTGCCTTGGGTTTAGGTTGTTAAGTGCCTGAGAGTATGCTCTGTCTTCTGTATTACCGACACCTCTAATTTCTATGCTGGTCTGGCTAAAGATATTTCTGCTTAGCACATCCACAATGTAAAGAGTTACTTCAGCCTTCAGCGATATTTGGGGAGGTGCTGTAGGAGTAATATCCTTGTTAATGATTGAAACCATGGGTACAATGGCAAACTGTGAACCGCTCTCGGCGGCACCCAAACCATTTAGCGAGGCAACCTGCATTAGCTTATTCTTTAGCATATTCTGTGCTCCACTTGGTATACCAGCTTCATCGGGAACAACTGCAGCAATGGCAATTCGACCTAGGTCGTCAGTTTTGCCTAAACTGCTCTGCGAAAATACACTACTGGAAAAAACTATAAGGCCTAAAAAAATGATTGAAAACTTTTTCATTGTGTTAATTAAAATATTTTTAAATTAAGTATGACAATTATTACAAACCTTGTGCCGAATTAATTAAAAACCTAGAATAAAATTAATATCCCAATATTTGAACCTCTGATAACGAGCAGTATCTGCACTGTGTTGCGTATACTTTAATAAATCTTGCCTTTACTGGTGTGAATATTATTCGAGGTTCATAACCCTTGTGATCTGGATTGGTGGAAAAGGTTTCCATTCTATAGTCACTATAGCCGTCTACTCTTCCCCAAGTATTCTCTATGGTGGAAAGATGGTGGAACGTTTCTCCGTCAACGGACCATTCAAGCACGTAAGTGTCAGTGTTGTGATTCGAAATGTTGAAACCATTTACTTGCCTTTCCTGTCCTAGGTCAAGTATAAAATAAACATCTTTAGGATCGTCCCAGTATACACATTTTGCATTAGTTCTTACCGTTCCATTTCCTACAAATTCACCATCAGTAATTAAATGGTAGTTTCCCTTAAAAGGACCATTGAATGTTGATACTTTTGCGGAGAGAACTCCCATTCTCTTTGTATTAGTAGGTTCTGTTTTAGGTTCAGTTCCAGGTTTAACTTCTGCTTGCACTTCTGCTTTAGGCTGCTCAGGAGCTTTTGGTTTGGCTCCTGGGTAAAGCCATGCCCAATCGAAATGGGCAGCTGCTCCATGGTAAGCCCAGCTTTGGGCAACCTCTTTACCTGCCTGAATCTTCATCTTCTCAATATCAACGCTGTCTTCGTACTTCTTCATTTTGAAATTCCATGCGCTTCCACCTTCTGCCTCAACTGCAGATGTAACAGTAGCAACGAGTTGCTGAGCCTCATCATAACAACCCATATCAGGTGTAATCTTACCAAGATTTTCCTCTAATTTATTCAGTTCCTTGCCTGCCCAAGCAGCCTTTGCTGCTGAAAGATATTCATTACACTGCTGATTGGCATATTCTTGGTAAATATCTACGGAAATATTCATGCACTTGTCGTAGCATTCACGGCTAACATCGGGGACATTGAATAAAGTTGCCAGCGCTTCATCGTACTTCTTCTGACCAGCAAGGGCTTGAGCAGAAGTTATTATAACATCGCACTGCGAATTATAATACTCTACTATTTTCTCTTTTCCTTTTTCAACAAACCCACGGAACTGTCCATGTCTAGGATTAATGTTGTTGATTGCCTGAGTGTATGCCCTATCCTCTGTATTGCCTACTCCTTTCAGTGGAATACTGGTTTGGCTAAAGATAGCCTGACTCTTTGCATCCACTATGTAGAGTGTAATCTCCATGTTAAGAGATATCATGGGAGGTGCTGTTGGAGTAACATCCTGACTAATAATTGAAACCATAGGCAGCATGGCGAATTGTGATCCTTCAGCTGCTCCCAGTCCATTAAGAGTCGCTACCTGTGTAAGCCTACTCTGTAACATTCTCTGTGCTCCGGCAGGGATACCCGCTTCGTCGGGTACCACTGCAGCAATGGCAATTCTGCCTAGATCATCTGTTTTGCCTAGGCTACTTTGCCCCATGCTAAGCATGGGAAGCAAAGTGCTTAGTATGATTACTACTATTCTCCTCATGGTTAATGATTTAGAGTTAAATCAATTCTATTTTTCTCCAACAATCAACCAAGCTTCTCCTAAACCACGAAGATAAATCTTGGAATCAATCTGGAAATTATCACGTAAATGCCTGCTAAGTCCACTTAGGAAGCTACGAGCATCAACTGCACGTTCACGTCCTCTGCTATCAACAGTCATCATGGGTATGCGAACCTGCTCCAATCTCATCATGTTTTCAGAGGCATCGGAAAGGCTAAAGCGCTTTTGAACAGTATTGTCGAAAAACCAATTCTCAATATGCTCAAGAAGTTCCAGTTCCTCACCTTCATAGGTATAGTATGATTCAAGATTGTCGTACCAGCTGGCCCAGCGTCTAACCATAACCTTAATTTCACGGCCGTTGGCAAACATGTCATCGAAATGCCTTTGAAGACCAGCATTAAAGCCATCCATATGGCTTAACACGGCTTCCTCAAGGAGCAATTCAGGTGCTGCTGACGATGAAGGGGCACCAGTACCTGCTGCACCAGAAACCTGCTTGGAAGTATAAGCATCCAATCCTCTAAGGTTAAATGTAATATAGCTATTTGGCCCTTGTCGCTTGATCTCATAGCTAAGGTCCATAATGATATCAGCCTTAGCTGTTCTCTTTAACATATCAATTGGGCTCTCAGCCATTTCAGAACCTGAACTTGACGACATGAGCATTGCCGATTCTGCAGCTTCACGCTCAAGGTTTTTCAACTCCATTTCAAGGTCTTTCAAGGGGAACCCTCTGCTTGCCATAATTTCACCCATCTTAGTAATAACTAACCTAAGATTGGCATCATTCTGCATAGCCGCTTTGTAATCGGGGAGAGTTTGCTTGGCGCCCATGCTCTCGAACTCCATTTTATACCCTTTGCTGATGCAGTACTGATCACTAGGAACAACCATGATGGTTGGTTTGCGTGCCTGACCTAAAAGGGTAATACTTATAACTGATAGTACTAAAATGCTAAATAATCTTTTCATAACTAAAATATTTTCAAATTAACCTTACAATAAGATTTTGTGATTTTTTAAAAACCGGCATCAAGTCTACGGGCAATACCATCGGCCTCAAGTTGCTTTCGCAAAGCATCGTACATCACCTGTGCATAAATTGCCACTTTATAGCCATCCTTCATTTTCAGACGATCCTGTCCGCTAGGCATGCCATCGGTTGTCATGCTGATGAACTGAAGATATTTTCCACCGGGTGAAAAGAAATTGTCAAAATAGTCAGCATGTTTTTCGCTGGCATTTGGATCGGTGAGAATTGCTGGGGTAGCAGCAGCTCCATGTCCTCCAGGAATACCCTTAAAGATTGCTGAAGCAACAGCATTCATTTTGGCTTCAATGATGGCATCCTCTACCCTTTTACCGTAGCCCCAAACCTTCATAACCTTGGTTCCATCCTGACCAACGCCCATAATTTGCACTTCATAGTTGTAGTTACTGCTGTAATGAGCCTTGCGCTCCTTCTTCTTGTAACGCTCCTGTGCATTGATGGTTGAAGAAACCATAATAGCAAGAATTAATAACGATAATAAACGAATTGCTTTCATAATAAAAAAAATTTATGGTTAATATAATTATTTTTAGAACATAATCTTAACTCCTATCATTCCTGATGGTCCACTCTTGTCGAAGTAAAAATCCCAAGATGAACCTGCAACATTTCCATCGCTATCAGTTACATCTCCTATAAATCCGTAGTACCCTATACCACCAACGAATTGGATATTATGTTTCAAATTTAGTGCCAAGTTTGCACCACCCCTTACATATAACGAACTAATACTTTCGCCACTAAGGATCATTGAGTTTGTGGTATTATCCAGACCAGCTCCAACATAGGGTCGTAATTCGATATTCCGCATGAGCTGAAATCCTTTTGCCAATCCACCTCCATACCTGAAAAAAGTTGACTCTTCTCCGTCATAAGTTTTGGAATCGATTCCACCTCCTTCAACGTATACAAAGAGAGCTTTTATTCCAACAAAACGGCTAAGTCGTATATCGCCACGAAGGTATAGACCTGCTGTATTTCCAACTTCACCACCGATAAGCAGTTCCATTCCAAAATCGTTTTGCTGCTGAAGGGTAAATCCGGCATCAAGTTTTCTACCAGCGACCTGATAGAATTTCGATGTGCCCATGTCACCAGTTGCTTCTCTACGGTTATCAATTATCTGTGATTTTGATCCAGCCCTAATAACACCTCTTTGTTTGGGTTCTGCCTGATTGGTTTTTGGGTTGTAAACATGTTCGTATACAAAGAAACGATAGTCGGTTTTAAGTCCTTCCTTCAATCCAATTTTTGCTCTAAGGGGTCGAGTAGCAAAGAGAGGAGTTTTTACCTTAAACTCTTCAACTCCCATCTCCATTTGGTAAATTATTTCATCGTACGATTTCTGAACCAATTCTTGCATTAGTTGATCCATGCTCTTTGATTTCAATGCTAACCTTAATCCTGAGCTACTTTCCATTTGAGATGCTGTAACGGAAACGGTTTTTTGAAGAACAGGTACAAGAGGAAATTCGATCTGCTCGAAAGCCTTACGTTTTTGAGTCTTATCAGCCTCGGAATCATCATCATAAATCCAAGTATCGTACAATGCATTACGGGTTTCCTCATTGAAATCTAAACGAAAAATGTAGCCCACTGAATTGGCTTTCCATCCCTTCATGTTGGTAATCTTAGCCTCCTCCATAGTTTGAACATTCTGAAGGTCAACAACAAGAACATAGCTAAGGTTAACCAGTCGATTCCCAAAATCTTCGAGGGCTGCATTACCTCTCTTACTTGTTTGGGCTCTGAGAAAATCGGCATCGGTGGCAGTAAATCGACCTCTTTGGTGAATCAATTCCATGTTCATGGTTCCATCAGGCTGCCTATTGTACCATTTTGATATTAGCTCACGACCAGCATTCATCTTATTAAGCTCTTTCAGCAACTCTTCTTGAGAACTCTTTGTTCCAACTTGCCCAGCAACAGAAGAACTTAAAATAATATTCTTAAAATTATTGTTGTCGAATTTATCGGATAATACAATTGAATCGATCTTAGCCCTAACTTTATCCCAATGGCTATTGGAAGAGTTGTCTAAGAAAAAAACAGCAAATGAACTACGGTCGTAAGTAGTTGGAATTTTTTTTGCCTCAGAAATATCCTGAGCAATAATGCTAGTTGAAAGCATTAAAAAGATTAAAGTAAAAAATTTTGTTTTCATAAGATTTAATTTTGAAATATTCACAAACTCCTATATATTAATGCAATAAATAATAATCGTGTCTTGACGTATAGAATAGATAAAGGTATAAAAAAAAATCTGCTATAAGCAAATCAACGAAATATATTGAATGCATTTGACGGGTTTAAGTTTATCCGTCATAAATGGCTATTTTCTTGTGATAAATGTTAGGTGAATTGATAAATTTTGATTAGGCTGTTTAAAGAGAACAAATATTCAACGAGATACATATGAAAATCTAATCTATATCTTTTAGTCTTTAAAAAAATTCAAAATATTATTTGTTTTAATTCCTATTCCATACTTATTCCCATGGCTTTTGCAATTCGAATAGGAATGTCTGTGTTATCCATTTGTCCAGTAAATAACTCTTGGCCTATGCCAATTGTGTAAACAGGAACCTGAGATCCTGTATGGGAAAAAGATGTCCAACCTATGCCTGCCATTTGATTCAATAACTGAATTGCGGCAACAGATAAAGGGTCGAAAGATCCGTACTCCTCAGAATTAATTCCATTTAGTAATGGATCGATTTGCGACAAGGAGGCTGAATATGCTTTTTGCAAATTTGAGATTTGAACTCCATTTATGGATTTGACATCAAGTCCAAGTTCATCTGTAATGAACTGCAAATAAGCATTAAATGAAGGTTTTTGGTTATGATTATCTTTAAAGCTAATTGCTTTTTTATTAAATTTTTCGAGAGATGCCTTCTGGTTAGACAAAAGTGAAATGTTTATTTCGTATTGCATGAGCCTATTCCCCAAACTCATTCCACCAGTTTCATGATCGGATGTAACAACTATTAAGGTTTCGTTTGGGTATTTTTTATAAAATTCAAGCGCAACTTCAATTGCATCTGAAAAACATATCATTTCACCTATTGTTGCTGCAGCATCATTATGATGGCAAGCCCAATCAATTTTTCCTCCCTCTACCATAAGAAAGAAACCCTTAGGGTTCATAAGAACATCTATGGCTAATGATGTTATATTAGCAAGGGTCACATCAGCTGCATCCCTGTCAATACGATATTTTAGTGAAGCACCTCCATCAGGATTAGGCGTTGTGTAAACTATTGATTTGTATTGATTTAATAAAGTGTCAGGAATAGTTAAGTCTTGAATGAAACAATAACCTTTTTCTAATCCTTTTTCAAAAACATCGCCAAGTGGATTTTTACTTTTTAATCCCAATGGATCAATGAAACCACCCCCTGCATAAAACCTGAAACCCGAATTGATTAGATCGTGAGCCACCTCGTGGTACATATTTCTTTGGGGTTGATGAGCGTAAAATGCTGCTGGCGTTGCGTGATCAACGCTTACGCTTGTAGTTACTCCTACTTGAAAACCTGCTTTATTTGCATAGTGAGCGATACTATAAAGGGTATCGGAATGGTCTGCACTTAAACCCAAAGTATTGATGGAGGTTTTTGTACCCGTTGCTAAAGCGGTTCCAGCAGCAGCAGATCCTGTTATATATCGATTTGCAGCGTATGTGGTTGAAAAACCCGTAACCGGAAATGATGTAAAGTTTAGGTGTTGATTTTCTTTTTTATCGTTGATTGCTGCCAAATATACTTGAGTAGCATTTACATGCTGGATGCCCATGCCATCGCCTATAAAGTAGAACACGTATTTTGCCTTATTACTAGTAGGCTTTTCCTGATCACAAGCATATAAAAAAAAGCCAATAAGAAGGACTAATGAAACTGAATAAAACTTGTATTTTTTCAACATTTTAGTAGTTTATTTCTAATTAACTTAAAAACAAGAAACGCATAAAATTGTTAATTCAAACTTGCAAAAACTTTTTTAAAGTACAAATAGCAAATCATTAATATTGTATTAAAAATGAGAAATAAAAAAAGCTGAGCATAAACTCAGCTTTTTTTATTACAGATGGTAATATTCAATCTAATTAATGCTCGTGCACAGGTCTTTTAGCAGCATAGCTAATTTTTAAAGCGCTTGCCTTTCTTAATTCCTGCTTCACGTCAGTTACAATTCCCATTCGGGTTTCCTGGTCAACCTTAAGGGAAGTTTGAAGGTAAGCTCTATCCTGCTCACTCATAGCTTCTCTTTCTGATGAGATAAAGTCACGAATATCAATAAGGGTTTTGAAAGAATCGTTTAGCTGTATTCGAGAATCGGTACCAAATAGCCCTTGATACTGGCGTGCTGGGGGACCGATATAAATATATGACACCAACGATTTTTTCTCGAGTTTTGTAACTTCAGATGCTTCGGGGAGTTTAGTCCTAACAAACAGCTCAGTTTCCCTTAACGTTGTACTAACCATGAAAAAGAACAACAGCATAAATACTATGTCGGGAAGTGACGCTGTTGAAATAGCAGGCATTTTATTCTTGCCCTTCCTTGCGAATTTTGCCATTAGTTTTTTCCTCCTACACTTTTAGGTTCAGCCTCAGATATACGTAAAGGATATATCCTCTGAATTGCTTTCTGTTGATCCTCCGTTAGATCATTGTAATACTTACCAAACTTTGTTCGAGCTATTTCATTTCGTAACTCATTGTATGCGGCAACCAATTCGTTCTGAACTTGCATATACATTGAGTAAGAAGTTCCCCTATCGTTTTGCAGTGAAATAACCCCTTTGGCAACTTCTACCGTTCCAAAAAAATCAACATCAATAACATCCTTTTCTGGTAAGTCAGGGTCGTTATTAGGATTGGCTATGAACTCTTTAGTCTTCTCTCTGAGCATATTAACATCCATAGGCCTTCCTTCAACCAGTAAACGATCGCTTTTATTAATAAGCACTGTAAAGATATTTCGTTGCTTAACATCTTGCTCTGTTTTATCCTGGCTTTCGGGCATTGGGGGTAGCATCCTTGCCAATCCAGTATCCACGTTCATGGTTGTTGTAACCAGAAAGAAGATTAGCAGCAAGAAAGCAATGTCGGCCATTGAACTTCCGTTTATTTCAGGTGTTGGTTTAGCCATTTTTAATTATTTTTTAATGGTGCATTACACTATGGTAAATACTCCAACATTTTTATCGTTTAAAAATTCCCCTAACTCCTGTAAATAGGAGCGATAGGACTGCAATGCCAAAAAGTAAATAGGTAGCAAATATTCCTGTATCGGCAAACCTAAGAACTGAAGGAGTAGAAAAATTTGGCTCGGTTGCAGATGTTGCGGTTACCAATGGTGTTGTATCGGACATAAGAAAGGCAACCAAAAACAGCAAGCCCATAAATACAAGGCTTATTACAACCTTAATGGTATTCCTTGGATTTTTAATAAAATTTACTAATGGAAAGACGACAGAAAGGAGAGCAGCTATCACTAAAAGAATAAAAGCCCATAAAATATATGATTCTGCCACAAATATCTGATTATCTGGCTCTGCATTGGAAATTCTAAAAAAGAAAACCAAAGCCAAGATAACGGATACTCCCATTACGCCCCAAGAAAATATTTTAACTAATTTATTAACTAGGCTATTGGACATGATCTTCTATTTTTTTAGGTTATACTTTAGCAATATATCTATTAGCGAAATGGAAGCATCTTCCATTGTATTAACCAGCTTATCGATTTTTGAAACCAAGTAGTTGTAGAATACCTGAAGGATAATAGCAACGATAAGACCGAAAACGGTCGTAATAAGAGCAATCTTGATACCACCTGCTACAAGCGATGGAGAAATATCTCCAGCTGCTTCAATGGCGTCAAAAGCGCTGATCATACCTATTACAGTACCCATAAACCCAAGCATAGGGGCAATGGCAATGAAAAGGGCGATCCAGGTAAGTCCACTTTCGAGCTGTCCCATTTGAACAGAGCCGTAGGTAACAACTGATTTCTCAACCACATCGATGCCTTCGTTAGCACGGTCGAGTCCCTGATAGAATATGCTAGCTACTGGACCACGAGTATTGCGACAAACCTCTTTTGCAGCTTCTATTCCACCTTGCTGAAGAGCCTCTTCGATGTTAGAAAGTAACTTTTCGGTATTGGTGGTTGCAAGGTTAAGGTAGATAATCCTTTCGATGGCAAGAGCTAAGCCAAGGATTAAGGCAAGAAGCACAATACCCATAAACTCAGGCCCTCCTTCGATAAACTTAATCTTGATTTGCTTGTGAATCGAAACCTCCTCCTCAACAGCAGCGGCAGGAGCAGTTGAAACCTCTTCTACTTCAAGCGTATCGGTTTCAACCATTGCAGAGGTATCGATGGCTTCTGCAACTTCGTCTTGGGCAAAAATTGAAATTGATGCACCAAACATCAGTAATCCAGCAATTGCAATTAACGCAAATAGTTTTTTCATGGTTTAATCTAGTTAAATTATTACTACTTATTATGTTTAACAAAAATAATCATTCATTTTTAAAAATCAAAACGCGGAGAGAGTGGGATTCGAACCCACGATACCCTTTTGAGGTATACACACTTTCCAGGCGTGCGCCTTCGACCACTCGGCCATCTCTCCAAAAATTACGTTGACCCAACGCCTTTTTTTTGAATTAGGGGCGAAAATTACAAAAAAATATTTAATTCCATCATAATTTCTAAACAGTAATTTCCCCACTTATGGATTTTTCCACCCATTTTTGCATCTCCTCAATAGGCAATTTTTTCCCTAAAAGAAACATTAATTTGACTATAGCCGCCTCAAAAGTAATGTCCTTTCCGCTTGAAACCCCTGCTTTTTTTAGTAATAGTCCGTTGTCGTATTTATTCATATCCACACTTCCAGCCTTGCACTGGGTAACATTTAAAATTATGATTCCCTGATCAATGGCTGCTTTGATTCTTTTTAGAAACCAGTAATCGCTTATGGCATTGCCAGATCCATAGGTTTCCAGTACCAATGCTTTTAACCCTTTTTGATTTAGAACTGCATCAATGGAGGCAGGTGAAATGCCTGGGAAAAGCTTTAAAACGGCAACATTACAGTCTAAATCTGTATGTACATTCAAATTCTGTGGATGTGTTGGGTAATGGATATATGGATAATTATACTTTATGTTTATACCAGCAAGTGCAAGTGTTGGGTAATTATCGGAACGAAATGCGTTAAAATGCTCGGCGTTATGCTTCGATGTACGGTTCCCTCGGAATAGTTGATTCTCAAAAAAAATTGTAACCTCTGGTACCATGGGCTGCCCATTGCTACTCGCAGCAGCAATTTCAATTGCGCTGATCAGGTTTTCCTTACCATCTGTACGAAGCATACCTATAGGCAATTGCGAACCTGTAAAAACAACTGGTTTTTGGAGGTTTTCAAGCATAAAACTCAATGCCGAAGCGGAATAGGACATGGTATCGGTTCCATGCAGGATCACAAACCCATTGTATTTTTCGTAGTTCTTCTTAATGATTAGCGAAAGATCTATCCAAAATTTTGGGGCAATATCGGATGAATCCACCAAGGGGTCGAAAGATATTGTGTCGAGGATAAATCCAAACTTGCGCAGTTCTGGAACCTCATCGAGAATCTGATCGAAGTTGAAAGGTGCCAAGGCACCTGTTTCGGAATTCTCCTTCATTCCAATTGTGCCTCCCGTGTAGATAATTAGAATGGAAGTAGTTGATTCTTTCATAGCTTTTTCTCCAATTTGAAAAGCGACAATGCATTTCTAGTGGTAATTTCAGCAACTTGCTGAATGGGCAAATTGAGTATTTCGGCAATTTTATTGGCAATAGTAACAATATATGAACTCTCGTTACGCTTACCCCTAAATGGCACAGGTGACAAATAGGGAGAATCTGTTTCAAGCACAATATGCTCAATGTTCATCTGTTGAACGATTTTGTCGAGTCCTCCATTTTTATAAGTTACAACTCCACCTATTCCAATAAGAAACCCTTTATACTCCAAAATTTTTTTGTACTGGGTATATGTACCTGAAAAACTATGAAAAATACCCCTTAGCCACTCGTCGTTCTCGCTGTCGAGTATCTCAAAAATCTCATCGAAAGCATTACGTGTATGAATTACTATGGGAAGATTAAGTTTTTTTGCCAGATTTACCTGATAACGAAAAGCCTCTTTCTGCTGCTTTATAAAGGTTTTATCCCAATATAGGTCAATGCCAATTTCCCCCACTCCCCAGAAATGCTTCTCAACAAGAGCCCTTTCAATGAGCGCCAACTCCTCCTGATAATTTTCCTTAACTGATGTTGGGTGTAATCCCATTAAGGGAAAACAGTATCCCTTGTACTGATCCGAAACAGCCAATAACGATTCGATTGAATTGCCATCGATATTGGGAAGAATTATGTGGCTAACACCCGCTTTTCGTGACCTCTCAATAACATCTGAACGATCCTGATCAAAAGCATTTGTATATATATGCGAATGGGTATCAACGAAGTACACAGAAAACGTTTTAAGTTATTACGAAGTGATTATTAAAGAAAGTGGTGCAAAAATAGTATTTTTTTGAGTGTTTTTATTTACTGCGAAGAATGATAAGATTGTTTTACTGCTGGTTAATTCACAAATGGTAAAAAACTAATAGCCTACTAATTCCCATGTTTTATTGAATATACCTTTCCCGGTTTACTATTGATCAGCCCTGCGAATTCCATGTTTAATAGCAATGATGAGACCTTTGCCACTGGCATTTTTGTTTTTAGGCAGATAATATCGATGGTTTCCTGACCATTTTCCTTGAGAATACTAAAAATTGCCTGCTCTTCAGATGATAATTCAGGGAAAAAAGAGGCTTGCTTAGGGATTTTAATTTTTTTGTAAGACTCCCATCCCAGCTGAAATTCGATATCTTCGGCAGTTTCAATTAGCGCAGCCTTGTTTGATTTTATGAGCATATTACAACCCTGAGAGTATTTCTGTCCAATATTTCCAGGAACTGCTAACACTTCGCGGTTGTATGAAGTTGCGATATCAGCAGTTATAAGCGATCCTCCTTTGTGCGCGCTTTCCACAACTATGGTTGCATCGGAAAGTCCCGCAATAATCCTGTTCCGCTTGATGAAGTTGTTACGATCGAAAGATGTTTCGGAGGGAAAATCAGTGACCAATGCTCCAGTAGTGGCAATCTCTTTGGCAATACTCCTATGCACTATAGGGTAAATCCTATCTAGCCCATGGCCCAAGACCGCTACCGTTGGGAATCCCTCCTTCAGAGCAGTCTTATGGGCACAAACATCAACTCCATAGGCTAATCCGCTAACTACTATGGGATTGTGTCCTCTTTTTGCTAATCCATGGATTAATCCCTCGCAAACAGCTTTCCCATAATCTGTAATACTACGGGTACCAACAACACTGATAATGCAACTTTGGTTAAGATTAATCTCATCATTCCCTTTAAAAAAAAGGACAATTGGCCCATCCTCGCATTGACGAAGCCTTTGGGGGTAATCCTTATCGAGGTAAAAATGGGTATGAATACCATGCTTTACAACAAACTCAACCTCTCTTTGTGCTCTATCGAGCACATTCTGGTTTGCAATCTCTTTAGCAATAATACTTCCGATACCAGGAACTTTTGTCAGAGTCTTGGCCTTCTCCTTAAAAACAGCCTCTACACCACCGCAGTAGGCTATTAATCTTTTGGCATTGATGCTCCCAATCTTGGGAATCATATCGATCCCAATTTGATACTTTAAAATTTCGGGATTCATCGGTTATTCTGGAATTTATTTATTTGCTGGTGATGAGGAAAAACTTAATAATTTATTGCTTTGAATAGCTATTCAATGACATTATTAGCTTATTCTTTTCCTCAATGGTTAACGCTGAAATACTAAATGGTGGATAACGGACAATATTACCCTGCGACTTACGAAAAACAACCACATTCTCTCGAAGGTTAAATAAAGATTTACGCTCTATTCTGTAACCGACAAATTGGGTTTTGGGAATTTCGTATGAATTCTTTGAAGAATTAAAGAAGTTGAGCTGATAGAACCTTATTACTATTTTGGACTCATCATCACTATAAGAGATGAAAGATGATGCTGATATGATATGGTAGAGGTAATACGAGAGGTATATAACCACAAGTATGATTGTAAAACCACCACGGCTTAATCCAATAAAATCATGAACATGATCCCAGAACCTTGTTGTAAAGATTAGGGCCACAACAGTTGCAATGATGACTGCCAACAGTCGTTTTTTCATTTGGATTTTAATCTCTGTAGGTTTGTTATCAAATTTCATCGCTTAATGATTTTGTGAATTAGATTTGGCGTTTCCTCCGTTTTAGTTCCTGTTTAATAAGCATAAGCTCCCTATTTGTCTGCCCTTTAACCGAAGTGTTTTCCTGAGCTCTACGGAAAAGATATGGCATAACAAACTTAACAGGGCCATAGGGTATATACTTTGCAACGTTGAATCCTGCATTTGCAAGATTAAAAGAAATATTATCGCTCATGCCATAGAGCTGAGAGAATGTAATCCTTGGATCATTGGGGTTTATTCCACTCTTAGCCATAAGGGAAACGAGCAATTTTACGCTCTCCTCATTATGAGTTCCGCAAAAAATGGATATAGTATTTATGTTGTTAATTGCATACTCCAATGCAGTGTTAAAGTCATTGTCGGTATCAACCTTACTATTCTGAATTGGTGATGGGTAACCAAGTATCAATGCTCGCTCCCTCTCCTTTTCCATATACGCTCCCCTAACGAACTTAATTCCCAGCATGTATCCATTCTCAATGGCAAGAATATGTGAATTCTTTAAAAATTTCAGCCTATCCTTACGATACATTTGCAAAGTATTATAGACCAAGGCCTTTTTTGAATTATATTTTTTCATCATCTCATGGCAGATGTCATCTAACGCTTTTTGATACCATGAGTCCTCTGCATCCATTAACAATGGCTTGTCAACTTCAGAAGCAGCTTGGCATAGGTTATCGATTCTCTCTATGAACATTTTGTAATGTTGATGTTCTTCGTTAGAAAGGGGTGTACCATTGCTTACTTTTTCAAGGATACAAACTTTAATCAAGCCTGTGGGTTTAAAAACCACATGAGTAATAGCTGATTTTCCCCTAGCATTTTCAATGGACCGAAGAATTTCATCATAGGCATTTCGTTGTGACTCTTCGTTTTCCTGTCCCTCAACTGAATAGTCAAGGATTGAATTAACGTTATACTTTTGAAGGTTTCGAACTACGGGAAGACTCTCAACCAGAGTTTCACCCCCTATGAACTGTTTGAAAATGGTTGGCTTAATAAGCCAAGCAATGGGTAACTTTGATTTTATAGCAAAAATGACAAGAATTTGTCCAATTTTTACAAGGATAGGCCAAGATAGAATTGCAAACAACAGTTTTGCCTTCTTCAGTTCGTGTTTACTTCTGTACGCAAAGGCTATTTCAGTATCATTAAATGATAGCATCAAATTATGGTTGTTGTGATTATCTTCTGAAAAAACAACTCAAAGATGCAAAAAATCCTAAAATGTAACCCTATTTTATGGAACAAGTTATTAGTAGTTCGCTAGGATTGTTCAACCGAAATGCTCATCTTTTTAAAATCTTCCCAATAGCAGGGGTAAGATTTGGTAACCACCTTGGGGTTATCAACCCTCACATCGATTCCCATCATAGCCAAAGGAGCAAAAGACATTACGATCCTGTGGTCGTTGAAAGTTTCGATATCAACTTCTTTTAGCTTAGCAATTTTAGATTTTCCATCAAAGCAAAGGGATTCCATATCGCCTTTCTTCTCAACGGTCAACTTGGCACCTAACTTAAGCATCTGGGATTGCAGAATCATAATCCTATCCGTTTCCTTTAGCCTTAGCTGCTCTACGCCTGCAAACCTAAATGGAATATTAAGAGCAACACAGGTTGTTACCAATGTAGGAACAAGGTCGGGGTTATTCAAAAAATCGTATTCAAATGTTTTGATCTTTCTTTTCACTTTTTTAAGCACAACACCATCCTTAACTTCTTCGGTTTTAACGCCAAGGGGTTCAAAAATTTCTTTAACTATGGCATCTCCCTGAACACTGATGGGGTTAAGCCCTTTTATTTTAAAATCGGTTTTACTTGCAATGGCTGCCATTTCGTACCAGTAGCTTGCCGATTTCCAATCGGATTCAACCGACATTTCTGTCCCATCGTTCAACTCATACTCAACTAGTATTTCTTCCTTTTCCCAGTTGCTGTTAACACCTAAGTATCTAAGCAGCCTAATGGTTTGATCGATAAATGGGGAGTTAACAATTCTATTTTTTAGTTCAACAACTTCGTCAGCGGGAAGGGTTTGAGACATTAAAAGTGTAGTTGAAATAAATTGGCTGCATATGGTTGAATCGACACGAGTAATGCTGCCCTTAAAACCTTTGCCAATAATTTTAAGAGGAGGAAATCCTTCTCTAATCAAATACTTTATGTTAAAACCCTGATTGCTCAGCATGTCTATCACATCACCAATGGGTCGTTTGTGCATCTCTTCGGTTCCAGTAACGATCCATTCTCCCTTAAAATAGGCTAGGAATGCTCTTAAAAACCTAATAGCTTTTGCAGGTTCTCCTTTATCGAGAGCTACTTTGCCCTTTCGTAATGATTTATCGATAACTCTGGCTGCATCCTTCTCGGAGATAGTTTTCATGTCGAACTTGGCATTCTTCAAGGCCTTGATAAGAAGATTTCTATTGCTAATACTTACAGAGGGTGGCAAAGATATTTCACCGGATAGTTTTCTATCCTTTTTACTTATTGTATAGGTTAGCATGATGTCTGAATTTTTGTCCCAACAAGGTTCAAAGGTATTAAAAATTACATGTTATGTGGTTAAATAACTTCCTTTTTTAGGTGTTCATACCGCTTTTACTTGATAATGTATGAATTAAGTTTTTTTTAAATCTTTTATTTTTGTAGAAATTTCGGAATTAAAGAAAAACCATCAACTTTTCGATTAATTAATTACAAACCATTGGATATATGCCCAAAGAAAAATAACTAATAGGCTTTCAGCCCTATGTCTATTGCTTAATTATCTTATAAAAATCAAATTTGATTCCATCTGAAAGTCTAATAATGTAAACCCCTGGAGCAAAATGGTCTGTTTCAATGATTATTTTACCAATAAATTGCTCTGCATGCACAATCTCTCCAATTGAATTTAGTATTTCAAATTTTATCATATTAACTCCTTCCTCCAATTCGAAGATAACCTGATCAGCGAAAGGATTGGGGTAAATACTAATGGTTAGATTACTCTCATGGCTATTAACAAACGTCCCGGCAATAAAGTTTGCCACCAAATCCCTATTACTATTTACCTGAAACGAATATGTTGCATTCATCGAAACCACATTACCATTTTCTGTCCAGCTTACAAAGCTGTAGTTCGGCAAGGGGGTTGCTGAAAGGACTGCCGTTTGTCCATGGTTATAGGTTCCTGCACCATTAATGGTTCCACTGCCAGCAGGCTGAACGCTTGCATAAATTGTATAGGTTTGGGGGGCAAAATTTGCAACCAATGTTCTATCTTCTGTCACTGGAAATGAATAGTTTGCATTTGATGATACCACTGTTCCACCCTCTGTCCAATTCACAAAACTATAACCTGTTGCAGGTATTGCGCTTAAATTGGCAACATGATTTAATTCATATATGCCGTGACCGCTCACAACTCCACCATTACTGGGGTTAGCGCTTGCAGCAATCGTAAAAGTTTTGATTTGTCCTGTTAACAAAATATCATCAATTTCCCAGGCGGCAGCTTGGCTTGTGGTTGATGTGTACTTAAAGGCAATATTAGCCGATGTACCTGATAAATTGCTTAAGTCAATGGCTCCTGTAAACGTCCATTGCCAGTAGGGACTACCGCTATGCCAATTAATCCCTGCTATTTCTGTCCATGTAGCAGAAGAAGGATTATCGGTAAAGTTGTAGGAATAGAATACCTGTAGCTGAGGCCCCGTATAGCCAGAAGTATTCCAAAAAGAAAACTCCAGATTGTTATATGCATCAGGGTTGAATGCTGGAGAAACAAACCAATCCTCATTTTGCTGTGCTCCGGAATTGTATCCATTGATATATGCACAGTAAGAGTAATTATTACCGAATTGCTCTGATGGGACATACCATGTTTGGTCACCAATTAAGCTATATGCACTCCAACCACCCGAGGTTAAACTTTGATCCTCAAAATCCTTATCAAAGATTGTTGATGTACTCTGAGAAAGCTTTATGGCAACCGGTCGGTGGTCGGAGATATTCTGGTTATACTCGTACCAACCTCCTGAAAGATGATTATCGAGCTTAATGGTTGTAACCACACTACTGCTTGAATAGAACATGTCAAACAGCTCGTTTGTAATGATAATGTGATCGAGATGAGATGGCCACGAAGGGTACGACCAGTTGGAGCTGCTGCCAATGGCAATTTCGTAATCGGCAAACAAATAGTTTTCGTAATCATCAAGAATACTCTGAAATACGTTATTGGGAGGTATATCGGTGATCTCATCGTTAAGGTCGCCAACAATGAAAACTCTTTTGTTCGGTAAATAGGTATCAACGTACTCCTTGAGAAGGTTGGTTGCCAAGTAACGCCTCATCTCCTCATCATAAGGATTATCGTAATCAATAATACCATCTCCACAGCACTTAAAATGATTGTTTATAACAACGTAATTTTCATCTTGATAGTTAAAATCTATTATCAGAGGTCGTCGAGGAAATGGATTGGCAAATTCCGATGCTGTATAAATTTGATAGATACTATTAACCTCTACTGTTTCTGTTCTATAGGCAAAAGCCAATTTCCAATCGCCACCCGTTGTGCCCACTTGGGCTGTATATCCCTCAATACCATTTATCATTTCAATGAAAAGTGATGCATTACTAATCTCCTGAAAAGCAATAATATCAGCGTCAAGTGCACTAATAGCCTGCGAAACATACTCCACGGTTGTTGATCCGTTTGTTGGAAACAACTCGAGGTTCCAGGTTATCACTTCCAAGGAGTTATCTGTTCCAAAGGATAGGTCTTCAAAATACTGCGCAAAAAGGGAAGAAATCGATAACAGTAGGGATGCTAAAAAAAATACTTTTTTCAAAACTCTAATTATTAGGACATTACTACTAAATTATATTCTGCAAATATACCAAAACCTATAAAAGTGCATGGGGTAATTCTAGTGTTTTTATTTTTAATCGCAAAATCTTATGAATACAGAATACCTTAATCTATTATTATTTGAGCATCGCTGTTATCTCTCTTTTTTCTATCTTTGCAAGTTCAAAATTAACAATGCAATAACCACGCTTTATGGATTACAACTTTGCTGCAATAGAAAAAAAATGGCAACAATACTGGAAGGAAAACAAGACCTATAAGGTTGAAATCGATAAATCCCGTCCAAAATTTTACGTTCTCGACATGTTTCCATACCCTTCGGGTGCAGGATTGCATGTTGGACATCCGCTGGGATACATTGCCTCCGATATATTTTCACGCTACAAGCGTTTGCAGGGTTACAATGTGCTTCACCCCATGGGTTACGATGCCTTTGGGCTACCTGCAGAGCAGTACGCCATTCAAACCGGACAGCACCCAGCCATTACCACGGATAATAATATTAAAAGGTATCGCGAACAGCTTGACAAAATAGGATTTAGCTACGACTGGGAGCGTGAAGTGCGCACCTGCGACCCCAAGTACTACCACTGGACCCAATGGGCTTTTGTAAAGATGTTTAAGCACTGGTATAACAACGATACTCAAAGGGCTGAACCCATTGAAAACCTTGTTGCAGAATTTGAAAGAAACGGGAACATTAATGTAAATGCTGCCTGTAGCGAAGTAAGAGCATTCACCGCGCAGCAGTGGAAAGCCATGAGCGAAAAAGATCAACAGGAGATTCTGCTGGCTTACCGTTTGGCTTATCTTGCCGACACGATGGTGAACTGGTGTCCAGCGCTGGGTACAGTACTGGCAAATGATGAGGTGAAGGAAGGATTCTCAGTACGTGGAGGTCATCCTGTGGAGCAAAGGAAGATGAAGCAATGGTGCTTACGCATATCTGCCTACGCCAATAGGCTGCTCAACGATTTGGAAACCATCGACTGGACCGATTCGCTGAAAGAGATACAACGTAACTGGATTGGTCGCTCTGAGGGTGCTGAGGTAACCTTTAAAATTGATGGTTCCAATAAGGAGATACTGGTATTCACCACTCGCCCTGATACGATTTATGGCGCAACATTTATGGTGCTAGCCCCTGAAAGTGAACTGGTTGATGAACTTACTACCTCTGAGCATAAACAAGCAGTTGAAGAATATATAGCACTTGCCAAGCGCAAAACCGAGCGTGAACGTCAGGTAGAAGCCAAGAAGGTTACTGGTCAGTTTACTGGAAGTCATGCAATAAATCCCTTCACAATGGAACGTATTCCAATATGGATTAGTGAATACGTGCTAGCAGGCTATGGTACTGGTGCCATTATGGCTGTTCCTGCTCACGATAGTCGTGATTTTGTTTTCGCTAAAACCTTTGGATTACCCATTGTACAAACGGTTATCCGACCCGGTGAAACACCTTCCGATCCAGCTTCATGGGAAGAGTCCTACGACTCCAAGGAGGGTATTGTAATCAACAGCGGTATTATCAACGGATTGGATGTGAAGGTTGCCATAAGCACCATAAACAATAATATTGAGAAGCAAGGACTTGGCAGATTCAAGGTAAACTACCGTTTACGCGATGCCATCTTTAGCCGTCAAAGATACTGGGGTGAACCTTTTCCCATCTACTATAAGGATGGTATTCCCTATCCTGTTGACGAGAACAAGTTACCCCTCGAATTGCCTGAAGTGGATGCATATTTGCCCACCGAGAAGGGCGAACCGCCTCTTGGTAGAGCCAAGAGCTGGCATACGGATGAGGGTTACCCCTACGAGCTGAGCACCATGCCCGGCTTTGCCGGATCATCGGCATATTACCTTCGCTACATGGATCCCAAAAACGATAAGGGTTTAGTCTCGGAAGAGGCAAACCAGTACTGGGAAAACGTTGATCTATACATTGGTGGAACTGAACATGCCACAGGGCATCTGGTTTACTCAAGGTTCTGGAATAAATTCCTTTTCGACCTTGGGTATGTTTGCAAAAAAGAGCCCTTCAAGAAATTGGTAAATCAAGGAATGATTCAGGGTCGATCCAACTTTGTGTATAGGGTTAAGGAGACCAATAAATTTGTTTCGTACAACCTGAAAAAGGATTACGATGTTACCGAAATTCACGTTGATGTGAACATCGTTAGCAACGATATTTTAGATATCGAAAAATTTTGTGCATGGAGGCCCGAGTTTTCCAACGCCGAGTTTATCCTTGAGGATGGTAAATATGTATGTGGCTGGGCTGTGGAAAAGATGAGCAAAAGCATGTATAACGTGGTGAACCCCGACGAGATCATTGAGCATTATGGTGCCGATACTCTGCGCATGTACGAGATGTTTCTTGGACCACTTGAACTATCGAAACCATGGGATACCAACGGAATAGATGGAGTGCATAAGTTCCTTCGTCGCCTATGGCGATTATACCACGATGCCACCAACCAGATTAACGTTAGCAACGATACTGCCACGAAAGAAGAGCTGAAGGTATTACATAAAACCATAAAAAAGATCAGCGACGATATTGAAAAGTTTAGCTTTAACACAGGAGTATCAGCGTTTATGATCTGTGTGAATGAGTTAACTGACTTGAAGTGCAATAAGCGTGAAGTACTAGAACCGCTTTCAATTATCATGGCTCCTTATGCACCTCACATCGCCGAGGAATTATGGCATTTGCTGGGAAATAGTCAAAGCGTTTGCGATGCCAAATGGCCCGTATGTAAAGAAGAATATTTGGTTGAAAGTACATTTACCTGTCCTGTTTCCTTTAATGGTAAAACTCGATTTACCCTTGACATTCCCTTAAACATGACAAGAGAGGAAGTAGAAAAAATTGTGCTCGAAAGCGAACAAGCTGCTCATTACCTTGATGGGAAATTGCCAAAAAAAATAATAGTAGTACCCAATAAAATTGTGAACGTTGTTGTATAACTCCCCCTATTAAAATTGAAATAACCGCTAAGGGAAAGAAGAACTTAGCGGTTATTTTTTCATATAAACCTTTATGATTTAATCCGAGGCGTAACGCTTCTCTGCTTCCTCAAGGTTTTTTTTGGCAACTTTCTCCTTGGCCTTGGCATCTTTGAGCTTTTGCTTCGCTTTCTTTAGGTTAGCCTTCCCTTTCACAGATTGATTAGTCCCTTTTTTTAGATTTTTATCTGTTGTCTTTATACTAGTCTTTGTGGTTTTTAGTTCAACTTTATACTCACTCGTTAGTTGTTTAAACTCAGCTTTTGCCTCATCGCGTTCCTCCCTTTCCATTTTTTTTACATTCTTTTCGAAGGCTTTCTTGCTCTTGTTGTAATTCTTGGTTAGGTTTTTTTCCTGCTTTTGCAGGGTTTTCTTTTCGCTTTTTGAGGATTTGCTTAGCTGATTGCCCTCGTCAATTTCTTCCTCTGCCTCCACAATGAGTTCTTCAATTTTGACTTTATTGGCAACAGCCTTATCGTACTTCTCTTGAAATTTTGCTATCTTTTCGTGCCCCTGAGCAAAGAGATTTGACCAGGAGAATAGCATTATAAGGATTAGTATAATTGAATTTTTTATCATATACTGAAGAATATTCTATCTCGAGATTCTTCTACAAATATAACAATTCGTTTTAAATTCCATTTCTTTGGAATATTTTTGAAACATTATTAAAAAATATAATTATTTCAATACATAATAAATCAAATTATAAATAATTATTATACCACTAGTTACCATACAATCCATTGCCCTTTCAGTAGGTTTTGATGCTTGTGGAGTAAGTTCCACAAAAAATCTTAACAATGATAATTATCATCTAAAGCAATGGCTTTCTGAGGGAATGCACGGCGAAATGAGCTATATGGAGCGTAACATCGATAAACGTCTTGACCCAACCATTTTGGTTCCAAATGCTAAATCGGTGGTAACAGTTTTGCTAAACTATTTCCCTGGCAGCCCATTGGTTTCAACAACTCCACCTAAAATCTCCCGATATGCTATTTCTCCCGATTACCATGTGATTGTAAAGGATATGCTTTACATTCTTTTAGAAAAATTGCGGAAAGAATTTGGATCAATAAATGGGAGGGCTTTTGTTGATTCGGCTCCGGTGCTAGAACGAGCCTGGGCTGTAAAAGCAGGTCTGGGCTGGATTGGAAAAAATGGGATGTTGATAAATCCCAAAATTGGTTCATACACTTTTATTGGGGAGCTGATCATTGATATTGATGTTGAATCATTGGGCATTCAGATACCAAACCGATGTGGAAGCTGCAACAAATGTATTGAAGCCTGCCCAACAGATGCAATTGTTTTACCCTACACGGTTGATGCCCGCAAATGCATATCATACCTTACCATCGAAAAGAAAACAACCCTCAGTGAAAAAGAAAGAGAAAACTTAAGCGATTGGTGCTTTGGTTGTGATATTTGCCAAGAAGTTTGCCCTTGGAACAGAAAGGTAAAACAGGCAAGACTTTCGAATATACAACCTTTTGCCAATATTCTTAGTATTGACAAAAAGAGATTTGCAAATTTGAGTGAAGAGGAATTTGAAGCCAATTTTGCTAAAACTCCAATAATTAGAGCGGGTTTTAAAAAATTCGTTGATAATTGCAAAAGCATTTAAACAGCATTGATTTTTCAGCTCAAACTTTCATATTTCTGATTACATTTACAAAAAAATCTTTCAAATCATGGAACCCAAAGAAACTTACCTAAAGCTAAAATCAGGCGAAAAAATATATGGATGGTACGTTGCTCCTGAACTTAATCCCAAAGCAATTGTCTGCCTTTGCCATGGATGGGGTGAACATTCACTACGCTATAAACATTGGGCCGAAAGATTTCTAAAGTATGGCTATGGTTTTTTTGCATGGGATCATTGTGGTCATGGACAATCAGAAGGGAAAAGAGGGCATATTAAGAGCTATGAAATTTTCATGGAAGAGATAAACCTTGTGCTAAGTAAAGTAAGCATGTTGTTCCCCGGAAGTCCAGTAGTGCTTTATGGGCATAGCATGGGGGGGAACATTGCCATTAACTTTGCGCTCAGAGAAAACAATCCCTTTAGGTTACTAATTGCCACTTCGCCTTGGCTAAAGCTAACAAACAAACCATCTGCGGTATTAAGTTTTCTGGTTAAAATTCTTAACCATACATTTCCCGCATTGCAGATCAATGCACCCCTTAATGCCGAGGGCATTAGCCATGTACCTGAAGTTGTTGAAAACTATAAAACCGACCCCCTGAATCATAGCAAAATAACCCCTCGGCTTCTTACCGAAATAAACAAAGCCAGTGAATATGCTTTCGCCAATATCGAAAAGTTGGAGAAGCCATTTCTCATTGTTCATGGTGATTCTGATCCTGTAACCCAGTATAAAGAATCATTCGAAATGTCGAAAAAGGCTAAGACCTGCAGCTTTATTCCTTTCAAGGATATGTTTCACGAGCTCCACAACGAAACAATTAACGAAGAGGTTTTTAGAATAATCAAGGAGTGGATTAGCGGTAATTTAGATTTTTAATTACTCCATGGAAAGATCATTCACGACTTCAGTTAATATTGATAATTATCCCTTTGGGATAGATTACTTGTCATCTACTTTATTTTTAGGTTCGTGCTTTGCCGAAAGCATAGGGAACAAAATGCTTGAGCGAAAGTTCCCTGTTTTGATCAATCCCTTTGGAGTGGTTTATAATCCCGTTTCTGTTGCTCTTGCACTAAAAAGAATCATTAGCGCACAGCCACTTGTTGAAGACGATCTTAATACATACAACAATCTCTGGTTCAGCTTTTATCACCATACTAGTTTCTCCTCCAGTAGCCAGGAAGAGTGCCTGAAAAAGATCAACGTATCTTTAAGACAAGCTAACAACTTTTGGAGGGAAGCAAAATTTCTAGCTATTACCTTCGGCACAGCAAGGGTTTACCATCATAAAAAGATGGGAATTCCTGTTGCCAATTGCCATAAAATTCCTGCAAGGGAGTTTAAGCATAGCCTCCTCTCAGTATCAGAAATAGTCGATTTATGGTCTGATCTACTGGATGGCATTCTTAAAGTAAAAAAAGACCTTAAGATTATTTTTACGGTTAGTCCTGTTCGTCATTGGAAGGATGGACCTGTTGGAAATCAAATAAGCAAGTCTACACTAGTTTTGGCTGTAAGCCAACTTGTTGAAAAATTTTCTATGAATGCGTTCTACTTCCCTTCCTACGAAATAGTTATGGATGAACTGCGAGACTATCGTTTTTACGCTGATGACATGCTGCACATTTCATCGAGGGCAATTGACCATATATGGGATAAGTTTCGAGCTACGGCGATAGCAACAGATGCCCGCCGGATATCATTAAAAGTTGAGGAAATTCTTGCAGCAGTAAATCATCGTCCATTTAACCCCAAATCGAAAGATTTTATTTCCTTTGTCGAGAATACTCTAGAAAAAATTAATGAGCTGAAAAGAGAAAATCCCTCTTTCAGCTTCTCTCATGAGATTAGTGTTCTCCAAGAGTATCTTCTTTAACGAATTATTGATAAAATAAAAGTTAACCTAAAAATGGAATACGAACTCAGCGACATTCTATTTGCCTTTGGCCTAACGCTTTTTGCCGGATTATCGACCGGAATAGGTAGTACAATTGCCTTCTTTGCCAAGCATACCAACACCAAATTTTTATCGGTAGCCCTTGGTTTCTCAGCAGGAGTAATGATCTACGTTTCGTTTGTTGAAATCTTCTTTAAAGCGAAGGAATCGCTTGTGGAAGCAGTTGGCTATTACACTGGATCATGGATAACGGTAGCTTCTTTTTTTGGTGGGATTGCATTAATTGCAATTATCGATAAGGTTATCCCTTCTACGGAAAACCCTCATGAAATAAAACTTATTGAAGATGCTGAGCATGGATCAAAAAAGAACAAAAAACTGATGCGAATGGGAATATTTACTGCTCTGGCCATTGCCATTCACAACTTTCCCGAAGGTCTTGCCACGTTTACCGCAGCTCTTTCCGATCCAAACCTGGGTATTGCCATTGCGGTAGCCATTGCCATTCACAATATTCCCGAGGGAATTGCTGTTTCAGTTCCAATCGTTTACGCCACAGGAAATAAAAGAAAAGCGTTTACGCTGTCATTTCTATCGGGATTAGCTGAACCAATTGGTGCACTAGTTGGGTATCTTATTCTTTTACCATTCCTATCAGAATTAACCTTTGGGATACTCTTTGCAGGTGTTGCTGGCATTATGGTTTTCATCTCAATCGATGAACTTTTACCCGCTGCACGGGAGTATGGAGAGCATCACCTATCAATTTATGGACTAATTGCTGGCATGGTAATCATGTCAGTAAGCTTGTTGTTGTTTATTTAGCAGGTTATCAGATACCCAGTTCAACCTGAAATTGGAAAATCCATCTATCTTTACTACCCATTTCGGGTTGTAGGTTCCCTTTCTGTTGATAAATTAAATTGGTTTGAACCTTTACTTTATGTTTATAAAGGTATTTGGTTAATCCAAGAGAATACTCATTATTCCTAGCTTCGAGGGCTGCAATTGTTTTAGATGGATCAATGAATGAATAGCGTGCCCCAATCTCAAGCTTGTTCTTAAAATAGTAGCTTATCTGTGTAACAAATCCATAACCAGAATAAACATAGATCGGCTTTTCATCGATACTTTCGGAAAGGGTTATGGGATCATTCGCAAACCGATTCATGTATTCGGTATAAACTGACCAACCCATGTACTTAAATATGGCATCGAGATACCAAGTTTCGATATCACGCGCCTCGTAGAGAAATGATCCTCTTTGACCACTCGCTCGCTGAGCTTTATGGTTAAAACTGTATCCACCAGCAAGTGAGAGTTTGGGTTTGGGCTCATGGACCTGATCGCCCTCTGAAAAATCACCATTTCCGGTAAAGTTACCTAACGGTAAAACTTCAACTCTTCCTGTATAGGCCAATCCATTGTCCGATGCCAAAGCGTTGCGTCCTTCACCACTTGATATTGCTCCCTTAAAGTTATAAACCACTGTCCCCAGATTATTAGTATAGTATGCCATAAGGCCAAAATCTCGATCGATGTTAAAGGCGTTGTTTACAATCGATCTATCAGTAAATTGCTGCTCGCCAGATGAGATAATCCGCTGTCTGTTGCCTGGCAACTTCCCTTGCCCAAACCCAAGGTACAAATTGGAACTATAGTTATAGTAAACCATTGCATCACGAATAACATTTGGCACCTTCGAATTATCCCAGTCCTGATCGCTTCGCGAGAAGGAAAGTTGTAGATAATAGGTTATTTTATGGTTATTAGTATAACCATCCAATCGCAATCGAAGCCTACGAATTCGTGCATCTATCTCTTCTATACCTAAATCGCTCTCTGAGTAGGTTGAAAGACCAACCCTATTCTGCATTCTGAACCTTAAGTTCATACCAAAAGTTGAATCAGGAGCATGGAACCCTATTCCCTGATCGAAACGAATCGTTGCACGCTCGTCAACCTCAGTTTGAGCAATTAGCTGTTTACTGAACAATAACAAAACAAGGCCTATAAGCAAAATTGAGAATTTGCGAATCATAGAAATCAATGTTTAAAAATGAAGGAAAAATTTATTATTAATTATTCTTCTGTTTTGGCATTAAGGCTATTACTGTTTGAGTACCAACAACCTTCTGATTAAGTTCAACCTTAATAACAGAGTCCAATGGAACGAAGACATCAACCCTTGAACCAAATTTAATAAAACCTACCTGCTGTCCCTGTTCTACTAACTCATTTTCCTTTGCATAGCTAACAACTCGTCGTGCCAAGTAACCAGCAATTTGTCTGAACAAAATGGTAACACCATCATCGCGCATAAGTGCTATTGAAGTCCTCTCGTTTAGAGTCGAGGATTTGGGATGCCAAGCAAGTAAGTACTTTCCTGGGTGGTAACGAAAAAATTTAACATGTCCTTTAATGGGATACCAATTAACGTGAACATTCCAAACCGACATAAAGATTGATATCTGAATGCACTTAGTTTTTAAGTACTCAGCCTCATAAACCTCTTCAATGGCTACTATTTTTCCATCGGCTGGCGAAAGTAAATGTTCATTATTGAAGTTAACGATCCGTTTTGGCTCACGGAAGAAGCGAAGAATAAATATTAAAAAAAGTATTGAAACCGTCGATGAAATGATAAGGGCAATATTTCCAGAACCTAGCCAAAGTGTAAAACAAATAAAAACCAGTGTAATAAAAACAATAATAAGAGTTTTAATTCCTTCTTTGTGAATAGACATTTTGAATCGCTTATAGATTTATATTAACATCATCATTTCAAGGTAAACAAAAACAACTGGTACTGAAAGCAACATTCCATCGAATCTGTCGAGCAAACCTCCATGTCCGGGTAAGAACTTTCCTGAATCTTTAAGTTCAATGCTTCGTTTAAACATGGATTCAACCAAATCACCAAAAACGCTCATTACCGCAGTAATTAATCCAATGGTCATCCAATGGAAAAGAGAAATATTGGTAAAAAACAAAGAAATAATCCAGGCAATTAGTGCAGTAGTGAAAAAGCCTCCTATTAAGCCTTCCCATGATTTTTTTGGCGAGATCTTTGGGTAAAGTCTATTCCTGCCAATGCTCATTCCAAAAGCATATGCTCCTGTATCATTAGCCCATAGAAGTATAAAGTATCCTATTAGAATATGGGTTTGATAGCCAATTCGATACGAAGAATAACTGAGAGCAAAGTAGTTTAGTAGCGAAAAGGGGAAAGCAACATAAAGTAAGCCCAGTAGCGTAAATGCAATATTATGCATGGGGCGGTTGTGATTTCGGAACAATTCAATTATAAAAACACTGATTATCAATGGAATTATTCCAAGAAAAATATAGTTACCCAATTTTCCAATGGCAAATAGGTAATTCATAACGAAAATAATTGTTCCCAGAATTAATGCGTACAAGTATTGTGGACGGATTCGGGCTTTATAGGCAAATCGATAAAACTCCATCATCGTAGCAATAGTCAATGCCAGGAAAATAATCAGAAAACTTATTCGTCCCAGAATAATAGAACCCAAAATTGCAATGGCAAAAAGGGATCCGCTAATTGTTCTTTTTAAAAATGTACTCAAGTTTCAAAGCCCTCAATAAGGTTTAAAGCTAGCTGTTCTTTATCGGGATAAACGTAAAGTTCTGCCTCTCCGATGCTAGGGTAGGCAGTATCCTGCTTATTTATCACCACGGCTTCAACCCCGTTAGCCTCAAGCATTTGCTTTATGATTTCTGCCTGATGAGGAATGTTGGTTGAAAAAACCAAAACCCATTGTTGTTTATCCATTGATCGAACTTATGTAATAAAATTCTATTGCTCTTCTCCAGTTTTTTTCAGTAATTCATCTTCCCCTGTTCTCTTCTCTTCCTCTTCAATATTTTTAACCAGCTCTTCTGTTCGAGTGTGCGATTTCCTTGGTCCAAAAATTGCTTCGAGATCCTCACTAAAGATCACCTCTCTCTCAAGTAAAAGATCAGCAAGTTTTATTAACCCCTTTTTATTCTTGGTTAATATGTTCTTAGCCCTTTTATATGCTTCCTCTATTAGGATTTTTACCTCTTTATCAATCAATTCCGCTGTTTTCTCGCTGTAGGGTTTGGAGAAGGAGTACTCAGACTGACCCGATGAGTCGTAAAAGCTTATATTGGGTATACCCTTGCTCATGCCAAAGTATGCCACCATGGCATAAGCTTGCTTGGTGATTTTTTCTAGGTCGTTTAAAGCACCTGTAGATATTTTCCCGAACATTATTTCCTCGGCAGCTCTACCTCCGAGGGCAGAGCTCATCTCGTCCAAAAGCTGCTCTGTAGTGGTTAGCTGACGTTCTTCGGGAAGATACCAAGCTGCCCCCAATGCTCTTCCTCTGGGAATGATAGAAACTTTTAAAAGAGGATTTGCATGCTCCAAGAGCCAACTAACGGTTGCATGTCCTGATTCATGGAAGGCAATAGTTCGCTTTTCCTCCTGCGAAATGATCTTATTCTTCTTCTCAAGTCCTCCTATAATCCTATCGATGGCATCCAAAAAATCCTGTTTTTCAACAGCAGGTTTATCCTTCCGAGCAGCAATAAGTGCTGCCTCATTGCATACATTGGCAATATCAGCTCCAGAAAACCCAGGAGTTTGCTTTGCCAAAAAGTCGATGCTGAAATTCTCTTCCAGTTTAAGTGGTTTTAGGTGTACTTTAAAAATGTCAAGTCTTTCCTTATAATCGGGTAGCTCCACGTGAATCTGTCTATCGAACCTACCTGCACGCATAAGTGCTCTGTCGAGGATATCTGCTCGGTTTGTGGCGGCAAGAATAATAACCCCCTGATTTGATGCAAATCCATCCATCTCAGTGAGAAGTTGGTTTAGGGTATTCTCACGTTCATCGTTTGCCGAAAAGTTCACATTTCTACCCCTTGCCCTACCAATTGCATCAATCTCATCAATAAATACAATGCACGGAGCCTTCTCCTTTGCCTGTTTAAATAGATCCCTTACTCGCGAAGCACCCACACCAACAAACATCTCAACAAAATCGGATCCAGACATGCTGAAGAATGGCACATTGGCTTCGCCCGCCACAGCTTTTGCCAGAAGGGTTTTCCCTGTTCCAGGAGGGCCAACCAGTAAAACACCTTTGGGAATTTTTCCACCTAGATCGGTATATTTCTTTGGGCTTTTAAGAAAATCAACAATCTCCATTATCTCCACCTTTGCTTCTTCAAGCCCAGCGACATCCTTAAAGTCAATTTTAATGGTAGCTTCTTTGTCGAAAAGTTGTGCCTTGGATTTACCAACACTAAAGATGTTACCAGCACCACCACCTCCTCCACGGCTCATACGTCTGAAAATGAATAGCCAAACTCCAACTAGAAGGAGAATCGGCAGAATCCATGTAATGATTTCGCCAAGATAATTTGGCCTATCCTCATAGCTAACAGAAACCCTATCGGTGGGTAATAGCCCTTCCTGTGCCTCATCCAGTTGACGTTCAAAAGTGGCAATATCACCATAGGTGAAGAAAAAATGTGGTCCATGTCGCGGAACATTATTTGCGTTCTCTCCCAGTTTGCCAGAATACTTTTCGATGCTCCTCTCCTTGATGTAAACCTCAACCTTCCCTTGGTTTCTAATCAACACCAATCTATCAACATCTCCCTGTACAAGCATCTGGTATATCACCTCGCGCTGATTGGTTTCAACTGGACTCTTTGCACTATAAAAAAAGTTTAGCCCCAGTATAGTGGCAATTATCAGGATGTAAATCCAGTAAACATTAAACTTGTTCCCTCCAAATTTAATACCTCCCCCAGCCGGGGAATTGGAATCAGGGTTCTTCTTCTTACCCTCCTTTTGGTTTTCCTTACTTTTATCTTTATTCTCTTTCTCTGACATATTTGTTAAAAATAAATTCAATTCAATACTAACATGTATTGGTAAATCATTGTTCAACGCTAAACTTTATTGACAACAACCTTCCCTAGGTCATTCAAATCGTAATTAATTCTAGTAGCATCTGCCCATAGGCCTTCAAGTTTATAGAATTGTCTCCATTCGGTCTGAAAAATATGCACTACAACATCCACATAGTCAAGAATTATCCATATGCTGTTTTCATAACCTCCTTTTTGCCATACCTTTTCTGCACAATGCTCAATCACCCTGTCCTCAACGTTATCTGCAATGGCAGAAACCTGAGTGGTGGAATCGGCATTACAAATTACGAAATATTTACAAATAGCATTGGGCAGTTTCCCAAGTTCAAGGCTAACAATATCAACTCCCTTCTTTTCTACTATAGCATCTACTATAGTGCTTAATAGTTTTTCGCTAGTTTCCTTTTTCTTCTTTCCCATTAATTAGTTTAGATAATTGAAATGGCAAAGTTAAAACTATTTTGTTTCAAACGAAAAGCAAAGGACTTTAACCCATTAAATGACTCACATAAATTTTAATAAATTAACAATTCAATTTTAGTTTTCTCAGTGTTCAGCTAGTTGCCATAGGGCTTACCTGTTCATTTCCTGTTGATAACTCTTTTCGAAAAGCCTGATTTTATTACTATTTTTGTGGGTTAATTAGGATATATTGTTTATGGACGGAACTTACGCAGAAGATAGCATTAGAACACTAGAGTGGAACGAGCACATCAGGCTCAGACCAGGAATGTATATTGGCAAGTTGGGTGATGGATCTCAGCCTGATGACGGAATTTACGTATTGCTAAAGGAGGTATTCGACAACTCTGTTGACGAGTACATGATGGGACATGGAAAAACCATCGACCTAAATATTTCTGAGAACTCGGTATCAATTCGCGATTACGGAAGAGGAATCCCTCTTGGCAAGCTAAGAGATGCCGCCTCAAAAATGAATACAGGAGCCAAGTATGATTCAAAGGTATTTAAGAAAACGGTAGGTCTTAACGGTGTTGGTATCAAGGCTGTTAATGCGCTATCGGCCAAATTCACGATTCAAAGTTTTCGCGAGGGAAAAGGCAGGCTTGTTGAGTTTTCGTGTGGCAATCTGCTCTCAGAGCAGGAATTCGATACTACCACTGAACGTAACGGCACCAAGGTTGAATTTGTTCCTGATGTAACCCTTTTCGGACGGTTTAACTTCCAGCAGGAGTACATCGAAACCATGATCCGAAACTATACCTACCTCAATACTGGGCTAACCATTAAATTCAATGGTATTCCTTTTACCTCAAAAAACGGGTTGCTAGATCTGCTCAATGAGCAGCTATCAGGACAAGAGCTTTACCCTCCCATACATCTCAAGGGTTCCGATATTGAGTTAGCAATAACACATGGCAATGGCTACGGAGAGGACTACTATGCCTTTGTTAACGGTCAGCATACAACACAAGGGGGAACCCATTTGGCCGCTTTCCGCGAAGCCTACGTTAAAACCATTCGCGAGTTCTATAAAAAGGATTTCGATGCCTCGGATATTCGCACATCGATAATTGCTGCCGTAAGTATTAGGGTCGAAGAACCTGTATTCGAGAGCCAAACAAAAACCAAATTAGGAAGCAAGGATATTGGTCCACAAGGACCTACTATTCGGCAGTTTATTGGCGATTTCATCAAGAATTCTCTTGACAATTACCTACACAAAAACTCTGAAACTGCTGACATCCTATTAAAAAAGATACTGGAATCAGAGAAAGAGCGCAAAGCCATATCTGGCATCAAAAAATTAGCCCGTGAAAGGGCTAAAAAAGCAAGCCTTCACAACCGAAAACTGCGCGATTGCAGGATTCATTACGGGGATAAGGACGAAAGGAATATTGAAACTACCCTTTTCATCACCGAGGGTGATTCGGCTAGCGGTTCAATTACTAAGAGCAGGGATGTTAATACCCAAGCCGTTTTCTCGCTAAAAGGGAAACCTCTAAATAGCTATGGGCTAACCAAAAAGGTGGTTTACGAAAACGAGGAGTTTAACCTTTTACAGGCTGCTCTTAACATTGAGGAGGATATTGACAACATCCGATACAACAAAGTTGTTATCGCCACCGATGCTGATGTGGACGGGATGCATATTCGTCTGCTTCTTATAACGTTTTTTCTGCAATTCTTCCCCGACCTTATTCGCCAAAAGCATCTTTTCATACTTCAAACACCCCTTTTCAGGGTGCGAAATAAAAAGAAAACCATTTACTGCTATAGCATAGAGGAAAAGGAGAAAGCCATTGCTGAGCTGGGTGCCAATCCAGAGATAACACGTTTCAAGGGGCTTGGCGAGATTTCACCAGATGAGTTTAAGTACTTCATTGGTGAAGACATGCGGATTGATCCTGTTCGAATAACCTCGCATGACGCTATTCCCGATTTGCTATCGTTTTACATGGGGAAAAATACCCCCGAGAGGCAAGACTTTATCATCGAAAACCTAAGGTTTGAAAGTGATGTTGTGGAAGAAGAGGATATCCTTGAACTGGATGAATCATTACCTGAAGATAAGAAAGTTGAAGAAGAGGTAATGTTATAAAAAAATTTGTAAACGACAATCCATTTTTCGATAATGCAATTTGACGATTTTGAAGCGGAAGCCCTACTGAATGGAGATAGTTCACACAAACCATCGCCTGAGGAACACAATCGTATAGCCCGTATTACAGGCGAAACGACTACCAAAGTTCACATATCGGGGATGTATAAGGACTGGTTCTTAGACTACGCCTCATATGTAATTCTCGAACGTGCTGTTCCTCATCTAGACGATGGGTTAAAACCTGTACAACGGCGTATTCTTCACGCCATGAAACGCTTGGATGACGGGCGATACAATAAGGTTGCCAATATTATTGGTTACACTATGCAGTATCACCCACACGGCGATGCTTCCATTGGTGATGCGCTGGTACAATTGGGACAGAAAGACCTGCTAATCGACATGCAGGGAAACTGGGGAAATATTCTTACTGGAGATGGAGCAGCAGCTCCCCGATACATTGAAGCTAGGCTTTCGAAATTTGCCCTTGATGTGGTGTTTAATCCCAAAACTACAGAATGGATGCTCAGCTACGATGGGCGCAATCAGGAACCCGTTACCCTGCCCATCAAGTTTCCTCTTCTGCTAGCGCAGGGTGTTGAAGGGATTGCCGTTGGTTTGGCATCAAAGCTTTTACCCCATAATTTCAATGAGATCATTGATGCCGCAATTGCCTACCTTAAGGATAAGGATTTTGAGCTTTATCCCGATTTCCCAACAGGAGGCTACATAGACTGCTCTCGCTATAATGATGGTCTGCGAGGTGGAGCTATTAAACTAAGGGCAAAAATCCAGAAACTTGATAGAAAAACCTTAGTTATCAATGAGATTCCCTTCGGGAAGACCACGTCCACACTTATCGATTCCATTGTTAAAGCCAACGATAAGGGGAAGATCAAGATAAAAAAGATTGACGACAACACTGCCGAGAATGTTGAGATACAGATTCATCTTGCACCAGATGTGTCGCCCGACAAAACAATTGATGCCCTTTACGCCTTTACCGATTGCGAGGTATCCATTTCGCCAAACTCCTGCGTAATATTCGATAACAAACCTCGATTTATGGGGGTTAAGGATATCCTGAAAACATCTGTTGACAGAACTAGGTACCTTCTAACCCGTGAGCTGGAAATCCGTTTGAGCGAGCTGGAAGAAAACTGGCACATATCCTCCTTGGAAAAGATCTTCATTGAGAATAGAATCTACATTACCATTGAGGAATGCGAAACCTGGGAATCGGTTCTAAAAACCATCGATCGTGGGTTGGAACCCTTCAAAAAACTGCTTAGACGCGAAGTTACGCAGGACGATATCATCAAGCTGACCGAAATAAAAATCAAGCGCATCTCGAAATACGACAGCTTTAAATCCGATGAGCTGATCAAGGGCATTGAGGATGAGATGGAAGAAGTGAAAAATCATTTGGCAAACATTGTTTCCTACACAATAAATTACTTCCAACAGATCAAGAAGAAGCATGGTAAAGGACGAGAGCGCCGCACCGAGATCCGTAGCTTCGATACCATAGAGGCAACCAAGGTTGTAGTTGCAAACGAGAAACTCTATGTTAACCGCGAGGAGGGATTTTTTGGTACCTCGCTTAAGAAGGATGAATACATAGGTGAATGCTCCGATATAGATGAGGTGATCGTATTCCTTAAAAACGGCAAGTATATGATCACCAAAGTACAAGACAAGGCTTTCTTTGGAAAAAACATTGAACATATCGCTGTATTTAAGCGCAACGACTCGCGTACCATTTATAACGTCTTATATCGTGATGGGCGCAATGGGGATATCATGATGAAGAGGTGTGCAATAACTGGCATTACCCGAGACAAGGAATATGACATCACCAAGGGAACCGAGGGTTCACAGATCCTTTTTATGAGTGCCAACCGAAATGGCGAAGCCCAAGTACTCAAAATATTCCTAAAACCCCGCCCACGTCTTCGTAACTTAATCTTGGAACTCGACTTTAGCCAGCTAGCCATCAAAGGTCGCCAGTCGCAGGGAAATATTTTTACACGGTATGCCATTCATAAAATTCAGATCAAAGAACAAATTGGCAGCACTTTAGGAGGCATAAAGGTTTGGTTCGACTGGGATGTTTTCCGCCTCAACAATGATGGGCGCGGGGAGTACTTAGGCGACTTCCTTAGTTCAGACAAGCTGCTGGTAGTTAACAAGAATGGGGAGTATTACCTTTCGGGATTTGACCCAAGCACCCATGTGGGTGATAACGTATTGATGATAAAGAAGTACGATGCAGATAGGGTTTACTCAGCCGCCTACTTTGATGGAGAACAGGGCTTCTTCTACCTTAAGCGCTTCATATTTGAGCCTTCAGAACGTCCTCAAAGTTTCATATCCAACGGTACCAAATCATACCTTGTTGCTCTTAATGATGACATCTATCCATGCCTTCAGGTTACCTTTGGTGGTAAACATTCAACACGCCCCGCCGAAAATATCGATGTGGATGAATTTATTGCGATTAAAGGGTTTAAGGCTAAAGGAAAACGTGTTTCGAATTATCAGGTAAAGTTGATTAAATTCATTGAGCCAATCGAAAAGGAAAAACTTCAGGAAATGATAAATGAGCAGGAGGAAGAACCTACAATAGAAGAGAAGCAACCTGATACTGGTAAGGCATCGCAAATGTCGTTGGATCTGTAGAATATATTCTGCAATTGTTTTGCATTTAAATATAGGATTTTTAACTTTATACCAATAAATAAAGCTTTTGTTATGAAAGTTTTCCTGATTGGTTTCATGGGTAGTGGAAAATCTACAATTGGAGACGAACTAGCCCAAACCCTTGGCTATCATTTTATTGACCTTGATACCTATATAGAAGAAAAACACAACAACTCCATCAAGATTCTTTTCGAATTTCATGGCGAAGAACATTTTCGTACCATTGAGAACGAGGCGCTTCGTGAAGTTTCAGCTATGATGGGTGACATTGTTATTGCCTCAGGAGGAGGCACATCCTGTTTTTACAACAGCGTTGATTTTATGAACAAGGTGGGTATAACCATTTATCTTAGGGTAGAGGTATCTGAACTTGTAGCCAGGCTTATTGAATCAAAAAAAGATAGGCCATTACTATGGGGAAAGACTCAGGAAGAACTTAATAACTATATACTTCGAGTGCTTGAAGAACGCAAGAAATACTACGAAAAAGCCAGGATAACAGTAGATTTTGAAAACATGAATGTTGAGCAACTCGCCAGCACAATCCGAGCTCTTAGCGTTTGATTTTTACCGCATTGCAGAATTACTTATCTAAAAATCAGCTTTTCCTTCTTCAAAAATCCATGAAATACAACTCGTTGGGTTGTTGATTTTTGAATTATTACGTTCCCATCAGGTAATGACAAGGTGTCAATTGACTGGGTGATTTTTTCCCACTCCTGCCCTACTGGAAGGATCACACTTTCGCCTTCCAATTCGAATTGAACATCGTTCGATGAGATTGATGCAATGGTGATGAGTGCCTCTGTAAAGGGTAACTTATTAATGGGAATTAACCTGCTATGAAGTCCTCCTCCTGCTGTTCCCCTTAAAACTAAGCCTCTTGCCAATACCGCTATTATTGTATCTTTATTGAAGGAAGGAGTAAGATAAGAGCTAACCTCCCCATCGTTGGAGCTGTACGAATAGGTTGGTCCATCAATTCTCATTCCGGGGGGGGCTATTCCCTCAATTTCTTTACCATCATTAATCTGGTAATACTCAATGAAAGCATACTCATCGGATGGGGGTTGCCAATTTTTGCTTTGATTCTTTTTGGCTCTACAGCCAATCATAACGAGCGAAAGCATAAGTGCAGCAAAGCAAATTGAAAAAAATTTAATGCTTTTTTTATTAATCTTCAAATAAATCATATTATGCAATTTATGTATGTAGGGTTAATGCTAATTTTAAGATTAATCTCAAGTTTTTAAGCGTAATAAAATTAGCAATTTTTCATCTTAATGTATCGATAATTGAAAGTATTGGATTAAGCACGCTCTCACCCAGCTTAAGCGATCGTAACGATGACCAGCCAAACAGCTTATCAGGAAGATTGGCGTTACCCTTAAAGGGCATTTCAATGGTAAGGGAAAGACAATTAAAACGCTCTCCAACGTATTTTGAACCAATATTTAGGTTTGCCTTTCCAGGTTCATTCCTTGGATAACCTTGTTCCGTTTGAAAATCGGGGTTGTACTCAGCCCATTTTGCTTTGAAGGTTTCCATAAGCCAACTTAACCTTTCATCGAATGATGGTATTCCCTCAATGCCCGATGCAAAGCAGTAGGGTAATCCTTCGTCGGCGTGTATATCGAGGAAAAGATCAACTCCTGTTTCTTCCATCTTTTTTCGAACATAGAAAACTTCTGGGCTTAGAGCCATATCAGGATTTCCCCATTCGCGATTTAGGTTTTTTCCGGCAGCGTTTGCCCTCAGATTACCTGCAATGCTGCCATCAATGTTAATATTAGGAACAAGGTAAAAAGTTGCCTTCGATAATAAAGTACGAGCAACAGGGTCATCCTCATCCAAGATTCTTTCGATAAGGCCTTGCATAAACCACTCCGCTTGAGGTTCGCCAGGATGTTGCCTTCCTACAATCCAAATTTTTTGCTTTGATTTATCGGGTTCTCCAACAATTAAAAGATCAATATCTCGTCTCTCTACGGTCTCCCCTAAAAATTCCAGCACACAAAGTGGCGAACGCTGAGCAGCGCTCACCATATCCAAATGCTGATCGTATGTGTAAGGTGCAGAATAAGCGTAAAAAACAGAATTCTCCTCGGGGGTATGCTTAATGGTAAGAATGCCATTTGTGTAGGACGTTGGCACACAAAACCAAGCAACCCTGTCGTAGGATGCATAAACACTATAATCTTCCCATCCCTCGGGATAACTTGCCTTTCCTGCATTCTCTATATGCATCACACAGGGAAATCCCTCGGCTCCATGTAGCCTGAAGTAAAACCATTGAAAAGTATCGGCATAAGTGTCGGGACGAATGCGCAGACGGATATTATCGTGTTTTTGGGCACTTACAATTTCAATATTGCCGCTGTCGAAGTTAGACGAAATCTTCATTATAGTTGATTTTTAAAAAAGAATGCAAGATAGCTTAATTTTTTAACATGTTGTTGCTACATCTCTTTAACAACCCTTTAGTTTAATTGATCAAAGCAAATTCAACTTTTCTAATGCTAAAAGAGTATTGAGAGTATGAAAATTATTGTAACTTTAACTGTTAATTTTTAATGCTTAACCTATGTATAGAATAACTATTTTTTTAATTGCTGCCGTTATGTTCTCATCATGCGATCCCTATTCAAAGGAAGAGTACCTGGAAAGGTACAAGCGTTTTATTGACGAAGTTTCAGAAAACTATAAAACCTACTCAAGCGAGCAATGGGAATATGCCAACGAAAGGTATGCCCGCTTCAATAATGAGTGGTACGAAAAGTTTAAGAACCAATTTACCCTGGAGGAAAAATTGAAGATTACTGGTTATCAGCTAAAGTATAATGGATTAAGAGCAGCCAGTGAAATTGGAGTTTTTTATGACGAACACCTTAAGGATGATATGGAGGAGCTACGCACTAAGGTTAAGTACTACGTCGATAACCGGATGGAGGACGACCTCAAAAAGTTCCTCGAAGAGGTGAAAAAAACCAGTAAGACTCTGTACGAGGAACTCAAGAAGGTAGTGGAGGAAATAAAGAAGGAGGCAAAAAATAGCTCAAATTGACTCTTAACATTTGTTGAACTTTAAGCTTCCATTTACTTATCCTTCATAAACAAATATAAAAATTTGCATAAATAGCATAACATGTCATTGATTCGTGTTATTCTTGCCATTATTTTTCCTCCACTCTCTGTAATCGGATATGGTTGCGGCTCCATTCTAATAGTATTCTTATTAACGTTATGCGGGTGGATTCCTGGGGTTATTGCTGCTCTAATAATCTTGAACAGGAAATGAATAGTTTCCATTTCATAGATCTTTTTGCTGGTATCGGTGGATTTCATGTGGCTATGAGCCAGCTGGGAGGAGAATGTGTTTTTGCCTCAGAAATCGATCAGTATGCCATTGATACCTACTCAGACAATTTTGGCATAAACTCCAACCACAATATTACTCAAGTTCCTGAATCATTAATCCCCAGACACGACGTGCTGTGCGCAGGGTTCCCCTGTCAGGCTTTCTCCAAGGCGGGTAAACAGAATGGTTTTGAGGATACCCGGGGTACCCTATTCTTCGATATACTGCGAATTCTTAAGTATCATCACCCAAAATATATTCTTCTTGAGAACGTCCGTAATCTGGTGGCGCACGATGGCGGACGCACCTGGCACATTATTCATGCCAATCTCTGTGATTTAGGCTATATTATTCCTGATAAACCCATCATTATCAGCCCTCATCAAATTGGGATACCACAACTCCGCGAAAGGGTTTACATTCCCGGGGTTCTGAAAGAACACTCTGATAATAAAAAGCTACACATTGAAGTACCAAGAGTAAAACGTAACCATACCCGTTCAAAGTTAATCCTAAACGGATGCCCCTCAAAGGAATTTTTAATATCTGAATATGAGGAGTACGTGATACAGGCATGGAACGATTTTCTTCAGGGTCTTAATCACAGGGTTATAGGATTCCCAGTTTGGGCTGAAGAGTTCAGGGGAAAATATGATTTATCCGACCTTCCTGTGTGGAAGCAGGAGTTTATCACAAAAAACCGCCAATTGTACCAAAACAATAAGAAGCATATCGATAGTTGGCTGGGCAAGTACAATGGACTTAAAGAGTTTGTTCCTACCCACACCAAATTCGAATGGCAGGCAGGTACAAGCATAAGCAGTGTGTGGGAGGGCATTATTCAATTTCGCCCTTCGGGCATAAGGGTTAAGCGCCCCACCGAGTTCCCTGCCCTGGTTGCCATGGTTCATATTCCCATTATTGGCTGGGAAAAAAGACGAATTACCCCTCGCGAAGCGGCAAATCTTCAGAGTTTTCCGCAAGACTTCAAAATTAATCCCAACAATCAGCAGGCATACAAACAGTTTGGCAACTCTGTGAATGTTGAAGTTGTAAAGTATATTGCCAAGCAGCTATTCGGTTGCTAGAAAATTTCTTTTACTGGCAAAGCATTAAAACCTGAAGTAGATAAACGGCTGCAATTCGGCAGATTTAACCTGGAATATCACCACGGCAATCGATATGGCAACCAGCAGTTTAACAGCCAATGGGGTTCGGATAAAAGCACCCCGGTAGGTTTCCTTCCACTGCACTGGCAACCAGTGAACCACTAGGGCAATGGTCATTAAGCTTAAAACGGCAACGTAATTTTGCAGCACTTGAACCATCTGCCCTCCAAAACGGGTTGTTATTTGTCCCAGCATATCCCAAGCCTTGGAAAGGCTGTCGGAACGGAAGAAAATCCACGATAGGCAAACCAAATGAAAAGTGAAGAATGCTTCCAGAAATCTCTTCCACATGGGGCTTTGGCGTTTTGATGCTGGAAAAAAATGTTGCCATACCTTATGCAAAGCTAGTGAAACTCCATGTATTGCACCCCATATCACAAAACGAATGTTTGCTCCATGCCATAGTCCACCCAATAGCATGGTAACCAAAAGGTTCATGTAAGTACGTACCAAACCCTTACGATTTCCCCCAAGGGGAATGTACAGGTAATCGCGTAACCACGACGAGAGTGAGATATGCCAGCGATGCCAGAAATCGGTTATATTGAGTGCTTTATAGGGTGAGTTGAAGTTTAGGGGTAAGCGGAAGCCTAACAGCAGAGCAAGCCCTGTTGCCATATCAGTATATCCTGAAAAATCGCAATAAATCTGTACAGAGTAGCCATAGGTTGCCAGTAGATTCTCAAGCCCGGAATAGCTGAGGGGATTTTCAAAAACCCTGTCAACAAAGTTGAGCGAGATGTAGTCGGATATGATCACCTTCTTTATCATCCCGTTGAGAATAAGAAACAGCGCATGGCCAAACTCCCTTTGCGAAAGGGAGAACTTTCGGTATAGCTGTGGAATAAATTCGGCAGCACGCACAATGGGACCAGCAACCAGCTGGGGAAAGAATGATACGTAAAAGCCAAAATCGACGATGTTGGTAACTGGTGCTACCTTACGGCGGTATACATCCACCGTGTAGCTAATGGTTTGAAAGGTGAAGAACGAAATCCCAACGGGAAGAATAATCTCGGTAACATTAAACGTTAATCCAGCTAGCACATTTGACCAATGCGCCAAAAAATTAAAAGCCTGATAATTTGTCCCCAAAAGATGATTTAAGCTATCAGCAAAAAAGTAGCTGTACTTAAAGAACGAAAGCACCGAGAGGTTAATGAAAACGCTTATGGCAACATAAACCTTTCGTTTCCATTGAATTTCCGATTTGCTAATCAACAAACCCAATATGTAGTCGCAGATGGTTGAGAAGATAAGAAGGAAAAAGAAGAATCCGCTGGATTTGAAGTAGAAGAATAAGCTGAATATCAACAGGTAGAAACTCCGCATAAATCGGGTACGGTAAACCAGAGAGTAGCCCAGTAGCAGAATGGCAAAGAACAACCAGAACGATCCCTCTGTAAATATGAGAGGACGATTCTCGTTGTAGAAGAGAAACATCTTAACATGCTGCAGAAAATCATTCATAGGCAATCGATTTAGCCAAATCTTGGGGTTCTTGGTCTGAAAGTTTTACCAGAGCACTAAAAAACAATGCGCCCTGTATTTGGTAACCCTTACGGTTAAGATGAACCATATCGTTGGCACAAAAGCCCATTTCGGCCCATGCATGGATGCTTCCAGCTCCTCCCATCACCTGATAGAAATCCCAAACGCCACAGTTCAAGTCGCCAGCAATGCGATATATCTCTGTTTGCACACGTTCTAGTGCCTCGTTACTAATCTCGCGGTTTAGCAGATGATCGCCGGGTGTAGTAAGAATTACTAACGATTGGGGTAAAACCTGCTGAATTTGCGATACCAGCAGTTCAAGGTTGGATGCAAAGGCTTGCAGATTAAACGCATTGGAAAAGGCATCGTTGGTTCCAAGGGAAATGACAATTACCTGTGGGTTTAGCTGTATAATGCTATTGGTAAAGTTCTGAGAACGAAGGTGAGTGCGAGTATCGGCGCCGTTTACTCCTACAGCATGGTAGATCAATTTCGACTGTGAATTCTGCAAATCGAAGCCAAATAGTGAAAACATGTCATGGCCATTGAAATCGCCAACTATCTCAACGGTGACAGAATCCATGGGTTGGTTTAGCAGATAGGAAACAAATCCATTGCCTTTTTCTATAAGCTGCGATTCCGCCATTGGAACTGGAACAACGGGCATTCCATTACTATTGTAGAAAATTCTTAGGATATTAAAGCGCTTAAAGCGCTGATCCTTTGGATTTAGTTTAACAGTAAGTCTACCCGATGCGTCTCTGGTTGTGAGTGCAATACCCGCCACGCCCAGATCCATTTTTTTCGTGGTGTCGTTAAACTTATTTACCCACCACTCACCGTGAGATGTAATGATGTAGTCATCGGGATTGTTAGACCCTGCAACCTGAAATGGGAAGGTAAAACCACGACTGGTATGCTCATCCGATAGCCATGCGGAGAGTAATCTACGGGTTTCGCCCGTAAAGAAATCGGCTTGCACATGTGAATCGCCAATGTGGAGAATTCTAAGCTGTTCCTTACCTGTTGATGCCCGTTCAACCAGCACCAAAAACCGTTCCGACAAACGCGCAACAGGTTTGTAAACAATAATATTGTTCTCGTAATCAAGAACTTTTGCTGGCAACACAACCGTTGAAGCTGAATCTGTTTTTTTCGACCTGCGAGGTAAAGCAAAGAGAACTAGGTAAAGTGCTATTAGCAGAATTCCGCCAATTCGCATTAATGCATTGCCATATGGAAAACTCTTCTTCAACATGCACTCAAAAGTAAAAAAAGTTTGGAAAGAAACAAGGAATGAAGTCTAAAGGGACGTATGATTCCATCCCCACTCCGATGCCTTGGGGGATTGGTTGATTGATTAGCTACGCTGAGCTCTCCGCTGGCTGGCGGATCGGTTGGCTGATTGCCTCCAGGGGTCGGGGGATTGACTGATTGTTCTCATTTTCTCACCTTCTCATCTTCCTACCTTTGGCAGGCAAGCTCATTTTATCAGTGCTCAGTCTTCAGAAAGACCGTCATCGCGAGCCTACCTGCCTCCTGCCTGCCGGTAGGCAGGCTTTCTCTGCGAAGCGATCTATTCAACGTTTACCATTCATGAGATTACTTTCAGTGAGAACGCTTCGCTAAGTTGCTTCGTTTCGCTTCGCTGCTCTACCAATGACAGATTTACTGTCGTCATTGCGAACCCACCTTTTTTTTGGTGGGTGAAGCAATCTGTAAAGGCCAATTAATTAATAGATTGCTTTGTTATTCGCTTCGCTCATGAGATCGCTGCGCTAAGTTCGGAAAGTGCCCTCGCAATGAACTGTGTTAAAAACCAAATTTAAAATGAACTT
>CAYNHM010000010.1:0-125829 GCA_964397135.1 uncultured Rikenellaceae bacterium
AAAAACATTAAGAAAGTTCATTTTAAATTTGGTTTTTAACACAGTTCATCGCGAGAAAGCGTACTTTGCTGACGAAGCGATCTGTTTAATGCTCCCAATTCAGCAGATTGCTTCTCCCGACAGCGATCGTCGGGATCGCAATGACGCAGGGGAGTCCGTCATCGCGAGACTCGTCATCTTTTTTGACGAGACGAAGCGATCTTTTAACTACTCCCATTTTAAGATTGCTTCACCCACCAAAAAACGGTGGGTTCGCAATGACGAAAAAATAGAAGCCACGTCCTTTGGGGCGAGGAACTGTTAAAAGTGGATAAAAGCCCTTTTTTTACAAAAAACTAATCTTATTTATGCAAAGCAAAAATCTTTTTACCATTAGTAAATATTACTTCAGCTAGTTTTACAATTATATATGCATAGGCATGTTTCACATAACCAATTTATTGTAAATTGATCCATTGATTTTATTGTGGTTTTTGATAGATCTATTAATATCAAAAGAGGTAATGCGGGCGTTTTTTTAATAAAAAAATTCCTACTTTCGTAATTATATTTTTTTACGAGGGTATATCTTTTTTGACGAATCAACGTAATACCATCATAAAGGGAATGAATATTTTGACGAATACAATGCCTTTCATTAACAATATATCTCTTTTTTCTCTTAGCCATAAAAGAAAGTGTGCTCTAAATAGGGTTTTGCTTTTTGTGTTACTATTCCTTTTATTACAAAATATTACAACCCTTCACGCCCAAACCGATACCATTTTCTGGTTTTCGGCCCCGGAGGTTAACCGATACCATTCCGGTGGTTCGGAGGGTAACCCCAGAAATTATGGAACACCGGTGTACCTCCGCTTAACCACCCAGGACTTGCCCGCCAATGTAACCATCTCCATGCCGGCAAACCCTGCATTTGCCCCAATAACCAGAAGTATTGCTGCCAATACAACCCATACTGAGAATCTATCAGCCTTTATTATTAATGCCACAACCACCGGATCGGGAGGACTTCCGGGAACTACCAATATCCCAGGCTCCATTGAGAATGTTTTGGCATGGACGCTATCGAACCTGGCACCTGCCGATGGGAAGCCTTATATCAACAGGAATAACAAGGGGATAAAGATTGTGTCGGATGCCAAAATTACCGCGTACTATGAGATTGGTGTGCTTTACAACATGGACCTTATTGCCCTGAAGGGGCAGAATGGTCTTGGAACTAAGTTCTATGTACCATTCCAAACGTCCAACAATACAAGGGATTACAATGTATCTTTCCGTCCTTACAGCTCAATAGACATAGTTGCCACTGCCAATAATACAAAGGTAAACGTTACGATAACCAACCCTATATGGGTAAAGGGGTATGGTCGGCGACTTGCAGGAACCTATTCCATTTGGCTCGATGCTGGCCAAACAGCTATTATTCCAGCCTATCGTAACTTGGCAGGCAATACGGGTTATACAGGTGATATCTACCAAACTACATACACCAATACGCTTAGGTTAGCCGGCTCATACGTTGAGGTTGACCAGACTCAGGGGAGCGGAGCACCAGTTGCCGTGATCACCCACGATGATATAGTGGTATCGCAATTTTCCCTTAACCCCGATTACGTTACCGACCAGCTGGTGCCCATAGAGCATATTGGTACCGATTATGCGGTTATACAAGGTGTAGGTTATAATGCTACAGAGATTGAGGATCACGTTTTTGTGGTGGGTACACAGAATGGAACAAATTTCACGGTGAAAAGAGGGCCTGCTGACGTTACTTCAACGCATACTGTTGATGAGCGTGGCTCTGTTGAAATATCCATGAATAATCAGAACTACAGGGTAGTTACCGTTAACTCCGACCGACCAGTTTATGTGTACCACATGTCAGGAACAGGAAGGCAGAAAGCGGGGGCGCTGATCCCCACCATATCGAACTGCACTGGTTCCACACGCGTGGCATTTAACCGTACAAGAAGCCAAGCCGATGGTTACGATTTTTTTCTTTCGATTCTTGCCTGGGCCAAGGCGGGCAATAGCTCCATTGGGAATTTTCGGTTGCTGAAAAACAATGTGGATGTAAGCCTACCCGGTGAAGTGGGTGTAATCAATGCCATAAACAACCCAGCATCCTTCAACCCACTCCCAGAAACTGGGGTACCATACGAAAACTGGCAGTATGCCAGAATTGATGCTTCTGGACTTGAGGCGAATGTAGCCTACATGCTGGTGAACGATGAGAATGTTTTCCACCTAGGTGTTATAAATGGGAGAACATCAAATGATGCCTTCTATGGCTACTTCTCCAACTTCAACCAGTTTGACCCCTCGGGGCTGGTTGTGGAGAACAACTCACCTGGAGGTAAGTTTTGCCCTGGTATCACCATACAGCTTTACGCCGAGGGGGGTGCCAAGTATTCCTGGAATCCCACCGATTTTTTAGATAATCCCAATATTCATAACCCCATTGCAAGCAATGTAACCTATTCAGTGCCTTATCAGGTTACCGTTAGCGGGGCATGCGATTTTTCTCAAACGCTGGACATTCCCATTCAGGTTGGTGACCCTGTTGTGGCCAACTTTATGCCCAACGCCTTTTTGGGGTGCGCCGTTCCCCCAGTTCCTGGAGGAACACCCGAATACACCTTTACCTTTACCAGCACGTCGCAGTACGATTCCATCCGAACATGGGTTTACCGGCTTGGTCCTACTGGAACCAACACCCAATTTGCCTATGGGCATAACGATCTCCCTCCTGCCGATCAGGCGCATGTGGTTGACCTAACGCTTACCAACAATACCGATGGCATCCTTGATTACTACATCACACTATATGTTCAGGATCGGCTCCAATTCTGCATAAGGGAGGTAACCAAGGTGGTAAGAGTATATCCTTATATAGGAGTTGCCCCCACTGCCAATCCAACCTCTGGTTGCCAACCTCTAGATGTAAACTTTTTTGCCAATCCACAAGGAGAATTTGTAGGAGCAACTTACGCATGGGAGTTTGGCGATGGGGCATCGCACTACATCCAAAACCCCACACACCAATTTATCAACCCATCGCCACCTTACGACCCTTTACAGTACTACTCAAAGGTTACCATCACTGATCAGTGGAATATCTGTAACGCCACCGACTCTGTGCTGATCAACGTGAGCCCATACATAGATGCCCGTTTTACCCTTAGCAAGGTGGAGGGTTGTTCACCGTTAAATGATGTTGTGGTTACAAACACCAGCAAGGGAGCCATTAACACCTATACATGGACACTATATCGGAATGGTACTTTGATACACACACTGGCAGGTGTAGATCCACCCAATCTTGTTCCCTGGCTGGTGAATACCCGAACCGATAACCTGCCCGATGAATACCTTCTTAGGTTGGAGGTGAACCATACCACGTATAATTGCCCCAAGCAGTTTGAGCGTACCATAACGGTATGGCCTGTGCCAAGTGCCAGCACCTTGGTTACTCCCCAACCCAATATCAGCTGCTCGCCGCTTGAGGTTGATTATGAGGCAACCAACATTATCAATGCAGATGCCCCCTACCACTGGATGCTCGATGGTATCCCCATAACAACCAGTGCAACGGGTACTTACACCCTCGATAACTATACAATGGCTCCACAAACCCGTCAGATGTGGTTTGAGCTGGACAATATATGGGGTTGTACCTTTGCTTCTGCTCCCGTTGATATTGAAGTGCATCCCTACATTGAGGCCAACATTGTCCTCAACCCTGAGGAGATATGCCCCGATCCGGTAACCGGACTCTTTGAGGTGGACATCCTTGATGCCTCACTGCTGGCAGATGGCTACTACCAATGGACGATTAATGGTGTTGATGAGCCCATTAACACAGACGTGGGAACCCGTCAGTTTGACTACAGCACCCTTGCCCTGAATGGCGATGGAAGCGCAGATATCCCTGTTTCCCTCACTGTTACAAACGGTGCTGGTTGTGTGAGTACCGATAATCGAACCATATTTGTCAAGCCCTGGGTAACGGGTAGCTTCACTGCTGCTGTTGAAGGAGTACCCATAACTGCTGGTGTTGAAATACTCTGTTCCCCGGTAACCATCGATTTTACAAGTTCAATGACCCATTCCGACAGCTACTTCTGGCAGTTTGGTACCCAGGGGGCATCGGTGGATGAGAACCCCTCCTTCGAATTTACGAATACTGGTGATACCCCGTTGGATGTGGTAGTAACCCTTACTGCAAACAGCTCCTTTGGTTGTAGTGCAGTGCATACCGAAACCTATACCATTCAGCCCGAGGTAAGAGCAGAGTATAGTCTAAATACAACCGCAGGTTGTACCCCACTTACCATAGTTGTTGAGGCACCCAATCTTGCAGGGGTAACCTACCAGTGGAACTTTAACGGTGAAACCCCTACAGGCAATGCACCAACCTTTACAACCATTCCTGCTAATACAACAGGAGGCTATCTCTATCTACCTATTACGCTAACTGCCACACGTGGTTTGTGTACTGCTACCAATACCGACCAGATAATTACCGTTTACCCCGATGTGGATGCCAAGTGGAGTGGAACACCCCTTGATCCAACCTGTAGCCCTGCCAACCTAAGCCTGAATAATACATCGGATGTATATAATCCTGCCCTGCCGGTAACCAATATCCAGTGGCAGGTGTTCGACCCATCGGATGTGCTGGTGGAGAGCTCGTCCAATCAGCTGTTCGAACCTGAGCTGACCAACACCAGCCATTTGGTTACTCAGGATTACCGTATACGGCTAGATGCCACAAGCATAGATGGCTGTACCGATTTTTATGAGGAGACCATAACCATTTACCCAACACCCAATGCGTTATTCAACATTACGGTGATCGAAAATTGTACACCAATGGTTATCGATGTTACCGATGCCAGTACAACCATATCACAAGCTGATTACACCTGGGATTGGGATGGGGAGGACGATCTAACAAATCTGGGTAATCAAAACTATAGGGTTACCTACGAGAACACCCATCCCACGAACGAAGAGGTTAAATTGATAGTACTTGATCTTGAAAATCAGTATGGCTGTGTCGATTCGTATGGTTATCAGTTTAGCGTACTGCCCCAGGTAAACGCTTCCATTGCACTTGCTGCAGGTTCGCTGGACAGGCTTTGTGGATCAGAAGAGATTATCTTTGAAAACTTCTCCACTGGAGGATCACCCGGTACCCTTACCTTCTCGTGGGACTTTGACGACGGTACCTCTCCATACGTTACAACCAGCTACAACCCGGTACCCCATACCTTTACTAATAATACAACCAACCCTCTTTATCGGGATGTTACCCTAACAGTAACCAACAGTTCGGGTTGTACCAATGATGCTCCAGTAGTTATTCCAATTACAGTTTACCCACGGGTTGTGGCTGCACAGAGTTTCGAAATTGTTGATGTTTGCAGCGGAACAACCATTGATCTTACCAATGCATCGAGCAATGCAACAGTTCCCAATAGTACATTTGTATGGGAGTTCACAACAACAAGTCCTCAAGGTGTTAATCAAACTGTTACGTATCCTTCGGGTCCATTGGGTGGTATTAACCTTGTGAACGGCCATCTAACAGATCCCATTATTTATAACGTGGGGTTCACCGCTAGTACTTTGTGGAACCCCGGCGGGGATGAGCATACATGTTCCAATGCGATTACAGGTGAAGATGTTACTGTTTATCCATTGCTTGATGTGATTTACGATTCTCCCGCTGCTGTTTGTTCAGGCCTTAATGGTGCCGAACTAGAGTTTATAAAGAATGCAAGCAGTAGTGGCGGTTATGAAACAGACGTGGTGCTAGAATGGTGGTTTGGCGATGGCAATACCATGTCAACCAATTTTGTACCCTCGGTTAACAAACTCATAGAGAACCTAAGCGATGTAGATTTCATAACCCAAACAAGGATTTTTGCCCGCCAAGTGGCCACGGGATGTACCCAGGAGCAGTTTGTTGATGTGCGGGTACACCCCAAGGTGGAGGCACGCTTTACAAGTACCATCCACGATAACGATAATTGTGCTTACCCGCTAAGGGTAGATTTTGAAAACAGCTCGGTTTTCCATGATCTTCAACCGGGTGTTGATACGTATTTCCATTGGAACTATGGAAATAGCGGCGAGGGTGGTACCCCTGCGGAGGAGACACGTTATGACAGCAACCCACACCATTGGTTCTTTTACAATGCACAGCCCAATGCCATTGCAACGTATGATGTAACGCTTACTGTAAACCAATATCACGAGATATCCGGAGCAACCTGTGCCGATGACAGCGTAAAAACTGTTACCGTTTACCCCGAACTCATTGCCGATTTCAGCTTAGGACCCCCTTCGGGATGTAATCCGCTAACAGTAACATACAACAACCAGAGTTCGGGAGTGCTGCAAAGTCAGGGTGGTAATTACGAATGGGATTTGGGCGACAATACAGGTTCAATACTGGAAACTCCGGGTGAAAAGATATATTCGCATACCGATAAAACCCAGTCGCTTTTCTTCCCGGTTACCCTAACAGTAACCAACCCGCTAGGTTGCACTAAGGAGATTACACAGACCATTGAGGTTTTCCCATTGGTGATAGCCGATTTCTTTGCTGATATTACACAGGGTTGTACACCCTTAACAGTTACTGTCCAAAACACTTCTACTAGTCCTCAGTATCTTTACAATTGGAATTTCCAGTACAATGGCATGACCTCTACTCTGGAGCAACCGGGTTCACGTATTTTTGTCAATGAACCAACAACACCTCTCAGCATCTATACACCTACAATAACATTAACAACGGGTTTAAATGCCCTTACTTATGGGCAGACCTGTGCTAAAACCGCAACGCAGCAGATAACGGTTTTCCCTCATATATATCCAGACTTCACTGGTGATTTAGAGGATTGCCATCCGCATACTGTGGATTTCAGTAACACAACAAACGCATTTGGGGGAACCTCAAACGCAACATACCTTTGGTCTTTTGGCAATAGTGTATCATCAAGCCAGATCAATCCCTCTCAAACCTATTACAATACTTCGTTTACCCAGGATGCAACATTCCCGGTTAAGCTTAAAGCAACATCGGAGCATGGCTGTAAGGATTCTATTGTTCACAATGTGCTAGTTCACCCCAAGCCTAAGGCTGCCATGGAGCTGCTTAGCCAGTACATATCCTGTCCACCCCTTGAGGCTATTTTCGACAACCAATCGCTGGGTACATATCTTACCTATCATTACGATTTTGGCGATGGGACAGATTCCACAACAACCAGCGCAGATAACATGCATCATTACTATGGCAACGATGATGAAGATGAGCCAAAGCCATATGTTATTACGCTAACTTCAACAACTGAATTTGGATGTGAAGATTTTACAACCCAAACCGTATATGTTTTCCCTGAGGTACATGTTGACTTTGCCTTTGATCCCAATACTGGATGTAACCCACACACGCCAACCATTTATAACTATACATCTGCAAGTGCATTCTACTATAATTGGGATTTTGACGATGGATTTACTTCCTATCTCTTCGAACCAATCCATCGGTTTGTTAATACCACAACAGAGGATAGGGTATTTAACGTTTCGTTAAATGCTGTTTCAACATACGATTGTGAGGACACCCAAACACGTCCCCTTACTGTTTATGCTGCGCCCATTGCTGAATTTGCCATAAATCCTCCTTTAAGCGTTTTCCCTAACGCAACCTTCCAGATGATCAACTATTCAAATCCTGCCGATCCAAGTTGGAACTACCTGTGGAACTATGGCGATGGCTATGGTGATGATCAGGCTCATTTGGGCACACACAGCTATACGTACGAAACATGGGGACCAAAGGAGAATAATTTTAGACGCTTGGTTACATTGGAAATTTGGAACGAAAACTGTTATGATAGTGTATGGCATTACCTTACACTTCTTCCTCCATTGCCAATTGTCCTATTCGAAGCAGAGCATTACCAATCGTGCTCACCATTAGAGGTTTACTTTATTAATAATTCTATGTATGGCGACAGTTGCCTCTGGGATTTTGGCTATTTCGATGATGAAGGTAATCCTGTTACCTCAAAAGAATGGGAACCATACCATGTATTTGTGGAACCCGGATACTACAATGTTGGGCTTACAGTATGGGGCGATGGGGGGGAGAATCATTACTTTGCTACCTTTCAGGTTTGGGTGAATCCGGTGGCTGCCTTTGCAGTACTACCCGAAAGGGTTATGCTCCCACAAGCCACAGTTCGATTATTTAACCTGTCGGAAAATGCGTACCGTTCAATTTGGGATCTGGGAGATGGAACAATAACTACTGTGAGAGACCCCATCCATACTTATAGAGAATTAGGCGAATATCGAATAACTCTAACTGTTTACACTGAGTATGGGTGTGAAGATACCGATTCGAGATACCCAGCCGTTTGGGTTGAGGGAGCTGGGTATATAAGTTTCCCCAATGCCTTTGTACCCAGTCCACACGGTTCCAACGGAGGTTACTACGATGCGGTGGACTTTGCCAACGAAGTATTCCACCCATATTCCGACGGGGTGATTGAGTACAGGTTGATGATCTTCAACCGTTGGGGCGAGCAGATTTTCGAGACGAATGACATCAAGGTGGGGTGGGATGGCTACTACAAGGATAAGTTGTGCGATCAAGGGGTTTACGTGTGGCGTGCTGTGGGTAGGTTTGCCAATGGAAAGCAGTTTAACCTGAAAGGCAATGTAACCCTTCTGCGTTAGGAAGGTGTACTTGTAATTAGTTTAAGAAACAAAATACAAGGTTTAATAATATAGGGTTTGTAATTAGATTTACAAGAGAAGAAATAGATGAAGCGAGTTCTTAGCATAGCAATTATTGTGGCTTACGGGTTGGTTGCCAACGCGCAGGATCCCCAATTTACACAGTTCTACGCCAACCCGCTTTACCTCGCTCCATCGTACGCTGGTGGAATCCCGGGCCATCGGGCAGCACTTAACTACCGAAACCAGTGGACCTTTGTGCCGGGAACGTTCCAGACGTATAGTGTATCGTACGATCACAACTTCATGAGTTTCAAGAGTGGTTTAGGACTTTTGGTGCTTGGTGACTACGCTGGTGATGGGCGCTTGGGAACCACCATGGCGGGGTTGCTGTACAGCTACGATATCAATCCTCACCCCGACTACCACATTCGCCCCGGCATAGGTTTTTACTATCTACAGCACTCCATTGACTACTCCCGGCTTATCTTTGGTGATCAGCTGGCAGGAGGTTACGGGGAGTTACCCCCAACGGTTCAGCCACTCGGAAATAATGCCATTCGTGACATCGATGTGTCCACCTCGGTGCTGATATACTCTGACGATGTTTGGCTGGGGGCTACCTGGGATCATATGCTTCGTCCTGAACGCTCCTTTTACGGGGATGATGTACGAACACCATATAAAATCTCAGTATACGGAGGAGGTCGAATAGTTTTAAGAGGTATTGTTCTTCGCCCAATTGAAGAAAGTATCACAGGTGCTTTCAATCTTAGATTTCAGGGCTTATCGAAGCAGTTGGATCTTGGTCTGTACTGGTATCGTGAACCATTCCTCTTTGGTACCTGGTACAGGGGAATACCCCTTGTTAAACAGTATCCAGGCACTGATGCGTTAGCTTTTCTGGTGGGATACAGGTTTCAGGAGTGGAGCGCGTCGTACAGCTACGACTTTACCCTATCAAGGTTGACCATTGGCTCGGGAGGGTCACATGAGATTGCTGTTATCTATACCTTTACGGTTAAAACCCGTAAGCGTTGGAGGGCAATTCCATGTCCTACTTTCTAAACACTGGCTTTACAGAATAATATCATCCAGCTTCCTTTTGGGAACATGGTGAATGTCCAATTCATCACGCCAGTAATTGGTATTATCACCCGGGCCTATTTCATTAATTTCAACCTTCTCGCTTGGATAACCTAACGCTAGCACCAGAGCAATTTTAAAGTTTTTGGGTATACAAAGAGCATTGGCAACCTCGTCGCGATTTACCGAAGCGATAATGCACCCACCCAATTCACGCTCTACTGCTCCCAGCATAATGGTTTGCGAAGCAATACCCTGATCGCGTTGAAAGTTTTCACCAATAGTTGTATCCTCAAGGATTATAATGTATGCCGATGGTCTTTCGCCTTCCTCTGGTCCATTCCAATTCTTAAGATGTCGAGCCCAGGCCAAATGAGGAAATATTTTTGCGTTGACATCAGGTTCGTTAGAGATGAAATATTTAAGTGGTTGTATATTCTTACTTGCAGGTGTAACCCTTGCAAGATCAGCCAATTCGAGGAGTATTTCTCTGGGAATACTTCTTTCCTGATGGAAGCGGCGATAGGAACGATTTCGATAGACTAAATCTTTTAACATACAGATGAATGAATTGTGATTTAGAGTTATCTGCTTTTAAACCGGCTTTCCACTACTTTCCAGTCAACTAAATTCCAAAAAGCTTCGATATAATCGGGCCGTCGATTTTGATAGTCGAGGTAATATGCATGTTCCCAAACATCGCAGGTTAATAAAGGCTTGTAGCCATTACGAAGGGGTGTTCCTGCATTGGATTCCTGAATGATTTCGAGATTACCATAGGCATCCTTAACCAGCCATGCCCATCCGGAGCCGAAAAGTGTAGCTGCAGCTTTAGAAAAAGTTTCTTTAAAGCTGTCAAATGATCCGAAGTCGCGCTCAATGGATTTTGCCAGTTCACCTGTGGGTTCTTCCTTGGGGTTCTTAGCAAAAGCTTCGAAGTAAAAGGTATGGTTCCATACCTGTGCACCATTATTGAAGATACCCCCATCAGATTCCTTAACAATGGTTTCCAGATCGGAATTCTCGAATTTTGTCCCTTTAATTAGATTATTAAGATTGTTTACGTAAGCTTGATGATGCTTCCCATAGTGAAACTCAAGGGTTTTTCTGCTGATCATAGGGCTTAATTCGTCCAATCCAAATGGTAATAGTGGTAATTTGAATTCCATTTTTTATTAGTTTTGGTTGTTTTTATAAAGACATTTTTGGGTAGACCGTTTTTACAAATTTAATGAAAAAATAAAGAGAATTCAAGCTTTTTGAGGGGTATTACTAATTAAACCCATACGCCTGAAATAGATCTATTCTTTAACATACTTTTTTTCTTTTTTTTCAGCTAACTTTGGAGCACAAATAAATATAAGCACTATGAAAAGAATAATTTTACTTTTATCGATGTTCTACATTGCTTCATCATCAATTTACGCTCAAGATATTAAGGTTGAGGAGGTAACAAGTAAAGCAACTATTTCATTCTCATCGCTTGTACATGATTACGGCGAAATAGAGTATTTAGGCAATGGAGAATGTTCATTTGAATTTACAAACACTGGTACAGAGACATTGGTAATTTCAAATGTGCAAGCCTCGTGTGGTTGTACAGTACCTAAGTGGTCAAAGGACCCCATCAAACCAGGAGATAAAGGTACTATAACGGTAAAGTACAATACACGGATTCCTGGAAATTTTAGTAAAAGTGTTAGGGTACATTCCAATGCCGAACCCTCTCAAGTTGTTTTGAGGATAAAGGGGAGTGTGAAGCAAAAGGAACAGATCGAACAGAAATAGTAAACAAAACCTATTATCATGCCACAAATATCAGAAAAAGGGAAAGCGATGCCCGCTTCCCCAATACGAAAACTTGTTCCATACGCTGAGGAAGCGAAACGGAAAGGTAGAAAGATCTATCATCTAAATATTGGTCAACCCGATATTCCTACACCTGAATTAGCCCTAAAGGCTATAAGAGAAAATAAGTTAAAGGTGGTTGAGTATAGCCACTCAGCCGGAAACGAAAGTTATCGTAAGGGGCTGGCTGCTTACTACCAAAGCGTTGGGATAAACGTTACGCATAATGATATGATAATCACCACAGGTGGTTCAGAGGCCATCACCATTACCTTTATGAGTTGCCTAAATCCTGGAGATGAGGTTATTTCACCAGAGCCGTTTTATGCAAACTACAACGGCTTTGCTACAACCGCTGGAGTGAAAATTGTTCCTGTTACTTCATCCATTTCAAATGGATTTGCACTACCCCCAATTTCCGATTTCGAGAAATTAATTACACCACAAACTAAAGGTATTGTTATCTGTAATCCCAACAACCCTACAGGATATCTATACTCTCGCGAAGAATTAGAGCAATTGGCGGTAATTGTTAAGAAGTACGACCTCTACCTTTTTTCCGATGAGGTGTACAGAGAGTTTTGCTACGATGGCCAAACCCATTTCTCGGCCATGAACCTAAAAGGGCTTGAGGATAATGTAATCTTGATGGATTCTGTATCGAAGCGTTACAGCATGTGTGGTGTAAGGGTAGGAGCAATGATATCAAGAAATTGTGAAGTTATGAAGACTGCGCTTAAATTTGCCCAGGCCCGTTTATGCCCTCCTTCATATGGTCAAATTGCAGCAGAAGCTGCATTGGCTACACCAAAGGAGTATTTCGATGAGGTTTACAATGAGTACATTGAACGACGCAACTACATGGTGGAAGCGTTGAATAAGATGGAAGGCGTTGTTTGTCCTAAGCCAAAAGGTGCATTCTATACCGTAGTTAAGCTGCCGGTTGACGATGCGGATGTTTTTGCCCAATGGTTGCTTGAGCAATTTGAATACAAGAACCAAACCGTTATGTTGGCCCCTGCATCAGGTTTTTATGCAACCAAAGGTTTAGGTAAAAATGAGGTGCGTATTGCATATGTTCTTAAAATTGAAGATCTTAAGAATGCCATGGAAACCCTTGAACAAGCCTTATTGCAGTATCCAGGAAGGAAGATCTAGGTGTTTGAATGATAAAAACTGAATTTTGTATGGTTTTGAACTAAAACGCCAAGTAAAAATCTTTAGTTAGTTGCCTATACTCTTCGGTGAATGTATCGTCAGAATTTCTAATGGTTAACTCGGATTCTTCCAAACCCTTTTTTTCCTGACAAAATTCCAAAAGCAACCTTTTAGGGGGTTGCTTTTCTTTTCCCAGTATGGTAACCCTTTTTATACAGTACAAATTATAGTTTGCTGCCTTGGCTGTAAAAATATTTCCCTCTAAATAGGGAAAGATTCCGGCAAACCGACCATCCTTTGAGATTAGCTTTTCAATTCCAGCAAGTAGATCGTCTTGCGAAAGCAATTCGTTGTGTCGGGCTACTGTGCGCAATTTCTCTGGCGATTTTAGCGACTTGATAAAGTAGGGGGGATTGGATACGATAAGATCGTACTTTTTTGTTTCTCTAAGGGCAAAACTTTGAAAAGATTGGTTGAATAGGGTGATTCTATTTACCCAGGGGCTGCTATTCACATTTTCTTGTGCTTGTTGGCTCGATGATTCATCAATCTCAACGGCATCAATTGTTGCAGAAGAGCGTTGTGCTAGCATCAGGGCGATAAGCCCTGTTCCGGTTCCCACATCGAGAATGCGGTGGGCATTGCCGATATTTACCCATGCACCCAGCAGTACCCCATCGGTGCCAACCTTCATGGCTGATTTTTCCTGCCTAACCGCAAACTGTTTAAACCTGAAATATGTGTTGCTCATCCTTTCCAAACTTTTCAAAAATTCCAAGCCCGAATAACGCAAAATCGTACTTAACGGGATCAGATGGATCAAAGGTACAAAGGTTTGCTGTAACTTCTTCCACCGCTTTCCAGTCGTTTTGTTTGCGTTTTAGCAATCCCAACAACCTTGATACCCTTGCAGTATGAACATCGAGCGGGAGCATAAGTGCCGAAGGTGGAATAGTTTTCCATAAGCCAAAATCAACACCTTCCTTATTGGGTCGAACCATCCAGCGAAGGAACATGTTGAGGCGCTTTGCAGCAGAACCCTTACCCACGTTGGATACATGTTTAACCGACCGGAAAGCAAAACCATCGCTAACAAAAACATTTCTAAAAAAAGCTAATGTGCCAAGAATGCTTTGATGCTGCTGAAAACCATCGTTGAAAACCTTTTGTAACCCACCATGATTAAGGTTAATGTTTTTCAATGCATTTAGAAATGAAATACAATCGGTTTGGCAAAAGGTTCGATACTTATAATGTTCAAATATTTTATGATGCTTTTGCTTAAAATGGCAAACAAAATCATAAGGCGATTCACCCATTCTTTCTAGAAATGATCTAACATACCTGATAATCATTGATCGTTGCCCCCAGGCAAGGGTTGCAGCCATAAATGCAGCAATCTCAATATCTTCAGGTCTTTTATAACGTCGTGGTATTTGAATGGGATCGTTTTCAATAAAAGCAGGAGAGGCGTACAGCTTGTACTTTTCCTCGAGAAAATCTTTGAGATCAGCTTGTGGAAGCAAATAGTTCATATTTTAGGGTCTACGGTCTACAGTCTATGGTCCACAGTCTACGGTCTACTTCAACAGTCATCGGACTGCCGACTGCCGACTGCGGATTGCCAACTGAGGACTGCGGACTGCCAACTGCGGACTAAATCAAACAAAAACTCCATCGTTCATGATTAGTTGAACATCTGCCATGGCTGCTAACTCCTTATCATGGGTAACTACTACAAAGGTTTGGTTGAACTCATCGCGGAGGGTGAAGAACAGCTTGTGTAGCTCTTCCTTATTCTTCGAGTCGAGGTTTCCCGATGGCTCATCGGCTAATATTACCCTTGGTTGATTAATTAAAGCTCTTGCCACGGCAACTCTTTGCTGTTCGCCACCCGATAGTTCGGCGGGTTTATGATCGAAGCGTTCTTTTAATCCAAGGAATGAGAGCAAATCCTTCGCACGTTTTTCGGCTATATCGCGAGACTCTCGAGCGATGAAGGCTGGAATGCATACATTTTCTAAAGCAGTGAACTCAGGTAATAGATGATGAAATTGGAAAACAAAACCTATATTCTTATTTCGAAAATTTGCCAACTGCATTTCGTTTAAGGCAAAAACATCTCTATTATCAATAAAAACCTTCCCTGAATCGGCATGGCTCAGTGTACCCATTATCTGAAGAAGCGTGGTTTTACCGGCACCGCTTGGTCCAACTATTGCCACAACTTTCTCTTTGGGTATTTCAATGTCAACACCCTTAAGCACAGTAAGAGGGCCAAACGATTTTACAATTTTTTCAACTCTTATCATAAAGTTCATTAATTGTGAGCAAAGTTAGAATTTTTACATTTAAATCGATTAGATTAAGATTAGATTCAAAGTTTAACCATTAATTATCAGGATGAATTTACCTGCTGTGTTAAGAAACATATTATTTCTCTTCATATAGGGTAATGATTCCTCCGTTTTTCGATATGTAATAAATTTAAAATGCACTATTTTCGCAAACAATATCTTTTAAAGTTTTTTAATTGAAACAAACTAGGTAGGAAGTTATAAGCTATTTTGGATACATGTTTAAAATAGTAAATCACAGATAATTAATCAATTAATCATTTTTCTATGAAAAAAGTTCTTATTCTGGGCGCAGGCATGGTGGTTAAACCCATAGTACAGCATTTGCTCAAGAGTGGTATTCAGGTTACTGTTGCTACACGTACAAAATCGAAAGCAGATGATATGATCGCTGGTCATCACAATGGAATTTCGTTGGCTTGGACCGTTGACGATGAAGCAACTCTCGATAAGCTGGTTGCTGAACACGATCTTTCAGTTAGCCTTTTGCCATATGCATACCACTTAATGGTGGCTAAGCATTGCATTAAGCACAAGAAAAATATGGTTACCACATCCTATGTAAAGCCCGAGATGCGTGCTCTCGACCAACAAGCAAAGGATGCAGGGATCATTATCCTAAACGAGTTAGGGCTCGATCCCGGAATCGATCACATGTCGGCCATGAGGATAATTGACCATATCCATGATAAGGGCGGTAAAGTTGATGAGTTCTACTCATTCTGTGGTGCGTTGGTTGCACCCGAGGTTGAAAAGAACCCCTTTAACTACAAATTTACCTGGGCACCCAAAGGAGTTGTTATGGCAGGGAACAACGATGGCAAATACCTTCGCAGAGGTAAAATCCATGAGATACCCACTGAAGATCTTTTCAAGAATCCTCTTAAGGTTGACTTTACCAATGTGGGAGAGTTGGAAGTATATCCCAACCGCGACTCTTTGCCATATATTGACCTTTACGGAATTCCAGAGACCAAAACCATTTTCCGTGGTACATTTCGCTATACCAAGTGGTGTGAGGTAATTGATGCAATGAAGAGGTTGAAGTTGCTTTCGTACGATAAGTATAGCATGGTTGGTATGACCTATGCCGATTTTATGGCTAAACAGATAGGTGCAGCCAACTCCACAGATATCAAGAAGAAAACGTCAGAATATTTAGGAATTGGAATCGATTCTAATCCTATCGTAGCCCTCGAATGGCTTGGATTATTCACACAAAACGCAATTAATCGTGTTGAGGATTCTCCTTTTGAGGTGGTTTCTGATATAATGATTGAAAAGATGATGATTAAGGAGAGTGAACGTGATATGGTAGTCATGCAGCACACTTTTGTAGCCAGCTATCCCGATGGCAAGGAGGAGGTTATCCGTTCGCGAATGCTCGATTTTGGGACACTCAAAACCGATACATCGATAGCTAGAACGGTTGCCCTACCTGCTGCGGTGGGAGTTCAAATGATATTAGAGGGAAAAATTTCTGCTAAGGGTGTTCATATTCCAGTTATCCCTGAAATTTACAATCCAATTCTCGATGCACTAGAGAAGTTGAACATAAAAATGGTTGAGGAATATGGATTGCCCATGAGCGAGAACATTAAGTAGTAAAACCAAATAACCAAACGGTAACCCTCAAGAATATTCTTGAGGGTTTTTTTAATAAATGAAAATTTATTGGCACTTTTTTTTATACTTTCGTGCTAATCAAAATTTTGCCATTGAAACCAACGCTAATTTCCATCCTTTGCCTTGCACTCCTTTCCTGTGGTGGTAAAACCACTAATAAGGATGAAAATATAAGTATCATTAAGGTTGGCTGCGAACAGATGGACGAATACCTTCCTATTTTAAAGGATAAATCTATTGGTATTGTTGCCAATCACTCAACCATTATCGGGCAAACACATCTTGTGGATAGCCTTTTGTCCAGAGGAGTATTAATTACAAAAATTTTTAGCCCCGAACACGGGTTCAGGGGCGATGCAGCTGATGGTGTGTTAATTGAAAACGATGTTGATCCGAAAACAGGTATTCCGGTAATTTCGCTTTATGCCAATAAAAGGAAACCATCAAAAGAAGATTTAACGCAAATTGATTTGATGATATTCGATATTCAGGACGTGGGCGTTAGGTTCTACACCTATATTTCAACAATGCATTACCTCATGGAGGCCTGTGCAGAAAACGGTATTCCTCTTATTGTACTAGACAGACCCAACCCAAATGGGTTTTATGTGGATGGACCTGTTTTGGACACTAATTTTAGATCATTTGTGGGGATGCATCCTGTGCCAGTTGTGCATGGTATGACCGTTGGGGAATTTGCGCTGATGATCAATGGAGAGGGATGGCTGAATAACGGCGTACAATGCAACCTTACGGTTATTCCATGCTATAACTATTCTCACGATTCAACTTACACTTTGCCAGTTAGCCCTTCACCAAATCTTCCTAACCAAACTTCAGTTTATCTGTATCCCTCTTTATGTTTCCTCGAAGGAACTATGGTTAGCATTGGTAGAGGAACTGATTTCCCCTTTCAGGTTTTTGGACATCCCAGTTTCCCCGATATGGGCTTTTATTTTACTCCAGAAAGCCGCCCCACTTCAAGTATTAACCCCCCTCTAAAGGATCAGAAATGCTATGGATTTGATCTACGCGACTACACCGATAAATATTTTTTGGATACAAGATCTATTAACCTAAGCTGGTTGATTTTTGCACACCAAACGTTCCCTCAGAAAGATAAGTTCTTCAACAACTATTTTAATACTCTTGCAGGTAGCCGAAATCTAAGAGAACAAATTGAAAAGGGCTTTGATGAGCAAACCATTAGGAGCAGCTGGACGCGTGATATTGAACAATTCATGGAAATTCGGCAGAAGTATCTGCTTTATCCTGATTTTTCAAGGTAAAATGGCTAAACAAAAGTTCTACGTTGTTTGGGAAGGCGTAAAGCCAGGTATTTATAGTAGTTGGGATGAGTGCCAAGTGAATATTAAAGGCTACCCAAATGCTAAGTATAAAGCTTTTCCAAGTATTCAGGCTGCAGAAGCAGCCTTTATGCGCACATACGAGGAGTATGCAACCAAAGAGGTAAATGTGAAACTTCAACTCGAAGGGATTCAGGAAAACCAACCCAAACCAATTTTCCCCTCCCTAGCCGTTGATGCCGCTTGCAATACCGTTACGGGTGATATGGAATATCGTGGAGTTGATGCTCAAAGTGGCAGGGAAATTTTTAGGCAGGGACCTTTCAGGGACGGAACAAATAATATTGGAGAATTCCTTGCCATTGTTCATGGTTTAGCTTTGCTAAAGCAGAAGAATAGCGAATTGCCCATTTACACAGATTCAAAAACAGCCATTAGTTGGGTTCGTAAAAAAATAGCTAACACCAAGCAGGTTGAAACATTTAATAATGCAAAGCTATTCGAATTGATTCTTAGAGCCGAGAAATGGTTGCGCGAGAATACGTGGAAGAACAAGCTGCTGAAATGGGAAACCCAAGCATGGGGTGAGATTCCTGCTGATTTTGGAAGGAAGTAGAGAATGTTATCTGCTAGTATCCCCAAATATTTTCATAAATTTGCCCTTCTAATTACTTCGATTTGAATATAGAGCATTTCATAGCCCAGCGTCTGAATAGCCCCTCCGGTGGAAGCAGAAACCTTTCACGTCCGTTTATTCGAATTGCTACAGTTGCTGTTGCTCTAAGCCTAGCAGTGATGATTATCTCTGTTGGTGTAATAATTGGCTTCAAGAAAGAGATTACAGAAAAGACTATTGGCTTTGGAAGTCATATCCAAATTGTAAATTATGATAGTAATATTTCCTTTGAAACCAACCCAATAGAAAGTGATCTTGAATTTATTCCCGATATTAAAGCAATTAGGGGGGTACGGCATATTCAGGTTTTTGCGGTTAAGCCAGGAATTATTAAAACAGATAGTGATATTCAAGGCGTTGTTCTTAAGGGTGTTAGCCATGATTTCGACTGGTCTTTTTTTAAAAAAAATCTTGTGGATGGGCAAATTCTTTCCTTGCCCGATTCAGCCATATCCAATGATGCAATTATATCAAAAGCAACCTCGCTATTGTTAAAGCTAAAGGTTGGCGATAGTTTTGATATGTTTTTTGTTCAGGAACCCCCTAGAGTTCGTCGTTTTGCTGTATCTGGAATATTTGATTCACAAATGACAGAATTCGACAGGCTTTTTGTGCTAGGAGATATTAGACATATCCAAAGGTTAAATGGTTGGGAGCAAGATCAGGTAACAGGATTCGAGCTGTTAATCGATGATTTTAAGGAAATAAACAATATAACTTATCAAGTTGAGGATATAGTTATATTTAATTTTTTGGAGGATGGTTCAAGGCTTAGGGTTATGAATATAGTTGAGAAATACCCCCAGATTTTCGATTGGCTTGGCCTGCAGGATATTAATGTTGTTGTTTTGCTAGCTCTTATGCTTATTGTTGCTGGAATTAATATGATTTCTGGTCTCTTAATAATTATTCTGGAACGAACCAATATGATAGGTTTGCTGAAAGCTCTTGGAGCTGAAAACCGAGTAATTCGGAATATATTCCTAATACAATCGGGACAAATAGTAGCAAGAGGGCTTTTATGGGGAAACATATTTGGCTTAGCCATTGCTTTTATACAAATTCGTTTTGGAATTATTAAACTCGATCCAGAGAATTACTACCTATCCACTGTGCCAATTGATATTAATTTGATTAATATAATTTTACTTAATCTTGGAACTTTTTTGTTAACACTCACCATGTTGCTTGTTCCATCAATGGTTATTTCCCGCATTAGCCCTGATAAAACAATTAAATTTGATTGAGCTAAAGGTTTTATAAACGATATTATTTCAGCTCTTTCAAGTTTCAGTTATTTCAACAATACCTCTTCCTATAACGATTGCAGGTTAATAAGTGTTAAAACAAGAAAACTATAATCGTTTTTCAAGTTTTTATGTCTATGTTTGCAGACACTTTTTTGCAAAACAGTAAAATCATTTTTAGTATACAACAAGTTAAATATGTTGCAAACAGATATTTACTATAAGATAAGGCGAATACTTAGCTTTAACTTTGGTATTGATGATCAGGGAAATTTATACAATGCCAATTTGTACAATAATTTAGGTTTGAATCGTTGGGAAGTGAACCTTTTGCTTTATCATATTGAACATGCTTTTAACATCAAGTTAAAGGAAGATTTGGAAACTGAGGTTAATAGTTTAAATCAATTGGTAATGTACGTTTCAAGTGAAATTAACAGACAAAAAGCAGCTTGTTAATTGAGAAAGTTTAATAATTAGTTCTGATAAATTCAATATCATGGAAGTAAAGGATAGAATCATTGCTCAGGCATCAGAGGCGTTTATGAGGGAAGGGGTTCGAAGGGTAACAATGGACAATCTTGCATCATCCTTAGGCATGTCGAAAAGAACAATTTATGAAATCTATAGAAATAAAGACCAGATTCTAAAGGAATGTATAGAAACACATATTCGTTACCAAAAGGAAGTCCTAGAAGAACTTGCCAAAAGTTCTAAAACTGCCATACACCTTTTTTTATCTTTGTTAAAGAATGGGATTGATAACATGAAGAGTCAAAATCCACAATTTATCAATGATGTTAGGATATATTATCCTGCCATTTGGAAAAGTACTCTTTGTGCTAACCGCAATTACAATATCGAACAAACGATAAACCTTTTAAAAAGGGGAATAAATGAAGGTGTTATAAAGCAAGATATCGATTTGCAAATTATTTCTAAGCTGATAATGGAAATTTTTGAACTACTTGCCAATAGCGATATTTTTCCCTATCATCTTTACCCTCCATCCTTACTTTACGAACAAACAATGATTACTTTAATTCGGGGCATTGCATCGGCCAAGGGTTTGGCGATTATTGATGAATTTACTGCCAATAAAACTACTTCATAATTATTATTCTTAAACCAAATTACAAAAATGTATAACAAGTTGAAATTATTTTTCATTACTGTTTTAACAGCAATATTATTAAGTCTATTGTGTAGTTTCGCACTTTCTGCTCAAGATACGCTTAGAATTGACCTGAATAAAGCTCTTGAGATAGCTCTATCCGATAACCCTACAATTCAGCTAGCCAACAAGGAGATCGAGCGTCAATACTACTATAAGGATGAGGTTAGAGGAGGATTCTTCCCAACTCTAAGCGGAAGTGCACAGTATTCTCGTTATTTTGATCTACCGGTATTGTTTTTACCAGAGAATATTTTCGGACCAGGAACTGGAGGCCCTATGCAAATGGGTTTTGATAATAGCTACAATGCTGCTCTTTCTCTTTCACTTCCCCTATTTGCCCCTTCACTTTTCAAAATGATTCAAGTGTCCAATACAGATATTGAGATTGCGCTTGAAAAATCTAGAGCATCAAAACTTGATATGGTGAGCGAGGTAAAAAAAGCATTCTATACTTTGCTTTTAGCCAAAAATTCATTTGATGTTATGAGCATGAGCATCGAAAATGCAAAAAAGAATCTTGAAAGTATTAAGAATCTTTACGGGCAGGGTGTTGTGGCTGAGTATGATGTGATTCGGAGCGAGGTGCAGGTTCGTAATCTGAACCCAGCTTTTGTTCAGGCCGAAAATGGGGTTAGCCTCTCAGCGATGATGTTAAAAATTCTCTTGGGAGTAGGAGAAGATATTGAGATTGAGGTTGATGGAAATCTCTCAGATTACGAAAATGATTTTTCTTTTTACAAACCTCTTATCAACATTTCATTGGATAAAAACACAAATTTGATACAACTTGATCTTCAACAGCTAAAGTTAACAAAGCAGTATGAGTTACTCCGAACTAATCGTTTACCAACACTGGCAGCATTTGGTAACTTTCAGTATCAGGCACAGGCAAACGATTTTAATATTTCCGACTATAACTGGGTAAAAACTACTCTTATGGGACTTCAGCTTCAAGTGCCAATTTTTCAAGGATTTACCAAAAAGTATCGGGAACAGCAGGTTCTTGTTGGGATTGACCAGCTAAAAATACAACGCGACTACCTCAACCAGACTCTAACACTTCAAGCTCGAAATGCTATTACTAATATGATGCGAGCAGTTGAGCAGATCAACTCAAACAAGGAAGCTATTGCTCAGGCTGAAAGGGGTTATAGCATAGCCCAAACCCGTTACCGTACAGGAACTGGAACAATTCTCGAACTTAATGATGCAGAAGTCTCGTTAACACAGGCTAAGCTAAACTATAATCAGTCATTATTTGATTACTTGAAAGCTAAAGTTGATTATGAGGCCATCACAGGAGAGAACGAAGCATTAACCAATTACAGTAAAAACTAACTTAAACAAACATAACATTTTACAAACAAAATTGCAAAGAACGAATGAAAACTTTGAACATGTCAAAATTCCTTTTTATTTCGATAGCCATCTTTATGGCATCATGCTCTGCCAATGTGCCTGCGGAACAGGAGGTAACCAAGGATTCCAAAGTGCTTGTGCGCACTGCAAAGTTGGAATCTAGGGCTATTGAGCAAGAAGTAGATTTTACTGGAAGCATAGAGCCTTTTAGGCAAAATCACATTAGCTCAAACTCGCCATCGCGCATCCGCAAGATTTTCGTTGAGGTGGGCGATCTTGTTAAGGAGGGACAACTGCTAGTGCAGATGGATAACACCAACTTCGATCAGATAAAAACCCAACTTGAGAACCTTGAGAAAGACTACGCTAGGCTAGATACTTTGAACCGAGTTGGAAGTATTCCACAGCAACAGGTTGATCAGGTAAAAACCCAGCTCGATGTACTTCGCACTACCTTCAGCAACATGTCGGAGAATACCCAGCTGCGCTCACCCATCAATGGTATAATAACCAGCCGTTACTACAACGATGGTGAAATGTATTCAATGTCTCCAAGCTTGACTGGAAAACCGGCCATAGTATCGGTAATGCAAATTCAGCCTGTAAAGGTTTTGGTGAATGTTCCAGAAATATACTTCCCTAGGGTTAAACAGGGCATGGAAACTACAATTACCCTAGATATTTATCCAGATAAAGAGTTTAAGGGCAAGGTTTACCTTATTCACCCTACGGTTGAACCGTTTACCCGAACCTTTACTGTTGAGGTAGAAATACCCAATCAGCAAATGCTTATACGCCCAGGAATGTTTGCAAGGGTTAAATTTGGTTTTGGCGAAATGGAACGTGTTGTCGTTCCCGATTTGGCTGTTCAAAGACAGACAGGGACAAATGAAAGATTTGTTTTTGTTGTTGAGGATAATGTAGCCGTAAGGAAAACCATTAGAATTGGTCGTAGGATTAACGATAGCTTTGAAGTGCTTTCGGGATTAAATGCGAACGAGTTGGTAGTTGTTGCGGGCCAAAACCGGTTACTTGATGGAACCACCGTTGAGATTGAAAACTAGATTGATATGATTAAATTAAAACATAAATAATAAAATGAGTTTATATAGCACTGCCGTTCGGAAACCGGTCAGCACCATTCTAATCTTTATTGGAGTGGTTATTTTTGGAATGTATTCATTCAACAAGCTATCCATCGACCTATATCCAGAGATTGAACCGCCAATAATCACAGTATTTACCACATACCCCGGGGCTAATGCTGCCGATATTGAAACAAATATAACTCGTTTGCTTGAGGATAACCTCAACACGGTGAGTAATTTGAAAAAGCTTTACTCAACTTCAAAGGAGAATGTTTCACTTATCATACTTGAGTTTGAGTGGGGAGTCAACCTTGATGAGGGTACTAACGATGTGCGTGATGCAATTAGCCGTCTTGAGAGGTATCTTCCAGAAGGTTCTGAAAAGCCGGTTATTTTTAAGTTCAACACTAGTGTTATGCCCATACTTATGCTATCGGCAACAGCAGAGGAAAGCTACCCTGCGCTTAATAAAATTCTTGACGAGCGTATTGTAAATCCGCTAAACCGAATTGATGGAATTGGAGCAGTGAGTATTTCAGGTGGTCCAAAGCGAGAAGTCCAGGTGAATGTTGATCCCCGTAAACTTGAAGCATATAATCTAACAGTTGAGCAGTTGGGTAACGCCATACGCATGGAGAATCTTAATCTGCCAGCAGGAAATCTTGATCTAGGGTCAAAAACATTTCCGCTTAGGATTCAGGGAGAATTCAATTCGAGCGATATTCTCAAGGATATCGTGGTGGGAAATTATGCTGGACGTACCATTAAGCTTAAGGACGTGGCTGATGTGAAGGATACTTTAGCTAAGTTAACCCTCGACGAACGAAGAAACGGTGTGCCTGCTGCACGTATCGTGGTTCAGAAACAATCTGGGGCAAACTCAGTTAAGGTGGTACAGGATGTAATGGAGCAGCTGCCCAACCTTATGCGAACATTACCCCCTGATATCAAAATAGATACAATATTCGACACTTCAGATTTTATCCAAAACTCAATTGATAGCCTAACCCTAGCAGTGCTATTTGCCGGAGTTTTTGTTATGTTTGTGGTGCTATTCTTCTTGGGTAGATGGAGAGCTACCTTTATCATCATACTCACCATTCCTATTTCGTTGATCGTAGCATTTATATACCTCTACATTTCAGGAAATTCAATTAATATTATTTCTCTTTCATCGCTTTCCATAGCCATAGGAATGGTGGTTGACGATGCAATTGTAGTGCTGGAGAATGTAACTAAGCACATCGAGAAGGGAAGTTCACCCAGAGAAGCATCAATATATGGAACCAACGAGGTGGGCTTAGCCGTTGTGGCCACAACGCTTACAGTAGTTGCGGTATTCTTCCCTTTAACCCTAGTGGGCGGATTAAGTGGTATCATGTTCAAGCAGTTGGGCTGGATAGTTACGCTTGTGGTTAGTGCATCAACCATTGCGGCACTTTCGCTTACTCCAGTTTTAACTTCACAGATGCTCCGGTTGAATCCACCGCGTAAAAGAGGACTTGCCAAGCTAATTTTCGACAACTCCGAAAAAATGCTCAATTCGTTAGATAATTTTTACGAGAAGATTCTTACTTGGGCTATTAAGCACAGGGTTTTTGTTCTGGTTGCATCCTTGTTAATTTTCGTTTCAAGTATTTTTCTTGTAAGCGTTGTAGGCACTGAGTTTATACCCCCCTCAGATAATGCTCGAATCGGAATTTTGGTCGAACTTCCCTCGGGGGTTAGGGTTGAAAAAACTCAACTGGTGGCCAGACAGATTGAGTATCAAATCCAGAGAAATTATCCTGAGGTTGAACTCATATCAACAAGTTCGGGCTCTGCCGACGATAGGAATATCTTTTCGTCCTTCGGATCTAGCGGCACACATATCATCAATATGACCCTAAGACTCTCATCAAAAACCGAACGAGAACGGGATATATACTTTATTAGCGATTTGATTAGAAAGGATTTGGATGCTTACCCCGAAATTGTGAAATATAATGTTACTCCTGGGGGAGGTGGAATGAGTTTTGGAGGGCAGAGTTCACTAGAAGTAGTTATTTCGGGATATGATCTTGATGCATCGAACAAGTTTGCTCACGAACTTGCTGAGAAGATGAAAAACATTAAAGGTACCAGAGATGTAGAGGTCAGCATGGAGGAGCCACGGCCAGAGTACCAGATTATTTTTGATCGTGAAAAATTGGCATTCTATGGACTAAACACCACTACAGCATCAACCTTTGTTAGGAATAGGATTAACGGCTTGGTTGCAACTCGATACAGAGAGGATGGGGATGAATACGACATTGTGGTTCGTTACGCAGAACCTTTCCGCGAATCAATTGAGTCAATTGAAAATATTTTGATTTATAACAACCAGGGAAGAGCAGTTAGGGTAAAGGATATTGGTATTGTTACAGAGTATAGCTCTCCACCATTCATTGAGCGTCAAAATCGTCAAAGAGTGGTTAAGGTTACATCAGCTTTATATAGAGCATCCATCACTACAGTTGTAAATAGCATCTGGAGCGAAATTGATAAGATGGAAGTACCATCGGGGGTTGGCATTGATATTGGTGGAGATGCAGAGCAACAGCAGGAGTCATTTGCGGATCTGCTAACCCTTCTGCTTTTAGTTGTTGTATTGGTTTACATCGTTATGGCTACACAGTTTGAATCGCTTCGATCGCCATTTATTATAATGCTCACCATGCCCTTTGCCTTCACAGGGGTTTTTCTTGCACTTTGGATAACAGGGCAAACCTTAAACCTTATTTCAATGATCGGGGCTGTTATGCTTGTAGGTATCGTTGTGAAGAATGGAATTGTGCTGGTTGATTATACAAATCTTATGCGTGATAGAGGGTTGTCTCTTTCACAAGCAGTATTGATCTCAGGCCGATCAAGACTTCGTCCAGTGCTTATGACCACCTTAACCACGATGCTAGGAATGTTACCTCTTGCACTAGGTATTGGCGAGGGTGCTGAGATGTGGACACCAATGGGGGTTTCTATTATTGGCGGGTTGGCATTCTCTACTATTATAACGCTGGTTCTTATTCCTGTTGTTTATACTATGTTTGGTGCCAATCGTATGCGTAGAGAAAGGAAAAGGATGGCTGAACTTGAAGCAACATTATAGTTAATTTTTTTAGTGGGCACTTTCAAGATTATTCTTGTTTGTGCCTGCTTTTTTAAAAAAAGAAGAAATCAAAAAAATGAAAACGGTATTTATAGTTTTTAATCAGGCTTTAACTGAGCGTATTGAAACCATATTGGATAATCAGGGAATACGAGGATTTACCCGATGGGTCGATGTTCAGGGGCGTGGTACTGAAACAGGTGAACCACACATGGGAACCCATACATGGCCAGCCATGAACTCAGCAGTTTTAACAATTATTGAAGATAATGAGGTTGAACCATTACTAACCATACTTCAAAAGTTAAACAAAAAATCAGAAATGCAGGGGTTAAGGGCTTTTGTTTGGGGCATTGAGGCTCAGATATAGTATTACTTTGTCTTTTCTGTTTTTCAAATTGGTTCACAGTACTTACATAATTTGAAAAAACAAAACCCCGTTTCACTTTGCATTATCGGTAAACTGCGCTATATTAGGGCTTGCAAAAAGCGAATGTATTTTTCCGCTTAATGCCTTTTAAATCAGCCCTAAAAATGAAAAAGAAATCCGTTTCAACAACCTTTAATCCCAGAAAAAATTATCAGCAAACCATGAAGTCCATCGGCTATGTTAGCCGATCAAAGGCAAAAAAAGCCGACTACTTACGCATAGGGTTTAAATCGGGACTCGAGGTTCATCAGCAGCTTAAAACAAGACAAAAACTCTTTTGCCGTTGTCCGGCAGGGCTATACAACGATAACGATAACTATCATGCCGAGTTAATCCGTCATATGCGCCCTACCCTAAGCGAAATGGGCGAGTACGATGGCACAGCCTTAATGGAGTTTAAAACACGAAAGGACATTATCTATCGAATTCATAATGCCACAACCTGTACCTACGAAATTGATGATACCCCTCCATTCCCCATAAACCGAGAAGCGCTTGAATATGCACTTGAAATATCGCTGCTTACAAAGTTGAATATTGTAGGTGAGGTGCACATCACACGTAAGCAGTATTTGGATGGAAGTATCCCTACAGGATTTCAGCGTACAGCAATTTTGGGAGTTGAGGGTGAAATTCAGCTTAAGAACAAGAAAGTGGGAATACTTCAGCTCAGCATTGAGGAGGATTCCTGCCGCGAAGTATCGGATATTGGTCATACCCGTATTTACAAAACCGATAGGTTGGGCATGCCATTGATTGAAACAGTTACCCACCCACATTGCTTGACCCCCGATGAGTTAAGGGAGGCTGCAGAACATATTCGTTTTTTGAATAGAAGTTCGGGAAGGGTTCGTACCGGTATGGGTGCAGCCAGAGAGGACGTTAACGTAAGCTGCGAGGGTGGTACCCGTGTTGAGATTAAGGGTGTAGCCCATAACAAGTGGATACCTGAACTATCACACAATGAGTCTTTTAGGCAGTATGCCCTCCTGAATATCAGAAAACTTCTTTTGGAGCGCTATCCAGATCCCAAGAGGTGGAAAATGACATGGAAGGAGATTGCACCAAAAGAAATTGGTTTAGAACATACCAATGCCCTCCATTTCGAAACAATGGGCTATAGGTACATAGCCATTAATCTTACAGGATTTCAAGGCATTCTCTCGCACTTTACCCAACCCGGAAAATCGTTTAATGATGAGATCAGCGATAGGCTAAAGGTAATTGCCTGTGTGGAGAAACCAAACATGACCAGCACTGAGGAGTTGAACGATCCCCTAAGTAAAGCTGATGCTGATAAGTTGGCCGAAATTTTACAAAGCAAACCCAATGATGCCATTGTACTGCTATGGGCACCTTCAGAGGATATTCCGACGGCTATTGAAACCGTGGAGGAGCGATGTCAAATGGCATTTGAGGGTGTTCCCCGTGAAACACGAAAGGGCTTTCCCGACGGGACAACCATTTTTGAGAGGGTTCTTCCAGGTGCCGATCGAATGTATCCTGATACCGATTCGCCACCCATCCCTCTATTTGAGAACTACATAGAGAACTTAAGAAAAAGAATCCCTCCAGATGTCGCTGAACGATTTGCTCAGCTAAAAGAATGGGATATACCCGAGGATACCTTTACATTCATCCTAAAAAGAAATCTTGTTCCAATAATTGAAGAACTGGTGGAGTTGGATATACCAAGCCGTTTTGCAGGAACATTTCTTGGACATACACTTAAGAACGTTGAAGGACAGATAGATAGACATAAAGACTTTTCCTATTCCCGAATTGTTGACCTTTTCAAATTTTTACTTTCTGAAAAATTGGAAAGATCACTGGCAAAGTCTATGTTACCAGTAATTTACCAACATCCCAATATGGATTTTGGCTCAGTTCTTACAAGTCTTGGCTTTAAGCGAAAGAGCAAAGAAGAACTCATGGCCCCCATTGAGTACTTGAATGAAAAATTTAGGGAAATCAAAGTATCAAGAAACGACACATCGCGCACAACCGTATCATGGGTGATGGGCCAATTACACAAGCAGGCACTTGGAAATATTAACCTTGGAGAACTCCGAAAAGAGATTGAAAAGCGTATAGTGCAATAGTATTTGAAGTATTAATATACAGGAAGTATACAATAATAGTAAAAGCATGGAAGATTTTTTTCAGGGTTATAAAGGTCGTGCCCTCGATACTCTCAAAAAGTATAACGTTAGGGTTTGGGGCAAGGTGATCATCAATACTACTCGTGGTGAGTTTAAAGGGACTATTCTGCCTCGTGCTGAAAACGACGATGATATACATATCGTACTTAAAATTGATACTGGTTACAATATTGGAATTGATATTTTCACCATAACGGCCATGAAGGAAACCGGATATTATAAGGCTACTTATAAAATTCCGGAGAAGGAATTTCCCTTTACTCCAAATCTACCTAAGGTAAAGTTATTTGGAACTGGTGGCACAATTGCTTCACGTTTAGATTACCGAACCGGTGCCGTGATTCCTGCCTTCTCGCCGGGTGAACTGTATGGAGCAGTTCCTGAACTGGCCGACATTTGCAACCTTACCACCGAAAAGTTATTCGCTGTTTTTAGCGAGAACATGGGGCCTGAACAGTATAAAGCGTTGGCAATAGCTATAGGAAAAGAAATTGAAAACGGTATCGATGGGATCATAATAGGGCATGGAACCGACACCTTAAGTCATACTGCGGCAGCGCTTACGTTTATGGTACAGAATTCTCCCGTTCCCATTGTATTAGTTGGCTCGCAACGAAGTTCTGATCGCCCCAGTAGCGATGCTGCGCTTAACCTAATGCACGCCAGCTACACCGCAGGGCATTCAGATATTGCAGAGGTGATGGTGTGCATGTTTGGGCCAACCTCCGATGAGTACGGATTTCTTCATCGTGGTACAAGAGTTCGCAAGATGCATTCTTCGTATCGAAGTACATTCCGAACTATTGGAGATATCCCCTTGGCAACCGTAAGCCGAAAGGACGGTGTTGTTCCGCTTAAAGAGGATTATAACCATAGACGTAAGGATAGGAAGGCAAATATTTTCCCCTTTTTCGAGGAGAAGGTAACCATTGTGTACTATTACCCCAATATGCAACCCGATATCATCGATATGCTTGTGGAACGCGGATATAAAGGGATTATTATTGCAGGAACTGGACTTGGACATGTTAATAAGCCACTCTATCCAGCCCTTGAGAGGGCTCATAAAAAGGGAGTGCATGTTTACATGACAGTTCAAACTTTGTGGGGCTATGTGCACATGTTTGTTTACGATACCGGTAGAGATATGATGGCAAAGGGAGTGATTCCAGCTGAGAATATGCTGCCCGAAACGGCATACATTAAGCTTGGCTGGGCATTGGGCCAAACCGATGATCCAGAACAAGTTCGTAAGTTGATGCTTACGCCCATTAATGGTGAAATAACAGCGAAAGAACCATACAATGGATACTTAATTTATCAAGGTGGGGTTCCTGAGGTCGAAAAATTTATCCGGCAGTTTAGGAAGTGATTTGGATTAAGGTTGGAAGATTGACTTCAGTCCATCAGCATACGAGTTGACTTTGCAGGAATGGACGATTTTGAGAGTACAATCAGCAGAATTAGAGAAAGCTTAAAAAAGGGTCTTCCTGGTTTTGAGGCTCAAAACCGTATGGCTCCATCCTTTCGTATGGGTTTTCCTTTTCGCAAACATCCCAACTCGACAACGCGCCAAAGTGCTGTTCTCATCTGTATCTATCCTGATGATTTAGAGGCAACAACCATATTGATAAAAAGGTCTACATACAATGGCCCACATAGCGGTCAGGTGAGTTTTCCTGGGGGAAAGTATGATGAGAGCGATGAGTCGCTTGTTCATACTGCATTGCGCGAAGCGCAAGAGGAGGTGGGCATAGATCCTTCTGGTGTAGAGGTTATCGGATGTCTTACACCGCTCTTTATACCTGTAACAAACATGCAGGTTTTGCCAGTAATTGGCCTGATTTTTAACCCTCCGAACTTACATCCAAATTTACAGGAAGTGGAGTATCCCATTTGTGCAAAGCTGAGTGATTTTAAGAATCCCTTGAAGAGTTCAGTAAAAACTATTAAAGTAATAGGTTTTCCTGTCTCAGCACCATACTATTCTATTGGTGGTGAGCATATTTGGGGTGCAACTGCAATGATAATCTCTGAGTTTACAGAGTTGTATTGAGGCTTTTTTAGTGGCGGATTATGTTCTGGTAGTGCTTATATCGATCCATAATCTGATTAACGTAGTTGTATGTTTCAACGCCTTTAAATGACCCATACTTAACTATAGAATCACAGTAGTAGTCTGGGTTAGACTTATTCAGAATAAAGAAATCTACATTATTCTCCCAAACATTTGGGTCTTTTCCATGCTTTTTTGCCAGATTTCGTGCATCAATAACATGTCCAAGACCTGCATTATAAGAGGCTAGAATAAACTTAATTCTTTCTTGTGGGTCGATGATGCTATCCTCAAATCGCTTTTCGAGCCATTTTAAATACCTTGCACCTGCCTCTATCTGAGTTTGGGGATCGGTTTTATGCTTAATCCCAAAGAATTCTGCGGTTGATGGCATGAATTGCATTAAGCCGTACGCACCTCTACGTGATTGTACGTTATGCTTAAATCGACTTTCCTGGTAAACCATTGATGCGAAAAGTCTCCAGTCCCAATCGATGTTGCTGCTTACATGCTTAAACCTTTCGTCGAAAGGTGATATTTGTCCAGTTTTGATTAGGTTGTTTTCATTAATAATCCTTTTTGCCCAAAAAGGATTGTCAAAGTACTTGCCCCTGATTATTCTGTACTCTGCCGTTCTTGAGAAGGTCTCAAGCCATTCGTTAAGCTTGTTCAGTAATTCTGTCGATTCTTTACTGACAGCCCAAGCCAAGTTTTGCTCAAAGCTTACAGGGGTTTCAATATCAATATTGTCGTAGTAAAATGAATTCACCCTGGCAACATCCTCGTCGCAAACGGTATAGTCTATTTCACCATTGGCCACAAGTTCAATGAGTTCGTCTGCTTCGTAATTTGTCATTTCCACGATTACGATGTTGGTGCCAATTTCGTCGGAAAGGTTTCTTAACCTATGGGCCGAAGCAGAACTCTTTTGTACGTAAACTACTTTATTGGCCAGTTCAATGGGATTACGTATTAACTCATTGGCATCATTGCCAGCAAGTTGTTTTTGCTGAACCAGAACTTGACGAGTTTTGCCATGAGGTATGGTAAAATTGTACTTCTTGCTCCGGGCAACAGTAATGGTTAGGCTATTGGCAAATATATCTACCTCGCCTTTTTCTAGCATCGAAAAAGCTTCATCTAGGTTATTTTCAGCAATGATTTCAAGTTTTACGCCAAGATGAGATGCAAAGGCTTGTAGCATATCAAATTGGTAGCCCATGGGCTCGCCCTTATAGATGAAGTAGTTTGTAGAATTAAAATCTGTTACCGCCACCAAAACGCCATCTTCGACGATATGGCCAAGATCTCTCTTGCCATCGGATCCTTTTAAGCGGTTTGATTGGTATTGCTGATGACAGCCAAAAAGGATTATTATTACTAAACTAGAAATTAAAATCCACTTTACATTACTGGTTTTCAAATACTTCATATGAATTGTATTTTTAAAACAAGCAACAAAAGTAATGCTATTTTGTTTAATGCAAACTTTTTTTTGATAACTAGTCGTAAAACGTCCACGAAACTCCATATTTGAATATCCGAGGATTCATTGGATAATGGAGGGCTGAGAAGTATTGACTATTAGGGAACCCCTGGTTGGCATGTTCGTATTTTAGGTAGATCAGCACCCTTTTCCACTTAAGGTTCGCAAAGATGTCCAAAGTGGGATAGTTCCCTAAAAGTTTTTCGCGCTGTTTATAGAATTGACCAAGAGCTGGGCTGTATGCATCGGCATAAAACTGACTTCGAAAGTAAACATTTGCACCCAGCTGGGCAGTGAGGGCATTCTTTACCAGCTCTCTTTCGTAAAAGAGTGCACTAAAAAGAATGAGCTGGGGCAGACTCAACACATCGGTGTTGGTGTTGGCTTGCCAAACCAGTCGGTTAAAGAAGTTTAATCCACCAAGTCGAATATTCTTCTGAAGATATGCTGAGGTTATGGTAACATTATCTGCCTGAGATGGATTTGCTGATTGATCGAAGAAGATGAAATCGCTTATATGCATTAAGTTGTATCCAACCTCGACTTCCCATCTTTCAGCGCTGAGTGCTCCTGAGAGAAGAAATCTCTTTTCTTTATTGAAGTTGGTTTCCCACTTATGGTGGTTTGAGAAGTAACTGTTAATGAAAATGTCAGGGGTTCTTTCATCAACCATAATATTCCCTTTAAGCTGGGGCATTGATGAATCTTTCCATAGGGAAATCTTTAATTGTCCAGCCAGCTGCTTATCTCCAGCCCTATATCCACTAGCAAAAATTCGCATGGCACCTTGATAGGAAAGGTAAGGACTTTGGCTATATGCCCCCACTCCTATGTGACTATTATTATACTTTTTTTTATCCCTTTTGTATAAAAAATCTCCTGGTTGAAAAAAATAGTAGTTTGCATCTTCATGGCCGATCCATCCTCTTATTCCAGGCATGCCAGGTATACGTGCAAACTGAGCAATTTCGAGCATTGCAATGGTTTCCCAAGTTGATAAAGAAACAGAGTCCCTTGTTTTATTTGGATTTATGTAAAAGGAAGTGTAGTATTCGTCATTCGGTGAGTTGTCGTTATAAATTCTGCTGAAATGGCTATTATTAACTATCACTTTTGTAGAGATCAAGGGGATATACATCTCTTGACTTTCTGATAGTGTGTCAAGGGAAAATTGCCTAATATTTAAAAAGGTATACCCTGCAATAACAGAAAAGTTGCGATCGCGTGTAATGCTTTGTGCATGTGGTAACCAGAAGGGTACCAGCTGCGACTCCATCAAGGTGTCCTGAATGAAATAATCATCCTTCAATCCACCATTTTCCTGATTTTTAAAAGAATTATTGGAGAAAGAAGCCTGAACAGAAACATTGCCTTTGTAGTAGCTGCTATATAATGATATGGCATTATTTCTTGTTTCTTGACTCCTGTATACTCCTCTTGTGCCAAAAAAATTGTACTCAACACCAAAGTTTAAATGTGGATTAACATTTTGAGTATGTAGTACACGTAATACTTCTTCTGCCTGCCTTCGACTCCCTGCGGTTGAATATGTTAAAATTGTAAAAGGACGCCTCACGTTAAAGTGACTATGATTTATGTTTTGATTGCCAAAGTGGTAGTAGTTTCTGGAGAAAAGGAAGGGCAATGCATACTCTCTCGAAAAGAAATGATCAAATTGGCTGGGGCTTCCTAGATTTCCAAGGAAAGTGTATGTTTCATATTTATCCTGCTGAGGGTAAAAAAGTTGATTCATCCAAAGAATTGTATCAACGGGGATTCGTTCCAACGATAAATATGTGGAGTTAAATTTCCAGGAAACAATCTTTATTTCGGGTTGTAGTAAAAGTAATTCCCGAACATTTCGATTACTAATTGCTTCATTGATCCGAGAACCCTTGGTGGTTTCAGGTTCCACAATATGTATTGGATATGGAATTGAATCAGTAGGAATGGAATCGTTATCTTGACCTAAAATGGGAATAATACTCAATGTATCAGCAGATTCTATTGAGTCGGGGTGCGAGTAGAAATGGGAAGAAGGAAAAACTCTTGCCCCAGAGAATCCCATTTCAGATGCCCCTACAAGTAAAATGCTTAAGGAAAAACCGATGTATCTGCCTTTCATAGGACAACAAAAGTACAAAAAAAGCTGATTGATTATTTGCAGTGTCTAATACGAAATACCATTATGCAATTTCTTCTATGTAAACGGAAAAAACTTGATTTTCACACATTGAATCATAAAAAAAAGGGAGCTTTTTCTGTTGATGGTTTAGCTCCCTTTTATGAAGATTATTTTAAATCTATTTATGCAATGTGTAGAAATTTGTCAACAAGTTTCTTTATCTCCTCGTTGTTTCCGTAAAGTTTTTCACTTAAACCGTTGTCGTTATAAGCCTTCAGCTTGGAAATTCTGCTTTCGATTAGCCCTTTTGGGAAGATGTTGTTTTCTTCAAATATTTCTCTTTTTGCTGCTAAAGCATCGGCCGATTCCCAGCAAGATATTGGTAATTGCTCCAGTTGAGCTAGTTTGTCCTTATGCTCAGGCTTGAAGATATTTACATCAACGTAAAGTTTTTCTGCTAATTCTAGAGCATTGGGCATATTTATACCTTTAAGGGCGGTAACTATTAACCCAGCAATGGTAAGGTAAATGTCAGCAGATCCATCGGGAACCCTGAACTCGAAGGTTTGCTTCGATTGTGATTTCTGCATCTCCACATGAGAATTTGGATTGGCGTCCTGAATCATATTTGATGCTCCAGTCCACCCTAGGGGTACACGGATTACCACCGACCTGTTGCGGTCGCCCCAACAGATATTGGTGGGAGCTTCCTGATGAGGAACTAACCTGAGGTAGGAGGTAGGGATAGTGTTACCAAATGCTGTAAGAGCATCGGCTGATGATAGAATACCAGCGATCATCCTTTTTGCCAGATCGCTAAGTTTGCCGTTTTCAGCGGTAAGATTTACTCCATCCTTCTCCACCATCATGTGGAAGTGCATTCCACTACCAGCTTTACCTACAGTGATTTTTGGGGCATAGCTAATATTCACACCATACTGGTAGCCCAGCATTCGGAGAATCCATTTGGCGATAATCATCTGCTCTGCAGCTTCCTCAACATTAGTGGGGAGAAATTCAATTTCATGCTGCTCGTAGTAGTTTTCTTCATCGGAGAAGCATCCAACCTCGGCATGACCATACTTTACATGACCTCCTGCTTTAGCAATAAGCCGCAGGGCTTCGGTTCGAATGTCTTCAAATTTTGCGTATGGAGCGCTGGAATGGTATCCTTTCTGGTCAACTCCCTGGTAAAAATCCTCCTTTTCGCAGGTTACATAGTATTCCAGTTCGCCCAGTGCTTTAAATGTATAGCCTGTTTGACGTGTAAATTCTTCGTTGGCTTTACGAAGTACATATCCCGGATCACTCTCAAGGGGTTTCCCTTCATTATTATAGAATGAGCAAAGTATATCGATAGTGGGCACTGCGGCAAATGGGTTAACAAAAGCAGTACGGTAACGTGGAACAACGTATAAATCACTACTTCCTGCCTCAATGAATGAGAACAGGCTGCTGCCATCTACCCGTTCGCCATGCGATAGAATGGTATCCAAATGATCAACTGAGGAAATAACAAAGTTCAATGTTTTCATCTTTCCATCTTCAGCCACATAGCGAAAGTTAACCACTTCGATGTTATTTGCCTCGCAAAACTTAATAATATCGTTTTTAGTAAACTCAGAAGCAGGTTTTTTGAGGAACTGAACCAACTCGTTCGGATTCATTAGAATTTGGGAATCTTTCATAGTTATTTTTTTTATTGCTTACAAGTTAGTAAAATTCCCTAAAGCTGGCAAACTCCTTTGAAAAAAGCAAGTTAAAGGTAATGTTTAGAAACAGGAATCAACCAATTACTTGAAGCCCTATGCTTCGGGGCGAGGCAATCATCCAATCACTTGATAAGTTTATCAAAATCAACATCAATGGGCTTATCGTTAATGAAGTCGTATAGGGTTAACTTACGCATATTGTAATAGAATTGCCAGTAGTTGCGCATGGCAGCAATGTAACGATCGCGCGCATTATCCCTCTCGGTTTGAGCTATGTTTAGTTCAAGCACATCAATTCTCCCGATCAGAAATCGTTCTTTGGTAACATTATATCGGCTTTGAGCAATTGTGTCAGCTTTAGCGGCAAGCATTAGCTGGTCATCTTGTAGGTTGAACTGCATAACCTTTAAGAAAACATCCTGTTCAAAGTCTACAATGGATTGCTGTATATTGGTGCGAACCACTTCACGGCTCGATTCTGCCATTTTTACTTTACCTTTTCCAAGTCCCCAGTCGAGAATGGGAATAGTAACTCCAACCCTAACCCCTTGTTGATCCATTGGATCGCGGTACACATTTAACAGCTCATCGGCTCTTTGGGTAAGCCCAAAAGTTGCATACAGGTTAGCGTTAAAACCCCTATCCGCTTTGGCTTGCGCAACATTTCGATCGGCTTCAATTAGGTTCCTTTGGAATTGAACCATTCTGGGGTTGTTAGATTGAGCCAAATTTAGAACTTCATTGTATTCAAGCGTTGCTCGCGGGAAATCAATGGGAACAATTAGCTCTAAGTCATATTGATCATTAAGACCAAGAAAGGATTTTAGCCTGAACTTCTTAAGCTGCAAATCGATATCGGCCTCATTTACAGAGCTGCCAGCATTCAGGTAGCTAAGCTCCATCTGTAGAAGCTCATTCTCGGCAATGGTACCAATGTTGTATCGCCCTTTGGCGATCTGGTAAAGGGTATCGGTATTTGCATAGTTTAGCTTTGCCGTCCTAACATTTTGTTGTGCTAGGATGAGGTCGAAAAAAAGGCGGATAGCCTCAGCGGATATGTTTTCCATGGATTCAAGGAAGGTCTGTTTTGCCTCAAGATACTTTAAGGGTTCAACCTTCTTCTTCCATTTAAGCTGGTTAAAACCAAAAATTGGCTGGTTAAAACCAATTTGTACGGGTACCGACATGTAATTTGTTCCCTCATTGTTGCCAAATAAATCAGTACGTTCAAGATTTGATCGGGCAAATATTCTCCCTCCAGTTAATCCAATATTCTGGTTAAGCGAGAGCCCCAGGGTAGTAGTGTTCGAGTTTTCCTCAATGTACACATACGTTCCATCTTCCTTTTGATATCTTACCAAGCTCCTGTTGAACTCTGGAAAGGTTCCGTTAAGGGTTAAGCTGGGTAAGAACTCCGCCTCATAGGTTCGGTGTTCCCAGTAAGCCGCACGGAATTGATGCTTGGCAAGCACAGCTTGCGGTGAGGTTTCACGAGCCAAATCTAACACTTCGTATAATGTTAGCGTATTCATGGTAAGCTGACCGAAAGCTTGGGATAAGGTGATTGTTAATAAGCTGAATAAAGAAGATATCCTAAGGTTCATGATGTTAAATATTGAAAATGAAGTGTTTAATTTTTTAAAAATTTCCTATTCGTGTCGCAATGATTCAATGGGATCCTTCTCCGCAGCACGCTTGGCGGGCGATAGCCCAAAGATAACACCAACGGCAGCTGAAACACCAAAGGCAACCAATACCGAAAAGGGCGAAACAATGGTTAGTATTCCAGAGAACCGTGTGATTAAAAAGGAGAGGATAACTCCAAGTAAAACACCAATGAAACCACCCGTTACACTAATTAGAACAGCCTCTGCCAAAAATTGAGCAACAATATCGGCTTTTTTTGCCCCAATGGCCAATCGTGTTCCAATCTCTTTGATACGCTCCATAACCGATGCGAACATGATATTCATAATGCCAATACCTCCAACAACCAGTGAAATGCTCGCAATTGCTCCCAGAACAATGTTGAATATATCCTTTGTTCGTTGTTGTTGCTTAAGCAAAAGTTCCGGTACCACAATCTCAAAATCTTTCACATCGGCATGACGACGAAGCAGCATACGGCTAAGCACATCGGTTGTGCTGTTGATGTCTTCAGTTTCCTTTACCTGAACTATTATCCTATCTAGCTGATGGTAGTTTTGCTGCGATTGACTTTGAGGTGAACCCCCAAAAACCATAAAACCTCCTCCAAATCGTACTGTTCCTGTTTGTAATTTGCGAGCACTGACCAGAGCTCGGTTTTGATAACGCATAAGCATTGTCTTAATGGGGATGTAAACGTTATCGTTGTAAACATTTACACCAGCACTCTCAAATCCAGTAATAGAAATATCTGTTTTTTGTAGTACTCCAATTACCTGTAACCATACATTTCCAAACTTAATGTATTGCCCAATGGGATTAACAGTGCTAAAGAATTTATTTTTAATATTAGCACCAATTATACAAACTGGAATGCCATGCTCTACTTGAAAATCTGTGAAAAAAGTACCGTTTTCCAGGGGTAAATTGAATAGCTCGAAGTAATCAGTGGAAACTCCCATAATTTTTGCAGGCATCCTGTTGGCTTGAAACTGAACAAAAGAGTTCAAGCTTACCTCGGGGCTGATCCTTTGAACGGACGGAATTATACTTTGAATGGCTTCCACGTCCAGGAGGGTTAGGCCAGGAGAAAACTTCCTGTTTTGCCTATCCCCATTCTCGCTCTCGCTATTTTCATCACTTTGCTCAAAAATGGGATTGATAACAATGTTATTGACCCCGACCATTTTAATCTGATCGAGAATTTCTTTTTGAGCCCCATTGCCAATGGCAAGCATGCTAATCACTGCCGCAACGCCAAAAATGATTCCCAGCGCTGTTAGCATTGACTTTAGCTTGTTGGCTAAAATGGATTCAACCGCTATGTTGATATCGTGAATATACCTTTTATACATTTTGATAATGTGATTGTCATTTCACTTTTTGAGCAATTAGCTTGCTCTTTTTCTAATCATTTCGGGTTTATGGTCAGCAGGTTTTTCTTTTGGTTTTTTAGCCTCTTCCTCCGCACGCTTTTTTTCAGAAATTCTTTCCTTGATTTCAGGAATAAGCTCCTGACCTGTTAATGTAAATTTTTCGTACCCTTCGGGAGTACTTAGATATACTTCTTCTCCTTCGTCGATCCCTTTCTCAACAAGAATAAAATTTTCATTTTGTGCTCCGGTGATAACGATCTGCTTTCGTCCACGAGTGCTAAAGACAAAGCTAAGGCTATCATCGGCATGAATGGCCTCAAGTGGCAGGTAAAGTACATTATCAAATTTTTGTGTGAGGATTTGGTTACTTGTTGTCATGGATGGACGAAGGATAGGATCGTATTCATTAACCCTAATAGTAACCTCAAACACTTTTGCATCAGTATTGGGTAACTGCTCACCGATATTGGCCACCTCAGTTACAACACCAGTGTACTTTTTTTCGGGAAATGCATCTACGCCAATTCTTACCTCTTGACCAATCTTTAGCTTGCTCACATCTATCTCGTTGACATATGTTTTTGATATCATTACCGAAAGGTCGGGAAGTATGGCAACGGTTAGATCCCATGGGCTAACACTTGATCCAACCTTACGTTTCTGACCGCTCCATTCGCGATGGTAAATCACCATGCCTGGCTTTGGGGCTTTAATTATAAATTTGCTGAGTACATCAAGCATATCCTGCCTTTCACGTTCCTGGCGTGAAAGGTTAATGGCCACTTCGCGCATCGAAGCAATGGCTTGCTCCCGCTTTAGCTTGTAGTTGTGCTGTGCTTGTTGTAAGTTTCGCTCAGCTTTCTCTAGGTTTATTTGGGCTTGACGTTGCGTTGCAGGGGGTTCAAATTTCGATTGTTCCACAACAATCTTTCTCTCCTCCAGCTCAAAGTTTAGGTTAATTAGCTCATCCCGCAAGTTTCTCAATTGAAGGGTTGTATCAAGTTCAGTTTTGAGGTATTGCTGCTGACTTTTCTCTAAGTCATCTTCAATCTCTTTCAGTCGATTACTTAGTGCGCTTCGGTCTAATGTAGCCACATAATCGCCCGAGTCAACAACGGTTCCTTCAGGAACAAGATCCTGTATTTTAATATCGGAAAATCGAAAACTTCTACTTTGTCGAAGTTCTGGGGGAGCTATGATATCTTCCTTGTTTTTTGCCTGAAGTTCGCCGGTAATCGTAACCAAAACTTCAAAAGGACCTCGAATTACATTAACTTTTTGTGGGGTTACACTTTGCTGACTTGAGGTTCCAAAAATCAGTACAAGCAACAGGATAACTGCCATTACTGAAATGGTAATAATAATTTTTTTCTTCATATTACTTAAATAGGGGTTATTATTGTTTAAGTTTTACTATGACTGTATAATGCTCTGTTCGTTTAATTCTTTAAAAAAGATTAACATTTTTAGAGCGGAACAATTGGTTACATCCATTTTTTAATCAATTCCTCAATGCTAGAAGCCATTTTGTTGGCCATTTCTTCTGTTTCGCTTTCAGCATAGATTCTAATTATTGGTTCCGTATTGGACTTACGCATGTGTATCCATCCTTCATCAAGGTCAACCCTAAGCCCATCAATTGTGTTGATTTTCTTATTGAAGAAATGCTCTTTTATCTTTTCAAGGATTTCATCAGCATTAATTTTGGGGCTTAATTCAATCTTATTTTTCGATATGTAATAGTTAGGATAAGTTTTTCTTAGGTCGGAGCATCTTAGTTTGCTTTTGGCAAGATGGGAAAGAAAAAGAGCAATACCCACTAATGCATCCCTTCCATAGTGTAGATCTGGGTAGATAACGCCACCATTCCCTTCACCTCCAATAACGGCATTATATTCTTTCATCATGGCAACCACGTTTACCTCACCCACAGCTGAAGCAAAATATTTTCCTCCATGTTTATGTGTAATATCGCGAAGTGCAGCAGTACTGGAAAGGTTTGAAACGGTGTTCCCGGGTGTTTTTGAAAGGATATAATCGGCAACTGCAACAAGAGTATACTCCTCGCCAAACATAGTTCCATCCTCGTTTACAATGGCAAGCCTGTCCACATCCGGATCAACCACAAAGCCTATATCGGCTTTATACTTTTTTACCGTTGATGATATTTCTGTAAGATGCTCAGGTAATGGCTCGGGATTATGCGGAAACTCTCCAGTTGGGTCGGTGTAAAGCTCAATAGTATTTTTTACTCCAAGGGCTTTAAGCAATCGTGGAATAGCAATACCACCAACGGAATTAACGCAGTCGATGGCAACTGTAAATCCAGCTTTGAAAATAGCGTCTCGGTTCACAAGTGGCAGATCAAGAATCATTTCGATATGCCTATCGGTAAAGTCGTAACTGCCAAGAATAGTACCCAATTCGTCAACACTAGGGAAGCTAAAGTCATTGCCCTCGGCAAGTTTCAGAATAAGCTTACCATCCTCATCGGAGAGGAATTCGCCCCTTTCATTTAGCAACTTCAGCGCATTCCACTGGCGTGGATTATGGCTAGCGGTAATAATTATTCCGCCCTGTGAGCCTTCGTAGGTAACGGCAACCTCAACTGTTGGGGTGGTAGTAAGACCCAAATCAATAACATCAATTCCACATCCCATGAGCGTTCCTGTAACAATGCTGCTAACCATCTCGCCCGATATGCGGGCATCGCGGCCTACTACAACCTTACACTTAGCTGATTTGTTTTGCAGTTTCACCCAGCTAGCGTATGCACTTGTATACAACGCGATATTCAGAGGATTGAGTCCATCGTTGGGATTTCCACCAATGGTACCCCTGATTCCTGATATTGATTTTATAATGGGCATTGCAATTCAGTTTTTTAATGTTTGATAGGGCAAAGGTGTAAAAAAGCAGTATTTTAACAAAAACAAATTTGATATATAAAAACGTATTAATTTGACATTTAGTGCTTTTTAAATAAAAAAGTGGCTGTCATAAAAAGTAAGAATGAAATAAAAATGCCACGAAGACGCCAAGGTACTTAATATCACAAAAGCAAGATATACAGTTGATTGCAATTTTATGAATCTTGGTGTCTTTGTACCTTGGTGGCAAAATGTTGCCTTTTGGGACAACCTTTTATACAATCTTTATTTTCTAAACACTAGTGTTTTCTAAACTTGTTTTCTTGGTGCAAGAAACTTGTTGTATAGGAGTAACCCTAAAATGGTTAACACTCCAATTCCGCTAAACATCAGCCAAAGCAAACCAGGTCGTCCCATTTCATTTACAAATTTTACATAGGTGAATGCTCCAAGCACCCCACCAATTCCACTGCCAATTACACCGTATAGGAAGGAGTATCCCAGATACAGAGCTTTTTTATCGGGAGGTGCAATAAGCCCAACATATGAAATAAATTTTGGATGAGCCGTCATTTCTCCTATGGAGAAAATAATAATTCCAGCCATAAAAATCCATGCGTGGGTTGATATTGCCAATATTCCCATGCCAATTGTTCCCATTGCAATGCCTGTAATCATAGTTGGCAATGCTTTAGTGCTCTTTACAATGTACGATATTATGAGTTGAAGAAGAATTATTGTTCCTGCATTGATTACCGTAACATGTTCAGCATCGAATTTCCAATTTGGGTTTTCAGTAAAAAGTCTTAGAAATGAGTTCACCGCATTGTTTACCGGTGTCATATCCATATATTCTGTAAGATACCAAAGCACTGTATCAAACATTTGAAAATAGAGTATCCAAAAACAGGAATAAATGGCAATCATTACTACGAACCTATAGTCTTTGAGCACCAAAATAGCACCCTTAAGAACTTCACCAAGTTTCTTTTGAATTGCTGGACGAGCAGGTTCTTGATATACAAAAAGGGCAAGAAGAAGGAGCCAGCCAGTACCAATCGCAGCCATGATAAAGATATAGTTCCAGCCTAGGCTTTTCATGTAAGGAACCAAAAAGAGAGGAAAAAGGAATGCCCCAAGGTTTATTGTCCAATAGAATATTCCAAACCCTAATGTTGAGTTGCTCTCATCTGTGCACCGGGCAATACTCCCCGATATAATAGGCTTAAAGAAACCTGCTCCGGTCACCATCAGCAGCAAGCTGGCAAAAACAAGGTAGTAACTGGTGCTAAAACTTGTAAACAGGTAACCTAACGACATGACAATGAACGAAAACACTAGTGTTTTCTTGTATCCAAACTGATCGGCAAGTGCTCCGCTTAGAATTGGGAGTAAGTATAGCAGTGGTGTGATAACACTTTTAATCACTCCTACGCTTTCTTTCGAGAAGCCTAATCCTCCTTGGTTAATATCCAATACAAGGTAAACCGAAAGGATTGACATTACTCCATAGTAGGAACCACGCTCGAAGAACTCCATTACAATAACAGTCCAGAAGTTTTTCGGGAATGACGTTATTCCTTTTTTCTTGGCAATTTGTTCCATGTTGAAATTGGTTTTTTTGTCAATCAAAGAGCACAAAACTAATAGTTTTTTGAACTTTAGAAAAACAATTTTGAATTAGAAGGATTATTTCGAGGTTACTGATTAAGCAGAAAAAAAGAGGGAGCACTTTTTTGAAAATGATCCCTCTTTTTTAATAAATCGGAGTTGTTATTACTAATCTTCTATTGATAATCGGGCAATGCGTTCATAAGTTTTTGGCGAGAGAAGAAAATTCGACTCTTTACGGTCCCAATTTTTAAATTAAGTTTATCGGCGATCTCTTTATACTTATAACCTGAAGTATGCATTTGAAATGGAATTTTGAAATCATCGTCTAATTCTTCAATTTTTCTATTTATCTCGCTGTGCGAATAGGTTGAATCTGGTCCTTCGTTATATGCACGACCATTAACAAGGAATTGATTATCGCTTGAGTCGAATGTTGTACGTTGTTTTACCGCTTTACGATAATTATTTATAAAGGTGTTCTTCATTATTGTGAAAGTCCATGCCTTTATGTTGGTATTATCCTCAAACTTATCCTTGTAGATAAGTGCCTTTAAAAAGGTTTCCTGCAGTAAATCACGGGCATCTTCAGGATTAGCCGTTAGGCTATAAGCAAATCTCTCTAGATTTGGCTCCAGCTCTATAAGCGCGGTATTAAATTCTGATGTTGACATGATTTGTATGGTTTAAGTTTTATTTAGACTAATTAAATGTTTATGCAAATATACAATACTTTTAAACAAAATGCATTATGTGTATTGGTTTTAAGTCCAATTTCTAGACTTATTCTAAATAAGCAGATGAGGGATCTTTAGGTGAACCGAGGGGTTTATTGTTTCAGTCTAAATTAGCTATAAATAGTATTTTTTAATTTAAAATTGTTAATTCGCATTAAGAATAGATTTTTTGTTTTACAATTGAATTAATGAAGGAAAAAATGAACAGTTGTGTACATAAATAATAAATGGAAAAATTAGGAATTATGCTTGAAATTATAGTGTTTGTAGTAACTTTAAAGGCTTAAAAAAAGTTATGTCTGATATTGTAGTATATATTCTTATTGGCATAGTGCTTGGTGCCATTGTTGTTGCCCTGGTCTTACGATTTGTATACCACAAAGGAGGTTCTTTACAACAACCAGATGGAGGCCAACAGCAAAAGATCAATGAACTTGAAGGGAATCTTCGAATTGCCAACGATAGATTAGAAAGGCTGCTTGAGGATTTACGCCGTCGCGAAGAAGAGCTGGATCAGGTAACCAAGTTAAAGGAAGACCATGCCATGCGTTTATCATCTGCCAACACTCTTATTGAGGAGATGCGTAAACAATCCGAAACTTTTAAGCAGGAGCAGATAAGGTTAATCGATGAGCTTAATAAAAAGGTTGATGCTTTTCAGGAGCTTAGTAGGAGTCATTCTGGGCTTCAGATTAAAGTGCAAAGTCAGCAGGAGCAAATCACATCTTTGGCAAAAGAGGAGGAAGCCCTAAAGGCTGAGCGAAAGAATCTTTTACAGGAGTTATCAGCCGTTAAAGAACGATCAATTGAACTTGATAAAGAGAACAAGTATCAAAAAGAGATGCTTGAAAAGCAGAAGGGAGAGATAGAAGAAATAGGTAAAAAGTTTGCTGCAGAGTTTAAAATTCTTGCAGACTCCATTCTTGAAGATAAAAGCAAACGGTTTACAGAGTTGAACCAGAAAAACATTGAGAGTTTGCTTAAACCTCTGGGAGAGAATATAAATCTCTTTCAGAAAAAGGTGGAAGAGGTTTACGACAGGGAGAGCAAGGAGCGTTTTTCTTTGGGAAAAGAGGTTGAAAAGCTGGTCTTATTAAATCAGAAAATTAGCGAGGAGGCCAATAATTTAACCAATGCGTTAAAGGGTCAGGTTAAGCAGCAAGGCAACTGGGGTGAAATGATTTTGGAGAGCATTCTCGAGAAGTCGGGGTTGGTAAAGGGGCGCGAATACTTCGTTCAGGAATCGCTCAAGGGAGATGAGGGAAAACGGTTGCAACCTGATGTTATCATAGCATACCCCGATGATAGAAAAGTGGTGATTGACTCCAAGGTTTCGCTTATTGCTTATGAAAGGTATTGTTCTGCCGAATCGCCTGAGGATCAGGCAAAGGCTTTATCGGAGCATATGCGTTCCATTAAAGTTCATATTGATACACTGAGCGGAAAGAGCTACCAGGATTTGTTGGGATCACTTGACTTTGTGATGATGTTTGTTCCCGTTGAGCCTGCCTTCATGCTTGCCATGCAGACAGATTTGGAGCTTTGGAGTTATGCCTATAATCGTAGGGTTTTGCTTATTAGTCCAACCAATCTAATAGCAGCGCTTAAAATGATTTATGACTTATGGCAGCGAGAGCATCAGAATAGGCATGCCATTGAAATTGCCGATAGGGGAGGAAGGCTTTACGATAAGTTTGTGGGTTTTGTTGAGAGCCTTACAACAATTGGGGTTAACCTTGACCGTAGTAAGGAAAGCTACGAATCGGCCATTAAGCAGCTGTCTACCGGTAGTGGCAACTTGGTTTCACAAGTTCAAAAAATCAAGGAGTTAGGGGCAAAAGCCAAAAAATCGATGCCCGAGTCGATGCTCGAATCCCTTGAGGAGGAAAAAATAGATCAATTACCTGATTCTGAATAGCTATGATATCCATTTGCTTACCTGTTTATAATTTTGATATAACTGAGCTCACCGAAGAGTTGCTCAGTCAGGCAAGGGATAGCAATATTGATATCGAGATCCTTGTTTTCGACGATTTTTCAATATCCTACTACAAGAAACGGAACGCAACCATTGCTGTGAATAGCCATGTAAGCTATCTGGAGTTCGATCAAAATTTGGGTAGAAGTAAAATTCGTAACCGATTGGCCGATTTTGCCAAGGGTAAGTGGCTGCTGTTTTTGGATTGTGATGTAGTTCCCGATTCACCTCACTTCCTGCTGAATTACAATAAAGCCATTAGTGAGGCAGATGTAATTTGCGGTGGTATTGGCTATGGACCAAAGCCCATTAAGAATGAATTTTTACTCCGATGGAAATATGGAGTTAGGCGAGAAAGCAAAAATGCTGCCCGGAGGCAGTTAGCACCTCATGCATCATTTTTAAGTGGAAATTTTATGATTAAGAGCGAAGTTTTCCATCAGATCAGATTTAATGAGGAAATATCTGGTTATGGTCATGAGGACACCCTTTTTGGGCTTGACCTTAAAATGCATAACATACCTATTTACCATATAAATAATCCTTGTATTCATCTGGGAATAGAACCTTGCTTCGAATATTTGGCCAAGTCGGAACATGGCATAGTAAACCTTGTACGCTTGCTCCGCATTGTTCCCCATCAGAAAAAGGATTTACAGCGCAACATCAGACTGTTGAAGTACTATCGATATTTCAGGTTGGTTGGTCTTGCCTACCCTCTGAGATGGTTTTTCCGTGTTTTTAACCCAATAATCCGTAGATTGCTTTGTAGCACCAGGCCATCCATTTTCCTATTCGACTTATACAAGTTGGGGCTAATGGCTCAGATATTCAAAAAGCAAAATCTAACCGATGATAGAAAAGCCGATTTTATGGATTTCATGATTTCTGAGTAGCTTACCCTAAATATCAATCATCCTTATTTTAAGTGCATACTTCACCAGATCTACAGTAGTAGTGAGTTCTAGTTTCTGCATGATGTGGTTTTTGTGCGATTCGACGGTTCTAACGCTTATGAAAAGCTTATCGGCAATAAGCAGGTTTGAGTAACCCTCAGCCACCATTTTCAAAATTTCAATTTCTCTTGGGGTAAGCTTTTGTTCATATTGATCACTAGCCCTTTCAGGATTTTTAACCTGATGAAGATAGCTTTTCAGGATTATTTCTGATATGTCCTTGCTGAAATAATCCTTACCACTATACACTAGTTCAATGGCTTCCTTCAACTCGCTTTGGGTTATACTTTTATGAAGATACCCTTTTGCACCAGCTTTTATTGCGTTGAAAACAAAATCTTGCGTTGTGTGCATGCTCAGAACGATAACTTTTATTTCAGGGAAGTCACGGCTTACTATTTTAGTAAGTTCAATTCCTGACATTTCTGGAAGAGAAATGTCAACTAAAAGTACGTGGGGATTAGTATTAGGTATTTTGTTAAGTATTTCGGCAGCTGTTTCGGCCTCTGCTACTACTGTTATGTTTGAGGCTCCTTCAAGCAAAGCTTTAATTCCATCCCTTACAATTTGATGGTCATCAACCAACGCTAACTTAATAGGTTTCATTATTATTCTTTTGTGAAGTGATTTTCAAGTGGAAACTCAACCTTGATCTTAGTACCCTTGCCCGGTGAAGAGATAACTTCCAGCTTACCATTAAGCAGAGATGCTCTTTCCTTCATGTTGTAAAGTCCGTTGCCAGTATCGTTTTTTTTAGCTGTTACAAACCCACAACCATCATCCTCAATATGCAGGTATATTTTTTTAATATCTGAAAAGACAGAAACCACTGCTCGACTTGCTACCGAGTGCTTAACAGTATTGTTTAAAGCCTCTTGGGCAATTCGGTAAGCATAGGTTTTAATAAGCAAATTAAGCGATTCTGGGAGTACTCCAACAACAAGTGAAATGGGAATTTTTGAGTTTGATTCAATCTCTGTACACAGGTTTCTTAACACAACTGCTAAGCTGAACTCTGTTAAGGCAGCGGGCATAAGGTTATTGGAAATACGGCGAGTATCCTCAATGGTCTGGTTAAACATTTTCTTCACAAGTTCAACGGTCTTTCTCTGCTCTCCAAGTTCATCCAAGGGGATGCTTTCTAAGCGGAGCTTTATCCCAACCAGAGTTTGTCCCAAGCCATCGTGCAATTCACGCGAAAGCCTTTGCCGTTCCTGTTCCTGCCCATCAATGACTGACCGCATTCGATGCAATCGTTCAGCTTTCAATTCATCCTCTACTGCTCTTCTTTGCGAGATGTCTCTAATTACCAGCGCTTCAACATCCTGATCATGATATGTCATTTTCTTACGCTGAACCTCAACGGGAATTTTTTCTTTACTCTTTGTTATCAGCAGATCCTCAAAGGAGTTTTGCTCCTGTGAACCATTTTTAGTTGTATGTTGATTTTCGTTTAAAAAAAGAGTTTTGGGGGACATTTTCATCAAATCATCTTCAGAATAACCAGAAAGAACGCTTAACGCACGGTTTACAAGAATTGGTTTACCTTCTTTATGTAGTAAAATACCATCAATGGTGGCTCTGTAGAAATGCAACAAGCGTTGCTCCCTTTCCCTAAGCTTTTGAGTCGTTTGCCTAAGCCTTAGGGTCATCTTATTGAATACTTGAGTCAATAGCCCTATTTCATCGCGTTGTTGAACTGGCAGAAGCCAGTCGAATTTTCCATCCCCAACCCTTAAAGCAGCTTCCTTAAGCTTTAGAATGGGTGCTGTAATCATAGAGCTAAGAAGAAAAACACCGATGCCAATAAGTATAAAAACAGAAAATCCTAAAAACAATATTCTATTTTTGAGTCTAACTATGTCACGAAGGGCCTCACTCCAATCCATCTCGGAGGCAATAGCCCATTGTAATCCAGCAACTTCAAGAGGTCGGTAAGAGCTCAATACTTTTTCGTTGCGATAATCAATCATTTTATCGGTTCCTGAGTTACCTGCCAAAGCTTTTTTTATTGCTTCAGTCTTACAGACAACAGAAAGTGCTGAATTATCAAGAAATCGTGAAGATGATCTCAAAAGAAAGTCGCTACCAACCAGATAAACTTCACCAGTTTTCCCCATACCCATTTCGTCAAGTCTTTCGGCCATCAATTGGTTCATTGCCTTTTCTGGAATTTCTAAAAAAATAACCCCAACAATTGAATCGTTTACACCAAAAATAGGTGCAGCTATATGAGCGCTGTAGTTATTAACAAAAGTACCAGCTGAAAAATCTTTTACAATTACCCTTTTTTCAGCTACTACTTTTTGAAAAGAATCATGCAATGCAACCGACTTTAAACTTGTGGTTGTAAAGTCATCGAGGGTTTTCACCGGATCAAGTTTTATGTAGATAAATTGCCCGTTGGGCAATCCAAATCCAATGCTGCTATAGTAAGTTGCTGATAAAAAGAAATCAACAAGAGAAGATGATTCTATGAATTGTATTACTATGCTCTTAGTATTATATGAGATTTGATCCTCAAATTTTTCTGTTACCTTCCGAATGCTTTCTAACTTTGATGCGAATTCAACTTCACGTATTCTATCATGGAAGAAGCGTTCTACCTGCCTTGCTTTTTCTTCCCGTATCGAGGTTAATTGATCGAAAGTCCTTCCAAGCAAAGCTTGTCGAGCAATATAGTATGAATATCCACCAACAAGAACAAGCCCCATAAAGCTGAATAACATGGAGAAAATAATTAACCTTGTTCTAATGGACATTGCTCTCATAAGCCGACAAAGAATGATCTCAAAAATATGAATTTTATATCTATTTCAGTAATGAAGCAATTTAAAAACCATTGTTTTGCTAACTTTGAACCCAAATGTTTTTAAAATATTTTTATGATTGAGACAATTCCTTTTAGGGTTCAAGAAATTGAGAAAAGCAGTTTTCACCCAATTATTCAAGGACATATTAACGGAGAGATAGTTTTATTAATACTCGACACAGGGGCTTCGCGAACCGTTATTGATAAATCCATCACATCTGGAATTCTTACAATTGCCAACGAGCAAAATGAACCTTTTGCTGCTGGCATTAATGCGCAAAAGATATCAGTTGAGCAGATTGAATTGCCAACCATTACTCTTGGAGATATAGAATTTAATAAACTCAAAGTGTTTAGTTCAGATCTTCAGCCCATATCAAAATTATACGAAGATTTATCTGGTGTTAAGATCCATGGACTGCTTGGATGTGATTTTTTAGTTCAGAATAAAGCGGTTGTGAATTTTAAAACTAGAAAGATTCAGTTACATAGAAGAAAAAAATAATTTCATTCTGTTCAATAATCTTCATAATAAGGATATTAACAATTAGAATTGATTCTTTTTTTAAAGTTTATAGAATGTCAATTCCTTAAAAAAATTATTTCGTTGTATTGTATTCTTTTTGTTTTATGGCATTTCAGAAAAAAAATAATATCTTTGCCCACGTTTTTTTAAAATAAAGTAAAAGTAATCAATCGTTTAACACAAAGAACCAATGCAAAATAGAGGCGCTATTAAGTTAATTGCAATTGCTCTAACGCTGGTTTGTATCTACCAGCTATCCTTCACCTATTTTTCCAAAAAGGTAGAACGCGATGCTGCACGCTATGCGCAGGGTGATTCCAAAAAGGAGTTTTACTATCTGGATTCCATATCTAGTGAAACAGTTTACAACTTCCTTTGGCTAAGAAAGTATACTTATAAGGATTGCAAAGAGAGAGAAATTAACCTTGGGCTTGACCTTAAGGGTGGGATGAACGTTACTTTGGAAGTTTCGGTAGTAGAAATATTACGTTCCATGTCAAATTACAGTAACGACAGTTCATTTGTTGCAGCTATTGAAATGTCCAAAAAAATGCCTCCCAGCGAGGATTTTATTACCCGATTTGGAAATGCATTCGCAATGATTGCACCCAATGCAAGGCTGGCTTCCATTTTTAATACAGTAGAACTTCGTGATAGAATTTCCTTCAGTTCAACCAACGAAGAAGTTCTTAAAGTTATTCGCAAGGAAGCTGAAGATGCCATTGCCAACTCCTTTAACATTCTACGGAACAGGATTGACCGCTTTGGTGTTTCTCAGCCAAATATACAAAGGCTTGAGGGCTCTGGAAGAATTCTCGTAGAACTACCTGGGGTGAAGGATCCTGAAAGGGTGCGTAAGCTGTTGCAAGGTACGGCAAGCCTTGAGTTTTGGGAAACCTATGAGAATAGCGAGATTTTCCCATCATTAGAGCAAGCCAACAAGAAGATAAAGGAAATTAATGATGCTTTGGCTAAATTGGGAAAACCTGATGATGAAAAGGTTTTAGAGGAAAATCCTGAAAAATCAGCTGTGGATGAAATAGTAGTTGAAACTACAGATACTGTTAGCAAAGAGGACGAACTAATCGATTTGCTTAAAACTGAGGAGGACTCAACTGAAGTAAGCAGTGACCAATGGGCAAAAGAGTATCCTCTTTTTGCTATGTTAAACCCATCAACAAATCAGCAGGGGCAACTTCTTCCTGGACCTTCAGTTGGATTAGCTCATTATCGCGATACATCAAAAATTAATGAGTACCTAAATACACCTCAGATCCGTCAACTTTTTCCACGTGATGTAAAATTTCTGTGGACTGTAAAACCCGTGAAGTGGGATAAAACGCTTAGTTATTATGAGTTGATAGCTATTAAGGTTACCAATCGCGATGGTAAACCCCCGCTAGATGGCTCTGTTATTACCGATGCAAGGGATGACTTTGGTACATCTGGTTCTGCTGATGTATCCATGAGCATGAATGCTGAAGGAGCGAAAATATGGGCGAGGTTAACTGCCGATAATGTTGAAAAATGTATTGCCATTGTACTCGACGATTATGTTTACTCTTACCCTAGAGTTCATCAGGAAATCAAAGGAGGACGTTCTTCCATAACCGGTGATTTTACCATTAATGAGGCAAAAGACCTTGCCAACGTACTTAAATCGGGTAAATTACCTGCCCCTGCCAGAATAATTCAGGAGGAAATTGTTGGACCTTCTCTTGGACAGGAAGCCATCGATTCTGGTTTGAGGTCATTTATTTTCAGCTTTATTATTGTACTTTTCTTTATGGTGTTTTACTATAGCCATAGGGGAGGACTAATTGCCGACATGGCACTTATTGCTAACCTTTTCTTCATTTTTGGTGTTTTGGCTTCATTCCAGGCTACTCTTACCCTTCCTGGTATTGCAGGTATTGTCCTAACCATGGGTATGTCGGTAGATGCTAACGTGCTAATATTTGAGCGAATCCGAGAAGAACTAAAAGCAGGAAAAGGAATTAGCCTGGCAATTTCCGATGGTTATAAGAATGCCTATTCTGCAATTATCGATGGTAACGTAACTACATTGCTTACAGGTGTAATCCTTTATCTTTTTGGCTCAGGACCAATTAGAGGTTTTGCAACTACTTTGGTGATTGGTATTATTACATCTCTTTTCTGTGCAATATTCTTAACTCGACTGGTTATTCATTTTATGCAGAACCGAAAATACACCATTACGTTCTGGAATAGAATAAGTGAAAAGGCATTTCATAATACCAAGATCAACTTTATTGGACTGAGAAAGTATTCATATATAATTTCTACTGCTGTTATAGCAATAGCCATTTTATCTCTGGTTACACGTGGATTAAACCCTGGTATCGATTTTACTGGAGGCCGTTCATACGTCGTTCGGTTTGATCAGGATGTTTCAACAGCAGATCTAGCTGGTGAACTTAGAAATGTCTTTGGCGAAAGTCCTGAGGTGAAAACCTTTGGTTCACAGAATCAGGTAAAGATTACGACAAAATATAAAATCGATATCGATGATGAGAATGTTGACAATGAGGTAGACTCACTACTTCACCTAGGTGTATCATCATTGTTACCTGATAATACCGATCTGGAAACCTTTAGGGATGTTTATAAGCAGAGCAGTATGAAGGTTGGACCAACTATTGCACACGACCTTCGCCAAGAGGCTATTATCGCCCTATTCTTTGCGCTTGTGGTGATTTTCCTTTATATACTCATAAGGTTTAAAAACTGGCGTTATGGAACAGGTGCTGTTGCCGCTTTATTCCACGATACAATAGTGGTTGTTGGAATGTTTTCTATACTTTACAATAGAGTTCCCTTTGGATTGGAAATAGATCAAGCATTTATTGCAGCAATCCTAACTATTATAGGATACTCCATAAACGACTCTGTTGTTATTTTCGACCGTGTTCGTGAGTACATTGGACTTTATCCAAAACGAGAAAGGGAGGTTACCGTGAATAACGCATTGAATGACACGTTAAGTCGTACTTTCTCTACATCTTTCAGTACACTTGTAGTGCTTATTCCAATCTTCTTCTTTGGAGGTGATAGTATTCGTGGATTTATTTTTGGGTTAATTATCGGTATCCTAGTTGGTACTTATTCATCATTGTTTATTGCATCTCCTATTGCTTACGATTTACAGAGGAGAAAAATAAAGGCAATAAAGGAGAAATAGCACCACCTAAGCCATTACATGAAATCCTGTAACATAGTTGCAGGATTTTTTTTAAATTTACAGCAAAATAGAGATCAACGTGATGTTATTTTTTATTGGTGCCCCTGAAATAGTCTTTATCCTTGTTATTATCCTTCTCCTTTTTGGATCTAAAAAGATTCCTGAGGTAGCACGATCATTGGGAAAAGGGATTAGAGAATTTCAAAAGGCTACCGATGACATTAAAAAGCAGATGTCCGAAGTTGACAAAATAGATTTGGATGTTAATGATAAGAAATTGCATGATGAGGGTTCCAACGCAAAACCCTAACATTTTCTCCTTTCAAGCTACATTCTATTTTCTCGCAAGGCTTTCACGAAGTTTTTAAAAAAAGGAATTAGATTGCTTTAAAATTAACATTATCTTTGCAGCCCAAATTTTTAGTTTTTATTATTAACTAATTCAGGATCCGTTTATTATTAAAAGGAAAATAAAGGCTACTTGAATAAAAATTTATTAAATTGAGAGAAAAGAAAGATTACGGAAAGAAACCCGTGAGGAGGAGTAAGTCCGTGGAAAACGAACCCGCAAGGGTTTACCGCCCCCGTACTATAAAGTTAACAAGTTGGGAGCCAAGGGAAAGGAACGATGAGAAATCCTTCGAAGGGGATCCTCAAATGGAACGCAGACCAGCACGTTCTTCAAAAAGAGAAGATACAAAAGAGACTTTTCGTAAACCAAAGTACCAAGAGGATACTGGGTACAGCAGAAGTAGGTCAAAACGCACTTCAAAAGATAATGATAAAGGTGATGCGAAAAAGGCTAAAAGACGAATTCTAAAGAAAGATGATGCTGATTATAACAAATCCCGTTCAAGAGGTTATGAGCACGACAGATCTAAAAGAACTTTTGGAGAGAAAGAAAAAGAAGAAAGATTCTCAGACAGGAAAACTAAATTTAGAAGTGGTGACGATCGGTACAAAAAAAAGCATGATAACAGGGATAAGCCTTATGAAAAAGACTCTAAGCGTAGTGAAGGCAAGTATACAAGAGAAAGAAGGTTTGATAAGAGAGAAAAGTTTAGCAATGAGTTTTCAAACGCTGATTATGCAAAAGTAAAAGACACCAAATTAGCTGGAAAAAAACTTTCAAGAAAACCACCCCAGATAGATTCAGACATTAAAACAGATAAGGATGGCAATATTCGTCTGAATAAATTTATTGCCAACTCAGGACTATGCAGCCGACGCGAAGCAGATGAATACATTGCAAAGGGATACATTACAGTCAACGGGATTACCGTGAATGAGCTGGGAATTAAGGTTAAGATTACCGATGAGATCCGTTTTAAGGGTAAGGAGCTGGATCCTGAGCGTAAAGTATACATCTTATTGAATAAACCTAAGGATTACATTACAACTGTAGACGACCCCAATGCAAAGCGAACCGTTATGGAACTGATAGAGGGTGCATGCGATCAGAGGGTTTACCCGGTTGGTAGGCTCGATAGAAACAGCACGGGTTTACTTCTTCTTACTAATGATGGTGAGTTAACCAAACGTCTTACCCATCCGAGTTTTATGAAGAAAAAGGTTTACGAAGTTGGACTTGATAAACCAGTAAGGATTGAAGACATAGAAGCCATCGCCAACGGTGTGGAAATAGATGATGAAACAGTAAAGGCTGATGCGGTAGAGTATATCGACCCAAAGGATAAATCGTTGATAGGTATTGAAATACACAGCGGGCAGAATAGGATTGTTCGTAGGATTTTCGAGATGCTAGGTTACAGGGTTCAAAAACTCGATAGGGTTTATTTTGCCGGGTTAACTAAGAAAAATCTACCCCGAGGAAAATGGCGCTTTCTCAACCAGAAGGAGGTGGATATGCTTAAGATGAATAGATTTTAGAAAAAAGCAAAAGCGGAGAACTAAATTTCTCCGCTTTTTTTTGCTAATATAACTAGTATTATGATTTCTTTTGTTTATTGATCTTCATCCTGTCCTGACATTTTGTTCAGTTTTTCATATTTCTTTTCCAACTCCTGCATTCGATCCTGAAATCGATCCATAACGCTGGCAAAGGCCATGATTTCGTCATCGGATAGTTCATTCTTCATGAACTCGCCCTTTTCAAGGTAACTGAAAAGCGGTTCGGCTGTTTGGCCAATTTCCTGGAAATGGGTTGCTAAAACTTGCATTAGCTTAATTTTCTGGAAAGTAGTAGGTTCTTCCCCCTCCTTGATGCCCATTTTGTAAATTTCTGAAGCCATCTTGTCTAAAGCAATGGCGTATGCATCAACAGCTTTAGCCATGTTTTCGATGTATTCAGCCGCTTCGGGGTTGTCCTTCAGCTCATCAGGAATTTGAACTTCCATGGGCTTAAAGGCCGTTGTTTCTACTTTTTTCTCTTTCGATCCACAGCTAAGAAGAATGAAAGTAGCAAAGAGAAAAGCGGAGATAAAATGTATTTTCTTCATTTTGTAGGGTTTTTTATGAGGTTTACTATTGATATAATGCAAAAAAAACAAAAAAAAATTACTATACAAAATGTTGTAAAGATTTACTTCTGCCTAAAGAATATTTGCATGGGAACTCCAGAAAAGTTGTATTGTTCACGGAGTTTATTCTCAATGTATCGTTTGTAAGGTTCCTTGATGTATTGAGGTAAGTTGCAAAATAGGGCGAAGGATGGAGCGTGAGTAGGAAGTTGGGTCGCATACTTGATCTTGATAAATTTTCCTTTGTAAGATGGAGGGGGGTATGCCTCTACAGCATCCTGAATAATCTCGTTCAGCTTCGAGGTGGGAATTCGTTGTTTTCTACTCTCAAAAACTTGAATAGCATCTTCGAGTACTTTTAATATTCGTTGCTTGGTGAGTGCTGAGGCAAATATTATTGGCACATCCTGAAATGGTGCTATCCTCTTCTTTATTAATTCAGTAAACTCTTTTGTTGTTTTATTATCCTTCTCAACTAGATCCCATTTATTTACAACAAGCACAACACCTTTCCGATTGCGAATAATAAGGTTGAATATGTTCATATCCTGCGCTTCAACTCCCTGGGTAGCATCTATCAGGAGAATGCAAACATCTGAATTTTCGATGGCTCTTACCGATCTTAAAACGGAGTAGAACTCTAAATCTTCGCTTACTTTCGACTTTTTTCTGAGCCCCGCTGTATCAATCAGCAAAAAATCATGTCCAAACTTATTGTAACGTGTATGCACTGCATCACGAGTGGTGCCAGCAATGGGTGTAACAATATTTCGGTCTTCACCAATAAGAGCATTTATTAGCGAAGATTTACCCACGTTAGGTCGCCCGACAATTGATATGCGAGGAGTCTCAGAATTTTCCTCTACATCGGGTTGTTTTTCAAAGGGCTTTACCAGCTCGTCAAGAAGGTCTCCGGTTCCACTGCCATTTATAGAGGATATGCACCATGGGTCGCCAAGCCCAAGGTTGAAAAACTCGTACGATTCTTGTACTCTAATGTTGTTGTCAACTTTGTTTACCACTAGCAGCGAACGCTTTTTACTTTTTCTTAGGATATGAGCAACTTCAATATCCATGTCGGTAATTCCCGTTGTTACATCAACCAGGAAAAGGATAACATCTGCCTCCTCAATGGCTATTTTAACCTGTTTGCGGATCTCTTCTTCAAAAATATCGTCGGAATTTAAAACGTATCCTCCTGTATCGACAACTGAGAACTCAATGCCATTCCAGTCGGATTTGCCGTATATACGGTCGCGTGTTACTCCTGCAGTTTCATCAACAATAGCTTTGCGCTGACCAACCAGCCTATTGAATAGAGTTGATTTACCCACGTTGGGCCTGCCAACTATTGCTACTATGTTTCCCATTTCAGGTTATTCGTTTTTATTGATTATAGCCAAACCTCATTAATTTCAAGTCGTTATTCCGCCAATCGGGATCAACCTTAACGTAAATTTCTAGGAAAACCTTCTTCCCAACAAACGATTCGATATCTATACGTGATTCTATTCCAACCTTTTTAAGCTTTTTCCCCTGATGTCCAATGATTATTCCCTTCTGCGAATCTCTGTCGACATAAATAATGGCTCTAATTCTATCAATTTTTGGTTCTTCGATGTATTCTTCAATAAAAACTTCAACGGAATAAGGAATCTCCTTTTGGTAAGTTGTAAGAATCTTCTCCCGAATTATTTCTGAGGCAAAAAACCGTAAAGTTTTATCGGTTAAGGTTTCTTTTGAAAAGTATTCTGGCCCTTCGGGCAGATAATGTAATATTTGCGATAGAATGATATCAGTATTAAACCCATGCAGGGCAGAAGCAGGAACAATTGTGGTATTCGGCAATAAATCTTTCCATAGGGAAACCTGTTCTTCTACCCTTTTTTGATCTGAGAGATCAATTTTGTTGATTACTGTTATGATTGGAACGTTTTGGCTACGAAGTTTTTCCAGAAAATCTTCGTTTTTTGTTGGAGTTTCAACTGTATCGGTAATGTAAAGAATCACATCGGCATCCTCCAATGCCGACATCACAAACTTCATCATCGATTCTTGTAGTTTGTATGCAGGATTAAGAATACCAGGGGTGTCGGAGTATACAATCTGAAAATCTGAACCGTTCACTATGCCCATTATCCTATGCCGGGTAGTTTGTGCTTTGCTTGTGATTATTGAGAGTCGTTCACCCACCAAGGCATTCATCAACGTTGATTTACCTACATTTGGGTTGCCAATAATATTTACAAATCCTGATTTATGTGTCATGTTTAGTTTCGTAATTGACTGCAAAGGTAGTAAGAATTAGCAGGCTTTTACTAGCATTGAATTTGTTTTTAAGCAAATAATGGTTTTGTAATCAACTCCTTTTCAAAAATAAACCGGGATGCTGAACAGATGTTCTTAGTCCCGGTCAACCCCTAAAACTTAAACCAAACCAAAAAGGGGAGTCTATGTACTATTTATAGTAGATTAAATCGATTTTCAACCTCTTCCCAGTTTACTACATGCCAAAAGCTGTTGATGTAGTCTGGGCGTCGGTTCTGATACTTCAGGTAGTAAGCATGTTCCCAAACATCGAGCGCAAGTAATGGATTACCTTTGATCTCAGACACATCCATGAGTGGATTATCCTGATTGGGCGTTGAGAATATTACCAGTTCACCTTGCCGATCCACAAGCCATGCCCATCCTGAACCAAAACGAGTTGCGGCAGCATTGGAGAATTTCTCCTTAAACCCATCAAAAGATCCAAAATGCTTATCAATGGCCTTGCTTATCTCACCAAAAGGCTTTCCTCCGCCACGAGGCGACATTATGCTCCAGAAAAGATTATGGTTATAGTAACCTCCGCCATTATTCCTAACAGCAGGTGAATGCTTTGATACATTTTTAAGTATTTCTTCAATGGCCATTTTATCAAGGTCAGTACCTTCAATGGCCTTATTCAGATTATTGGTGTAAGCTCCATGGTGTTTTGTATGGTGAATCTCCATGGTCATCTTGTCAATATGCGGTTCTAACGCATCATAGTCGTATGGTAATTTTTTTAATTCGAATGACATAGTTTATTATTTTTAATGTTATTTATTTAGAATGTATCTAAATAAATAACGCAAGCATAAACAAAATGTTCATTAATTTAAAAAATTAAAGGTTGATTTTCTAAGAAGGAAAAAATAACAGGAGAAAACAGTGTGTGATTGTAATAAAAATTGATCCTTTCTAAAGCGAAGATTTCAAACAATTTTTCCTAACAATTTCTTTTTTTGATGCAAAAACCTCAATTCCAAAGAAGAAATAATGATTTTCCCAAAATTCAACACACCACTTTTTATCCAAGGAGTGAATTCTTTCTATAAGAATTTTACTTTTCCCAAAAAATGGGTGAGTTTCTTCACTATCTTTTCCTTTAACTTTTTGCACTAAAATGTTATTTAGTATACTGAGAAAATAAGTTTACAAAATTGTTTGTTTATTAACGATAATTAAGCATAGAAGTTCTTTTTTTGTCAAAAGAAAAAGGACGTTTGTCAAAAAAAAGAAAGAAATGAGTTAAATAAACAGTCACTTATGTATTAGAGTTATTCAAGGAAAGTCCTTTTATTCAAGTTTGGAATGCTCAATAAAAATGGGGTTTTGAATGTCAATTGATTTGTAAAATCCTGATGCCATTGCCCTACTGAAAAGTTCGTTGATGGCAAGTTGTCCAATTTCTTTTAAATCTTGAGTAAAATTATTCACATAGAGTTTTATATGCTGTTGCATAACTTCAACATCCATTGTTTGAGCATGGCTTTGCACGTAATTAATAGATTTAGAGGGATTGTCCATTGCAAACTTCACGCTATGGCTTATTAATGTATTTATTTCCTTCTTAACCGTTTCTGGCAAATACCTTTTTATGGCAATGCCACCAAGGGGTATAGGCAAACCGGACAATTTAACCCAGAATTCACCAAGATCCATTATTTTTTTTAGTCCTTTTTTTTGGTAGGTGAATCGATTTTCATGAATAATTACTCCAACATCAGCTTCATTGGCAAGGACAACTTCTTCAATTGTTGAAAATAAATATGTTTGTTTTTGCATGGCATCGGGGTATGCAAGTGTAAACAGAAGATTGGCAGTAGTATTTTCACCAGGAATGGCAATGCGAGTATATTTTATTTCGTCAGGATAGATTTTCCTTTTGGATATCAGCAATGGACCCACACCCTTACCAAGGGCTGCACCCGAAGTTAGCAACTGGTAGTTCCTAGAGACAAGGGGATAAATTGCAAAGCTGATTTTTACTATATCGGCTTCTGCTTTTATTGCAATTTCATTAAGTTCTTGAATGTCGGCCAGAAGAATATCGAAGGATAATTCGCTTCTTTTACTAATACGACCATTAACTAATGCATCGAAAATAAAAGTATCGTTTGGACAGGTTGAAAAAGCTAGTTTTAGTTTCATGGTAGTTTCTCAATTAGCTTTTTTGCTTCTAGACAAACATTGTTTATTGCCAAAGGAAGATTCCAATTCGAGACGTTACGAGGTTCAACCATGTTGGAAATTCCCCTAAGGCAAATATAGGGAACGTTCTTCATGCTGCATGTGTAGAATACTGCTGCTCCCTCCATGGTTTCAATATCTGGAGAAAATAACTTTTTTATTTTGTTTATTTTTTCAACAGATCCAGAAGCAGTTGAAACAGTAACACCTCTTACCTTTGGTATTTGACTTAAGAGGGGAAAGTATTTACTTGAAGTCCAATGGATCCAACCATTCTCAAAAGGAAATTGGTTAGGATTTGCCAATTTTTTCTCAAATAGAGAATATAATTGACCATTATCATCAATCCCATAGTCACCAAAGGTTTCTTTTTCAATAACAACAACATCGCCTAGGCTAAGTTTTTGCGTAAAACTCCCAGCAATACCTAAGTTGATCACGGAAGTGTAGATTCCTTTTGATAGAGCTGTTAATAAATGAAAGGTGGTGGGAACACTTCCAACTCCGGTTATCAGCACATTAATATCATTGCGAATACCAACAGATAATCTTGTTATTGATCCTACTGGTAAGTTGCAATTTGGGTATAATTCTTTAACTTCTTGTTGTGTGGCTGAGACTATTAGTATCATAACATATAAATAAAGAAATCAGGTAAAGATAACTCATTACCTGATTTTTACTGAATTTGATTTCCAATTAATTCTTATATTTTCTTAAGCAATTGTAAAAATTAAAAAATAGCAGTAATCTTAAGATTAGAGTTTAAGAAGGAAATCAACTATATCGAACTTATATACAAGGTTAAAACTAAAAGATCGATGTCTATTCTTGGCCGCGTCAGAAATGTGTGCGTCGAGAAATCCCATTTCATAGCGAAGGTCAAGTCCAATATTCCCTTCTTTCAATGGATACTCGGCGCCTGCACCAAGCATGAGACCCCAGTCGATGCTTCTCCATCCATCAGAATTAAGAGGTTCATTATATTCGTTCGAAACCAAAGATCCTCCTGTACGAATGTTCTGATAACTACCACCCATTGCATAAACTTTTCGTAGTCCCAAAACGTTGAATGACATTCTTGCCAATAAAGGAATGCCAATGTATTTGGTTTTAATTTTAGCATCAAAATTGGCAGCCGAGGTGTCATCTAGTTTAGTACCATTAGAGATAAACGTTAACTCAGTTTGAAAGGAAAGTCTGTTGGTAATGCCAATTTCCCCAATTGCACCTAACTGGTATCCTATCTTGCTTTTGTTTTGAAAGTTTCCAGATTCTGTCCAATTTGTAATTTTTGAAAAGTTCATACCCAATTTGGGACCAACATATATAAACCCAATTTCATGACCGGCAATTTTAAAAAGTTGGGCAGAAAGCGAATGACAGAAAAACAGTAATATAGTAATTAAATAAACCTTTTTCATAAGCAGTATTTTTAGCAAAAAATTTATTATTTACAAAATTCAAATGTATGGAAAGATCATTGACGAATTCAAATTTTTTATCATCAATATTATATATTTTATCAAAAGATTTATGAATTATTGCTTTTTTTTTATTTGATGGTTTATTTTCGTTCATTAGATAGCAAACCAATGCTAATAAAAAAATAATAATTGCATAACAAACAAAAAACGTCATGAAAGATATTAATGGAATTCTCGAGTTTTTAAAACAAGTTATAATCACAACCTTTAGCCAACTTGTTTGGTTGTTGGGGCTTCTTTTTATTTTCGGACTTCTCCTGTACGTTTTTGCCAGATTTACCAGGATTACCTATGTAAAATCAGCAGGACAAAAATTGGATATAATTTTTACAGGATGGATAGGAACCCCAGTACATGAGTTGGGGCATGCAATTTTTTGCATTCTTTTTAGGCATAGAATTGTGGAGATGAAGTTATACAGTCCTAATTCGGAGGATGGTACGCTTGGATATGTTAACCATTCTTACAATCCCAATAGCACTTATCAAAAAATCGGGAACTTCTTTATTGGTGTTGGTCCCATAATATTTGGTGCATTGGTGCTTTATGCCGCTTTATACTATTTAGTTCCAAATATGAACGAAGTATTTTCTGGCATCCAGGCGCAAAGTCATACTCTTGTAAAAGGAGTTAGGGGAGAATATAGTGGAGTTTTGACAATAATGTGGAGTACCGCTAAAACAACATTGAGAAGTCTTTTTAGTATTGAGAACTTCTCCGATTATAGGTTTTGGATTTTTTTATACCTAGCCATTTCTGTTTCTTCGCATATGCAGTTAAGTCCTCCTGATATAAAAGGGGCGAGAGGGGGGTTAATTACACTTGTCCTGTTCTTTTTAATCGTCAATTTGATTATTCTTGGGCTTGAAGCTACCGGGTTAAGCACACACTTTGGAAGTTGGTGGAAATACATTAAACTCGAAAGTTATTCAACGGGTATAAATAAATGGGTTGGAACATTCGGTGCCCTTTTTGTTTTTGCAACAGTAATATCTGGGCTTAACTTTATTGCTTCATACATTATTCTTTCAATTTACAATCTTGTTCGAGGAAAAGGAATGATCAACCCTGCTTGGTGATCTATTAGTTGCATTGCAAATCCTTTGAATTAAATAAGTGTTTAATACTTTACCTAAGTATAAAATTGATATTTTTGTGTCCTAAACCAAAAATTTTTTATTAATGAAAGCATACGTATTTCCAGGTCAAGGAGCACAATTTGTAGGTATGGGAAAAGACTTGTACGAAAATTCACCCATTGCAAAAGATCTTTTTGAAAAGGCTAATCAAATATTGGGCTTTAGAATTACCGATCTAATGTTTTCAGGGACAGAAGAGGATCTGAGGCAAACAAAAGTTACTCAACCGGCCATTTTTTTGCATTCAGTTATACTTGCAAAAGTTTTGGGAGTTAAATTTAATCCCGAAATGGTCGCAGGACACTCTTTGGGGGAGTTTTCAGCTTTGGTAGCCAATGGTACGCTAACCTTTGAGGATGGTTTAGTGCTTGTATCAAAACGAGCCATAGCCATGCAAAAAGCTTGTGAAAAAGAACCATCTACAATGGCAGCCATTCTTGGACTTGATGATGAAGTGGTTGAAAAGATATGCAAAACAGTTGAAGATGTTGTTGTTCCAGCAAATTATAATAGCCCCGGACAACTGGTTATTTCTGGTTCAATGAAAGGTATTGAAATTGCTTGCGAAAAATTGAAAGAGGCTGGAGCAAAGAGGGCACTCCCCCTGAAAGTGGGTGGTGCATTTCATAGTCCATTGATGGAATCAGCAAGGGTTGAATTGGCCAAAGCTATTGAAGCAACTACTTTTAAGCAACCGTTATGTCCAGTTTATCAAAATGTTGATGCAAAGGCCCACACAAATCCCGACCAAATAAAGAAAAATCTCATATCACAACTTACATCACCTGTTCGTTGGACTCAGATAATGATTAATATGATAGCCGATGGGGCATCCAGCTTTACGGAATTAGGGCCCGGTAATGTTTTGCAGGGCTTAATTAGAAAAGTTGATCGCGAGGTTAATGTAGAAAGTATTCAAAGCCTTTAGGACTCAAATACCAACTCTTTAAAAAAGCTGCAAACCTAATTTTGTTTGTAGCTTTTTTTCATCATACTTTTTGAAGTATTTATGCTGCTAAAATGTAATTATATAAAAATTGAGTATATTTTTTACTTACTCATCAGCTATATTTTATAACTTTACCTAATGCAATTACTAACCTAAGCCTTTAGATAATGGATAATTATAAGTATTTAGTAAGCATTATTTGTTTTTTTTCAACCCTTTTTGTTTTTTCTGACATTGTAAATGCCCAATCAAAGGAAGAATTTGAAAAGATCTTTATAAAGGAAACCGAAGGGAAAGGGCATAACATTGAGCTGGGTAGCTTTAAAAATGTATCAAGATTAAGCTACTACCCCGACACTCTTCCCAGCTGGTTCTTTTCACCACCTCAGTCAACAGCTGATTATATCTATTCAATTGGCATATCCGATCCCGATCAAACCCCCGAAGAAGCAACCTTACAGGCAATTTATAGAGCAAAATCAATGGCTGTTCTACTAAATAAAGCACAAATACAGTACTTTAGAGATGTATACACAACTGAGTATCAGGAAGGAAAACAAACTAACTATCGGCAGCGATTCGATACTTACTTCAAGATCTCTGCCACTGGTAGTGCAGATAGTTCAAGTTTTTCTATTATTGATCAGCATTTTACACGATACAATGAAGCAATTGTTTTAATTCGATATTCATTTTCTTCTCATGAAATCAGGGATGCTATGCCCATGATGTCAACGCTAGGTACTGTTCTATATATTGAGGCACAAGTAGGTGAGGCATTTGAACCCCAGGCAGAATATGAAATAATATCAGCATTAAGGGTTCCCAACTCAACCTTGATCACAGCCCAATTTACCTATCGAGAAAAAGGGAATAGGTTTCTTGTTATTTCAGAGTTTATGGACAAAGATATGGATTTTCCCCTCTTTATCTATAAGTATTCCAATCCATCATGGTCTCCAAATACTCAACCCTTGGTTAGCTATAATGGACTCTGGAGTTTTTTCACGCAGGAGTTTCTTAGACATCTTACTCTAACAACAGAGCAATCTTCGATCAAAATAAAAACACTTGGAGAGCAATATAGCCCTCAGATGTCAAACCTTTCAAGAGAGGTGGCAATAAAAACTGCAAAAATGTTTATTAATGGCATTGAATTTGGAGAGGATAGCATCGGTTTTAATATTTACTTAAAAGAGTTATACTAAAAGATAGATTGTAACTTAAATACAACATTATAATAATACTTGAGAAATGAAAAAAATTCAAAAGATTGTGCTTTTAGCATTTGCAGTTCTTTTGCTTAGCACAACCAATGTTATCTCCCAGGAATTTAAGGAGTTGAACTTAAAACAGCTGGGTGAAAATGTGAACATTGAATACTCAATTGTAGGAGAACAGCTTGGACAGCTTTTCAACATTAATCCTACGTATTCTGTTGATGGTGGAAGAACATTTCAACCCATAAAATCGGTTTCTGGATACGTTGGAAAATCGATTACAGGAGGTAAAAATCAGGTGATCATTTGGGATGTTCTTAAAGATCTACCTTCTCTTCAAGGAGATGTTGTTTTTAAGCTAACGGGTAACACACAAACCACCCAGCCTCTTGAGGATGATTTTAGTAATGTGGTTTTCAAACTTGTTAGCCTCCATCGAACAGGCAATAATCAGCTTGAGTTGGTTCTTAGCATAACCAACAATGGAGAACCTCGCGATTTAAAGCTTATTAATGGCTTAATTACGATTACCGATTTTAATAAGCGAAATTATGATGCTCAACGAGGAAAATTAGGAGAAGTAGTTGGTTCACAACGTCATTCTACGCCCCAGCGCACCATTAAGAAAGGAGAAACCGTACAAGCTAGTTTTACTTTCGACAGAATCCCTTCAGATGTTGATAGGGTGATGAGGCTGAGTATTGGGGCAGAACTTCTAACAATATCACGTTTTGGCTTAGACAATCTCGAGATCAGCGCACTCCAATTTCGCGATTTCCCTATTTCTGATAAGCCAACCATCTCAATGTCTACTAGCGTTTCAAAGCGGTTTGAATCAACCGTTGCTGCCAAGCTGAACATCCAAAAACAAAAAGTTGCAGAGATTAAGGCTGATGCTAAGCCACCAATGGTATCTGTTCTAATTCCCGAAGGAGTTACGCTAATTGGAAAGGAAGCGACAAGAGGTAGACCATACGCTCAATCATCAGCAGGAGGATTAGATGATAGACGCTTAAGATCCATTGGTGATGCTAATGAATTAACAGTTTCGGAGGAAAACCTTTTTGTAAAGGGAACAGCAAGCGATGAAAGTGGAATTTTCGAAGTGGTTGTGAATGGTAGAAATGCTACCATTAAGCCTGATGGCACATTTGAGGCTTACGTGTTGTTAAAGATGGGGCGTAATGATATCATAATACGTGCCATGGATATTTTTGAAAATAGCGTTGAGAGAAGGTTTATTATTCATCGTAAGGACGCACCGGGTCAAAAGGTTGCATCCGATACAGAAGAACTTGATCTTGTATTTGATGCACCCAAAGCACCTAAGTACTACGCTTTGATTGTGGGGGTTAATGAATACCCCGATCCGGGAATCGCTACCCTCGATAATCCTGTTAGAGATGCTGTTAAGCTAGGAAAGGTTTTGGTTGATAGATATATGTTTGATTCAAGGGATGTTGTGTTCCTAAAAAATCCATCAAGAGGACAATTGATCGATGAGTTGGATAAACTTACCCGAAGGGTAACCAAAGACGACAACTTGTTGATCTTCTATGCAGGGCACGGCTATTTTGATACTGAAACCGAGTTTGGTTACTGGTTACCTTCCGATGCTTCTGCACAAAGCACGGGCAATTGGGTTGCCAACAGTCAGCTAAGAGATTACATTGCTGCCATCAAAAGCAAGCATACTCTTCTTATAACTGATGCATGCTTTGGAGGAGGAATTTTTAAAACGCGTAAAGCTTTTGCCGATGCTACAGATCAGCTAAATAAAGTATACGACAAGAAGAGTCGTAAAGCCATGACAAGCGGAGCCCTTACCGAAGTTCCCGATGAGAGTGTTTTCTTGAGATTGCTTGTGCAGAGGCTTGAGGAAAACACAATGGATTATCTGCCTGCTGAGGAACTCTTTAGTAGTTTTAGAACAGCAGTTATGAATAGCAGTCCAACGGTCCCAATGTATGGCGATATTAAAGGAACTGGAGATGAAGGCGGTGATTTTGTGTTTGTCAAGCGATAAAAACAGCTAATTAAAAATAATCCTACGGGGGGGGCAACCCCCCGTTTTTTTTCAAAAATATTAGATAATTTCTAGCATGCAAAGTCACTATTTTATATTTTTACGATTGTTTTTAACTTGATTTTTTACAAAAAAATGTTAAAATGAGGTCAATAATTAGAGTAACTTCTATTCTACTTTTATCAATTCTTACTATAACAGTTTGTGGGCAGGATGATAAGATAGCAAGGCTTCAGGAAAGAGTGGAGGTAGCCAAACAGAGGATTGAAGCCACCGATACGCTAATTTTTTCGGCTGACAGCCTAATTTCTGTTGGGGAGGCAATGGTTTCTGAAGCAGAGGAAGAATTAAAGTTGCTAGCTCAGCAAAAAAAGAGTATTGAAAGGGATCATTTCAATGCTCGTAAATCTCTTGAAAAGCAGCTAAGGTCTAAGGATAAGGAGGAAGTCAATCAAGCTAAGATTGAATTAAAAGAGGTTGATAATCAGAATAAAGAATCTGTGAAAGAATGGAATAATAATTATAAGGTATCAATTAAAAAATACGACACCGGGAAAAAATTGATGCAGAAGGGTAAAGAAAACCTTAAAAAGGCTAAGGCAAAAATGAAAGATGCTGAAGTAAGGTTAAAGGATGCAGAAAAAAATCTTGAGCAAGCAAAACTGGTTGAACAGGAAAAGATCAAGGAGCAAGAGAAGAATCTTGAACAGAATCAATAGTCATATAGTATTCAAACTTTTTAAATCAATCAGAAAATATTAAGCACTATCTCCCACCAAATCTCTACTTGATATTTTAAGTTGTACAAAAAACTTGGTTCCAACATTCTCAATGGTTTCAAACCATATTTTTCCTTCAAATGCTTCAATAATCTCTTTGCTAATGGCAAGTCCGAGCCCCATTCCTCCTGATTTAGTGGTGAAGTTAGGACTAAACATTTTAGCTTTCGAGTCAGAGGAAATACCACAACCGTTATCCTCAATTGAAATGGTTATAATAGATTTTGTCGCTTTATAAGATACTTCAATTAAACCCTCTTTATTTCGATCAATAGCCTGAACAGAATTCTTAATTAGATTAACAAAAACCCGACTTAATTGCTCTTTATCAGCCAAAACAAAAATGCTTTCAATTCCATTTAGATAGCTGTTTATGGTAATATTTGGATAGCCAGTAAAAAGGATAACGGCATCGTCAACTACTTTTTTAAGGTTAACTTGTTTAAAGCTGCCAGAAGGCATTTTGGCAAAATTTGAAAATTCTGTAGCGATTGTACTTAATACATTGATCTGGTCAACAAGGGTTATGGCAAAATTATCGAATAGTTTTTCCCAGTCCGGGTCGTTTTCTTGCTTAGCTTTGACAATATGTTGAAGATTGAGTTTTATTGGAGTTAAAGGATTCTTTATCTCGTGGGCAACTTGCTTTGCCATTTCTCGCCAGGCACTTTGACGTTGGCTTAAAGCAAGCATCTGTGCACTCTCAGAAAGTTCTACAATCATCCTGTTGTATTCATTTACTAAAAGTCCTACTTCGTCCTTGCCCTCGTAGTTGATCGGTTCGTTATGCTTTGTAATATCAATTTTGCCTAACTTTTCGCGAATTAATTGTAATGGTTTAGTGATTTGATTGCTAACAAGAATCGCTACAAAAAGGGTTATGAGTATTAATAGCGCATATAGATTGACCAACGCAACTATAACGGTAAAAACTTCATTGATAAACTCACTTTGCCTAGTAAAATATGGCAGATTAAGATATCCGACCCTTTCGTTCCGTATGTTAACCAGTGGGACGTAAGCAGATAGATATCTCATTTTACCTATCTCCTCAGTATGGATTAATCGAGCCTGATGATTCAATGCAATCTCTTTCCAAGCAATTGGATTAATCATGGAGCCCATTAGTTTTCTGTCAAAGATTTCAGGTCGGGAGGAGGATAAAAGGTTACCCTTTGAATCGTAAAGATTTATATCGCAATAAAATACATTTGAAAGGTGAACCAAATAGTAGGTAATGTAGTCTGAATAATCCGGGTGAAGTATGTCTTCGTTAACCAAATGGTTCTCGATTTCTACCATGGTTGATGAAAGTTTTTCCATTAGGTTATTGAAGTTCTTTCGTTGAAAACTTTTAACATTGTAAGTTATAGTAACGATTCCAACCATTACTAATGATAGCGAAAGCACTTGAACCATAGCTTTTTGAATGCGATTTTTAAAGCTAGGAAAAGAAGAACTCAAGTCTATGTTGATACCACTAATTTTATGTAAAAGGACTAATGTAAGATAGAAGAAAATAAAAACCCAGGCAAAGGAAGCGGTTACGTTGAATAGGCTGACTTTTGGTCGACTTAAGACAATAGATAAATCTCCTTCGCTGTTATAGATTAAGTGGTTAAAGCCATTCCAATTTTTAAAAGAGAAACGATTTAGCGAATCTTTTTCAAGTTGATTTACAAGTGGATAGTCGTATTCTCCTGTTCTTGCTATGAGTTGGTTGTTGCTATATTTGGCAGTGGAATAATTATCAATGGCCGATTTTCCAGTTAGTTTGCCCTCCAGCAGCAACTCTGGATATCCAAGAAGATCATGGCTTATCTTCGTGTCAAGTTCGAGGTAAATGCATATTTCGCTATCATCAGAAAGAACGTACTCAAGCATCCCAAGGTAGCTGATTCGGCCATTCTGATTGCTTAGGTGAAAGAAACTGGTTCCAGGAATACGTAAGCCATACTCGTTTATCATTTCCTCAAAAAAATCATAGCATCGAGTAACCTCACCCGTTTTTTCTATGATAAGATCGGATGTTGATAGGCAAATGGTTATTTGATAATCGTATTTCTTAAAGTAACCCCCAAGATAATAATCGTTTAAATGATTGTTAAGGTTGTTCTCGTTCTCAATGATATTTTCCAGATATCGCTTTACCTCTTCATCAGCATGTAGTTTTTTGGCAATGGCGGGAAATAACACTTCGGCAATTGGATCTCGTTCATTGCTAAGGTTAATGGCCAAAACTTTTCGAATGTTTTTATCCTTCCTGTCAGCGAAATCAGACACTAATAGCACTGTGTATATCGAAAAAATAGAAACCAGTAAAAGAGTATAAAGGGAAGGTAATACTTTGATTCTGCCATAGCGCTTTAATATGATTAATGCTAAAACCAAGGTTATGATTATTCCATATACAGTAGGCAAATACCCAAAAAGAGCAAAAGCCCCTAGAGTTGAGGTGTAAGAAAGGGGGGTTAGCCAAAAAATTGTAACCCGATCAGTTCTAATCAGCTGGTTTAATGTTCCGTGTAATATTAAAGTCCCTGTAGCAAACCAAAGAGAAATTGATAGATACCCTAGTACCGAATAAAAAGAAAGGTTGAAAATTTTATATGCTTCAAGAACAATTGTTGAATTAAGGATTAGAACTGAGAAAAGGTGATCAATAATAAAGAATATTGAAAAATTTAGTACACCCAAAAAATACACTAAAATTGCATTTCCAAGGTTATTCCAATTGCGAAGGCTGAAAGATAGGTTCCAATAGGCATAACAAGCAATGGCAAATACAATTATTGAATTAATAAAAAAATCGCCTAAGGATGGAAACATCCATGAATAGGCGAAAACCTCAGGGCCAAAAAGTGTCCACCCTGTCTGAGGAAACCAATTGAAGTATAGTCCACCCAATCGGAGTACTGAAAATATTACGGTAAGTATAATTGTGCTAAGGAAACCTTTCTTTCTAATAAAGGGTAGCCAGAATAATATGTAGATGGTAATTAGTAGTGAAATAAAGCCAATCCACAATAAGTTTGCTTTTAATTTGTCGCATTCTTCATCTAAAAGTTGCGGAATGTGGCTTAGGTAAAATACAGGTTGTGCTGAAAAAAGGCTTATTGGAAAAGCACCATTAATTTGAACAGGTGAAATGGAATAATTTTTTAAAAAAGATATTGAACTATGATACTGGTTTTTTAAAAATTGATTTTGGTATGGATAATTGTATTTAACCTTTACTAAAAGCAAACCCTTTATATTTTCGCCCGATAACCAATAGGATATACACCATACGTTTTGTGCAAAAACTAGCTTTGCCGACTCTTGGGGAATTGTTGAAATATCCATATTCTCAGACCAAAATATTAGATCTTCATTTTGAAAGAGAAAAATGGCAAGTCCCTCATCCTTTAGTTGTGCTCCAAAACTCTTATTTAGTTTATCAAATGTTTTTGGGAAACCTACTTCCAAGGCTTCCTCCATAAGAGTAGCAGTATATTCAAGCCCCTTTTTAGTTCTATCAATTAATATTGATTGTGTTTTTTTAACGGGAGGGGGTATTGCTAACCTCTTGGTTACCAAAGTGGGAGTAAAACGAATTAATGTAAACGAGAACAAAGAAAAAATTGAGAAAACAATTAGAAGTAATTTTATTAGTCGTTGTCTCACTTTAGTATTGGCTTGATTTGAAAAAAATGGGATTAAACTATATAACCCAGATTAATTTTTGAATCGTTAATAACAAACTTAATGATTTAGATTTAACAATGGCCTAGTTTGTACAAAAATTAAGCCATTAAGAAATTGTTTAAAAGATTCATTAAGTTTGATAAATGAAGAAATAAATACTTTTAAAAAAAAATAAAATCTTTTCATTCCAATGTTTCTTTATGCATTACTCGTGATGATATGGTTCCCCGCGAATAATTGTCATTGCCCTATATAATTGTTCTAGAAAAATGAGTCGAACCATTTGGTGCGAAAAAGTAAGACGGGAAAGAGATAAAGTTGTTTTTACATTTTTTTTAACATCGTCAGAAAATCCGTAGGGTCCCCCAACAACAAAAGTAAGTTCTTTAGTACCTGAAATTATTTTCTTTTCAATCAAATTAGACAATTCAGATGATGAGGGTTGTATACCCCTTTCATCAAGAAGAATAGTGTCTGAGTTTCTATACAGGTGTTTTTGAATAAGTTCACCTTCAATTGTAACTTGTTGTTTGGGGGTCAAGTTTCGGGTATTCTTTGGTTCTGGAATAACCTTAAGATTAAAATCTATGTAGTGCTTTAATCGGTTTAGATATAAATCGATACCCTTTTCCAAATAGTCAATGTTTGTTTTCCCTACAACTATCAGGTTTATCTTCATAGATTGTTTAAAGCATTTTTATATTTGATAGCGTTATTAATCAAAAAGGTATGACGTGTTTAACAAGTATTTTTTGTATCTATTTGATTTTTTTGTAAAACTGGGGTAAATTTACAATTTAAACCAATGATTTTTAAACAAAATATTTGGTCTGAATTTTGAAGTAATACTTGGATAATTTTAATATGATCAATTAAATAATTCTTTAATATTTCAAAATAATAGGTTTAAGTTTGTGAAGAACCATTAAAACAAAAGTAATGAAAAAAAATTTGTTTATTATAATGCTGATGGTGATCCTAGGAATTGTTACTGGGTTATCAGTTCCAACCGATCCCCCAGATGTTATTCAAAAAGTATCCGAAGCAATGAAAATTGGTAATGCCAGCGAAATTGCAAAGTATTTGAACCCTACTGTTGAACTGGAAATACTTGGGGAGGACAATATATACAGCAAGGCTCAAACCGAACTAATGCTTAAGGATTTCTTCACAAAAAATAAACCTAAATCTTTCAAGGTGAATCATCAAGGAACAAAAGGAGCAACCAGCTTTGCCATAGGTGTTCTCGTTTCTGAATCGGCAAGTTTTAGGGTATCTATTTTTCTGAAATCTGAAAAGGAGAATTTGTTAATTCACCAACTTCGCATAGAGAATGGAGAGGAGGGAGTTATCCGTTGACATTTTTATCTCATAGTTTATCTTACCATCATTAAATCTTGTAATTTTTATAATCGATTTAATCATTTAAATGTATTTTTGAAGGTACAGAGAATGGTTTATTAGGGATGAACCCCGCAATGTATTTGTAGGGCTGTGTTTTTAAAGTTAAAAGATCATGTCACTTATTGAATCACTTATTAAAATTGCCATTGCTGAGGATATTGGTGATGGTGACCACTCTTCTCTATCGTGTATTCCAGGTAATGCAACAGGAGAAGTAATACTAAAATTTAAGCAGCAAGGCATTATTGCTGGTTTAGAAGTTGTTTCGCAGGTTTATAAGCGAATAGATCCTGAAGTTGCATTCAAACCCCTTGCTGAGGATGGCGACTTTTTGAAAATTGGAGATATCGCTTTTAGTGCTTCAGGAAGAGTACATGCATTACTTCAAGCAGAACGTATAGTTCTGAACATACTTCAACGCATGAGCGGCATTGCTACACAAACTCGTGAATATGTTGAAAAAATTAAGGGAACAAAGGCAAAAGTGTTGGATACCAGAAAAACAACTCCTGGAATGAGAGAGTTAGATAAAATGGCAGTACGCTTAGGAGGAGGATTTAACCACAGAATGGGCTTGTATGATATGATCATGCTGAAAGATAATCATATTGATTTTGCTGGGGGTATTGTACAAGCCATTCGCATGGCCAATAGGTATATACAGGAAAATAATAAATCTTTGGACATTGAAATTGAAACGCGTAATCTTGTTGAGGTTAAACTGGTTTTGGAAACCGGCGGTGTGCAACGGATAATGCTCGATAATTTTACTGTTGAAGATACCAAAAAGGCTGTTGAACTGATTGATGGTAGATTGGAAACCGAGTCATCAGGTGGAATTACCCTTGATACAATACGTCAATATGCCGAAACAGGAGTTGACTTTATCTCTGTTGGAGCCTTGACACATCAGATAAAAAGTTTGGATATGAATCTGAAAAAAGTATAGATTAGAAATATTATACTTAGTCGATGAAAAGGCAACCAAAAACTTTAATCCGGAAACTTGCCATTTTGTTCCAATTTGCACTTCGAAAAGCAAGGAGGATTTCAATTTTTGGCTTTCAGGGAGTTCCAATTTACGATGTGCTTAAATTCTTTTTCAAGGGTATTGTTAATGGGAGTATAACCACAAGGGCATCGGCAGTGTCCTTTGATTTTTTTGTGGCGATTTTCCCAACTATCATTTTCATTTTTACCCTAATCCCATATATTCCAGTTCAAAATTTTCAAGATCAACTACTTAATCTTATTGAAGGGATTATTCCATCTATTGCATTTGAACTTATTGAGACAACACTTGTTGAGGTGGTCACACAGAAAAGTTGGGGTTTGCTCTCATTTGGTTTTTTTGCAGCATTTTTCTTTTCTCATAATGGAATCAGCGCACTTATCGATGCCTTCAATGCTACTTACCACACCATTGAAACCCGGAGTTTTGTCAATAAGCATTTGGTAGCCTTTTTGTTAACCTTTTTACTCCCAACACTTGTTACCATATCAGTAATCTTGGTCATTTTTGGACAGTGGCTTCTAACCTTTCTGGTGGAAAATAATGTGCTTGCCTTGAACTTTACTTTCTACTTAATTGTTATTATTAGGTGGGTAACAGTAATTGGACTATTCTTTTTTTCTATTTCGTTCCTTTACTATTTAGCACCTGCAAAGCGTACAAAGTTTAGATTTATTTCGGCAGGTTCAATCATGGCAACGTTGATGATCATGGTGACTTCGTTGGTCTTTTCGTTCTATGTCAATAGATTTGGGCAGTATAATGCTTTGTATGGTTCAATTGGTAGCCTGCTGGCTTTAATGTTTTGGTTATATTTCAATGCCATTGGTCTTATTGTTGGCTTTGAACTTAACGCAAGTATTTCAAGTGCAAAACATAAGTTTGGACTTGGTAAAGCGGATTTGCAAAATGAAAAAGCAGAATCTATCCGAAATAAGGAGGGAGTATAATCTAAGGCAACTTGGTAAGTACGACATTAATCATGATCCCTTAAAACAGTTCGATTTATGGTTTTCAGAGGCAATGAAAACCGATTGCCTTGAACCAAATTCAATGTCGTTAGCAACTAGTACATTTGATGGTAAGCCATCGGTTCGGATAGTTCTTTTAAAGGATTATGGTGATTTTGGCTTTTCTTTTTTCACCAATTACGAGAGCAAAAAGGGGAGGCAAATACTTCAAAATCCTTTTGGAGCCATTGTATTTTTTTGGCCAGAATTGGAAAGACAGGTAAGAATTGAAGGTAAAATTATTAAGTTGAGCGAGAAAGAATCAGATAGGTACTTTTACACTCGCCCCGAAAAAAGTAAAATTGGTGCTTGGGCTTCGCCACAAAGCCAAGTAATTCCAAATCGCAAATATTTGGAAAGTCTAAAGCACGACTATCAGGAAGAATTTTCAGGAAGATTTATTAAGCGACCCCCCAATTGGGGCGGATACTCTCTAATACCCAATCTTTATGAATTCTGGCAAGGACGACCAAATCGTCTTCACGATCGCATACAGTACACTTTGGCTAATGAATTGTGGGCTATAGAGAGGTTAGCCCCTTAAGATATTTTTTTACTTTTTTTGCTATTTCTATCATGATGTTTCATAGAACCAAACTTTAACCATTTGAAAATTCCTGACAAACATCATTGATTACAAGATCAACTAGTTTTAACTTTAAGCCATCCAATTGAATCGAAGTTTTTAATGCTTAATACTTTGTAGTATGCTCAAAATCAATACTCATCCTATTCTCGATGTACCAACTCCAGAAAAGGTTTCGTTTACTTTTAATGGGAAAACGATTGAAGGTGAAAAAGGGTTTACCATTGCAGCTGCTTTGCATCAGGCAGGATTTCCAATACATAGCCATAGCCTAGATAATCGTGAGCGCAGTCTTGAATGCGGTATTGGAAAATGCGGTGCTTGCGAGATGCTTGTTGATGGGCAGATTAAACGCGTTTGCATTACTCCAGTTGATGGAGTAAAGGAAGTTCGTGAGATACCTCACGAATACACACCAACCGTAAAGGAACCAAATAAACAACTATCAGCTAAAGTTTATAAGACCACAGTTGTAATAATTGGAGCAGGTCCAGCAGGATTGGCAACCCGTGAAGTTTTGCTTGAGCATGGGATTGAAAATATTGTTATCGATAATAATTCTACAATTGGTGGACAGTTTAATATGCAGACCCATCAGTTCTTTTTCTTCGAGAAGGAAAAGAAGTATGGCGGGATGAGAGGGTTCGATATTGCAAAAACTCTTGCTGGTGAAAGCCTTGAAGGTATTTTTCTTGATAGCACCGTTTGGGATATCCTTGATGGGAAACGGATTGCCATTAAGAATATTAAAACGGATGAGATATACTACGTTGAGGCCGATCATTTAGTGGTTGCAACAGGAGCAGTGCCATTTATGCCCACCTTCGAGAATGATGATGTACCCGGTGTGTATACAGCAGCAGTAGTTCAGAAAATGATGAACCAAGAGTTTACTTTGCTCGGGAAAAACGTTCTTACGGTGGGAGCAGGTAATATTGGTTACCTAACCAGCTACCAGCTGATGCAAGCTGGAGCAAAAGTAAAGGCAATTATCGAAGCTATGCCCCGTGAGGGAGGTTTTCCTGTGCAGGCAAACAGGGTAAGAAGACTTGGAATACCAGTGATGCTTAGCAAGATTTTAGTTAAAGCCATACCTAATAAAGATAAATCAGGAATAATAGGTGCTGTTATTGCTGATTGCGAAAATTTTAAACCAATACCCGGTACAGAACAAGTAATCGAAGGGATTGATGCAATAAATATTTGTACTGGATTGGTGCAAGACGATCAATTACTAATTAAAGGCAATGAAATTTTCGGACGTTTCTGCTATGGAGCTGGCGATGCCATTCGTATTGGCGAAGGAACAAGCGCTGTTCTACGCGGTAAGCAGGTAGCCTACGAAATACTCCAGGAAATGGGTGAGCGGTTTAACTACGATCATTACCTTGCCGTTAGTAAGGAGTATATCGATAGCCAGCAACATCCGGTTAGGGTAATTGAAAATGTTTACAAGCCAACCGAAGAGCGTAAACTTCAAAAGCCCTTTGTGCTAATTGACTGCCTTTACGGTTTTGCCTGTAATCCATGCGAATTTGCATGCCCTCATGGTGCCATTACAAAAACATCTACCAGCACTGTTCCTCAAATCAATTTTGATAAATGTGTTGGATGCATGGATTGTGTTTATCAATGCCCTGGATTAGCCATTTTTGGTTACAGTTTCAGGAAGGATTGGCTTTTTTTACCCATTGAATATGAGGTTGATGAGGGAGCTGAGGTGTACCTAGTTGATAACAATGGGGTAAAACTTGGTGAAGGTGTAATTGAAAAAATTCTTAGAAAGCCCAATAAAACTAACATTGCCAGGGTTAAGAGCAAGGATATACATAATGATAATTTGATGGGAGTACGAGGTTTTATAGCTAAGAGCGATTATCCCGAACCCGTTAAAATGAGTTTTATTGATTATGAGCCAGAGGAGAAAACCTATGTTTGTCACTGCGATGATGTAAGCATGGATGAGATACTTAGCACCATAGGCGATCGGACTTTTATATCAGCTGATGAGGTAAAACATACAACTCGATTGGGAATGGGTGCTTGTCGTGGTAAACGATGCATTAAGCGTTTGAAAACCGCTTTAATACCTAAAGGTATTCAAATAGTGGGTGACGCTACACCACGAGGCCCATTGAGTAATCAGGTGAGCATGGGCGAACTTTACCCAAAGGAAGTACCAGAAACTTATATCACCGGTATTAATGGAAAACCTGCTAGGGTTGAAAAAATTCAATCTTTGATTGCTGGTGGAGGAATTGGAGGAAGTGCCCTTTTCCGATATATGGCTGAAGCTGGGTTGAAACCTGTAATGTTGAATTATGGTAGAGGTGCAAGCTGGAGAAATATTGCTGGAGGGAGAACTGCCTTTTCTATTCCCGAAATATCACAGATTGCAGGAGTAAATCATCAAATATTTAAGGATCTTCAGGCAATTAGCAATATTGACTATCGCCCAATTAACTACATAAGTTTTGCTCATGACGAAACTACTCATAAAGCACTAGATGCTTCTCGGGCGTGGAGTGATGCACGTATGGTTGAACCCAAAGATTTTAGGAAAGAGATATCCCCTTATTTCAATCCAAACCTGAAAACATATCAGGCTGCCCTTATTACAAGAGACTGTTGGCAGGCAACTCCAGGAAAGGTTGTCGATTTACTTCGTAAATTGGGAATACAAAAGGGGGGTGTCGTTAAGGAGGATTGCGAGCTTATCAGCGTTCACAGAAACGGAAGGGGTTTTATTGCTCTTGTTCGCGATCACGACAAGAGCTACGTTGAATATCATGCAGAGAACTTTGTGAATGCATTGGGTCCATCGGGCGATAAGTTTGCCCGCCAACTTGGCATTAATACTGGCACCTACCCAGTTAAACATCAGGCTTTTATTACACGTCGATTGCCATTTATGGGTATGAATGGAACTCCCTTGGGCATGCTTATCGATCGTAGAAATTATAAAGGTTTTGTGGCTGTTTATGGTCAGCAGCTGGCAGAAACTGGGCAGATTATTGGTTGTGCTTCACCCGCCGTAGATCCATTGGAAACAGAAAAGAACTTGAAGATCAACTCTCAGGAATTCCTTGAAATTTCTTCAGAAGTATTTTCGAGCTGGATTCCAGAATTAAGCGCTGTGGGATTCCAGGCAGTGTGGGCAGGTTACTATGTTGAACCACGTATGTTTATTGATCCTGAGCATGGGCTTTTCACAGGCCTTCGAGGACAAGGTTTTATGCTGGGAATAGGTTTGGCTAAAATGTATGTCGATGCATTCATAGGAATGCCTGTCCCAGAATACTTTTCAAGACTAAGCCTGAAGGGCGATGGTTTACCTGAAAAGGCTTTCAAATAAATATTTAAATTTAACAACTAGAAGTTTAATTACCTTCGATAAGATGCTTTGATATAAGCGCTAGTAGCTGCTTGCTATCAATAGGCTTTGAAATATATTCATCGCATCCAGATTGAAGAGCTTTTTGCTTATCACTTGTAAATGCATATGCCGTTTGGGCAATAATAGGCAGATTACTTCTAAGTTCTTTAAGAGTTTTTGTTGCCTCATAGCCATCCATGCCGGGCATTTTTATATCCATAAGTACCAGGTCAATTTTTGGATTACCTTTAACCAATTCGATAGCCTCAAAACCATTGATGGCTCTGATAATATTCAAATCAAGATCAGCTAGTATCTCTTTGATAAATAAAAAATTAGCATCATCATCTTCAGCCACAAGAACAACCTTTCCGGGTTCAATCTTTACTGTGAATGATAGTCCTTTATCATCATTTTGCTGTAATCTCGATTTCAAAGGATTGTATGGTATTGTGAAATAAAATGTTGAACCCTTTCCTGGCAGTGACTCAACCCAAATTTCTCCTCCCATTTTATTTATGTATGCCTTAGATATAGCAAGTCCAAGACCAGTTCCTCCTGCTTGGCTTGAAAGATTAGTCTCAACCTGTCTAAAACGATCGAATATGACTTCTTTGTGTTCATCAGCTATTCCTATTCCTGTATCCTCAATAAAGAACTCAAGTTTATCATCATTCTGAATATAGCCAAATTTGATATATCCTTCCTTTGTGAACTTAAATGCGTTGCCTATCAGATTAGTTAATATCTGTTTAATACGATTACCATCGGTTGCAACTTGGCAATTAGAATCTGGTAATCCGCAAGAGTAGTAGAACTCAATATTTGCTTCTTTGGCTTTCTGTCCATAGAGCAAGAAATGCTCATGAAGTATGTTGTTGATGTTTACATCAACTTCGTTGATTGTGATTTGGTTTGCCTCAATTTTTGAGATGTCAATCAAATCATCGATAATGGTTAGCAGTTGATTCCCACATCCTTCTATTACTTTAACGTATTGCGGTATATCAACCTCAGGTACTTTAGGGTTATTTAATAGCTGGGTAAAGCCTAGAATGCCATTCATTGGTGTGCGGATCTCATGGCTCATGTTTGCAAGAAATGCCGATTTCAGCCTATCGCTCTCCTCGGCTTTTTGCTTAGCCATGAAAAGCTCTTCATTGATAAAACGATATTCAACGTTTTGTGCCTCAATTTCTTGATTTTTAATCATCAATTCTTCCTCAACCCTTTTCCTATCGCTTATATCCCTGTAAATGCCGTAAACTGCAATCTGACCACCCTTAAAATGTATTGGTTTACCCAGAATGGAGACATGGATTAATGAACCATCTTTCCTTTTTCTTTGGGTTTCATGCATAACAAGTTTTCCATTTGTAACTGTATGGGTAAGCAGAGAGCCTTCCTGTTGAAGATTACCGGGGACAATTAATGAGTTGATAGGTTTTCCTTGAACTTCCTGTGCTGAATAGCCAAACATTCGCGAGAATTCCTCGTTGGAGCGTAAAACACAATCATTTGAGTCAAGAATTACTATACCTTCGGGAGAACTCTCGAATAGCTGTTCAAAGTAGGTCCGTTCAAGTAGGGTGGCTTCCTCTGCGTTTCGTCGATTTGTTATATCCCTGATGATTGAGATTGCCCTCTCATCATCAATCTTTACCATTCGAGCTTCGTATATATGTATTTCATCATTAAGCTTCAGCTGATATTCGTAAAATTGATTATTTCCAGTTTTAAAAAGCTTCGTAAGATGTTCTAATGTCTTTGTAGCAATGGATTCAGTGAGTATATTTTTAATATTTTTCCCAATAAACTCCTCAGGGGTTAATAAAAGGGATTCAGTATTAGGAGCGTAGTAATCCTGAAATACTCCTTCCTTATTGAAAATGAACATTAAGTCAGGTATTGCCGATAGTAACGCTTTGTTGTAAGTATAGATATCTATTAGTTCATCCTTTGCCTTTTTACTTTCGGTAATGTCCTCATAGGTTCCGAGAACCCCTTGTATTTTACCATCGGCAGACCTTAATGGTATTTTACTGGTTCTAAGCCATATGATATCTCCATTTGGTGTTGTTTGGGGTTCTTCGTACCCAATTTTAGGAGTACCAGATTTTATTACAGCCATATCATCGGCACGGTACAATTCTGCTTGATCACGCCAACCCATCTGATAATCATTCTTTCCAATCAATTCTTTTGGATCATTGAGCCCAGCATCTCTTGCAAAAGATTTATTGCAACCCAAAAAGTTTAGGTTTATATCCTTCCAGAATACCCTAACGGGTATAGTGTTGAGAATAGAAAGTAATAATCCTTTCGATTCTAATAAGGCTTCCTCTGCTTTCTTTCGCTCAGTAATATCGGTTAATGTTCCCACAACACGAACAGGGTTTCCTTGCTTATCTTTATTAACAATTTTTCCCCTGTTGTGTATCCACTTATACTCATTATTTTTGGTTTTATGCCTTACCTCAACATCAAATTCGTTAAATCCTTCGCTGAATGATTTTCGGACAAGGATCTCAGCCCAGTTGATATCATTGGGATGTAGAAGTTCTCTCCAATTTTCAATATTTGCCTCAAATTCTCCCGGTTCGTATCCAAACATGGTATAAAAGCGGTCGCTGAAAAAGATTTTATTTGAAGTGGCATCTATGTCCCATATGGCATCATTGGTGGCATCATTTACCATTCTGAGTCTTTCTTCGCTGATCTTTAAGGCTTCTTCGGCACGTTTCCTATCTGTAATGTCTCTTGATATTCCAAAAGTTCCAATGATTTTACCCTCTTTGTCGTATAAAGGCATTTTGGTAGTGGATACCCAAGTGATTCTTCCATCGGTCCAGGTTTCCATTTCTTCAAAGTCTATGACAGGTTTGCCTGTCTCAATAATCTTCTGCTCAATTTCAAAGGCTAATTGAGCATGCTTATTGGTGAAGAAATCAAAATCGCTTTTTCCAATGATATCATTCGGATTAGACAATCCAAATCGCGAGGCAACGTTGTTGCTAACCCTAATGAATTTGCTGTTTAAATCCTTAAAGTAGATTTGGTCGGTAACCTTCTCCATTAGCGTACGTGAAAAGAACTGCTCGGTAGAAAGTTCCATCTCAACCAGTTTGCGTTCAGTAACATCACGTGCTACAGCATAAATAACTTTTTCTTCGGAATATGGGTAGGAATTCCATGATAGCCATCGTATTGAACCATCCTTGCAAATATATCGGTTTTCGAATTGATAAGTTTCTTTGCCATCCACAAGCGATAATCTTGCATTTGTTGTTCTTTCCCTATCATCGGGGTAAACGAATTCTATAAAAGGTTTTGCAAGTAGTTCTTCGTTGCTCCACCCAAGGGTTCTTGACCAGGCAGGATTAAGAGTTTTGAAATATCCATCGAAGCCAGCAATACAAAGCATGTCGATGGAATGTTTGAAAACGCGGTTACTCTTCATCAACTCCTCTTCGGCTTTCTTTCGATATGTTATGTCACGGATTAATCCCTCAATGCCTAGAATATTGCCTGCGCTATCCTTAAAGTATGATGCCGAAACAGCAACGTGTATAATTTTCTCATCTAGTCGTTTTACGGTGGTTGTAAACTCCTTAACCCGCCCATTTCTTTTCAATAGGGAAAAGAATTTTTCCTTTCCCTCTGTATTATTCCAAACATCTTTTATGGTAAGCCCAATAATTTCATCGGTTGATTTGTAACCTAACAAACTAGCACCTGCATCGCTAAACATAGTTACACGTTCATGATTATCAATACGATAATATACATCAGTGATGTTCTCAATAATGGATCGATATAGGTTTTCACTTTGTTTTAACGACTCTTCTGCTTTTTTTCTATCGCTTATATTTCGAACAATTGCTTGTATTACAGATACTTCATTTAATGCTACTTTATTAAGACTAACCTCAGCAAAGAATGGTGTGCCATCTAGCTTAGTATGAGTCCACTCGAATGACTGGGGTATTCCTGCAAGGGCTGCAAAAATTTTTTCTCTTGCTTTTTCAGCTGATAATCTACCATCGGGTTGATATTCTGGAGAAAACTCTGCCGGGGAGTGCCCAACGATTTGATCTTTCTTACACCCAAACATTATCTCTGTCTGGATATTACAGTCGAGAAAAACCCCGCTATCCATGATGAATATAGCATCGTTGGCGTGGTTGAAAATGGCTTTGAATTTTTTCTCGTTCTCTCTTAAATTCTTTTCTGATAGCTTTCTATCTGTAATGTCTCTAACAATTGCCTGATAAGTACCATCGGGCATCCTTTTGGAGTGCATTTCAATAAAAACTTCTGTGCCATCAGGTTTGTTAACCCTTCTTTCGTTTACAATAGTTTTTCCTTCCTCAAGTAGATCGAAACGTAAAGGATTTTCTTCTAACACTTCGGATGGAAAAAAAGTGCTTATATGTTTCCCTTTGATTTCTTCCCAGGACCTTCCTGAAATTTCAAGAAGTCGTTGATTTGTCAATGTTATATTTCCTTTTTCATCACCAATGAGAAATCCATCAACAGCAAACTCAATAATATCTCGATACTTATTTTGACTATCAAGGAGTTCTTTCTCAAACTGCTTACGCTGCTCTATATTCCTGAATTCTGTTACCCTAACAGTTTTTCCCTTATAGGGAATTTGTTTTCCCTGAATTTCAAGAGGGTATATTGAGCCATCCTTTCTTATCCCTATGGCCTCATATGGGTTTTCGTACCCCGAGAGGATGTTCTTTAAAACAATTTCTCTGGCGTCTGGGGCAATTAGCAGTAAACCATCCATGCCGATTAGTTCATCGTGCTGAAAGCCTGTCATTCTTGAAAGTTCTTGGTTAGCCTCAATAATAACACCTTTGTCGTGAATACCAATTCCTCCAAAAGAAGCCTCGGCCAGGGCTTTAAAACGTTGTTCGCTTTCGCTCAGAGATAATTCAATATTATCAATTTCTTTATTTTTTGTAAGTGTAATAATGACATTGGAAATTTTTCCTTTGTTGTCAAAGTCAAAAATGCTTTCAGTCAAAGAGTACCAAAGCCAATTACCCCCATATCCCTTCATTCTCACTTCTTGAGAGAAAGAGGTAATTTTACCCTTGGGAGCAAATAGTTCTTTTTCAAGTTGCCTTATGATTTGCTGATCATCTGGGTGAATGTAATCTATCCAATCGCTTGATTGTCTTTTATTTGAAGAAGAAAACTCTAGGAAAGTTTCAATATCCTGGTTGGAAAAAACGATTTTTCTATTATTAACATTCTGAATAATCAGCAAAATGGGTGTTTTGTTAAATTGGCTCTTAATTTCCACTTTATCCTTTAAGATCATGGTCTTTGAGTTGATAAGAAATTTTTAAAGATAATTCAAATTTTTTGTTTGATGCAGTGATATTCATCAATATAGATTCTGGCCATTTTTATGAATATTTTTTTAATTAAGTAGAGAAATTATTCACTAATCAGCACAAGGCAGAGTAAAAGAAAAAGTACTGCCCTTATCTGGGTCGCTCTTTACCCAAATTTTTCCACCATGCTTTTCAATGAACTCTTTACAGAGTATTAACCCTAATCCGGTACTAGATTCTTGATCTGTTCCGAGCCGGGAAACTTTTTGGTTGATTTTAAAAAGATTGTTAATCAATTCATTGGACATGCCAATACCTGTATCCTTAATAGAAACCATAATAAAACCATAGGTAGTACTTTCTGATGATAATTTTATAAATCCACCTTTTGGGGTAAATTTTATGGCATTGGATATCAAGTTTCTAAAAATTGTCTTTATTGCTTCTCTATCGGCGAGTACATCTATATTACTATCAATATCATTACTTATTTTATGGTCTTTTTGAGATGCTTGGTGTTTAACCATTTCAATAACCGATTCGGCAGCGGCTTTTAACCTAATTTTTTCTACATTGAAAAGTTTGTTTCCTCGCTTTACCAATGCCCAATTAAGAAGATTTTCTAAAAGTTCATAAAGATTTTTTGCAGTAAAAAGGAGAGTTTTAGATATTTCCTGAATGTCTTCCCTTGACATTTCAATAATCCTTTGGGTCATTATTTCAGTAAGCCCTATGAATCCCTGAAAAGGACCTTTTAAATCGTGAGCAATAATTGAGAAAAACTTATCCTTTTCGGCATTCGCCTTTTGTAGATCTTCGTTTTGCTTTCTTATTTTCTCTTCAATCTTTTTCCTGTCGTTAATATTTAGGGTTAGTCCAATGAATCTAATCGGATTTCCTTTTTCATCCCTTTCAACTATTCTTCCATAATTGGCAAACCAATGGAAATTTCCCTCTTTGTCTTTTAACCTAAAATCAGTAGTGTATAAGTTTGTTCTGCCTACTATGTGATTATTGATATTTTGCTTTACTGTTTTAATATCATCTGGATGAATTAGTTTAAAAAGTTCATCCAGATTTAATGGGATATCATCCTGATCATAGCCCAAATCATGAAATATTTTCTCTCCGCCAACCATGGTTCCAGTCAGCAAATTATTTTCCCAGGGATCAAGCCCTGCTGCAATAATTGCCAATTCGAATCGATCACGGGTTGCCTTAAGCTCAGTTTCTGTCGACTTTTTATCTCCAATATCCCTAAATATAAGCAAAACGCCAACATTTTGCCCATAATGATTGAACATTGAAGAATGAGAAAATTCAATAACTTTTCCATTGAATTCAATTTCTATGGGAAGTTTTTGGTTTTTATCGAATATTGTTTGAAAAGGAGGAAAAATTGTTTCAATTGAGATTTTGCCATTAGCATATTTTTCATCAACACTGAGCATTGCTTTTGCTGATTCATTAAGGTCAACTATGCTATTGTTATTATCTAGTACAATAATGCCATCGGGTAAATTTGAAAAAAGTGTATCAAGCGCTAAAGGCATAACGCTAAAAAGATTTTTTGAATAGATCCCCCAGAAGAAAAGAATGCCACTTATAGTAAATGCAACAGGAGTCAGGTCGGTGTAAGGGAACGGTTTGATCCCCACTATATGGGTAATGTTGAAAAAAATGGGAATCAATGAACTTAAGAGTATTATCCAAATTTGGTCACGTTGTTGCTTAAGGCTACCCATAAGCATTTGGATGAACATGATTATGGATGAAAGGATTAAAAAGTAAGAGTAGCTGGTATGCACCCACCACCAAAGCCCATATTCCACAATTAAGCTTGAGTATTGCTCTGTTTCAATGTATGTAGTGCTCGAAAAGAACAGCGAATGGTATCCATTGCTTATAAGCATCAAAAACGAAATGAATGGTATAAACCAAACATATAACCTCAAACGACGATAAGTTATCCTAAAAGTACCTGTGTACTCTATGGCAAAGAGGAAAAACCATACTGGCACCTGAATTATTGAAAAATAGCATATACTGTTGAATATTTTTTTTAATTCAAAAGTAGGAGCAGCTATTTCTAAGGCTGAAGCAAAGGTCCATAGAGAAACAGCGATGAGTAGGCCGCCGAGAGAAGGAGTTCCAATGTAGTACCTTCTCCTCCAGACAAAAACTGCTAATATGAACGACAGTATAGAGGAAATAAGCAGGATTAGCATTATGATATTAAGTTCCATAAATCTTAACTAAAATGCGAATCAAAAAACTACTAGTAGTAACTCTGAAAATAATTATACAAATAAAGGTACATAATTATTTCACCAATAAGACTGTACAACTGTATAATATTCTGAACAATATACATTATTTTATTTATTATCAAGATGATTATGTCTGTTTTTTTAAATAAAAAAAGGTTCCATTTTAAGGAACCTTTCAAAATAAATTGATTAGAAGTTTTATTAATTCGTTGATAAAGATTTCAATCTATCTTGTAGCGCATTAATTTTTATTTCAGCATCAATCTGCTTACGACGCTCGTTTTCAATTACCTGAGCAGGGGCTCCATTAACAAATTTCTCGTTGCTAAGTTTTTTCATAACACTGGCAAGAAAACCCTTATAGTAATTGAGTTCAGTATTCAACCTACTGATCTCCTCTTCAACATTGATTAAGCCCTGCAGTGGAACAAAAAACTCCGATGTTTTTACCATAAAGGTATTTGCTCCATCAATTTTGTCATCTACATACTCCAATTTTTCAAGTCCTGCCAACTTGGATATAATACTTTCTATTCCATGTTCTATTTTTCTATCAGCCTTAACGAAAAGGGAAATGCTATTCTTATTGGGAATATTTTTTTCTTGACGAATGGTTCTGATGCTGGCAATGATCTCCTTAGCAGTTTCAAATTGTTCAAGCAGCTTTTTATCGTAGTGTTTAGTTTGGGGTAAAGAGCAATTCATTATGCTATCACCCTTGCTGCGCTCTTTTAGAAGTTGCCATAGTTCTTCCGTTATAAATGGCATAAAGGGATGAAGAAGAATAAGTAGGTTTTCGAATATCGAAAGAACTGATTGGTAGGTCTTTGCATCTATAGGCTTCTGGTAGTTGGGTTTAACCATTTCCAAAAACCAGGAAGAGAACTCGTCCCAAAACAGCTTGTAAACATTCATCAACGCTTCAGAAAGGCGATATTTTACAAAATCGCTATTAATCTGAGCAGTCGCTTTATTTAGCATGTTTTCAAACCATTCTATGGAAGCTTTTGATGCGATTGGTTGCTCTAAAGTTTCGTCAACGTTCCATCCCTTAACCAAACGGAATGCATTCCATATCTTATTACAGAAATTGCGCCCCTGTTCGGGCAGACTCTCATCGAATAGCAAATCATTTCCTGCGGGTGAGCACAGGAGCATTCCAACGCGCATGCCATCGGCACCATACTTTGCCATCAGATCAAGTGGATCTGGACTATTGCCCAGCTGTTTACTCATCTTACGGCGTTGCCCATCGCGTACAATACCTGTAAGGTAAACGTTTTTAAATGGTTTTTTTCCAAGGTATTCGTAACCTGCTATGATCATACGGGCGACCCAGAAGAAAAGAATTTCGGGAGCTGTAACCAGCTCTTCGGTAGGGTAGTAGTATTTAATGTCCTCGTTGTTGGGTTTTTTTATACCATCGAAAACCGAGATTGGCCATAGCCATGAGCTAAACCAAGTGTCTAGTACATCCTCGTCTTGTTGCAAATCGCTTAAGGTAAGGTTTTGATTACCAGTTTTTTTCTTGGCAATTTCTAATGCTTCAACCTCTGATTCAGCAACAACGTATCCACCTTCAGGTAAGTACCACGCAGGAATTCGGTGTCCCCACCAGAGCTGACGAGAGAGGCACCAGTCCTTCACGTTCTCCATCCAGTGGCGGTAAGTGTTAACATACTTAGGAGGATGTATCTTAATGTCACCGTTGATCACCGCATCAAGGGCGGGTTGTGAGATATCTTTCATTTGCAGGAACCACTGCATCGACAACTTTGGTTCGATCACCGCATCGGTGCGTTCGCTGTAACCAACCTTGTTGGTGTAATCCTCTATTTTAGCAATGTGTCCGGCTGTTTCTAAATCTTTCACAATAACCTTTCTAACCTCAAATCTATCCATGCCAATGTACAAATGCGCAGCAGGGCTCATTGTTCCATCATCGTTAAAGATATCAACGGTCTCCAGGTTATGCTTATCGCCCAGCATGTAGTCGTTGATATCATGGGCTGGGGTTATCTTGAGGGCACCAGTTCCAAATTCCATATCGACATATTCATCGTAGATAATGGGAACGCTACGATTGATCAGTGGAACAAAAACCCTTTTCCCTTTTAGGTTAGAATAGCGAGGATCGTTTGGATTGACGCAAACGGCAGTATCACCCAGTATAGTTTCGGGACGGGTGGTAGCAATGGTTACATGGTTTTCCTCCCCATCAATCTGGTAATTAAGGTAGTATAACTTGCTTTTAACCTCACGGTAGATTACCTCTTCGTCAGAAACGGCAGTTTTTGCCTGAGGATCCCAGTTTACCATTCGTACACCACGATAGATTTTACCTTTGTTGTAAAGATCAACAAAAACATGAATAACGCTTGCCGACAGTTTTTCATCCATGGTAAAAGCAGTTCTCTCCCAATCACATGCTGCACCCATCTTCTTAAGTTGCTCTAGGATTATCCCTCCATGTTTCTCCTTCCACTCCCAAGCGTGAGCAAGGAACTCCTCTCGGGTAAGCTTGTTCTTGTCAATTCCTTCAGCCTTCAACTTTGCAACAACCTTTGCCTCAGTGGCTATGGAAGCATGATCGGTTCCTGGTACCCAGCAAGTATTTTTGCCCATCATACGGGCACGTCGAATAAGTACGTCCTGAATGGTATTGTTGAGCATGTGCCCCATGTGCAACACGCCCGTTACATTAGGCGGTGGAATTACAATGCAGTAGGGCTCACGTTCATCGGGCACAGAGTGGAAGAACTTGTTATCCATCCAGTACTTATACCATTTATCCTCCACCTGAGCAGGATTATACTTTGCGGGAATTTCCATACGAATGAAATTGTTAATCGATTAAAAAACAGCTTGCAAAGTTAAGAAATTTGGGGAAACTTAATACACCAAAATTCCTGATAATCCCTTGACTTAGATTTTTTTTTACAATAACTTTACTTAAAACTAATAATCAACATCTCAAGCTCATTTTCAAACCTAAAAAAATGGAGGGAAAGGTTATGAAAAATAATATTTTTATACTAATCCTCAACCTAATACTTCTATTGTCGCTTAATTTGCAGGCAGTTGGGATCGACCATGAGTTTGTTGCAGAGTTTTCAGCTGTAGAGATTAAAAGTGATACGATTAAGGATCAAGCTACAAAATCGGATTGGCTGCCATTAACATCAATTAATTTTGAACTGGGAGGAAGATTTACATTGTCAATAAATGTAGATTTCAGAAAGAGGGAAAATTTTGCATTTAGCATTGGTAATTCCTATTGGTTTGACAATGAAGAGCATAGACAATCATTACTTGTACCTTATGTTATGGCATATTACCTATGTGGAAGTAGGCATAGGATTGAAGTGGGTGGCGGAACGGGTACTTTAATAAGTACATATAAAGGGTTCGGAAGCATTATGTTCTTCGGAAATATTGGATACAGATATCAACAAAAGAAAGGTTTGATCTTCCGTATTGGATTTACACCTTGGGTATCAATACCCATAGCTGAAAAAACTAGATTTTGGGCTACTCCATGGGCAGGAATTAGCCTGGGGTATAGTTTTTAGATTATTTTTACTCTAATTGTTAGGTTGCTGTTTTTTATTGCGAGGAATTTTCATTTTTATCTTTGCTTAAATTAAAATTTACAAAGGGTAACAACCTAAAAAACTTTGGGTTGTTCCCTGCATAATTCAGTAAACCGAACTGAAAGCCATGTAGTTCCAATGTTCTGTTGTACAATGCGAAGGATACCCCTTTAGTTTTTTTTGTGTCTGTAAAGCCTGCAATGGCGACACCTAACATAGTATTTGTTTCGAAATATCCGAAAGTTGAAGCAACGCCCTTAAATGTATTTTCACATTTTATGTAAGTCAAACTTGAGGCAACGCCATTTATTTCTCCATCGGTGCCTATTGCAAAACCAGCAATAGCAATACCATTAATAGCCTTTCGAGCACCAATGCCAATTCCTGATACTGCAATGCCCGAAACGGCCGAATTAGCACCATCGGCCATCGTAACAAGGCCGCTTATACTTAACCCACTTATGTTACCACCAGATCCAATTATAAATCCTCCTGCTGTTAGCCCATTTAAATTATGTGAAGCGCCAATGGCAAGCAGTCCAATATTTATAAGCTGCATACTACCTGCTGTGGGGAATACACCAACGCTAATACCGTTAACAATAGCATTTTGATTCGCAAGAGGCTTAAGCCAAAAAGTAACATTAAGTCCATTGATTCTTTTTACATTCTTATCAGCAAGATTGATTCGAATTCCGTTAAACTCACGGGAATTCCCAATGCATATTCCATATTTTTTCAAGGGAAAGCATAACGTCTTCGCAGTGGTCAGGGTATCCTCCGCATTTATTTTGTTTTTTTGAATTGTTATTGTTGCCCGAGGATCGCTTTTGAAAATGGTGTCTTGAGCAAGTACATTGTATTTGCCAAAAAGAAGAAAAACAAAAAGTAAGGCAAAGGTTCTTTTCATTATATGTTTTTTAAGTTTTTGGAAAAACACCTATTTGTGTGCTAGCTAAAATAATGCTGTAAGGTACTTCTTTAGAATTGCAATGTCAATGATATGGCGAATAAATCCTTTAATTGATAGGAGTAAATTTTGCAACTTAAAAAAAGCACTTACTTCAACATTAAGTTTTCAACAGTTTTATTAGATTTGCTCTTAATAGTTCTTGGGAAACAAAACTTTAGATTATCTAGGAATCTTTTACGCAAATATTATAATACTAGTAACCATGAACTCCATTAATCAAGAAACCTGCAAGAGCTGCAACCTTTGTTCAGAGGTTTGTCCAGCAAAAATAATTATTCCATCTAACGGAAGCCCCACTTCCTTCGATCAGCAGAAAGTTCACCTTTGCGTAAAATGCGGGCAGTGTATGGCTATTTGCAATACGCATTCCATAAGTATTCCGGGCATTACTTACGAAAAAGACATTTTCAAACTATCAGAGAATCAGGTTGACTTCGAAAAATTTTATGTATTCCTTTCGCATCGTAGGTCGGTTCGTAATTTTAGCCCAAACCCGATTCCAAAACTACTAATCGATAACATAATAGATGCCATAGCCCTTGCGCCTTATGGCATGGATGCCAATGGAATAAGCGTCACAGTAATCAACGACCGGGGAATCATCGAAAAGGCACTGCCTTTAATGTCCGAGTTCTACAGAAATATCGAGAAGTGGCTAAAGAACCCCATTATCCGCCACAAGATGAGGCGAAGCGCTGGACTTAGCGCTTTTAACACGCTTAATGAGCATTTGCTGCCCCTGATTAAGATAGGTCATTACAATATTGATGGAGGAAAGGATAATATAACCCGTAATGCCCCTGCGCTTATTATTTTCCATGCGCCCAAAGGAACCCCCGAGGCTATTGAAGATGCACATATCCGTTTGACTTACGCTTTGCTTGCTGCTCAATCACTGGGATTAGGCGCAACAGCCATTGGGTTGGTTCCACCTGTCGTTAATAAGGATAAGGGGGTGCGGGCAGCCTTCGAAATTCCAGAAGCCCATGAAGCCTTGGCTTCAATGATTCTTGGCTATCCAAAGTACCATATGAAAAACGGAATCATTCGTAAGGGTTTTAATGTAAAATACACTGGTACTAATTAGGCACAAGGAGAGTATCGATAAAAGTAATTTGAATGGCAAAAGATTACTCAATTCATTATCAGGATATCATAGTTTACATACTGATGATAGTATGCTTTCCCTTAAATCCCCTTGTACTATTGAATATAGTTGAACCTCAGGGAAATGATGTATTGACTTTCATTGGTATTTTTGTATGGATTGTTGGGATGATTTTCGTGATTTATCCTTTAATCTACTTCAAACGTAAAGGCGATGTGAGAAAAGGAAAATCGTACGTTCACACTAATAGGATGGTAACAAGCGGCCTTTATTCAATTGTTCGGCATGTTCAGTATACTGGAGGTATTCTTTCAATTTTTTTTACTACACCTTTCCTATATCCTCATTGGATTTTTGTTGTTCTAGGTATTCCAGGAATATACCTTACCTATTTAAGCGCTAAGCGTGAGGATGATTTAATGATTAAAAAATTTGGTAATGATTACCGGGAGTACATGCAAAAAGTGCCTGGGGTTAATTTATTTGCGGGGTTAATACGAAAGATTATAAAAGTAGCATGAAATCAAATATTGCCTGGATAATTCTATTTATTGCTGGTCTTTTTGAAACTAGTTGGGCCATTGGTCTCAAGTACTCAAATGGTTTTACTAAGTTTTGGCCTTCGGTTTTCACGGCTGTTTGTATGGCAATAAGCATTTGGCTTTTGTCTATCTCGCTTAAAACATTACCCGTTGGATCGGCATATGCAGTTTGGACAGGTATAGGTGCAGTTGGCACAGCCATACTGGGCATTATTCTCTTTTCCGAATCGAAAGATGTACTAAAAATCTTGTTTATACTCATGATTGTTGCGGGTATTGTTGGCTTAAGATTGGTTGGAAGGTGATTTTTTGAGTTACTGTTTTAAAGCTTTAGTTCAAAAGTTGAGGTTGGGGTTATTGTAATTGATTGGTTTATAAGCCACTGTGTTGCTTTCCTTTAGTTCAGGTAAAAAAGTTTCGTAAGCAAAACTTTTTATCTTTTGTATTATATCCTTTAACCTTTAACCTTTAACTTTGTCCCTTAAACTCTTTAACATACACATCTTGCTGAGGGAAGGGAATCTCAATGCCCTTTTCCTTGAACTTCTCAAAAATTTTGTAGTATAGTTCGCTTTTTAGCACTCTGGGTTTGCGGCTGTATTCGTTTGTGTAGATTCTTAGCAGAAAGTTGAGGCTGCTATCGGCGTACTCATCGAAAAGCACATCTGGAGCAGGATCTTTAAGCACACCTGGGTGACTTTTTGCAACATCAACAAGAATCTTTCGGATTACTTCGGGGTCTTCCTTGTATGCTACTCCAACAGGAATGTTGAATCGAACATTAGCATCGTTGTAGCTCCAGTTTATGACTGTATCGGAGATAAATTTGGAGTTGGGAACAAGAATGGCAATGTTATCGTTGGTAATTATGGTTGTACTTCGGGCCGAAATATTAATCACATCACCTGTAAGGTTGTCCAATTCTGGTAGTTCCACTCTATCGCCTACTTTTATAGGTCTTTCGAAAAGTATTATGATACCACTGATAAAGTTGTTGGTGATGTTCTGAAGGCCAAATCCAATACCCACACCCAAGGCACCAATAAGTACCGTTATTGCGCTCAGATCGATGCCCGTTGCCTGAAAGACAATGATCAACCCGATTACGACAAAAACGTAACGAAATATTGTTCCTATAGCATGTGATACACCCTTATCGGTTCCTTTCTTTTCTAATATTCTGTCAATTAGCAACCTTCGAATAAGTTTAGAAAGGAAAAAAACAAGCCAAATGCCGATTATTAGGTATAGCAGGGTACCAATGGTTAGCTGCGATGTACCATGGTTATATATTGAGTAATTCAAAAAATTTCCAATAGATTTCAGAATATCCTTTAAACTATCCATAAGAAATGATTTTTTGCAATAGTTGAAAATATAAAAGAATCCTCTTCAGATATTATCTGAGGAGGATTCAATATTAGAAAAATTTTTTTAAAAATCCAAGCGAATAAAGTGGGTTAAGAAAAAGGTAAAAGAGATTTTATTTTCTAACCCTGACAGGGTAAGGAGGCCTTTGGGGTTCAACCTGAGGATTTTTCTCAAGTTCCTTTAGGGCAATCTCAATAGCTTTTTCCAATTGAGGATCTCTGCCTTTGATTACTTCTTCAGGCCACTGCTCTACCTCAATGTCAGGTTCAACGCCAACATTCTCAACGATAAAGCCATCCCTTGTCCAAATGGCAACGTTGGGAGCGGTAACATAACCTCCATCCATCAACTCGGGGAATCCTAGTACTCCAACAAGTCCACCCCAGGTGCGTTTGCCCACCATGGTGCCCACACCAAATTTGCGGAACATGTATGGTAGCATATCGCCTCCTGACCCTGCATTCTCGTCAATGATCATCACCTTAGGCCCTTGAATCGATGCGCTGGGTGATTTCAAGTCCTTACCATACCTGAAATTCCAATGCGATTGGTAAGGGCGCATCAGAATGTCAATGTAGTAGTCCGCCAGGGATCCTCCTCCATTGTAACGTTCATCTACTATAATTGCCTTGCGGTTAGCCTGAGGGAAGAAGTAACGCTTGAAGTATTGATGACCCAGACCAGAGGTATTGGGTACATATACGTAAGCTACTTGACCATTTGTTGCTTCGGTAACCCTTTTCAGATTTCCTTCAACCCAATCGCGGTTTCGAAGAGCATACTCGTTGCTAACAGGGACTACTTTTACTACTCTTGAGACAGCATAGTCCGGGCTTGGGCTTATGGTTAGTTCAACAATTTTCCCAGCGGTATTCTCAAAGAAGCTGAAAAGATTTTGGTTTGCCTTAACATCGTTACCATTCACTGCAAGCAGATAATCTCCTTCATTAGCATTTACTCCCGGTTCGGTTAAGGGAGATCTAAGATCAGGAGTCCAATTGAGGCCACCATAGATCTTGCTAAACCTATACCTATTGTTTGAAATGGTGTAATCTGCACCGAGCAAACCCCCGCTAACCCTATCGGGCTTGTTAAGCCTATCACCTCCTCCAGAGTAGCTATGACCCACAGATAGTTCGCTGCACATCCATTGAATCAGTCGATTCAAATCACTTCGGCAAGATAAGTGGGGAAGGAATACTTCGTACTTTGCCTTCATGGCCTTCCAGTCGGCACCATGCATTCCGGGATCATAAAAATAGTCACGATTTATACGCCAAACCTCATCAAAAATTTGAGCCCACTCGGCAACGGGATCAATTTTAATGTTGATATCTCCAACGTTCAGGGTGCCTTTTCCTGATTCGGGTTTTTCTCCCGCATTGGAAATGGTCCAGACGTTACCCTTAACGAACAACATCTTCTTTCCATCAGCCGAAAGGATATATCCATCCATCTCCACAACATCGGAATCCTTTCGCTTCTTAATATCGTACTTACGCATGGTTCCAGAAGAACGATAGTCGTATGGGCGTTCTATATAGAGAAGTTCACCCTCCTTGGCCATGCCCAGGCTATGGTAATTGCCAGCCTTTATGGGAAAGTCAACTATACGGTTCTCAATGCCATCGAAGTCAATTTTTAGCGATTCGGTTTTCTTCTCTTCGGACTCTTTCTTATCACCCTTTTTAACTTTATCGGCTTCTTTTGCCGGTTCTTCATCCTTTTTTGCTTCTTCCTCATCGCTTTCTTTGGCAAATGGTGAAATTGTTTCTTTCTGAAGGGTAACCATGTATATTGATCGGCTCATTCGCATATCGGCATTGGACATATCGAACCAGTTTACTACAGGGCCAGCATCGGTGGATGCAAAGAAGTATAGGTATTTACCAGAAGGATCAAAAACAGGATCCGATGCATCGCTTAATCCATCTGTAATGGGGAATGACTTATCCTGATCGATTGAGTAGAGTAATACCTGCTTGAAATTTGTTTCAAGAACCTTGTTGTATGAAATCCACTTGGAGTCGTGCGACCATGATCCAAAGATGTTTCGAAATTGTCCGGGTGTGTAAAGCTCATCAGAAGAGATCTTTTTGATATTTCCCGAGGACAGATCAAGAGTGTATAAACTTCGACTGTTATCAACAAAAGCAATTTTCTTGCTATCGGGCGACCAACGGGGGTATGCGTAGAAACCTGCTCCATTCAGCTGGAATGTTTTTGTTTCGCCCTTGCCATCCTGCGATTTTATTGCCAGCTGATATTCGCCCGATTCATCAGTGAAATAGGCTATGGATTTTCCATCGGGCGACCAGGCAGGATATTTTTCGTGGTTACCTGTGGTTTGTGTAATATTTCTGGGATCACCCTTCTCTGCGGGAATGGTTATTATTTCGCCCCTGTACCCAAATACAGCCCTTGCACCCGTGGGAGAAATATCGGCGCTACGAATATAGTTACCACCGCTCACAAAGCGAGAACGCAATTCTTGAAGATCGGTGGCAATGCCTACAGATAGCTTTTTAGGCCACTTTATCCCTTCGCGATAGACATGAAAATACCCTGCCTGTTCCAAAATAATTTCCTTCCCGTTGGTCGATATGTTGATTACTGGAAAATCGTTGTAGTTTGTAAGTTGAAAAACCTCTAAGGTTGTTTTGTTGAAGCTAAAAAGGTTGAATTCGCCATTTCGGTCGGAGAGGAAGTAGATCATATCACCAATCCAAAGTGGTTTTGTATCGTTGCAACCACCTTTGGGTTTTGGAATTGGAATTACTGAATGATCTTTTGTAGAGAATACCCAGATGGTAGAAATGGTTCCTCCCCTGTAGTTTTTCCATTGGTTAAACTGATCGGCAATAGGCGTATAGGCAATGAAATCGCCATTGGGCGAGTAGGCAGCATGATAAGCATTGGGAATTTCAAGTTGCCGAGGGAAACCACCATTCACCGGAACGGTGAAAAGTTGGTAGTACCTGCCTGTGTGGATTGAACGCTGAGAAATGAAGAGAACATTTTGTCCATCGGGAGTAAATCCTCTCACGTAATCGGCTCCAGGATGCCAGGTTAAACGTTTTGGAATTCCACCTTCTACGGGAAGAATAAAAACATCAGTATTCCCATCGTACTCGGCGCTAAAAGCTACTAACCTTCCATCGGGTGAAAAAACAGGGTTCGATTCAACGCCCCTATCCACAGTTAGGCGACGAGGGTTTGTTCCATCGATATTGGAAATCCAAAGGTCCTCCCCATAAATAAAAGCAATTTGATTATCACTGATGGCTGGTTGGGCCATCATCCTTGTATCCTCAGTATTTAGTCCAAATAATATGTCTGGGACGAATACTTGTAATACCAGTAACAGTTTGACAATTAAAATCTTTTTCATGAAAATTGAATTGTTTTTAGGTTAATAAGTTGGATTGTAACTTTGTTTAGATGATTTTTAAAATGTATAGTTTACAAAACGTTTGTTAAAATGTGTTATAAACCAGTGTATGAAAATAGCTATTTTTGATCAGAAAAAAACTTAAAATGAGAATTAACCTAAAAGGAAGAGAAGCTCTTTACAGGGAAGGATGTGAACTTTTCTGGGTTCAGATCATTGAACAGAAGGAAGACGATTGGGGTATTGTACTAACGATCAGAGTTAAGGAGAATAAGTTTGCAACAGTGAACGATGAACTTAATTTGGATTACTGCAAGAAGGTTAATTGCCAAGAGGTTTTTACCGTGTCTGGAGCATGGGAGGTTGTAGGTTTTACCGATAACATATTTTACATTTCATACGTGGGGGTTAAAATAAATTTTCGAAAATGTGCCCTGGAAGCCTTTCAAAGGAACGAAAAAGATGTACTTGAAATGTGGAACAGAGCTGAGTAGCATACATTTTTCAATTTTCCAAAATATTAACCTAGCAACACTTCTTTTCCAATCACCTTAATTTTTTACTATTTTTATCCACACAAAATTTTGTGTTTTCTATTTGCTATTATCATAAAGAATGCTCTTGAAGAATTGTTTTCATTGATATTTAACTGAATGCCATTATGAAAAAATTAACATCAATTGTTTTAGTTCTTAGTATAGTCATTATGGGGGGGTGTGTTTCGAAACGGTATGCCAAAAAGGGTTTAAAATTTGAGCAGGCAGGTCTTTACGAAATGGCTGCCGACCTGTACTACCAATCAATGGTTGCTAATCCAAAGAATGTGGATGCAGCCATTGGACTTAAAAAGAATGGCCAGCGATTGCTCGATGATAAGGGTTTTGAAGTGAGCAAAGCCTACCTATCGGGCGATGATAAGGAGGTAGTATATCGGTATATTGAAGCAAAAGCATACATGGATAAGGTAAATGCAACGGGTGTTAACATTTCGCTATCACCTATGGTTCAGGGTTATTACGACGATGTAAAGCCACGTTACCTATCCAAACTATTCGATGAAGCACGACTGCTGTTGGAAGAAGAAAAGTTTCGCGAATCAGAAATTATTTTTTCGGAAATAAAACGTGTTGATCCACTTTACCAGGGAGTAGATGAGCACATGAAAGTTTCTCAGAGCGAACCCCTATACCGTGCTGGTATGGAATTTCTAATCAATGGGCTTTTCCGTTCAGCATACGCAAACTTCAATAGTATTATTACTACTCATGGTACCTACAAGGATAGTAAAGATTTGCGCGACGAATCACTTGCTAAAGGGATGATAACTATATCCATTGAAACATTTAGAAACAATAGCAACAACAAGGATGCTGGTACTATTTTGCAGAGTAAGATTATTAGCGATTTAAACGGGTTGAATAATCCTTTCATCAAAGTTGTAGATGCAGGGAACACTGAACAGTATATTTCTCAGCAAAGGCAAACATCGAGTATAGGGGCAAATGTTCAGGTCGGCCAAATGTTGGCTCCAAAAGCTGTATTAAGAGGGACAGTAATTAAGTTTAATACTAATGATGGTAAGTTTAAGAGGGAAGAAAAACGAGGGTATCTAAAGGAAGAAATTACCATAAAGGATAAAACATCAGGCGAGGAGAAGAAGGAAAATAAGTACCATAAAGTTACTTACATAGAAATTAGCAAGGAAAACAATGTGGAAACTTCATTTCAGTATCAGCTTAATTCAACAGAGACAAGTGCAGTTTTAGTATCGGATGCCATTAATCAGAATGTCTCGGACGCCATTCATTATGCCACTTTCAATGGAGATAAAAGTAAGCTGGTTCCAGGATACTGGGAATTTCCCGATAAAAATTCACCCAAAGATAAGATCGATGATAGTCTTAACGCAGTTAAGGCCCTTCAAAATCTTCTATCGGCAAATCAAAATATTAAACCTGTGAGCACGCTACAAATTGAAGCGATAGAAAAAATATCGTCTCGAGTTGCACATAAGATCAACCAGTATAATCCTGAAAAATAATGAATAAGATTCCTAATTGCCTGATAATTATTATGCTTGCAGCAGCAATGGTAAGTTGCAGCGGGAGCAAGAAGGTGCAGGGACCACCACCTACTCCTCAACCTGAATGGGCAAAGAATAGACCAACATCTCAAATATACTATTATGGAATAGGGATTGCACGCAAAACCTTTGATGTAAATCAGTATCAGCAGGCAGCCCGGCAAAATGCTCTGTCTGATATGGCTGGAGAGATATCCATTAGCATTTCGTCGAATTCTGTAATTCATGCATTTGAGTCGAACCTGAATTTTAGGGAAGACTTCACTTCAACAATAAGGGCTCAAACGCAACAGGATATGGAGGGATATGAATTGGTTGACACATGGGAGGATGCCGAAAACTACTGGGTTTTCTATAAACTGTCCAAATCGCATTATAATCAGCTTAAGGAGCAAAAACGAAATAACGCTGTAATCCGTTCGCTCGATTTCTTTACCAGCGGAATTGATGCCTGCGATGCAGGGAATATTAGGTTGGCACTTGTTCAACTTGTCAAAGCACTTGAGCCCATTAAACCATACTTTAGCGAACCCTTGCCTGTTGACTTTAGGGGGTCTCAAATATTTCTGGGCAACGAAATTTTTAAAGAAATTTCAGCCACTCTTTCCGGCCTGGAAATTATTCCTTTGAATTCAGAGGTTAGCGTTAAAACAGGTCAGGGTTTAAGTTCATCGTCCCTTCAATTTCAGGCAAGATTTCGTGCCATCGGAAATATCTCAGAATTACCATTAATAGTTAGCTATTCTGAGAAGCCAATTCGGAATAACAGTAAGAGAACAGAGAAAAACGGAATTGCATCCTTTGAAATAGATGTGGTGCGTTCCAATAAATCACACGAAACCCTTGCAGCAACAATTGATATTGATGAAATCCTGATTGAGGGTACAACCGATGCAATGATTCGTAGGATGATTTCTAGATTTAACCTACCGCAGGGCAGCATAAGGGTCAATATTGAGAGGCCCATATTTGCCATTGTATCCAATGAGGTTAACATGGGCGAAAAACTTAGCCCGGGTATTCTTTACAATAGTTTTCGAAAAAAAGCCATTGAGGGAGGTTATGTGATTAAAGAAAAATCGAGCGAAGCCGATTACGTGGTTTACATAAATGTTCTGACAAAAAAAGCAGGACAGTCTGGTAATTACAAAAATGCAGCTCTCGAAGGTTCTATCAAGGTTGAAACACCAACAGGTAAACAGATTTACTATAAATCGCTTGAGGGATTCACTGGAAGACATTTTAACGAAAAGGATGCTGGAAGCGAAGCTATTAAAGAAGTTCAACGACGCATAGAGGTTACCTATTTCAGAGAGATTCACGAAGCCATTTTTAAACGGTAAGTAAAAAGAGTTTCTACTACTTGGCCTTTCCGGGTTTAATCAGATATGTTGCCGTAATGGCAACCATCAATGTAAATACAAAATTGGCAAACTTCGCAGTTATAATGGTTTTATCGAAACCCATACTTACCCAAAGTATGGTAAATACCAAACCCGATAAGATTGTGATTACGGCAGCTTTGCCATGATAGCGTTTCCAGAATAAGGTGAAAAGGATTACCACCGAGAAAGTGCAACCAATGCCTGCCCAAACGTAACCCACCAAAGTGAATATCAATTTTTGGGGTGATATGTAGGCAATCCCCAAGGCAACGGCAGCGAGAATGGCAGTTATATACCTAGACTGAATGAGCCCTTTGCGCTGGCTGATCCCTTTTCTCAAAGGTTTTACTAGGTTTTCGCTCATCTCAGTAGAAGATAGTACAAGAAGTGAGTCGGCAGTGGAAATCATTGCTGCAATGGCCCCGGTGATTAATACAGCAGCAATGCTGGGTGGAAAAATCTTTAAAATGACAGCAGGCATAACATACTCCTGATCGGTAAGTGTTCCTGGGCCAAAAATGGCCAAACCTATAAGGCCCAAAAGCATTGCGCCAACGTAGGCTATTAGGGTCCATGCTACGCCTATGTTCCTTGCTTTCTTTGCCTGTCGCTCGTCGCTAATGGCCATAAAGCGCAGCGATAGCTGAGGCATACCACCCAAATATCCAAAGAACCAGCTGAAGCCACTTACAATCACCGTACCAGCAGCAAACCCCTTTAGCCCGTTTACCATTGACAAATGTCCTGGACCGGCCTGATGTAAGGCATCAATAACTGAAGTGGCATAAATTTCAGGGTTATTAGAAATGTATATTATGCCCGCTATGGGACCAACAACCAACGTGATTATCATAACTATCGCTTGGATCACATCGGTGTAAACTACACTTCTGAAACCACCATAAATGGCATAAGGTACTATGATTAGCGCGGTGAAAAGCATACCCAATTCGGGTTTAATGTGGAACATGGTGTGCAACGTTTTACCACCACCTAAGAACTGTGCCCCAACATAGAAGAAGAAAAAGAAAACAATGGTAAAACTACCAACAATTCTAATCAGTTTACCAGCGTCACCATGCCTACGGGCAAGGTAATCGGCAAAGGTGTTGGCGTCGTATTTTTCTGCCTCATCCCTTAATCTCCATGCAAGTAGCCACCATGCAGCAATGATACCCACAACACAGCCAAGGGCAGTCCAAACTTCAGTAAGGCCTAGTGCGTATGCTGCTCCTGGCAGCCCAAGTAATGCCCACGACGATTCTCCGGTGGCACGTTCGGAAAGAGCAGCAACCCATCCGGGTAATTTTCGCCCGGCGATAGAGTAGTCCGAATCGGTTTTAACCTTCCGACCCTGATACATGCCCCAAAGGATTAAAAGAAGGAGATAGGAGGCCATTACAGTAAGGAGTTGTAGCTGATAGTCCATTGTTTTCTTAGTTTTTTTGGAAACTAATTTACATAATTGAGGTTTTATCGCATAAAATTTTTGTAGAAAATTTTCAGTTAACTATCTATCTTTTTATCATGTAGGATTTTAATCAATAATTATTCCTTGCAGTTTACTTAGTGCCTTTTTTCGTTTTCTTCTTTAATCCATGTATATTTGGTATTATATTTTGCCAAAAATTTGAAACAGTAACTTATTATGAGCAACAAGGGCAACAAGTTTGGGGCGTTTAAAGGTGTTTTTACACCTTCAATCCTTACCATATTAGGTGTAATAATGTATCTGAGGCTGCCATGGATTGTTGGTCAGGCAGGTTTGTGGGCTACCTTAGGCATTATTTTGGTGGCACACATAATTTCTGTTTCAACAGGACTTAGTGTAGCTAGTATTGCTACCGATAAAAAGGTAGAAACTGGTGGTACCTACTACATGATTTCCAGAAGTTTGGGACTTCCCATAGGGGGGACACTTGGCCTTGCTCTATTTGTTGGACTATCTTTTAGTGTGAGTCTTTACCTGATAGGTTTTTCCGAAATCCTATTAACAGCCTTTGGAATTGAGACAACCATTAACAATATAAGGATTGCAGGGGTTCTATCGCTTATTGTGGTAACCATTATTACTTTTATTAGTACAAATTTAGCCCTTAAGACACAGTTCGTTATTTTAGCCGTCCTAATACTCTCGTTGGTTTCTGTTTTTATGGGAAAGCATGAATTTGGACCCGCTTCACCCATTATGGAAACTGCCAGTAATTCACTCCCTTGGATTGCACTTTTTGCAATTTTTTTCCCAGCAGTTACAGGTTTTGAGGCAGGTGTCTCCATGTCGGGCGATCTTAAGGATCCAAAAAAGGCGATTCCCATTGGAATTATATTGGCAATTATCGTTGGGTTGGTTGTTTATATAGGTTTGGTTTTCTTTTTTTCGTACACAGTTGAACGCGATTTACTTGTTAACGATTCTTCGGTACTATTGAATATTTCATTCTATTCGCCTTTGGTTGTTGCAGGGATATGGGGGGCAACCCTTTCGTCGGCTTTTGGTAGCATTTTAGGGGCACCACGAATACTGCAAGCCACCGCCATTGATAGAATAACACCTAAAATCTTTTCCAAGGGAGTTGGCAAAGGCAATGAACCGCGAAATGCCCTAATGCTAACCTTTTTGATTGCCCTTTCGGGTATTCTCATAGGCGAATTGAACGTTATTGCTAGAGTCGTTTCCATTTTCTTCATTATAACCTATGGTTTTCTCAATCTTACCTGCGCTATTGAGAATTGGGCTGGTTCCGATTTTCGACCATCTTTTCGCATCCCTGGTTGGATAAGTATTATCGGGGCAATTGCTTGCTTTGTGGTAATGATACAGCTAGATATTATTGCCATGATTGGAGCAATAGTAATACTGGGAGCCATCTTCTTTTTCCTAAAACGCAGAGAGCTAAGCCTTCAATCGGGAGATACCTGGGGTGGATTTTGGTCATCGCTTGTCAAGTATGGATTAATGAAACTTTCGGCATTATCAACAAGAAATCAACGGAATTGGCGTCCTAACATAATACTCTTTAGCGGTAATGTTAAGGCTCGACCCCAATTGATTGATATGGGGCGAACTCTTGTGGGAAAACTTGGGGTTTTCACAAATTTTGAGCTAGTTGAAAGTTCAAACGATGATGAGCTGTTCACAGCTGCAGTTAAAGCAAACACTGAATTAGATCATGCAGGGAAAAAAGTCATTACCCGACGGCATACCTGTAGCGATATCTATGAAGGTATGCAAATGATTTCGCGTGTTTACGGTTTTACTGGATTTGAACCCAATACCATACTTATGGGTTCGCCAAAGAAAACCCAGAATCCCGATAAATTCTTTAGCACATTTAATGTTCTTCGTAAGCTTGACTATAACCTTTTGCTCTATAATTATAAACCTCTTATAAATAATAGTTCACAACGTCAAATTGATATTTGGTGGAATGGGAATAGCAGAAACCTAAATTTTGGTTTAGCGTTGCTAAATTATATCTCTACAGAACAAGTTTGGCGAGGAGTTCGGATTAGGATTTTAGTTATAAACTACAACACCACAAAGACCGACAGTATTTATGCCTTGCTAAATCAAATGCTCAATAATTCAAGGCTTTTAGGCACTGTAAAGGTGATTAATAATACCATTGAAAAGATATCAGAAAGAGATATTATTTTGAGCGAATCCGTTAATGCTGATCTTACCTTACTCGAATCGTTTTCTCGGGATTATAAAACTGCCGATCAGTGGTTTGATTACATTAAGTGGGCTGCAAATTTACCCTGCGCTTCAATGTTACTAGAGGCTGGAAGTGGATTTGAGCAGATCAACGCATCTGTAATTCCTTTAGAAAAAGAAAAAGATGCTGTTTCTGAGACAGAGGATGATATCAATTTTTCCGATGTGATTAAATTACCTGAAAAAGAGCTTCTAGCCGATGAATTAGAAAAAATTGCTGATAAACAGCAATTATTATTTGCCCAGTTTATCGATCAGTCGGTTAATCAAAAGGAGTTGTTGCTGAAAAATTTTCATAAGGAAGTATCTGCAATTTCATCAAAAGTATTATCAACCCTCGAAAGGGCAATGGATGAGGAAAATGTTGCCGAGAAGGAAAGGTTGTTTTCTAAAGCAATGTCTGATTTATCATTCCAGACAAAGAAAAGGGTCAACATTTTTCAGACAGAGGTTATTGATAGTGTTCACTCTACCCTGAAAGAGTCTCTTGATGAATACATGGAACGAAATAGAACCTTTATTGAAAGCATTACAGATAAAGTATGGATAAAGTTCAATCGTTCCGATTTTACAATTAGAAAGAATGACTCCCCGCGTATAAGGATGTTTAAACTTCGTTGTAAAACAAGGGGGATGCTTTTAGGTTGGCCAATAAATGTGAAAGTTGAACTGGAAAGGGCATCGGAGCAATTCCTTATGAATAATAGGTATATCACGATAAAGGATTATTATAAACTTTTGGGTTTTAATACATTTCAATTCTTAAGCAATATCAAAAAGGCAATGATAGAGCTGCACAATGGGATTGAACTAATGATCAATAAATTAAACACAACCACATTTGCAGAAGCCATTCAACTACAAAAGGAACAAAGTAAGGAATTGCTCGATCAAACTTTAAAAGAGCTAATCTTTTCGAATCGGCAAGCCGTACTAAAACTTCGAAACGATTTAGAGCAGAACATTCAAAGGTTAAGCTATGTAATCGATCGACCCGAATCGTCATTTTTGCTCCGACGATTCATTAAGATTCAGAAGAGGAATGCAGTTGATGAGAAGGACTTACAGGAACTGCCAATGATTTGGCGCAATAATATTTATCTATTTGTAAGTAAAATTCATCTTGAGTTTATTCAAATTTCACTAAGAAATAGGTTTAAAATTAAAATAAGGAAGCAGGTTGATGGGCTAACTGAAAGGTTGGATGCTAAGTTTACCCGAACAATTGTAAACCTAAAGGCAAAATTGGAGGAGATGAAAACATCATCAAAACTGCCCGAGACAGACGATGTTATTGAGAAGTTTAAAGACCTACAAGACCTGTATTTTAGGGAGAGCTTTGAAGAGTTTTTCGATGAAATAAGTGAAATTATTACCGACCTCCCTGAAAAAGTTGAGGTGAATGGAGAGAACTTTTTTGCACAAGTTGATAAGGGTGAATTTCCCGAAAGCGACACCAGAATTATTAATTACCGGCAAAAAGCAAACTATTACATTGGGATGGAGTTGATTAGTAAATCTCGTGATTTAATGGAGGAATCATCAGAAATCTTGAGGGATATATCAATTAAACTGATCGATAGGTTGAAATTGGCAACATTTAATCTCGAAAATTTACTGCATGATGAAGAGGGAGATACAGAAAAGCATGGTCAACTTAAGACTCAGCTCATCGATGAGCTTTTAAAAGAAATATCAGATGATGAACTAAGAGTGAATGTCATTCAGGAAAGTTTTGAGAACAACCTTGATGAGTATCTGAAAAAGTCTCTGGAGCCACTTCATTCAATAATATTCACTCCTTCAGTTTATCAGGAGAGCTCAAGAACAAAAAGAAGGCAAAAGGGAAAAACGTTCAGGTCAATTGGCAATCAACTTAACAAGTTAAATCGTTTTTTTGGAAAACAAATGGTAAACTTGCTCTACTCGCAGAGCGAAGGAATAATGCTTGCACAAAGACTGAGTGCTTTCGAGAGAGAGCATAAAATTAGCAATCAGGCAATACAGGAGATGCTTGTGGGTTTTTCACCAAATCCACAGATAATCAAAAAGTTGCCATTTTATTACACGAGTCTGTTCTCTGGCAGCACAACCATAAACAAGGACCTTTGGGTTGGAAGGCAGAATGAGCTTAGGCAAGCTGAGAAAATAGCTAATCGTTTTAAGGAGGGGTATTCTGGTGCTTTACTCATAACAGGAGGTAGGAACGAAGGTAAAACTTCACTGTCAAAATTCATAGCACAGAGATTTTTTGTAGGATATAGTGTACATGTGGTTAAGCCTCCAAAGGGAGGATCCATAAAAAAGGATGATTTTATAGAAGCACTGCAAAAGGCTTTGGAAATAACCATAAACCCTAACTTTTTTTTAAATTCCACCCCAACCGAACGTGTTATTATAATTAACGATTTAGAGCTTTGGTGGGAGCGACATGAAGAGGGTAATGGTGTTGTCTTAGAAATTGTAAATCTAATAAAGAGCTTAAACAGCAAAGTGTTCTTCATTGTTAATGCGGGTACAGTTGCTTATGGGTTGATGAATAAGCTCAATAACCTCGATGCATACTTTATGGGACATATTGAGTGTGAACCCATGGATGCGAAAGAGCTGAAAGAGCTCATTATGGTAAGGCACAGAACTGGAGGGATCAAATTTACTTTGAATGGCAAGAATGAGGATATGCTAAACCAGTGGAACTTTGCCAAACTCTTCAACAGGTACTTCAATCTAACGGGCGGTAATCCTGGTTTTACCATGCAGGCTTGGTTGTCAAATATTACAAAGGTTATGGGGAAGGCAATCATCATAAGAAATCCAACCATTCCTACAACAGTATATTTAAACGAGATCAGCAATGACCTTTGGTTGGTAATACTTCAGATTGCCATACATCGAAGGTTTAATGTTGAGAGGCTATCAAGAATTCTTCGTCAAGAGGAGTCACAGTCCAGGGTTTTGATAGCCGATTTACTGAGAGCTGGGATTATTGAAGAACGATTTCCCAAAGTTTATGCATTAAATGCTAGTATCGAAACATTTCTCTTGGAGAAACTCAGGGATAAAGGTTTTATCTAATTTTGAATGATGTTGAATAAGCTTTTATAATTGCTTTGTAAACCATAAAAACATGATTGCTAGATATATAATTTTTGCTTTGGTGCTATTTATCTTACTTAGAGTTATTGGAAGGTTGATAAATACAATAATACCCCAGAAAAAAATTCGAAGAATTTTATTGAGGATATTTCCTCTTTTGGAGTTTATCCTTTGGGTAACTTTTGGGCTATGGGCATTAAATGGAACATTAAACGAATATCCATTCAATAACCTAATAATAACTGCTCTAGTTGCTATTCTAATAGCAATTGTAAGTTGGTACTTTCTGCGCGATTTTATTTCTGGCGTTATTATTAAAGCCGAGATACCCTTTGAAAAGAATCAGTATATAAAATTGCCCCATGCAGAGGGCATCCTGAAAAAAATTGGATATCGATCCCTTGAACTTGAAACTTACAGTGGCGAGCGGGTTAAAGTACCCTTTAGTCGTTTTACATCTGACGCTATTAGTGTTCAAAACCCTAATGATGGCTTAAAAGGTCACGAAACATTGCTAACTATCACTGCTCGAATCCCCATCGAGGAGCTAAAACGTAAGATTGCACATGAAATCCTACTTCTTCCATGGTCATCAATTAATATGGATCCAAGCGTTACAGTTATTGAGCAAAATGCTGATTATAATACTTTTCAGGTAAGATATTTTACTGTTTCGAGTCACAATGCATCGCTAATTTCTCAACACCTAAAGAATGTATTCGAGAAAACAAATACAAGTTCTAATATTAAATAGAGTGGCTTTTTTTAATCATTAATTGACTGAAAACTTGAAAAGTGTGATAAACCAGCTTTGAAGAAGCAGCTAATATTTCAACAATTAGAGATAATTAGTGTTATACTTCCAAAAGAATAATCAATGAAAACCATAGATATAGTTTTACCTGCTATGGGTGAAGGAATAGTAGATGCCACAATAACAAAATGGCTGGTATCCAAGGGTGATATGGTTAATGAGGATCAATCAATTGTAGAGGTTGCTACAGATAAGGTTGATTCAGAAATACCTGCACCAGTTGCTGGCAAAGTTAAGGAGTTGCTTTTTAAAGAGGGGGATGTGCCTAAGGTAGGACAAACCATAGCCATACTCGAGGTTGAGGGAAAGGAACAGGACAAAGTTCAAACACCTAAGGTAGATCTAACCTCCCATTCTTCACATGAAACAGCTATACCAGTTCAAGCGGAAACACACCAGGGGAGCGATGATGAGATAGTTTATGGTAAAAACCGTATTCTTAGCCCTTTAGTTAGAACTATTGTTAAGCAGGAGGGCATACCCATCGATGAGCTTGAGCAGGTAAATGGCACCGGTTTAAATGGCCGAATTACTCGCGATGATATTTTTGCCTATATTGATAAACGAGGTAAGTTTACTGGCAAACCAAAACCCTTAGATACTATTAGCGAGAGAACCATTTCAGGATCATCGGTTGAGATTATTCACATGGATCGTATGCGAAAGCTGATTGCTGAGCACATGGTGCTTTCCAAGCAAACTTCTGCTCACGTTACCTCTTTTATCGAAGCCGATGTAACCAATCTTGTTACTTGGCGCAGTGCGAATAAGGATGCCTTTGAAAAGAGAGAAGGCCAGAAACTTACACTAACCCCACTTTTTGTTGAGGCAACCATTAAAGCAATAAAGCAGTTTCCTATGATCAACAGCTCGGTTGAAGGGGATAAAATATTGGTTAAAAGGAATATAAATATTGGTATTGCCACAGCACTTCCCAACGGAAATCTAATTGTACCCGTAATTAAGGATGCGGATAAGTTAAATCTGGTTGGACTTTCCACTAAAGTGAATCAATTAGCGCATAGTGCCAGGGAAAACAAACTTCAACCCGATGATATACAAGGAGGTACATTTACCATTACTAATCTTGGAATGTTTGAAACCCTAACAGGAACCCCTATTATCAACCAACCACAGGTTGCCATTTTAGCAATTGGTAGTATAACCAAAAGGGTTGTAGTTATAGAATCGACAAACGGTGATTCCATTGGTATTCGACAAATTGCCATGCTATCCCTTTCATACGATCACAGGGTTGTCGATGGAGCGCTAGGAGGAATGTTTCTTAAAGCCTTAAGAGATAACTTACAGGATTTTATTCCATAGAATTAACGGTTTCCATTTTTCTACCCACTAGTAACCCTCCTGATGATTTTTTAGCATTTCATCATCTTAGGATATATCATCAAATTTTCTACTCCTAAACATCAAGAGGCTGATTTATATGTATTTTTTGAAAAGTTATTTTGCAAATAGCATTAAATTAGCTTACTTTGACAACGCGATTAATTTTTATAATTATTATTGACATTATAATTTAAAAAGTAGTTATCGTAAAACAAGACTATTGCATCATTAAATAGGATCTAATGAATAAATATTTTTACTCATTAGTTATTTTTTTAATACTTTCCCTTTCAGCATTTTCTCAAAGAAGTTCCTATTTTAAAAGGGTTTTTGTGGATGCTGAGTACTATCTGTTATACGAGGACTATCAGGATGCTTTGCCTCTTTACCTTGAGATTTATAATCTTCAGCCTAATAATGCAAATATTAATTATAGAATTGGGATTTGTTACTTGAATATTCCAAATCAAAAGCATAAATCCATACCATTTTTTGAACGGGCAATTAAAGATATTACAGACAATTACCGTGAGGGTTATTTTACTGAACGTCAAGCACCTAAAACCGCTTTTCTTTATTATGGTCAAGCCTTGAGGATAAATGGCGATTTTGCTAAGTCCAATCAGGCTTTTATTACTTATCGCAGTATGCTAAGTGATTCAGATGCCCATGAAATATCCATTGTGAAAAAAGAGATGGAGTCTGTAAAGTATGCAAAGGAATTGATGGAAAACCCTGTTAGCGTTAAGTTTACTTCAGTTGGTCGATATGTTAATTCTCGATTTTCTGAAATATTCCCTGTGGTTTCTGCCGACAATATAACAATGATTTATACTTCGGCCCAACAGTTTTACTACGCAATAATGATGTCCACTAAAAGTGATGATAATTGGAAGCATCCTATTAATATTACTAGTCAACTTTTTGCCGATGGAGCTATTCGCACGGTTGGGCTTTCATCAGATGGAAGAACACTTCTGCTTGCCAGAAATGATAACGATGTGTACAATCTATATATCAGTCAATACGATACTACTAAGAAAAGTTGGGGAATGATGTCGCGGTTACCCAAGGAGATAAATTCTAAAAGTTGGGAGAACTACGGAGCTTTTAGTCCCACTGGCGATACCCTTTATTTTTCGAGCAATAGATCAGGTGGACAAGGAGGTTTTGACTTATATTTCTCAGTAAAAACTGCTTCTGGTTGGTCTGAAGCCATTGCTCTTGGCGATGCCATCAATACACCTTACGATGAGATTTCACCAACTTTATCACACGATGGCAAAAAGCTATTTTTCGCATCCAAAGGATATACCACAATGGGTGGTTTCGATATTTTTGTATCCTATCGTCGAAATGGCAAGTGGACAAAACCCATAAATTTGGGTTACCCCATAAATACCACCGACGATGATATATTCTTTTTCCCCATTTGCGATGGCACCAAAGGCTATATTTCGCGTGCCCTTTCTGAGAGTTTTGGCGAAAATGATATATATTTCGTAGAGTTTAATAAGAATGTGAATAGTAAGAATATTGAAGACGACTTCAACGGTGAAAAAAACCCAACAATCCCAATTACCCAGGGTCAAAGTAATCAGCAGGCAAACTCACGACGAGATCAGAATGGTTTAATAGTTTTACCTTAAACCTTAGAAAAATTGACTTATTATCTATAACATTCTTTTCACATTTTTTTATAAGTAATTATCTATCTGAAAATAATTTATGTTTTTGTATATTCTTTTTCACTATCTTTGAGTTTTTCTTTTTTATTGTAAAGAATTTGTTCAAAGATGCTTAGGATGAGATTTGCAACCCTTATAATAGGGTTTTTTGCTGCAATAACTGTTGTTGGACAACAGAGTAGGCAACAAATGGAGGATTTATATAAGGATGCCAACGCCTATTTCTACTTTGAAGATTATGAAGAGGCACTTGCTTTGTACCTTAGGGTTTATGATTACTATACTGATAATTTTAACATCGATTATAGAATAGGGTTTTGCTATTTAAATATTCCGGGACGAAAGCACCAAGCGATGCCCTATTTGGAAAGAGCTTCAAAAAACATCTCAAAAAGATACAGCGAACAATCAATAAGAGAAACAAGGGCTCCGGTGGAAGCCCTTTTCTACTTGGGTAATGCATACTTTGTTAACAATCAACTCGAAAAAGCACAGCAGGCATACAGCGAATTTCTTGATAGAATTCGAAATGAGAGACTTTATGATATCGAATATTTGAATCATCAGGTTAATAGCATAAAACGATCGCAAGTTATCAGAAGTTATCCGGTAAATTTTTTACGTAACAATTTGGGACCAAACATCAATAACCACTTTCCAAACTATAATCCTGTGGTTTCTGGCGATGGACAAACCTTAGCCTTCACTACCAAGCAAAGATTCTACCAAGCCATATATGTTGCTCGAAAGGAGGGGGACAAGTGGGGTACTCCACAAAATATAACACTTGATCTTGTAGTTGATGGCAATTGCACTACTCTATCGCTTTCCTATAAAGGCGATGAGCTGTACCTTTTCAAAGATGTTGATCATGTTGGCAACATATATGTTTCTAACTATAAGGACGGCAAATGGAGTCCCATGAGTAAATTGAATGATAACATAAACACCTTACATTACGAAACCCATGCTTGTGTTTCATCCGATGGGACCAAACTATTCTTCACAAGCAATAGGGCTGGGGGGTATGGCGATCTTGATATCTACGTTTCCGAAAGGGTTCACGGTGGCGACTGGGGCCCGTCAAAAAATCTAGGTCCAAATATTAATACACGCTTCAACGAGAATACTCCATTCGTAACAACAGACGGGAATACCCTTTATTTCAGCTCCGAAGGGCACAACACTATGGGAGGGTATGATATCTTTTTCTCTCAAAATCAAAATGATGGCACTTGGTCAAAACCAGTAAATTTAGGATATCCAATAAATTCTACCGACGATGATTTATTTTTTCATCCGCTTGGCGATGGCTCTAAGGGGCTAATGGCACTTTTTTCCGATGATGCATTTGGTGAAACAGATATCTATCAGTTAGAGATATTTCTTCCCAAATATCAGCGAAGCATTGTGTCCTCATCCGATTATTACGAAAGGAAGGATGACTTGCCACGTAAAACCCTAATTGTTGACACTCTAAATCTTCCTGGGGTTGCATTATTAGACCCATCAAAACAAGAAAACCTTGAATACTTAGATCCTGAAAAGCGTTTCAGATTGTTCTTTGAAGGGAAAGCTTACAGCCTAAAGGATCAGAGCAAGTTGAGAGAAACACTAATAGCAAAACTCGAAACAAAGCCAATACATGAACAGGAGCTGATTAAACCCTTTGAGGTTTTAAAGGATAAAATTCAAAAGCCCGAAGATGATTTTAAAGATTTGAGGGGTATAGATTTACTCTTTCCAATGGGATTTGATACGATTAAGTCACCAGAAAAAGCGATAAAGATACCATCAGATAGCTCTAAAACAGAGAGTGTTTTCTCATCTGCCCAGTTAACCGAAGAGCAGATAAAACAGCTGAAAATTGATGAAGAATGGTTAACTAAGTTGCTGGTTACAATAGCCGATAAAGAAATAGAATCAATTATTCCTTTAAGTTTTAACAAAACTTGGCATGATCCTAAAACCATGCATAAACTTTGGGCTACTAGATTTGCCCATTTGGCTGATTCTCTTGGATATTCAAAGGAGTACATTGTTCTATTTGCACAATTAATGGATATACTGAATGAGCAGTATTCGGAAATGCATTACCGACAGCTGCGAAAAATATCCACCACTTCGCAAATTGAAGAATTTTTCTTTAAGTTCCAGCTTTTAAAGAGAAAAGCCTCTCCAGGTCTTGCAGAGATTCTAGACTATGCGGTTCTTACAAACCCCGAAATCACTTCATTTGAGTCATTGTGGAATTACCTTAATACTCAAAGGGCGAATGAAATTGAGCCCTATATAACCGAATTATTAAATCTTTTTGCAGAGAGCGCCATTGAAGATTTTTATGCTTTATCACCACAGCAGAAAGAGACAGTTTATCAGGCGATACAAAAGAAACATTATACTTCAGGGGTTAAATTGCTCTTTGGTATTTCGCTGTTAGTAGCTATTTTCATACTATTGCTTTTTTACTTTAAACGTAAGAGAAACAAAGATTCAATTTAAAGGCTACAATCATTTTTTCCTATATTATTATATTTTTTTCAAATCATTATCCTATCTAAGGGCTTTTTATTATATTTGTTTTTTGAGTTTATCCTTTTGGAATACAGTAATCTATGATTTTTTCTTTGAAAGTATTTTTTATTATAGAATATAGTTTATTTCATCCATGAGCCTTTAAGCATATGACCCTAAAGAATTAAATACCATGAATAGAGTAAACCCCTTTTATTGGCTGCTGCTTATTGTATTTCAATTCTCCACATTAAGCATGCTTAGAGCACAGGAAATGGACTATCGAACAACTTTTACTGATGCTGAGTACTACTTTCTATTCAACGATTTTGCTGAAGCGCTCCCGCTTTACAAAAAAGCCCTTGAACAAAAGCCCGATAACGCAAACTTAAACTACAGAATAGGGCTGTGCTATCTTAATATATCGGGTCAAAAGCATAATGCAATACCCTACCTTGAGGCAGCAGTTAAGAATATTACATCAAACTATCAGGAGGGTTCATACAAAGAAACAAAGGCACCTAAAAATACTTATTTTTATCTCGGCGAAGCATATAGGGTTGTTGAAAATATTGATAAGGCCATAGAAGCTTATAACACTTTTCGGGAAATAATCGACACTAAGGATGTCTATAGTCTCGATTATGTTGATCAGCAAATACAGGCATGCCAAAGAGCCATTAAAATGATGAAAGAACCATTAAAGATTGACCTTGAGTTGATAAAACTATTTGATAATGAAAAATATATTTATAGCCAGGTAGTTTCAGCCGATGGTAAAACAATGGCTTTTACAACTCAGGAAAAATTTTATGATGCTATTTATATCTCAAGGATGAAAGATGACGGACAATGGAGTAATCCCATAAACATAACACTCGATTTGACCGTTGAAGGAGAGATATTTACCACATCGTTAAGCCCCGATGGAAACACAATTTATTTATTTAAAAACGATAGGGGAATAGGCAATGTGTATAAAAGCCATTTTGACAATGGTAAATGGCAACCAGTTACAAGATTGGGTAAGAATATTTCATCACGTAGTTGGGAAACTGGAGCTTCAATTTCGCCTGACGGGCAAACTTTATTCTTTTCCAGCAATCGCAAGGGAGGGTATGGTGGCCTTGACATATATTTCTGTAAATTAATGCCAAGCGGCGAATGGGGCGATCCCCAAAATATTGGATCAACAATTAATACCCCTTACCATGAGGAATCACCATTTTTAACCCCAGATGGCAATACACTTTACTTTGTTTCGCAAGGGCATAACAGCATAGGGGGGTACGATATTTTCTACTCCGAAAGAATGGGAGAGAATGAGTGGTCTGTTCCCATTAACCTGGGTTACCCTATCAACACAACAGATGATGACTTATCATATTACCCCCTTGATAACGAAAATGCACTTGTATCTCTCGTGAAAAAAGGTAGCCCTGATATTCGAAACATCTATTTACTTTCCATAAAATCCGAGTCCGAACAATTGGCTGTAAATATCGAAGGAATTTTATCTCTAACCAATAACTTTGAAGTTCAAGGTGATAAGTTTTCATTGAAATTAATCGATGTGATTAATAATGAAATAATTCAAGAAACAAAGCCTGAAGATGTAAGCGGGAAGTTTTTTTTTGAAGTAAAATCTGGTTTATACCGCTTAATTGTTAAGGGTGAGGGATATACTGAGAAAGTTTTGCCATTGTATATTCCCGATGACTTTTCGCAATCATCGTACCCTGTTGACATTCAAATGATCCCAGAAAAAGTAGCTTCAGGAGAAGTGCTTGAAATTCGGAGCATTCTTTTTGAATTCGATTGCGATAAGCTTAACCGAGAGGCAGCTTTTGAATTGGAGAAGGTATTTGGTATTATGAATAAATATCCAAGCCTAACCATTGAGGTTTGTGGGCATACCGATAGTAAAGGACCAGCATCGTATAACTATAAACTTTCACTTCGCCGAGCACAATCAGTGATCGATTACTTAGTTGGAAAGGGAATAGGCAAAGAACGGATGGTTGCCAGGGGCGCTAGTGATCTTGAGAATGTTGCGGTTAATCTTAACCCCGACGGAACAGATAACCCCGAAGGAAGAAGTCTTAACCGGCGTGCTGCAATCTCAGTCCTTAAATCGGACGAAAATATCGAAATTCAGGAAGATATATCTATTCCTGAGCACCTTAAACCAAGGCAACAATCCTATACAATTCTGCTATCACCCATTAATTATCCAATAAATGCTGTTAGCGAAGTGAAAATTGGTAAACATGTAGGTCAACAAACAAGAAAACTTACTGGACCCAAGGGGCAGTTTGCTCATACCATTGGTTCTTACGATCATAAGTCTCAAGCTATAGCATTGCTAAACTATGCCATTGATAATGGATTTCCAGAATCAACCATAATTGGAGAAAGGGATCTTCAGGTGTTACTCTCCCTTCCAACATCTGTTACCGAAGAGAGCTTTAAACCAGATGAGGGTATTTATACAATTCAAATTATGGCATCCAATGAACCAATAGAAGATGCTTCAGTATTCAAAGGGCTTAATGTAAAGGAGGTAAAAAGCGAAAATGGAATTTATCAGTATATTTTCGGAGAGTTCAAAGGAAAAAATGCAGCCAAAGAGGAATTAGAAAAAATTAAACTCCTTGGATTTACCGAAGCCTTCATTATGAATATAAATAGGTATAAAGAGTAAAGCCCATGTCCTTAAATACCCTTGAGAGTAACCTGATTAAACTTCGTGCACCCGAACCTTCCGATTTGGAATTGCTTTACACATGGGAAAACAATATGGAGATTTGGAAGGTTAGCAATACTGTTACACCGTTCTCAAAATTCGTTCTCAAAAAATATATTGATACCTCGCATCTCGATATTTGGGAAACAAAGCAGCTAAGGCTAATTATTGAAGCAAAAAACCAAAGTTCTCTCATGCTTGTTCCTGTTGGAACTGTTGATCTTTTTGATTATGACCCTTTTCACTTAAGGGCTGGCGTAGGTATCTTAATTGCCAATAAGGAATACCGACAAAAAGGATATGCCACAGAAGCGCTAAGACTTCTCATGCATTACTCATACGAAACGCTACAGCTTCATCAGCTATACTGCAATGTGACTTCCGATAATACTATCAGCCTTCAACTTTTTAAAAGTGCAGGATTTATTGAGGTTGGAATAAAAAAAGACTGGATTAAAACGGTTTCGGGTTGGCTCGATGAAATAATGCTTCAGGCAATAAATCCTTTGCATAACTTGAATAAAAGTTAAGACTAATCTTCGGCAATTTCTTTATAATTAGGTATCTCATTTAACAATCTGAATTCCATATTTTTGGTATCGACCCAACTACAAAAATGCTTTTTCCCGTTGGTAATAATAAGATAATTGGCCTTTAGGGTTAAATTATAACGAGCAGCTTGCCTGAAAGTATCCTGAGTAAGTTCAACTTCGGGTGCTTTGCACTCTACAACTAAAAGAGGCTTTCCATTCCTGTTATAAGTTACAATATCAACTCGCTGAGGCATGCCATTGATTATCACTTTTTGTTCAACAGCCATGAGGCCTATGGGGTATCCGCTGTGCTCAATAAGAAAATTGATAAAATGCTGCCTAACCCACTCTTCGGGAGTTAATACCACGTATTTTTTTCTTATCCTATCAAATATCTTCCTTTGTCCTCCCAAAAGTTTAATCGATTTTTCGAAGGATGGTAAATTTAAGGGTGTATCCATTCCTGTGAATTTCTGCAAAGATTATAATAGTTATCAACTACTGCAACTGCAAATCGGTACAGTTCATATAAAGGTCAGAAAAATTCTTTATTTTTGCTTTCTAAATACATTGATTTTGCATTGCTTTATCAACAAATGAATTATTAAAAAATATTCATATTGGCAATTCAAGAAAATATAAGCGAACCTAAAACATTTTAATATGAAAACAAAGGAAGAAATTGTTTCCAATTGGCTGCCTCGATATACAGGGCAGAAGTTGGAAGATTTTGGGACACATATACTGCTAACAAATTTTAGGAATTACCTTGATTTCTTCGTTGAATACAACAACACAAAAGTTGTTGATGCCTCTGCAAACATGCCCTGTGCTACTGCCGATGGTATTACAATGATTGATTTTGGAATGGGAAGTCCAAACGCTGCAACTATTATGGATCTTCTTACTGCCATTAACCCCGATGCAGTACTTTTTCTAGGGAAGTGTGGAGGACTAAAGAAGAAAAGTGAACTAGGCGACCTGATTCTTCCCATTGCTGCCATTAGGCACGAAGGAACATCCAATGATTATCTTCCTCCAGAAGTTCCTGCATTACCCGCATTTAACCTTCAACGTGCAGTATCTACTACAATTCGAAACTTTAACCGCGACTACTGGACAGGCACGGTTCTCACAACAAACCGCAGGGTATGGGAGTACGATGATGAATTTAAGGATTACCTCCGTAAGATTAGAGCTATGGCAATTGATATGGAAACGGCTACCCTCTTTACTGTTGGTTTCGCCAACGAGATTCCCTCTGGTGCTTTATTGCTAGTCTCCGACCAACCCATGATATCAACAGGAGTGAAAACAAAAGAAAGCGACCGGATTGTTACAAATCTATACGTAGAAGACCATATTAAGATTGGCATCGAATCGCTTAAGGAGTTAAGGAACCATGGTCAATCAGTTAAGCATCTTAGGTTTTAAAAAAGAAAAATGGCAAAGCGCAAGGGTATCGATGATATTTACTTGGAAATCATCAGCGAATTAAAGAAAAAGATATATAAACCTATCTACTTTCTTTCGGGCGATGAGAATTACTATATTGATCTTATTACCGACTTCATCGCAGAGAATGTGCTGTCTGAATCTGAGAAAGCCTTTAATCAAACCATCATTTATGGCAGAGATGCATCCATTCCAGCAATAATAGAGACTTCGCGACGCTTTCCCATGATGGCAAACTATCAAGTTGTTATTGTTAGGGAAGCTCAAATGATAAAAAATATTGATGATATAGAGGTATATCTTAATTCGCCCCAAAAGTCAACAATACTAGTAATAGGATATAAACTTGCACCTGGAGTAAATCTAAATGTTAAAGCAAAAAAAGTTTTTGATTTATCTCGCAAAGTTGGTGTTGCTATTGATTTTAAGCGCTTTTACGACAACCAGATTCCCCCCTGGATTACACAGTATTTAAGGAACAAGGGTATCGATATCACTCCTGCATCGAGCGAATTGCTTAGGGATTACCTTGGGAATGATCTTAGTAAAATTGTGAATGAGCTCGAAAAGCTCATAGTTACGATCCCTCAGGACACAAAACGAATAACCCCTTTACATATTGAGCAAAACATTGGAATCAGCAAGGACTTCAACAGGTTTGAACTTAATAAGGTAATAGGTCAACGCGATACACTTAAAGCCAATCGAATTGTCGATTACTTTGCCAAAAATCAATCTGCAAACCCAATACAGGCAACAATAATTTCTTTACATCAATATTTCAAGAAGATCTTTACATACCATTTTTTAAATGATAAATCGGAACGGAACGCATCCGTTAAGCTGGGGGTACACTCCTTCTTTATTTCGGAGTATAAGCAAGCTGCTAAACTTTTTCCACCCCGAAAATGCGTGCAGGTGTTTTCGTTACTTAGGGAGTACGATATGCGATCGAAAGGACTTAACAACGAATCTGTTGATCAGGGTGAATTGCTTAAGGAATTAGTGTTTAAAATTATTCATTAGAAATAGTACCTTCTTTTCAATAAATTGATATTATGACAATAGCGTTGATCATATTTACTGCAGCAATCTCTTTTTTTGCGCTAACCAATAAAAGATTGATGGAGAAATTGCTGCTTCGACCATACTTTATTGTTCATAATAAGGAATGGTATAGAATAATTTCACATGCCTTTGTCCACGCTGATTTTATCCATCTCTTGGTTAATATGTTGGTTTTACTATCGTTTGGGCTTGCCATTGAGAATATCTTCAGCCAGCTAAAGGAGGCGGAAGTAATCAGATTTCCAATTTTACATTTTTTTTCACTGTACTTTGGTGGAATTATTATTTCCTGCCTTTCAACAATTCGTAGGTATAAGGATACTATATATTACCGAGGAGTGGGCGCATCAGGAGCCGTATCAGCCGTAGTATTCGTCAGTATTTTCTTTAGTCCTCTAAGCAATCTATACCTAATGGCATTAATTCCTATACCTGCAATAGTTTTTGGGGTAGCCTACTTGATTTATTCGCATTACATGAGCCGTAGGGCAACCGATAGTATTAACCACAGCGCTCACTTTGCCGGTGCAATTTTTGGATTTATTTATCCATTGCTAATCGATCCAAAGCTTATCATGGTTTTTATTAATGGATTGCTAAATAAATGATTTATTGGTATTCATATACCTTAATAGATAATCAATGGCTGAACCCAAAATAATTTTTCATGGACTGAGCGAAAAGTGCAACAATTTTAATTATGTGATTGTAGTTTCGCTATATAAGGGAAGGTGGATTTGGGTTAGGCTCCGTGATCGGAACACATGGGAATTGCCCGCAGGGCACCTTGAGACCAACGAATCTTCTGAAGAGGCGGCCCAAAGGGAGCTTATGGAGGAGACAGGAGCAGTGGATTTCACCATCAAAGCTCTTTGCGATTGCACCATTGAGTTTAATGATCGAAAGAGTCATAGCCGCATTTTTTATGCCAACATAACAAAATTGGGAGATTTGCCAGAATCAGAAGTAGAGGAAATAAAGTTATTTGATAGTATTCCAGAAAAATTGACTTACAACGATATACAACCCATTATCTTTCGAAAGGCACTGGAGATGATAAAATCAATTAAACCATAAGTTATCAGTAAGAATGGCAATGGATCAAAGAAATTATGTATGGTTTAACGGTCAGTTTTTTTGGGGAAATCAACCTGTTTTAGGGGTCGATAACCGTTCATTTGCCTATGGTGATGGGTTATTCGAAACAATCCATGCCTACGGCACACAAGGTAAACATCTTAACCTGCACTATGATAGATTGACCAATAGCATGAAATTGCTCAATTTGGAAGTGCCTGCTTTTTTTACCTTAGAATTCTTGGATAGAGAGATTACAAGGCTCCTTAACAAGAACAGGCATTTTCAGAGTACAAGGGTTAGGCTTTCGATTTTCAGGGAGGATGGAGGATTTTATACTCCTGCCAAAAATTCTATAAGCATTGTTATGCAGTCAACCCCTCTTGCCGAGAATTTCTATCCCTACAATCAAAAGGGGCTTATTGTGGATATTTTCACTGAGATCAAAAAGCCAAATAACATTCTCTCGCCACTAAAGAGCAGCAATGCACTACTTTATGTCATGGCAAGTATTTATAAGGAGAGGATCGGTGTAGATGATTGCCTGTTGATCAACGAACAGAATCGTTTGATTGAAGCAACCTCTTCAAATCTTTTTCTGGTAATTGGTAGTCAGCTGTACTCCCCCTGCCTTTCCGAGGGTTGCGTAGACGGTGTAATGCGTAGACTGGTTATTCAATTGGCAATAGATAGTGGGCATAAGGTTTACCACCAAACCCAAGTTGATACCGACATGCTAAATAAGGCAGATGAACTATTTCTTTCCAATGCTGTTTTTGGAATAAAGTGGATTGTAGGAATTAGGCATAAAAGGTATTTTAGCGCAGTGAGCCGGAAGTTAAGTCAGCTGTTAAACCACTATACTTTTCCAGATCAGTTAAGCGATGGGTTTTCTGGGTAAATAGTCCAAGGTTTATACTTTGGGCCAAGTTGCCTAACCGTTTTCGACCAAAGATCATCTTTACCAGCCATTACTTGCACAATATCCAACTCCGATACAACCCAGCTACCCTCTTTAAGTTCATCATCCAGCTGGTTTGTCCCCCATCCGGCATAACCTACAAAGAATCTTATTTGACGGGGTGTAATTTTTTTCTGTTTGATTAAAACCTTTATGGCTTCAAAATCGCCACCCCAGCTAATACCATCCGAAATGGCACAAGTGTCTGGGATCAGATTTCCCAGAGTGTGAATAAAATGTATGCTGTTAGGGCTAACAGGCCCTCCAATAGAAATTAGCGCTGGAAAATCAGGAAAGTCGGGAAGTAATTCCGTAAGCTTGAAATCGAGAATTCGATTAAGGGCGAAACCAATGGTGCCTTTCTCATTATGCTCAACTAAAAGGATAATCGATCGTTTGAAGTACTGATCCATTAACCCGGGTTCAGCAATAAGTATCCGTCCCTCCCGGGGCGAAACCTTTTTATGCTTTATCTTGAAGAAATCAGTATTCTTTTCCATGATTTTATAGATTTCATGTTTTATGATGCAATTCTATTTTATCAAATTATATGCCATTGTATTTATGGTTAAATATGAATCAAATTATTTGATTATTAGGTTTCGATAAAACGACAAGGGAAAATAAAATTTGTATCTTGCCATACTTTTTTCGGAAGAAATGATAATATATTTTTGAGCAATGTCTAGTAAAATTAAGAATCCCACCCTTTTTCAGTCGTTTATTCCCATCTTCTTCCTTATTGCCTTTTTATCCCTTAATGTCTACTTCTTTGGCGAAGACACTCTTTCTGGAGCGAACCAGTTTGCGCTCATTTTGGCAGCAACGGTAGGAGGGATAATGGCTGTTTCCCTCGGACATAAGTGGTTAGATGTAAGAGGAAAAGTCGTAAAAAGCATAAGTTCTGCCATGCCCTCAATGCTTATTTTGCTGCTTATTGGTTCGTTGGCTGGAACATGGTTGCTTAGCGGGGTGGTGCCTTCACTCATTTACTACGGCCTAAAAATCCTTCATCCCAATATTTTCCTTTTTGCTACGGTGGTTATATGCTCTCTTGTTTCATTGGCAACCGGAAGTTCTTGGTCAACTGTAGCAACCATAGGGGTTGCATTGCTGGGCATTGGAAATGCACTGGGTTTTAGCTCAGGTATTGTGGCCGGAGCCATTATCTCAGGTGCATACTTTGGCGACAAGATGTCACCACTTTCCGACACAACTAACCTGGCACCCGCTATGGCAGGAACCGATATTTTTACTCACATCCGTTACATGATCATTACAACGGGGCCGTCAATCCTTATTACGCTAATTATTTTCTTTATTCTCGGGTTTACCTATGATTTTGGTGGTGGTAATACCGATATACAATCTACGCTTGTTGCCATTGAATCAAGTTTCAATGTTACTCCCTGGCTCTTCATTGTACCCATCGTTTTGATAACGGTTATCATCATGAAAATGCCCCCATTGCCTGCAATCATGTTGGGCACGTTGCTGGGAGGTGTATTTGCAATTATTTTTCAGCCTCATATTGTGGAGCAGGTGTCAGGTTTTGACGACAGCTACCTTAAATCATCCTATGTTGCAATAATGAAAAGTATGTTTGGCGAAATTTCTGTTATTACCGATGATCTCAGCGTAAACGATTTGTTGAAAACAAGGGGCATGGCCGGTATGCTCAATACCATTTGGCTAATTCTTTCGGCTATGATCTTCGGTGGTGTAATGGAATCGGCTGGACTATTGGTTAGAATAACCCAAAGCGTAATTCAATTTGCTAAGACCACTGGATCGTTAGTTGCCACAACCGTAGGAACTTGCTTGTTCTTCAATATTACTGCATCTGATCAGTACATTTCTATTGTTGTACCCGGAAGAATGTTCTCTAAAACATTTAAGGACAGGGGGTTAAAGCCTGAAGTACTTAGTCGAACGTTGGAAGATTCGGGTACAGTAACCTCCGTTCTTATTCCATGGAATACCTGTGGAGCAACCCAATCGGCAGTGCTTGGTGTCCCGGTGTTGAGCTTTTTGCCATACGCATTTTTCAACATTATTAGTCCTTTCATGAGCATATTTATGGCAGCATTTAACATAAAGATCAGAAGATATTCTGATAACGAGCGGGAAGATTCAAACAACATTCATATTGAAGTGGAAGAGTAATGGATTAGTTCCAAACTTTTTCATTAAACATACTTTGGTAAACTATTTCTCCTTCCGTCATTGCCTGCCCTACCTACAGGCAGGTCAATCAATCATTCATTCCTCAGTTCCCCTGCATCATTGCGATGAGAACTTCGCATTTTGAAATTTGAAGAAGCAATCTCGATTAGTGTAAGCATTGAACAGATCGCTTCGTCACCCCGATACCTCGGGGTTCCTCGCGATGACGGACTTCTTTGCGTCATTGCGAGCGAGGCACGAGCGACGCAATCTTAGCAATGGAAGTACATGAACGAGATCGCTTCTCCCGACAGCGATCGTCGGGATCGCGATGACGGATTAAAAAAAAGCCCCGGTATCCCGGGGCTTTCGTATAGAGTAATTTAGATTAGTTTATTGCTTAACCATCTTAC
>CAYNHM010000011.1:0-13346 GCA_964397135.1 uncultured Rikenellaceae bacterium
TAATATTTTGTTGCAAACATAGGATGACGGAGTAGGTGTGCGTCATCGCGAGGAGGCCGCAGGACGACGAAGCGATCTGTTAATCCCATTCATCCAAATAATTACTTAAGTCCTTCCACTCTGGATTATAATTATCTATTAAAGCAGTTTTTTTCGCTCTCGATCCTCCCTTTAATTGTTTCTCTCGTCCAATTGCATCCTCAATACGATTAAAACCTTCGAAGTAAACTATTTTTGTGCAATTGTATTTTTTGGTGAATGCATTGATGTGTTTTCCTGTCCTGTGTTCTTCTAATCTTCTTGGTAAATTACTCGTAACCCCTGTGTAAAGAACAGTGTTGTTATTATTGGTAAGGATGTAAACATATCCCCCGTATTTCATGGTATGCATTTTAAGATTGCTTCTTCAAACTTCAAAAAACGAAGTTTTCATCGCAATGACGGAGAAATGTTCGTCTTCGCGAGGAGGCCGTAGGACGACGAAGCGATCTGTTTTGAAAGATTGCTTCGCTCCATTTCATTTCGCTCGCAATGACGTATAGTAGACGTCTTCGCGAGGAGACCATAGGATGACGGTTAGTGTCCCTACAGCTTCGCCCGGTAACCCACAGGAGAATTTTTGTGGGAGAGCTGGTTTGTTCTACAAAAATAACTATAAAACCTTAATTATAGTGCTTTATGTTTAGTATTAACAATTAATTGTAGTTTTTGCTTAGTTATGAATAAAATGAAATAGGTAGGATGTTCTTCGATGGTTTCGAGTACATTGGTGTCTTCGAGAGCATTCTGCCGGTGATTTCGAGAGCCTCAATCACCGGTCGATCACTTCGGATGGGACAGTGGCCTCCTCAGGTACCGTAATGTCCTAGAAGCCACCGGTATCATTTATCCCTATAAGCAATCGACAGATCGGGTAACATTTGTTCAGAACTCCTTATAAGTGCTTCCTTTTTTTTTCTGCTCCATCCCTGAACCTGTTTCTCTCTGTAGAAGGCTTCGTCGATCCTTTGAAACTCTTCGTAGTATACTAATTTTACTGGAAGTCTTTTCTTGGTGTGATTTGCGCCTTCGCCATTTTGATGTTGTGCAAGGCGTAACTCCAAGTTATTTGTGCTACCGGTATAGTAACTACCATCGGAACATTCCAGTATGTACATGTAGCCTTTCATTTGTTTTTGTTTTTCCGGTGATTTCGAGAGCACTCAATCGGTGTCTTCGAGAGCCTCAGCCACCGCGAGAGCCTCAGGCACCGGAACATTCGGTGGCTGAGGCTCTCGAAGCCACCGTTTACTCCCCAAACGCATTGGGAATATGGAAAGGGGGTCCTGTTTCGGGTATTCTCCAAATAGTGATATCCTGATAATCCCAGATACTGCTACATCCATTGGATTCGTTTACAATTCTAAGGCGATATGAGTTAACGTTGTTGATACCAGGTCCTGTCCATACTAAGTTCTCTGTGGTAAACGGATAGGGATTATCTGCTGCAGAGGTTAATGTTATGGTTTGGTATGGTGTTTCATCAAGTTCAAGATAGTAAGTGAAGTTCAACCCAAAAGCTCCGCTTCGTCCCAATAAAAGTGTAACCGCATCCCCATCGCATATATCCGACGAACCAAATGCAGTTAACGACACATTGGGTGAAGGATTGATTACAACACTCTGCGAAATCTCTGTAAGAGGTTCTGAGGGACCCTGTCTCAGTTCGATTAGACCTGCCGCTGCGCCCGACCATTGCACCTCAATAATGTAGGTACCCTGTCCCGACAAAATTGTACCATCGGTAATGGTCCATTCGTAAATGTGTCCTACCTCAGCCTTGGAGTAGTATTCCTCGGTAGAGTACGCACAAACATTGAAGTTTCCAACAATTACTGGCCAGTCGCGTACGGTAACAACATATTCAATAGTGGTACTACAGCTGTTGGGACCAGAAGTGGTTTCAACCAATTGTAGAGTAACGGTTCCCGGTGTATCACCCCATTCTGCTGTTACCGTTGATGTGGTTTCGTTGGTAAGGGTAGCCGATGCTCCACCAGTTGTACCAATAACTGACCATACGTAAGTGTTTGTGGGGTTATTGGCAACAGAATAGTTATTTGTTGTACTGATCATTACCGTTGTGGGACCACTGATAACAGGATTGGGGGTTGGATAAAGTGTAAGTGTGGCATCTCCAACAAGGATAACACCATTCAAATCATTACCGTCAAGCACCTCATCTATCGTTATCACATAATCACCAGCACCAGAAATCATGTAGAGTTCTTCGTAAGTAAAATCTACTACATGTATTCCCTCGTCCAAGTTGGGAAGAGTAACCTGATTTCCTCCATTGATCAAATATGTAAGCTGTAATGGAGGTGTACCAGCAACAACGAAAGTAACTGGAAGGGTTGAACCATCATTACACATTCCCCCATCGGTTCCAGTAATCTGCCCCGAAGCCGTAAGCTCTAATCCAAGCGTGAACTGCTTGGCCGAACCCGATGAACTAACAGGTGTTGATGTTCCTACGGTTCCTGAAGTTTGTCCACCATCTACAATGGTGCTTCCAACTATAGTCCAGGGAGGCTGATACTCAGCAATTCTTATCTTCTGACGTCCCAGAGCATCTGTTGGTATCAACTGGCTATCGCCATCCCAACGTATACGAATATTTGTTGTTGTTCCACTTACACCTGTAACCTCCCAATACTCATTGTTACTAATTACCTGTAAAGGAGCAGTTAGGTTAAGTTGATCAGCAGGAGGAGTGTTAAAGTACTGTCCCGTCCAGTACTGATTTCCTGAAGAGGTAACTCCCGAAATGTAAACCGGACCATATCTACCATCGTTACCAACCGGGAAAGTAAAGGTGCCGCTGTTCTGCACCATTTTACGCAAAGGCCCATCAACGTAAGCCGATTCGTTGCCTCCCGATAATGCCGAGGAGCTACTCCACTCCATCGTCAGTAGATTAATGGCATCGGTATTTATAATACCTGAAGTAAGGATAAGGGTTCTATTAATTCTTACAGGGCTGCTAAGGGTAACCGTTGTTCCTGCTGTTTTATTCAGCGTAAAATTGTAGAAGTTTTCTCCTCCTGTTGCTGTAATGGTTTGTTCATTCCCTCCTGCAAAAATAACTGTTCCTGTTCCGGGTATAAACCCTCCGTTAACTGTGCTTGCCCAGTTGCCATGAATTGTTATATTCCGGTTGTTTATGTTATTCCTTAGATTTCCGTTTGAAATGGTTAAATTCCCCAATACAGTAAAGTCTGTTGCAGGAATTGTTTTGTCTCCATTACCTGTGAATAGAATATTCTGATAGGTGTAAATGTTTGAGGGGATCGTACCAGCCCCATCGAAATTTACGGTGCTTCCGGTAGTATTCATAAATCCTGAAGGATCGCCTCCCGGAAAAACAAAGGAACCTCCACCTGTGGCAGAAATGCTGATAGTACCTGCTCCTGTGATATAACCCATGTTATGACCAATCTTTGTACCCAGGCTTAATGTTGCACCCGAGGCTATATCGACCGAACCAGCATAAGCCCCATCCTGATTTGTTGTCACGGTGTGTCCCGGCATTATGAATACAGGGTGTCCCATGGGACCATTTGCAGGGGTAATTCCACTTCCTGGAGAATCAAGTTCCCAGGTTCCACTGTTGCCCCAGTTCCCATTGCCAACGCTGTAATATTTCCTTACAATCCCAAAATTATTCACGTCGCCAGCGGTGTAGTCGCCGTTAATGTAATCCACGCCTGATAATGAGATTGTATTATCGGTTGTGTTGATGGTTCCATTGTTCGAGTACCATGTGTAATCGAACAGCCGAGCATCCACGTAGTTTGCCTCAGTCCCTTCCACGTCCAACTCCGAGTAGGTGTAGGTGTGCGATACGGTGGGTGTAGCTCCAAAGCCCGTTGAGGAGACGCTCCAGTGGTACTGCAACTCATCACCATCGGCGTTTGTACACATGGGGTGTTTAGCATCAACCGGTTTAAGCGTTATGGTGCCTGCTGCTCCGCCTGTGTTTGTAACGTTCATGGTTACCGGGGTATATTTTCCACCATCGGTACCCACTCCAACCGGAAAGGTGAAGCTACCTGTGGCATCATACTCCTTGGTAACCCCAAGATCGGAGAGGGCTCCGTTGGTAACAATAAATCTGCCTGTCCCTGGTGCATTTGTTCCTGTTCCAATTATTGCTGATGGCCCAAATGTTAACCTATTATCACCAATGAATAACTTAGAATTGGTGGTTGTATTAGATGAAAAATCTAACCTATTATTAATTCTAACGGATCCGTTAAGAACAACTCCATTTGCATAGAAAATATTTATCCTGCCCAAACTTCCTGTACCATCGGAGTAAATGTTTTGTAACTGGGAAATATTATAAAACGTAAGCCTTCCATTTCCATTGGCGGTACAACTAAAACTATTATTAATGTAAAGGTTTTTATAAATTAATAAATGACTGTTGTTATTTTGTATCAGACTACCATTATTCAAATATAGGTTACCATATACCCAATAGTTATTGTTTTCAAAAGTTATGGCACCTCCGGAAACTAAATTAATTTCTATTTCTCCAAAGTAGAATCTATTTCCAACTTCGTTGTAAACTATTTGGTTTAATCCGTTAAATGTAGTTATCTGAGTATTTGTACCACGAATATAACCGTTGCTAACACTTCCACTCCTTGAAATTAGATCGCCTGCAATTGTAACATCAATTGAATTTGTATTAAAAGAAGATTCAGAAGGACCATCTATTACCAAACTTCCTTTAAACGTTGCCGGAAATGTTTTAAGCACAGCTGTTTTCGCATTGGTTTCGCCGTTTACGGTGAGGCTCCATACCGGGCAACCCAAGTAAAGGTTAAAGTAGTTAGTTGTGGCACCCGTGGTACTAGTTCCAGTGTGTATTGTTCCTCCGGTTGCGCTGCTAGCGGCAGGATTTAAGTACAGCTCACCAAAGGTATTGGTTGAGTTGCCAGAGGTTACTCCCTGTGCCAATCGAAGATCTCCTCCGCTCATAATGAAACTGCCACTGTTAAGAACTTCCAGAAGGGCTCTCTTTATCTGATCAGCATCCCTGTTCTTTCCGTAAATGTAAACATCACCTCCACTCTGCCTATATGTTAAATTACCTGTAGCAATGGTGGTTGAACGTCGTATCTGCCCGTTTACATTAAGCGTACCTCCGCTAACCGAAACTTCGGGGTTTCCTCCGGTGCCATACTCAATATCGTTGTGGTTATTATTGGCTGCAGCACCCACGTTCATGGTGCCTGCTTGTACCTCCAGTTTTCCTACAAGCAATATATCAGCATTATCGTTGGCTGCACTGCCAACAGTAACGGTGGAGCCGTTTACTGAAAGACAACCCGTTGCGGGTATGCTAAATGAGCTATTTGTTGTAAGCGTAAGGTTCAAACTTGCCCCGCTAAAGCGTATTGTACCATTGCTTATGGTAAGCGCCTGCCCAAGGGCTGTGTTAAGGTTAAACTCATCAGCAGTAACATTTATTACCGGAGTTTGTGAAACTCCTTTATCTACGTAAACACGGTTTAGAGTGGTTGTTCCAGTACCGCTAAAAGTTCGGTTGGCCGTTCCCATAAAGTATATATCGGCGTACTTGCTGCTTCCGGGGTTAAGGTTCAGTGTTCCCTCGTTCACCACATCGCCGTATAGGTTTAGCCTATGGGGTTGAGGAGTTGCCCCGGCTGTATTAACCACAAGTGAGGCTTCGCTGGCTATGCTAAGGGTATCGTTTAGCACTAAAACCTGTGTTCTGGTGTTATCAAGCCTAAATGTTCCCGTTTCCTCTATCATGGTTTTCCCATCAACTGTAATGGTTGTTGCGGCATCACTTGACGTTACGGTTGTTCCTGCTCCTTTTATTGACAAATTTCCCGATGCTTCAATATTGATATCGGGGAAGATTATTGTACGCGATGCAGCAGGGTTTATAGTCAAATGGTGATACGCTGAACTTCCAAGGGTTTTGGTAATAACCACGTCGTCGATATAAACATCATCGGTATTGCCTCCCTGATATAGAAAAGCAATATAAACCGTTGAATTTCCAGCAAAATCTGAAAGATCAACGGTATGCTCTACCCAAGTATCCTCTGGACCCTGTCCCAATTCTTGCACCTCAACGAATGAAGCGGGATTACTATTCGTTGTGGAAATCCATATACCTTGATAGGTATAACGATTAGCGTTATTGTTTCTTCGCCAAAACTTTAATTCATATGCTGCAGATTCTGTTAGATTTAAAGGTGGTGTTATTAGTAAATCATCTTGATAATACCATAATAATCCGAAAAAATAGGATTGAGGGAGATGTCTTGCCGAAAACGTACCGTTATTGCTTTCAACATTGCTCCTTTCCCACTGAGTTCCTCCCTCATCTGCTGGCCTACTGGCAGTTGACCAACCTGTTGGAGGAAACGCCCCTTCAAATCCCTCGCTTAAAAGGGTTGTGGTGGTTTTGGCCCCCGAGGGCATGGTAAAGTCTTGCGTGCCGGTGGTATAGTACTCAACGGTACCGCCATTCTCTCCTAAAAACTCGCCAAAATCGCCCCCTGGGAATTCTGCTGTTGGCGTGGCCGAAGAGATTCGCAGGGTTCCTCTACCCGAAATGGTGCTCTGGTATATAAGCCCAAAGAAATGACCCGTTGAGGTGGTAACATCCAAAACGGCATTCTCCTGAATTTCGAGGCTTCCAACACGCTTATCGTTTTCGTCGGCAGGTATGGTAATCGTATGCCCTATTCGAATAACCACTGGGCTACTCTCAGCGGGCAACGAGGTTGCAGGTGCATTCCCTAGCGGATCGTTGGTCCACGAGGTGTAATCTGTTCCTGATAAATCGCTCCAGTTTCCACTTTGGCGGCTAAAAAAAGTTTGCACAGCACCAAACGAATCGAACTCTCCTGCAGTGTAGTGTCCACGTGGTTGATCAATCTCATCAAACAATATTTCGTTGGTGGAGTTGGTCACCTTATCGGTATTATTCACAAAGGTCCATGTAATGGGGTAGTAAAATCCAGGGATGTAAAGGTCCTCTGTTCCCACCACGTCAGCCTGATCGTAGTAGAAACGCATCCTAATGTTTCCGGGTGTAAATCCGCTCATCTCCTCTCTCCGCACATTCCAGTAATAGTTAAGGATATTAGTTGCTGTTGCCAGAGGATGAATTGAATTAACAGGATTAATGGTAATGGTTCCCCATGCCGAAGGTGCTGCATCAATTTCAACCCTTGCCGGGGTATATTTTCCGCTAACCCCAACAGGAAAACGGGTCGTTCCTGTTGCGCTATAGGTTCGTTCAACACCAAGATCTGATTGTATGCCCGCAGTTTGTATCATACGGGTTACCGAGAAATTACCTGTGGTTGTGGCTGGAGCCAGATCATCGTATATATTGGATGTGGCCGAAAGGGAAAGCCTTGTACTTCCTATGTTTAGCACGGCAGCTGTATTAGCCAGTCTTAGGTTTCCTGTTACTAATTGGTTTGCGGTTTGTGTGGTTGTTCCCGTTGCTTTGTTTAGGGTTAGGTTGCCGAACACCCCGGTTCCGTTTCCATTAAGCACCTGATCACCTGCTCCGTTGAGCTGAATGCTTCCACCTGTTGCACTCTGGTGGGTTCCACTGTTGGATATGCTACCGGCAACGTATATGGTATTGCCCACATCTCGCAGGGTGGTTTCGCTGGATATTAAAATATTGCTCCTAACAGTTAGATTGTTGGTAATGGATAGAATGGATGCATTTTTTAGCTCCATATTATATAAACCATCGGTTACTGTTCCAGCATTGGTAAAACTTTGTAAGGTAAATCCATTGAAAATAGTTGTATTTATACCGGGGGTATAGGTGCCATTCAGGGTATAGTTTCGCCCTACTGTTATGTCCTCATCATTTGCAATAAATCTGGCATTAGCGCCAATGCTTAGGTTGTTTAGAACCTTTAACTCTCTTATATCCGTTGCTGGAACAACAGTATTTCCTCCATCTGTTTGCTGCGCAATGGCAAGGAGTTCGGTGGTGTAAGCGGCTGTTCCGGTAATATTCAGATTATAGAAAGGAGCAGCACTATTTACGTATGCATTCCTTGCCGATGCGTTTATGGTAACTGTTCCTCCTGTTACCGAAATATTGGTTTCGTTAGCATTAACTAACCAACTCCAGTTGCTGGCTTGTCCTCCATCGTAGTATGTAGAATTATTTACATTGATAATACCCCCTGTCATAATGTATGTATTATCGCCAAAGGGCAACGCAAAAGCAGGATGGGTATCGGCATAATTATCGCCACTTATATTTAAAATACCCCCACTCATCATGAAAGTTCCTCTATGGGTTCCCAGCTCCAAACGGCTCGAGGTTCTAAAAGCGGTTGTGTTAATGGTGGGTGCCGAAGCCGAGCCCTCGATTTCGAGGACTCCATATTCCCTAAGAATAATACCCTGCTGACCTGTTGAGGTAAATGTAGAACTACCCATTACCTTCAGTTTGCCGTAAACAACAATACAGGAAAAGTTTGCTTGGCTCGTTACATCTACACTGGCCCCATCAAGTATTATGGTAGCATCCTGATCGATAGCATAGTATAAGCTAGTCCCAGCTGCCGTCAATAATCTTGGAATAGTAATGTTTGACCCCAAGCGTAAAGTACCTGCATACACCTCAAGGGCTTTATTGTTAATAACATTCCCTGGGTCATCAGCTCCAGATACAGCAGTATTATTCGTACCATAAAGCAAGAAGTTACTGGTTGTGCTGGCGTTCAAATCAAGCATATAAGTATCGTCACCTCCCTTGTCCACAATGAGTTTATTGAGTGTCGTTACCCCGTTGCAGGAGAACGACTGGTTGCTATACGCATTATTAAAGGTAAGATCAATGCTTCGTGTGGGATTGTTGGTGTAGCCGTTGGGAAGTGTTTGGTTGGTAAAGGTTACGGTTCCCTCGTTCTCAAAATCGCCCTTTACAAAAAGGGTTCTATTCGTTGCATTGGTTGCTCCATGCCTAAAGTTACAGCCCGAACTCACATTGATATTCCCCTCAACGGTAATGGTTGTTCCGTTGCCGCTGGTAATATCAAGGTTTCCCCCCCTGATCAACAGATTACCGTTTATTTGTGTGGTACCTGCAATATTTACGGTTTGGTTTGAATTCCCGTTAATATCCAGATTATTGAATGTGTCAAAACTTAAATTCGGCGATCCTGTTATATTTCCGTAAAGTTCAACGGTACCTCCTCCTGCTTGTGTAAATAGGGTAAAAACACCGGCGGGTAAGGCCCCTGTAGTAGAGCGAAGTCGCCCTTTTCCCATTACCGTTCCGTAATCCTGTCCGCTTTGCCCCTGCACGTCTAGTATGGCACCCTCTTGAATATCGAGTTGCAGAACCGTATTGTTGTTATTGGTTACAGTAATCGTACGTCCGTTAAGAATCACCGCTTTATTTAAAGTGGTTGGGTAAACACTGGTTGGATTATTATAAATGGTTCCGCTGGCATCCAGGGTCCATGTGTTGAAATCGTTCCAATCCCCATTGGTATAACTATAGTATGTAAGCACAGTGAAGCAACTAATATTGGCACTCCAGCCCGCTTGTTGCAATCCATCGGCATTCGAACTGAATATAAAGGTAATGGTCTCACCCGAGGAAAGGATGGTACCGGGATTTGCGGTATAAATTCCTATAACAGGTGCGTTCAATGTGTCGCCATCGAGAACTGTAAGGATATCGTTTGGTCTAAGGTTAAATGATGTGAAGTCGAAACGAAGACTTTGTCCATCACTTGACTTGTAAATAACATTGTAGTAACTATTATTCAAGTAGTTTCCTCCTCCCCCATTGTCTACAAATGTTCCGCTACAGGTTTCAATGGGGGTCATATCAATTACCATGCTGGTAATAACCGCTTCCCATCCTTCTCGTGTTTGAGCTCCATCGCTAATAAAGCGAAATGTTACGCTTGCTGAATCGGGTCGAACGGTAAAACCTCCAAAGTTTCCCGACCAACGGCCAAGGTACCTTCCTCCGGCAATTGATGGTCCATCGTATATGTCAAGATAATCGTTTGCATTTCTTGTATTAAAAACATTAAAAGTAATAACCAATGGTTGCCCATTCTCCGAAGTAAATGTATGTGTTCGGTTTTCATTATTGCTATAGTTACCACCAGCACCACCGCTATCGTAAAAATTCCAAAATGTACCTGTTGCAACCGAGGTGTTTGCTCCGTTTGTAATGTTAACGGAACCTGCTAATGTTTGTCCTTTCACCAGTAAGTGAGCAAAAACAAGCACGCAGAATAAAAGTATTGATTTTGTGATTCTGTAAAGTATATGTCGTATCATACCGATATAATTTTTTTACGTTTAAATGGTTTAAGCAGCACCTTATGTAAATACAATTATTAAACCAATGGGTGTAATGTGTTTTTTTTCTGATAGTTACAGTACTCCCCAGGGTTTAACAATGGAATTACTGCCCGTTTTCGGGCATTTAGCTCCGAAAGTTAGATATATTTTTTTCATTTTCGGGCAATTAGCTCTCTTGAATACGTTTTTTTAAATCCCTTTGTTTATAAACGGATGTGTTGTTTTGGCGAAAGGAGGAATTACAAGGATAAAGGTTAAAGGGGACAAGGTTAAAGGATAAATATGCTTGGGTGCATGATTGACTGATTGATTGATTGGAAAATAGGAAAAACAGGTTACAATGATAGACGCAGATTTTGGGGAAGACGTAAGGGAGAAGGGGAACGCGGGGAACACAGATGAAACGGATTTTCGCAGTTAAAAAGGTTTAATAATTCTTTGTGGCTCTAAGCTTTGCGAGAAACAACTAACCACAATAGGCACATTAGAGAGACGGAATACCGAAGTGGAATGCGAGGAACGCTTTTGTGACGAAGCGATCTGTCTGCACTAAAAAGATTGATTGATTGGCTGACCTGCCCTGCCTACTGCAGGCAGGCTAAAGGGCAGGCAAGGTTGGTTGATTGTTCTCATCTTCTCCCATTCATAAATTCTCTCTTTCCTATATTCATGCCTCTTCCAATTTTACTTGCCCGTTGCGGCGCAGGAGGGTTTCTGTTCCAATCAATCGGGGTTGCGTGCGCCTTCAATGATGTGTAAAACTGTTTACTACCGATATTTTGCCCCTACGGGGCAATCCTTTCACACTTCTCTCGTACACCATCACTCGCATATCCCCCCTTTCTCAGTTTCTCATCTTCTCCCATTTTCCTCTTCCTACCTTCGGTAGCCTGCCTGTCGCCTGCCTGCCGGCATAGGCAGGGCAGACAGGGCAAGCTCACTCTCTCAGTGCTCAGTTCTCAGTCTACAGAAAGTCCGTCATCGCGAGAAGACCGCAGGGCGACGAAGCGATCTGTTCTTTCCCTCATACTATATAACAAAGGTCTCTTAATAATTGTTAACTACATTTGCCCTAAACAAAAAAAGGCCTTACCTTTAAAACGGAAAAAAAATCACTGCTTCGATAAATCAATAAAAACTACAGATATGTTTGACAAACAGGTATATATCGAAAGGCGCCTGAAGTTGCGCAAGAAGATCCGCTCGGGGTTGATCCTAATTCCCGGCAACGTTGAGTCTCCCATGAACTACCCCAAGAATACCTACCGCTTCCGTCAGGATAGTAATTTCCTTTACTTCTTTGGACTTGATCATCCCGATCTTGTTGGGGTTATCGATATTGAGGATGGTAAGGATTGCCTTTACGGCAACGACTTCGACCTGGATGATGTGATTTGGATGGGACCTCAGCCAACCATTAACGAGCTTGGACAATCAATCGGAATTCCATGCACTCACCCAATGAAAGAACTGGCATCGACCCTGCTCCGGGCCATTCGCCACGGGAGAAAAATTCACTTCCTGCCTCAGTACCGAGCCGAAAATATTATTCAACTTGAAAGTTTAATGGGAATTCATCCTTCGCTTATCAATAAGTACGCATCCGTGGAACTTATTAAGGCAGTGGTTAGCTTGCGTTCCATTAAGCAGCCCGAGGAAATTATTGAACTCGATAAAGCCGCAGATATCGGCTACCTGATGCACACCACCGCCATGCGCATGGCAAAATCAGGAACTTCTGAGCTGGAGATTGCTGGCGCAATCGAGGGAATTGCCATTGGAAGAGGAACCATGCCCTCGTTCCCAATTATTCTTTCTCAAAATGGCGAAACTTTGCATAACCACGACCACTCACAGATACTACAGAAAGGACGTTTGCTTCTGGTTGATGCTGGTGCTGAAAGCATTTCGCACTACGCTTCGGACTTTACCCGCACAACTCCCGTTGATGGAGTTTTTTCTCAGAAACAAAAAGATATTTACAATATAGTACTAGCTGCAAACAACCACGCAACATCGCTTTGCAAACCCGGAGTTACCTACCAGAGCATTCACCTCGAAGCAGCAAAAGTGATTGCCGAAGGCCTTAAAAACCTTGGGCTGATGAAGGGCAACGTTGATGAAGCCGTTTCCAATGGCGCCCACGCCATGTTTATGCCCCACGGGCTTGGCCATATGATGGGCCTCGATGTTCACGATATGGAGGATCTTGGCGAAAACTACGTTGGCTACGACGATGAAATTTCTCGTATCGACCAGTTTGGAACGGCATACCTGCGTTTAGGCCGCCGTCTACAAGCAGGATTTGTACTTACTGTTGAACCAGGAATTTACTTTGTTCCGGCACTTATTGAGAAGTGGAAAAACGAAAAGATAAACAGTGCTTTTATCAACTACGATAAGGCATTAGAATACATTGGATTTGGAGGCATTCGCCTTGAGGATGATGTATTGATCACGGAAAAAGGCTCTCGCCTTTTGGGTAGCAAGCGGATTCCAATCACCATTGAGGAGGTGGAAACTATTGCGGGGAAGGGGATGTAGAATAACGAACACCAATTGTTGATTTGTGTTTTAAGGGGTTGGAGCATGGTTTGATATATGTTTCAATATTTTATTGCACCCCGCTGGGGTGCTTTTTCTTTTATTATTCTTTTCAATCGCTATTTACCCTCTACGAGGGCTGAATTCTACATCCCTTTCTCTCGCCCCAGCGGGGCGATATAGCGATAACTAAATTGAATTTGTTTTATCAGGTTCCCTGGAGGGGTGCAATATTCTCCTCCATTCTTTTTATTGCACCCCGCTGGGGTGCTTTTTCGGTTATCATTATCCCATTCTATCGCTATACGCCCTCTACGAGGGCTTGATTTTCAATCCTTTCCCCGCACCAGCGGGGCGATATAGCGATAACTAAATTGAATTTGTTTTATCAGGTTCCCTGG
>CAYNHM010000011.1:13446-117586 GCA_964397135.1 uncultured Rikenellaceae bacterium
AACTAAATTGAATTTGTTTTATCAGGTTCCCTGGAGGGGTGCAATATTCTCCTCCCTAATCAAAAAATTCAAAAATATATTTTGGGTTATACTCAACCTGAAATTCTTTCAAAAATTCTAAATACTCTTTCCTAAATAAAACCTTTTTGTGATGCTCCTGTTGATTTTCTATGTACTGTATCACATTTTTTCGGTGTGTCATGCTATACGAAAACAATCCATAACCTTCCTGCCACTGAAACTTAAACCTTGACAACTTCTTCTCATTAATAAATGTTGATGAATCCGACTTTATGTCACGTATTAACGCCGGTATATCGCAGGGATGCATCCCAAAAAAAATATGTATGTGATCATGCATTGAGTTTATTGCCAGTGGCTTATGTTTTTGGTTCACAAGTATACCACCTATGTATTTGTGTAATTCGTTCCTAAAATTGTCTTTTATTAGCGCTTCTCGGTGTTTAACTGCAAATACTAGTTGCATTGAAATTTGATAATATGGATTTGCCATATAAATATATTTTCGGATTGTAATCAAATGTAATGATTTTTCTTTTCTATTGCACCCCCACGGGGTGCTTTTCCTGCTATTATTACCCTGTTCTATCGCTATTTACCCTCTACGAGGGCTGGATTCTTAATCCCTTCCTCGCGCTCCAGCGGAGCGATATAGCGATCGATAAATTGAATTTTTTATTTGGCTCCCCGTGGGGGTGCAATATTCTCCTCCATTCTATTTATTGCACCCCGCTGGGGTGCTTTTCTGGTTATCATTATCCCGTTCTATCTCTATTTACCTTCGGTGAGCTCGCAAAGAACGCTCCGTTACCCTCTACGAGGGCTGGATTCTCAATCCCTTCCTCACGCCCCAGCGGGGCGATATAGCGATCGATAAAATTGAATTGGATTTATTATGCTCCCCGTGGGGATGCAATATTCATCTCCATTCTTTTTATTGCACCCCGCTGGGGTGCTTTTTCTTTTATTATTCTTTTCAATCGCTATTTACCCTCTACGAGGGCTAGATTCTCAATCCCTTCCTCGCGCCCCAGCGGGGCGATATAGCGATAACTAAACAGAAATCATTTTATCTGGCACCCCGTGGGGGTGCAATAACCTGGGGTATTTGTAAACTTGGGAAAGCCAACTAATCTGGCTAAACAATAATTGATAGATAAAGTGTCTCGCGAACCGTTTGACACCCTATAAAATACTAAAATTCATCACCAAAACCCTGAAGAAAAGCGATATTTGATCGTATTACTTCAGCGAAAACTCTCCATAACCAACCAAATACCCATCCATAAAAAGGTTTACCTGATAAGTGCCTCCTATTAATTCGCCATTGCTGTCGTAGAAAATGCACATTTCTACATCCTGATTTTGGTAATCCACTTCGCGCTTTGCAGAGAATACTATTTTTTCTCCCTCATAATCAAATAAATCAGTATTGGATTTGGCAAGAATAAACCCATCGGGACCTAGGATACGAACATAAACATAGCGATTTCCTGATTTTGCAATAGGGTTTTCGGAAACGATAAAGCAGGTTTGAATCTTATTCACATTCTTTGCCCGGCTTACTTCCCTTCCTCTGCTATTGGTTGTTTTTATAAAAACATCGCGTGCTCTAATAACCGAACCCTTTGCAACGGTTGTGCTTAGCTGTTGTTTTTGCTGTTCCAAGTTCTCCACATTCTTCTGCGACATGGAAAATTCCTGCCTTACTTTTATGTTTTCTGCTATCAGCTGTTGATTCAATGTATTTAGCGAGTCTATTTCCTGAACCATATCCTTCATTATAGCCCTAAGTGTTCCTAGTTCCCGCTGATACTCCTTTATCTTTGCATAACTTACCGTGCGAAGCTGTTTCAATTCAACGTATAATTTTTCTGCTCGCTCTTGCTCTTCCTCTAGTTTTTTTCTTATACTTTCGTTATCTGTCTCAAGTATCTCATATTCAATAATTATAGATTTAAGGTTTTCTGTTATGGAATCCTTATCTGCTATCAACTGATTCTGTGTTTCTTGTGCCTCCTGTTTTTCGGTATAGTATAACCACCCCAGCACCAATAGAACAAACCCTAAAAGAACGATAAGGGTTGTTAAAAACATTATTGCCTTATTTACTTTTGCCTTTGGCTTCGCCTGATTTGTATTTTCCATATTTCCTTTGTGTTAATTTCTTTTCTTTAAAGCCGTAAAAGTACTAATAAAACTATTTATACAATTGTTTTTAGCCTTAAGGAGACTATTTACAATACGAATTAACAATTGAAACTATCTTTAATAAACCTTTTTAGTTGTCAAAATATCTTTTTTTAACGACAGGTTTTATTCTTAATTGTGTCGGTTGACATGTTGTTTACAAATTGTTAATTTGAGGGTGATGTAAAATGGAAAAAAATATTTGGAAATAATTATTTCTCCGTTTCATATAAAAAAATCCTTTTAATAAAATAGCAGAATGAAAAAAAATAATATCAATTATAAACACTATTTTAACTCCAGATGATGCTGTTAATTCCCCCCTTTTTTTCCAAAACCTTTTTGTTTAACCTTTGTTCATAACTATAGGAAATACCTGTTTTTCAAATTTTCTTGTTGTTAAAGAGTTGTTAAAAGTTTGTTATCCCACATTTAATTACGAATTTTGCAAGATATATGTAACCTTTTTTTAAACTTAATGAACAGGATATTATCATCATAAGTTTTATTAATTTTTTTAAAAAAAGATAATAATAATATGAGTGTTGATAACATAAAAAATTTCATTAAAAAGGGATTTATAGATATTCCTGTTGATTCAAATATAGATTTTGTTAATGAGATTAACAGTTTAAAAAAGGAAAAGAATGCAATTATACTTGCTCATTATTATCAACAAAGTGATGTACAAGATATTGCCGATTACATTGGAGATAGTTTAGGATTATCTCAAAAAGCTGCGGAAACCGACGCGGAAATTATATTATTTGCTGGGGTTCATTTTATGGCAGAAACAGCCAAAATGCTTTCTTCACAGAAGAAGGTGTTAATACCCGATTTAAATGCAGGATGTAGCTTAGCCGATTCTTGCCCACCAAAAGAATTTGAAATTTTTGTTAAAAAACATCCCAATCATACAGTAATAACTTATGTTAATACTACAGTCGAAATAAAAGCACTTTCCGATGTTTGTTGTACTTCTAGTAATGCAGTAAAAATTGTTGAAAGTTTTAGTAAAGAAACTCCTCTACTTTTTGCCCCCGACAGAAATTTAGGAAATTACATAAAGAGAATTACAAAAAGAAATAATATGGTTGTTTGGGATGGAGCATGTCATGTTCATGAAGAATTTTCTTTGGAAAGAATTCTAGAATTAAAAAAGGAAAATTCAGATGCTATACTAATTTCTCATCCTGAATGTAAAAAACCTATACTATTAATATCAGATTATATTGGATCTACAACAGAATTATTAAGTTTTGTAAAAAAAGATTCAAGAAAAAAATACATAGTTGCTACTGAGTGGGGAATACTTCATCAAATGCAAAAAGCATGTCCTGAAAAGATATTTATTGCTGCTCCACCAAAGGACACAACATGTGGATGTTCTGAATGTTCTTTCATGAAATTGATATCACTAAAGAAGATTTATCTAACTTTAAAGTACGAAACACCAGAAATAATTATTGATGAACAATTAAGAAAAAGGGCAGTAAAACCTATAGAAAGAATGTTAGAAATATCAAAAAAGTTAAGAATTATTTAAAAAAAAATGGAAAACAGCAGTTTTATAAAAGATTTTAAATTAAGCGATTCTGAAAAAGAAATTGAAAAAAAAGTTCGTCCTATAGATTTTGAGGATTTTCAAGGTCAGGAAAAAATAATAGAAAACCTTAGAATATTTGTTAAGGCAGCAAAAATGAGAGGAGAAGCCTTGGATCATGTTTTATTACAAGGTCCTCCTGGCTTGGGAAAAACAACGCTGGCCAATATTATATCTTACGAATTGGGTGTAAGTTTAAAGGTAACAAGCGGCCCTGTACTAGATAAGCCAGCCGACTTAGCTGGATTATTAACAAATTTAGAAACGGGAGATGTTCTTTTCATTGATGAAATTCATAGGTTAAGCCCTATTGTTGAAGAGTATTTATACTCTGCAATGGAAGATTATCGTATTGACATACTTATAGATAAAGGACCAAACGCACGAAGTATTCAAATAACATTAAATCCATTTACATTAATAGGAGCAACAACACGAAGTGGGCTTTTAACAAGTCCATTAAGGGCAAGATTTGGCATAAAATCGCATTTAGAGTATTATGATTCGTCTGTTATAGAAAAAATAGTTAAAAGATCAGCATCAATTCTTAAGATTGAAATAACAAAAGAAGCCTCTATGGAAATAGCTTTTAGAAGTAGAGGAACTCCAAGAATAGCCAATGCTTTATTAAGAAGAGTCAGAGATTTTGCACAGGTAAAAGGCGATGGAAATATAGATATTAAAATTGCAAAAATTGCTTTAGATGCTCTAAGTATTGATAAAAGAGGCCTTGATGAGATGGATAACAGAATTTTAAAAACAATTATTGAAAAATTCAATGGTGGTCCAGTTGGTTTAAATACCATTGCTACAGCAGTGGGTGAAGATAGTGGAACAATTGAAGAGGTATATGAACCATTCTTGATAAAAGAAGGCTTTTTAAATAGAACACCAAGGGGAAGAGAAATAACTTCTTTAGCTTTAAAACATTTAGGAATAGAAGGAATGGGAAAACAAGGAACTCTTTTTTAAGAAAGAAAAGAAGGTTAATGAAAGGATTTGGATATTTTTTGTAGGAGTTTTTTATTTTCCAATTTTATACGTTTTCCCAAAAGAGAAATATAACCATCTGTTTTAAACTCTGAAAGCAATCGAATAACCGATTCAGTTGCAGTACCAACTATGTTGGCAAATTCCTCCCGGGTAAGAACTATATTTAGATGACCTTCATCATTGGTACCAAAAGTATCATCAAGCATTAATAGAACTTCGGCTAAACGTTCACGAACATTCTTTTGTGCAATATCCTTGATAAAACTATTGGCCTGGTTTAACTCTTTGCAGGTTAACTGCATTAGAGCGAGAGAAAAATCGCCATTGGCACGAACGAGTTGAAATATTACCGATGAAGGAATAAAACAAATATGAGCTTCTTCGAGAACCTGCGCGGTTGTACAAGCAGGTTCATTGCTTAATACCGAACGATAACCTATTATATCTCCGGCTCTGGCAAAAGCAACGATCTGTTCTTTTCCATCGGAACCGGTTTTATAGATTTTCAATATGCCATTGTAAACACAAAAAACCCCTGTTATTCTATTGCCTTCTTTGTAAATCACATGTCCCCTTTGATAAACATTGCTGGTTTTTTGAGAATTAAGGAATTCGTTCTCATCAGCAGTAAGCGTTTTAAATACTGAGTTAGATGAAGCAGAGCAACCTTTACAACCAATAGAACTATTCATGGCAAAGGGAAGAATTTAACAAATACGAATGATTTTAAATAAAAAGTAAACAATGAAAACGAAATATAGTTCAGGAAACAACAACCGAAAAAAAAACTATAATACTGATTTAAATTGATTTAAAAACCGAATATCGTTTTGAAAGTAAAGGCGAAGGTCTTTTACTTGAAATTTAAGCATGGCCATTCGCTCAATACCCATTCCAAAAGCATATCCTGTATACTTCTTACTATCAATATTATTGAACTCAAGAACGTTTGGATCAACCATACCACAACCCAAAATTTCGAGCCATCCAGTATATTTGCAAACTCCACAACCTTTGCCACCGCATAGATTACAACTTATATCCATTTCGGCAGAAGGTTCAGTAAAAGGGAAAAATGAAGGACGAAGACGAATTTTAACATTTTTACCAAACATTTCCTGAGCAAAGAAAAACAACGTTTGCCTTAGATCTGCAAAAGAAACATTCTCATCAATATATAGGCCTTCAACCTGATGAAATATACAGTGAGCACGAGCAGAAATGGCTTCGTTACGGAAAACCCTTCCAGGGCAAATAACACGAATGGGAGGTTTTTGTGTTTCCATCACCCTAACCTGAACGGAAGAAGTATGGGTACGAAGTAAAACATCAGGCTTACTTTCAAAAAAGAAAGTATCCTGCATATCCCTTGCTGGATGTTCTTCTGGAAAGTTGAGAGAACTGAAAACATGCCAATCATCCTCAATCTCGGGACCTTCGGCTATGCTAAAACCCATCGATGAAAAAATATCAAAAAGTTGATATTTAACGAGAGAAATGGGATGCTGAGAGCCAAAGTTCATTGGATATCCAGAAAGACTTAAGTCTAAGTTAGAATCAACGCTTGAATCAGAATCCGATTCATTCTTAATTTGATTCAATTTTTCCAAAACAAATGATTTCAACTCATTGATCAATTTCCCGATCTCACGTTTTTGCTCGTTGGGTACATCGCGAAAATCTGAAAAAAGTTGGGTTATTAATCCTTTTTTGCCCAGCATTTTAACCCTAAAGTCTTCTAGTTCTTTAATACTTTTTGTAGTAAAGTTTTCAGCTTCAGCTCGGATATCCTTGATCTTATCTAACATAGTTGCAGTAAAAATTAGGAGAAGAAAATATTTAAAATGATTACTATTTTAACACTAAACTAACTTTCATAATAACATCTTCAATAGGCTTATCGAATTTACCTGTTTTAACAGCTGCTATTTTATCAACAGTTTCTAATCCTTCAATAACTTCTCCAAAAACAGTGTAATCGCCATCAAGATGAGGAGTGCCGCCTATAGTAGTGTATAATTCAACCTGATCAGATGTAAAATTATAGCTTGGCTTTCCTTTGAGAACCAATTCAAGAGTATCTTGTAATTCTTGGGGCAGAAGAGAAAAATCAGGTTCTATACCCATTTCCATTAAATCATCAGCTCTTTTCATAATTAATTCATTAAGAGTAATGTTTCTAAGGTTATCATTTTTTCGTTTGGAAAGAGTTTCCAGCTCCGCTTCAGAAAAAATCTTTCCTTGCACAATATAAAATTGTGTTCCAGAAGAATTTTTTTCAGGATTCACATTATCACCCATACGAGCAGCTGCCAATGCTCCTTTTTTATGGAATAGTTTAGGGTTAAATTCGGCTTTTAAAGTATAATCTAAAAGAGAAGAGTCCATTTTTTCAGATACAAATGATGGATTAGTGCTAGGATCTCCCCCTTGAATCATAAAGCTATTGATCACCCTATGGAATATGGTACCGTTGTAAACACCAGCCTTAACAAGATTAATAAAATTATCCCGGTGTATAGGCGTTTCATTGTAAAGCTTTATTTTAATGTTACCGTAATCAGTTTCAATTAAAACAATGGTTTCTTCTGTTTTTACAATGTTTTTCTCGTCTTTTGTTTTACAAGAAAAGAAAGAGAAAAGTGCAATGCCCACAAACAGAGCAAAGAGAAAAAAACGATTCATTTGCATGGCTAAAGGATTTAAATTTTTTGTAAAAATAGTAATAACCCATTTGATAGAGTAGTTAAATGCCTAATTTTGTCTAAAATAGTTTCGAAATGAGGTTTTTAGTATTTCCCCTGTTGTTGTTGATCACTTTAAGTATAAATGCACAGAGAGTAGGTTTGGTATTGAGTGGAGGAGGAGCAAAAGGATTGGCTCATATTGGAGTAATAAAGGCATTGGAGGAGCACGGTATACCAATTGATTATATTACAGGTACAAGTATGGGAGCAATTATTGGAGGACTTTATGCAATTGGGTATACTCCAGAACAGATGCTAGAGGAATTTTTAACAGAAAATTTTTACAATTGGAGTAAAGGAATAATTCCTGAAAAATATCAATATTACTATAAGCAACCAGATCCTAATAGTGGGATATTTAACTTTGGTATTTCTTTCAAGGATAGAAAACCGCAACCCAGAGTACAATCGTATATTATTCCAACACACCAAATGGATGTTGCCTTCATGGAGGTTTTTAGCTCAGGAATAGCAAAAGCAAATTATAATTTTGACAGCTTAATGGTTCCATTCAGAGCAGTGGCCACAGATATTTATAGGAATAAGCCTTATATTTTTAAAGAAGGTGATTTGGGAACCGCCATACGAGCCTCCATGACATTTCCTTTCTATTTCAGACCAGTAACCATAGATGGATATCCCCTATTTGATGGAGGAATTGTAAATAATTTCCCATGGAATATAATGGTAGAGGAGTTTAACCCCGATTTTATAATTGGTAGTAATGTGTCCAAAAATGTACCTCCACCTATAGAAACAGACTTTTTACTTCAACTAGAAAACATGATTGTTTCAACCACTGATTATACTGTTCCTGACTCACTAGGAATAACAATAACGGTTGATGCAGGAGATGTGAGTTTACTGGATTTTTCCAAAGCGGCATTGATAATGGAGCTTGGTTATCAAAATGCATTACTTTACATAGATAGTATTAAGGCAAGGGTAAAACGAAGAGAAAACCACTCGGATATAATATTTAAAAGATTGGAATATGTAAAAAATTACCCAGAACTTAAATTTAGAGCTATTAATATTTCTGGATTAAAAGAAAATCAAAAGAACTACATTGAACGCACAATAAGAAAAAAGGCTTCGGTTATTTCCTACGAGCGATTTAAAAATGAATATTTTAAGCTAGTTGCTGATAAATATATTGATAGAATTTATCCTAATGCTACCTATAACAAAGATGCCGATAATTTTGACTTAGATCTAGAAATTCAAAAAGAACCAAAAATTAATTTCAGTTTTGGAGGAAATGTCTCTTCAAGTAGCATGAATCAAGGTTTTTTCTCTGCAGATTTTAAACACCTATCAAATTCTTCTACATTCATTAGCTCCAATACTTATTTCGGCAGACTTTATAGTAGTTTGAATGTTTCAGTTAGAAAAGATTTTCCAACTCAATTACCATTTTTTATTCAAATAGGAGGTATTTTAAATCGTTTCGATTACTTTAAAAGTAATGATGCACCATTTTTTGAGGATTTAAAGCCTTCGTATTTAATTATAAAAGAAACGTTTAATAATAATATCATAGGTTTTCCTGTGACAAATAATTCTAGGTTACTTTTATTCTTAAAAATTGTATCAAATGATTATGAATATTATCAGGTTGATGATTATCGGCAGGATGACTTTCCAGATCATACTTTTTTTAGTTTTACAAATGCGGGAATAACAATTGAAAAAAATACCCATAACCGAAAAATGTACCCAACAAAGGGAAAAAAGCAACAATTAACAATAAGTTATATTGATGGAATAGAAAGACATAAACCAGGAAGCACTAGCCAAATTCTTCATCAAGAGAAGGACTATCATAAATGGTTATCATATAGTGTAAGAAGTGAAAATTATTATAAGCTTTCTTCACACTTCACGATTGGTTATCTTATTGAAGCAGTATACTCTAATAAGCCTTTTTTTAATAACTATACTGTTAGTATTCTCACGAACCCATCATTTTCACCATCACCTCACAGTAAAACATTATTTTTACCCGAATTTTATGCAAATAAGTATGTAGGCTTTGGATTGTTTCCCATAATAGAATTTAATAGTGACATTTCGTTACGCAATGAAATTTATGTATATCAACCTTATCAAATTTTAAAAAAAGGAGAACAATTTTTCAAACCATTTTATGGTGAACCTTATGAAAAACTATTTTTAATGAGCGCTACATCATTGGTTTATCAAACACCACTTGGTCCTATTAGTTTTGCTGCAAACTATTACCCAAGCCAAAAAAAGCCTTTATACCTTGTATTCAATTTTGGTTATATACTTTTCAATCGTAAAGGATTAGAATACTAAAATGAGCTATATAAAACAACTTGCAGGACAAACTGCTATTTATGGTCTGAGTAGTGTAGTACCCAGATTATTAAACTACCTATTGGTTCCCTTATATACCAGAGTATTTCTTCCCGAAGAGTATGGAATTGTTACAGAAATGTATGCGTATCTCGGATTCCTGCTTGTATTATTAACCTTTGGAATGGAAACAGGTTACTTTCGTTTTGCTACCAAATCAAAGGATAACGATTCAATATATTCAACTGCATTTTACACCTTGCTTTCTACCAGTACATTTTTTGTAGTAATAATGTATTTGCTTTCTTCAAAAATAGTTAACGGATTAGGTTATCCAGAAAATCCTGAATATGTAGTATTGCTTGCAATGGTAATTGGGCTTGATGCTTTTTGCGCCATCCCATTTGCAAAGTTGCGTTTAGAAAATAAAGCATTTACATTTTCAATTATAAAAATAGTAGGAGTTACAGTTAATATATTGCTTAATTTATTCTTTCTAACACTATGTCCCAAAATAGAAATTTTTAATAATTCAATTTTATATAACCAAAACCTCGGTATAACATATGTTTTTATTAGTAATCTAGTTAGTAGTTTGTTAGTAACACTAGTTTTAGTCTTTAAGTCGGGCAGTGTTCCAAAAACCTTCAATCTAAAACAATTAAAATCTTTAATGTTATACTCCATACCCCTTTTAATTAGTGGTCTTGGAGGAACAACGAATGAATCATTTGATAGAATATTTATAAAATACCTTGTACCAGAAGAGAGTAATCCACTTTATCAATTGGGTATTTATGGTTCAAATGTAAAACTTGCTGTTTTAATGGTACTATTTATCCAGATGTATAGATATGCTGCAGAACCATTCTTTTTCTCTACGGCCGATAATAAAGATTCGCCTAAAATATACAGTAATATGATAAAGTACTTTTTAGTATTTACCCTATTAATATTCCTTGGTGTGGGTTTGTTTACAGATGTGTTCAAATATCTTGTGGGATCAAATTTTAGAGAAGGATTAGGGGTTGTTCCTATATTACTACTAGCAAACCTCTTTTATGGAATATTTTTTAATCTAAGTATTTGGTATAAACTTAAAAACAAAACATGGTATGGCATATACTATACTTTTGCGGGTGCAATTGTAACTATAACATTGAATATTATTCTTATTCCAAATATTGGATATTATGGAGCAGCTATAGCTCGATTAGCTTGTTATATATTAATGTGTGTTCTTTGTTACTATGGTGGAAAGAAAATTTTTCCAATCCCATATCAAATTAAAAGAATGGCGCTTTATTTTACTTTAGCATTATTACTATTTTTTATTGGTTTTTTTGTAAACATTAACATTTATATTGTATCCTTTATCTTTAGAATTACTCTAATTGCAATCTTTTTGTATGCTTTTATTAAGATTGAGAAAATTGATATTAAATCGAATATTAAAGAATTAAGAATATGGAAGTAAAAATTGTTAACAAATCGAAACACTCTCTACCTGAATACACAACAGAATATAGTGCTGGAATGGATTTAAGGGCTAATTTGGACCTATCTATTAAACTAAAACCATTTGAAAGATGCTTAATTCCCACAGGAATTTTTATAGAATTACCAAAAGGGTATGAAGCACAAATTCGCCCAAGAAGTGGACTAGCAGTTAAGAAAGGAATTACTGTTTTGAATACACCTGGTACTATTGACGCAGACTATAGAGGAGAAATAGGAGTAGTATTAGTTAACCTTAGTAATGAGGAAACAGAAATAAACGACGGTGAAAGAATTTGTCAGATGGTTATAGCAAAACACGAAGTTGTAAAGTGGAATCAAGTTGATTTTTTAAAAGAATCAAAAAGGGGTGCTGGAGGATTCGGACATTCAGGAATAAAATAAAAGAATCTTGAAAATTATAAAGATTAATTTTTTTTGCAATTATCAAAATTTAGTAATGAGATTAATAGGTAGATATATAATAGTTCTAATAATTGTTCTAAATGGTTGTTTACCACAGAGAAGAACAAAATCATATGCTTATATAGAGAATATAGGTCCTTATTTATATTATTATGAAGCTATTCAAAATCGACTTTATGGAAACACACTTACAGCTATTTCAAATTTAAATCGATCTATTACCTTAGATAGTACAAATAGTGCAGCCTTTTACGAATTAGCACTGTGTTATTCATCATTAAATAGATATGATGAAGCAATACATTCACTAAAAAAAGCAATTGATATTGATCAGGATAATATTTACTATAGAAATTTTTTAGGAATTATTTTGATTAACAGCGAAAGGATTGAAGAAGCTATAGAAAATCAAAAGATTCTTATAAATAGAAACCCACTAAATATATCATATGCAATTAACTATGCATTGTTATTAAGCGAAAATGCGCAATTTGATAAAGCTATTGAAACACTAGAATCGATAAAAATAAATTACGGATTTGTTCCAAAGGTTACAGAAACATTAACAAGAATATACTTCGAATTGCAAGACTTTGAAAAAGCAAGAAAAGAGCTTGATGATTTATTAATGTTTATACCAGATAACCCATTATACCTTTTATATGAAAGTGATTTAAATTTTAAAATTGGAAACGACAGCCTAGGTTTTAGCAAAATTTACGAAGCAATTAATTTAGGACCACATTTAACATACCCAATAATTGAACTATATAATAGACAATTAGAAAACGGAATGTTCAAGGAGGGTATTGAAACACTCAAACAAATTTTTAATGAATCTGAAGCTACAGAGTTTGAAAAAATACAATTATTTTATCCCATACTCTTTGAACAGTATTTTTACACATCATTACCAGCAAAAATAGACAGTTTGATTTTTACGCTAAATGCTCAATATGAAAATTCTATTAATATTAGCGAATTATCATTCGAGCACTTTGTAAGAAGAAGAAATTTTAATGAAGCAAAAGATGCCCTAAAGAAATTAATTATATTGGATAATGAAAACGTTGAAAGATGGGATAAATTAATATCTTTAGAGTATGCACTGGAAAATTACGAAGCAGTAAAAAAATTATCGGAAAGAGCGATAGAAAAATTTCCACAAAATCATAGCTTATACATTTTAAATGCAATAGCATATGACCAAATGGGTGATAAAAATATGGCTATTAACACCTTAATACAAGGAACAAAAAAAGTTCAAAACGATTATGGACTTTCAGATATTTATGGAACCCTAGGAGATTTTCAATATATGATTGGAAACATAAAAGAGGCCTTTAATTATTATGATAAAAGCCTTAAGTTAAATAGCAACAATGCTAGAATACTAAATAATTTTAGTTATTATCTTTCATTAAGAAAAGAAAAGCTAAAATTAGCCTTGGAAATGAGTTCGAAAGCAGTAGATTTAGAACCCAATAATAGTACTTTCCTCGATACAAAAGGATGGGTATTGTTTCAAATGGGAAATTTTGAAGAGGCAAAAGATGTGCTAAGAAATGCCATTGCTAAAAGTGGAAGTTCAAGCGCAGTCATTAATGAGCATTATGGAGATGCTTTATTTAAAACAGGAAATACTGATAATGCATACATATACTGGATTAAAGCTAAAGAAATTGGAGGTGGAAGCGATAAACTTGATGAAAAAATTAGGACTAAAAGGTGGATACCTTAATTTTTTAATCACAATATTATTCTTCACGTTATTAACACAGAGCTGTAAGGTTAAGCAAAGTAAAAATAATGTTGAATATAAACAGTTTAATGAAATTTCTTTTATTGATTCAATCTCAAAAAGAGTAATTCCCTTTAACTCCATAATACTTGAAAATGCAATTATTAGAATAGAGCACGATGGTCATTTAAGATCACTAAAAACCGAGCTTGTATCTAAAATTGATTCATTTTTACAAATATCAGTATTTACAAAACTTGGAATAGAAGTAGCAAAATTAATTGCTTTCAACGACTATATATTACTAATCGATAATCCCGAAAAGTCAATTTACAAAGCCGATTATGAGGAACTATCAAATAAATTAGGAATCAATTTAACATATAATGATATAATAAAACTGATATTTGGATATCCATACAAAATTTCTACTGAAAATAAAATAAGTTGTAATAAAACGATAAGTTACAACCAAAATAGCATGGTCAAAATTGAATTTATGCAAAAGGAAAAATTGGATACACTTGAAACAACATTTTTTTATATAAATGAATTTGATTTACCTAAAGGCCTTTTAGTAAATGCAATAATAAAAAATAAAAGTAACGAAGATCTATTTACAGCATATTATAATAAAAGAGAAGATCATAATAAATATTTACCACAAAGAATCAATCTAAAATTTCTATATGAATCAAAAGAAATAGAATTAGATTTTGAGCTCAAAAAATTATTATTCGATAACAAAGTTTTTTTTAGCATTGATTCAACATTTATTCATAAATCGTTATAGAAAAAGTATATGAAAAAACTTATTTTCATAATATCATATATTATTCTGTCTTTTAATTGTGGATTTTCACAAACAATTCAAGAATTAGAAAATAGACGAAAAAAAACAGAGCAAGAGATAGTGTTAACAAATAAATTATTAACCGAAACACAAAAGAAGAAAGTACAGAATATTAATCAGTTAAATACACTTAAAAAACAAGTAGAACTTAGAAGAAGACTTATTTCCGATTATGAAAGTCAAATAATTTTAATTGAAAAAGACATAGAAGATAAAACGATTATTGTTAACGAGTTACAAAAAGATATTATCAATTTGAAGAAAGAATATGCAAAGTTAATTCAATTTGCTTGGAGAAATAGAACAGATATGCAAATCTTAATTTTCATCTTTGCTTCTGAAGATTTTAATCAAGCCTATAGAAGAATTAGATTCTATCAACAATTATTAAAATTTAGAGAGACACAGGCAAAAGAAATATTGAATACGCAAAAACTGGTGGAAAATGAAATAGAGTTGCTCACAAAGTCTAGAGACAAGTTATCAATGTTAAAAATTGAAAAGAATGTAGAGTTTTCAAATTTAAGTAGGGATGAATCAAGATATTCACAAAATGTTAAGCAACTACAAACAAAGGAAAAACAACTTAGAAGAGAAATTGAAGAGAGAAGAAAATCGATGGAAGCAATAGAAAAAATAATTGCTGAATTAATAGCAGAAGAGGCAAAGAGAAAAGCAGAGAAGGATAGAGTTAGGGACGATAGATACATCAGATTATCAGATGGTTTTATTGGCAATAAGGGTAAATTACCTTGGCCATCAAACCCAGGAGTAATTATTGGTGATTTCGGAGAGCATTTTCATCCAGTTTTAAAAGAAATAAAAATAAGAAATAGTGGAATTGATATTGGAACAGAACCAAACTCTTCCGTAAAAGCTATTTTTGAAGGCGAAGTATCTAAAATTGTTAATATTCCAGGATCAAATGTCACAGTTATTATCAGACATGGCGATTTCCTTTCAGTGTATTCAAATTTAGTAAAAATAAAAGTGAAAGTAGGAGAAAGTGTATCAACATCACAAATTATTGGCGAAGCTTATACCGAACATGAGGGCAAGCAAGGTATGGTGAATTTACAAATTTGGCAGGAAAATAAAATACAAAACCCTAGACATTGGATTTTACCATAAATTTTTATTTACTTTGAAAAAATAATTGATTTCCGATTTGAAACATTATTAGATATAAAAAAGTATAAGGAAGGTAAGTTTTATAGTATATTATCTAAATGGAAAAAGCAATTAGCATAGAATCTAAGCTTGACAATATATGTCATGTCGAAAAATTGGTAGATGAAATTTCTGAGCAATGTAATCTATCATCAGATATATATGGTAAAATATTGATAGCCACTATAGAAGCAGTAAATAATTCAATAGTACACGGAAATAAATTTGACTCAACTAAGAACGTTCAAATATCGGTTCAAATATCAAAATCCTCAATCCATATTTATGTTAAAGACGAGGGTCCCGGTTTTAACTATCATAACGTGCCAGATCCTACTAAACCAGAAAATTTAGAAAATGTTTCAGGGCGAGGAGTTTTTCTTATGCGTAATTTGGCCGATGATATAGTATTTGACAATAATGGATCTCTGGTAGAATTAATTTTTAAAATTGCTGAATAAATTGTGCCAATAAAATTTTATAACAGCAATATTCCCTTCCGATTAAGAAATAAAAGAAAGATAGTAAGCTGGATTGAGAGAGTTGTATCAAATCATGGATATATAGTTGAAAATATTTCGATTATATTTTGTACCGAAGAGGAGATAATCAGAATTAACAACCAATACTTAAATCATAATTACTTCACGGATATTATAACCTTCCCTTATTCCAAAGATAAGAACATATCGGCCGATTTATTTATATCAATACCCACCGTTAGAGATAATGCAAAAGTTTTCAATCAATTATTTTCAGTAGAACTAAACAGAGTAATAATACATGGTGTTTTACACCTAATTGGTTACGATGATAAAACAGTAAAAATGAAAAAAAAGATTAGAGAAGTCGAAGACCAATGCCTAAAATTATTTAATTGATGTTACCAAAGTTCGATATAATTGTTGTTGGAGGGGGTCATGCAGGATGCGAAGCGGCTGCTTCATCTGCAAAGTTGGGATCAAAAGTATTACTCATCTCAATGGATATTACTAAGTTAGCGCAGATGAGCTGCAATCCTGCAATGGGAGGTATTGCTAAAGGACAGATAGTTAGAGAAATAGATGCCATTGGAGGATTATCCGGTATTATTACCGACTATTCATCCATTCAGTTTAGGATGTTAAATAAGTCTAAGGGACCAGCTATGTGGAGCCCTAGATCACAGTGTGATAGAATGGTCTTTTCAGAAAAATGGAGAGAGGAAATTGAAAAAATTCAGCACTTAAGTTTATGGCAAGACTCAGCAGTTTCATTAATTATTAAAAAAGATAAAATAATTGGAGTAAAAACACAGTTAGGTATTGAAATATTGTCTAAGGCAGTAATACTAACAAATGGTACATTTTTATCAGGATTAATACATGTTGGTGATGTAAACTTTGTAGGAGGTCGAATAGGAGAAAGCAGCTCGGAAGGAATAACTAGTCAATTGATAAATTTAGGTTTTGAAGCAGGAAGAATGAAAACCGGCACACCTGTGAGAATTGATGAGAGAACAGTTGATTTGTCAAAATTAATCGAGCAAAAAGGAGATATCGAGGAAAGATATTTTTCATTTTTAACCGAAAATACCAATAAGTTAAAAAAAAGAAGTTGTTACATAGCCCATACAAACACTCAAGTACATGAAATATTACGAACAGGATTCGACAAAAGCCCACTTTTAAAAGGTACAATAAAAGGCATTGGGCCAAGGTACTGTCCGAGCATTGAAGATAAATTAAGAACTTTTGCAGAAAAGGAAATCCACCAGCTATTTCTTGAACCCGAAGGAGAAAATACTTATGAAATGTATTTGAATGGTTTTAGTTCATCACTGCCAGCAAATGTTCAATATAGTGCATTAAAAAAAATAGAAGGATTTAAAAGCGTTCATATTCTTCGACCTGGATACGCAATAGAATACGACTTTTTTCCACCAACACAGCTTAAGCATACATTGGAAACAAAGTTAATAGAGAACCTATACTTTGCTGGACAGATAAATGGAACAACGGGCTATGAAGAAGCAGCAGCACAAGGATTAATGGCTGGAATAAACGCTTCTCAGAAATTAAAAGGCAATGAAGAACTGGTATTAGAAAGAAATCAATCATATATCGGTGTTTTAATTGACGACCTTGTAACAAAAGGAGTTGATGAACCATACAGGATGTTCACAAGCAGAGCCGAGCACAGAATACTATTAAGACAAGATAATGCAGACGAAAGACTAACACCCGTGGGATATAAAATAGGATTGGCTTCGAAAGAGCGTTTGCAAAAACTTGAAACAAAAAACGGAATAGTTAAAAACGTATTCAATTTCATAAAAAAATATAGTGTAAAACCAGAAGAAATTAATAGTTACCTTGAAAAAATAGAATCAAAACCAATTCCACAATCAAAAAAATTATACGATATACTGTTGAGACCAGAAGTTTTTTTAGTAGAACTTAAAAATAATTTAAAACAACTTAAAAATATTATTGAAGAAAATAAAAGTGATAGCACTGAGATATTAGAATCTATAGACATAAAAATTAAATATGGAGGTTATATTGAAAGAGAAATAATTATTGCAGATAAAATTAGTCGCCTTGATCACATTAAAATACATAAGGATTTTAATTACGAAAAATTGAATTCAATAAGTACTGAAGCTAGACAAAAATTAATAAAAATAAGACCCAACACAATAGGACAAGCCCGAAGAATACCCGGAGTTTCACCAAGTGATATAAATGTTATTTTAGTCTATTTAGGAAGATAATGTTCCACGTGAAACAAATTTTTTTTTACTTAAACAAATTGTTCCACGTGGAACATTTTTTTTGGTCGAACCAATAACTTTTTATTAAGATATTACCAAGTCTCAGGGAACGAAAAAAACAATATTAATGAGAGTATTGTTTTTTTACATTTATAATCACTTTCTCCATTTATTACTAACTTGCAAAAAAAAGAATAGGAGAGAGAAAAAAGCGATTAAATGATTTTAAGAAATAGCATGAAAAAATCTAAAAAGATGAAAGCAAATAATCCATTTTCAATAAAAGGAGTAATTGTAAATCCTGAAACAAGAACAAAAGAAGGAGGCGTAATTATTATTTCAAATGGAAAAATAGAATCCATAATAAAAGATCCTGAGATTAAGCATCCATATATTCTTCCTGGATTAATAGATTCACACGTTCATATAGAAAGTTCTATGTTGATACCAAGCCAATTTGCAAGAATGGCAGTTAAGCACGGAACAATTGCAGTTGTAACAGATCCACACGAAGTGGCGAACGTTGCAGGAATAGAAGGCATAAATTTTATGCTTACTGATGCAAAAAAAACACCACTATACTTCTTTTTTGGTGTACCATCGTGCGTACCCGCATCACCAATAGAAAAAAGTGGCACCGTATTAAATTCAAAAAGTATTAAACGATTATTGGTTAAAGATGATTTTCTATACCTTGCTGAAATGATGAATTTTCCTGGAGTTATTTATGATGATGAAGAGGTATTAAATAAATTAAAGGCTGCAAAAGAATTAGGGAAACCAATTGATGGACATGCACCAGGTCTTACTGGTGAAAACCTAATTAAATATGTTACATCAGGAATTACAACAGATCATGAGTGTAGCACAATAGAAGAAGCGGTAGAAAAAATCAAACTCGGAATGAAGATTCTAATCAGGGAGGGAAGTGCAGCAAAAAATTTCGACTCATTAATTTCGCTAATTAAAGATTTTAAAAAGTCGGTAATGTTTTGCACCGACGACTGTCATCCCGATTATCTAGAAAAAGGACATATAAACAAACTAGTAGCAAGGGCAATAAAAAAAGGATATGATCTTTTTGACACAATCTATGCTGCTACTATTAATCCAATTGAGCATTACAATCTTCCATTGGGAAGATTAAAACAGAATGATTCAGCGGATTTTATTGTAGTTGAAGATTTAATCAATTTTGAAGTATTAACAACTTTTATCAAGGGTAGGCAAGTTTATAGCAACAATTCAATTAATTTTACAATTAGCAACGCTGTAAAACCTAATTTTCCTTTCAGGACAACCTTTGAGGCTGAAAATTTAAATACTATTTGTTCTGGTAAAAAGATTAACGTAATTGGAGCCATTGAGGGGGAATTGATAACAAAGTGGATAAAAGAAGATTCACCTGTGCCAATTGGAGAAAAAATTTTTGCAAACCCTAACAAAGATTTTTTAAAAATTGTCTTACTTGATAGATATTCTGAGGCTCCTCCTGTGGTTAGTTTTATTAGAGGATTCGGTTTAAAGCAAGGAGCAATCGCTGCTAGTATTGCTCATGATAGCCACCATATAATATGCGTTGGATGTGAAGAAGAAAGCATAAATCAAGCCTTTGGATGGATTATATCCCAAAAAGGTGGAATTTGTTTTGCTGATAAAGGAAAAGTTAATGGGATTCCTTTGCCATTTTTTGGACTTATGACAAACTCAGATGGCACCTCTGTAAGCAAAGAATACAACAATTTAAACAAGTTGGTTAGGGGTGCAGGATGCATATTAGGTTCTCCTTTTATGACTCTTTCTTTCATGGCTCTAACAGTAATACCTGAACTCAAAATATATCATGGTGGACTTTTTGATGCTTCCAATTTCAAAAAAGTGCCTCTATTTTATTGATCAAACAGATCAAGACTTAAATACTTACATCCAGGAATGATTATTATTTTTTTTGTATTCGAAATATTTACTGAAATTGTTTTTCCTTAAATATTGAAAATGCCGCAAAAAATATCCCAATTAATAGATATACTACCCAATAAACCGGGCGTTTACCAATTTCTTAATGCACAATCAGATGTCATATATATTGGTAAAGCAAAGGATTTAAAAAAGAGAGTATCATCGTATTTTAATAGAAATCGATATGAAAGCGCTAAGCTAAGGGTATTGATTTCTCGAATTGCTGATATTAAGCATATAATAGTAAACACCGAAAGTGATGCACTTCTACTTGAGAACAACTTAATTAAGAAGTTCAAGCCCAAATATAATGTACTCCTTAAGGACGATAAAACATATCCTTGGATTTGTATTAAAAATGAACCGTTTCCAAGAGTATTCTCAACACGAAGAATTGTAAATGACGGCAGTCGTTATTTTGGTCCTTATACATCAGGTGTATTAATGAAAACTATACTTGAACTTATTCGTAGCCTATACCCTTTAAGAAATTGTAATCTTTCATTAACTCAAGAATTCATTTTATCAGGAAAATATAAACCATGCTTAGAACTTCAGCTTGGAAATTGTAAAGCTCCTTGTATAAGCAAACAGACCGAAAAAGAATATAATGAAAATATTGAATCGATAATTGAAATACTAAATGGTAATCTACATAAGGTTAATAGATTATTATTAAATAAAATGAACGAAAGTGCCAAGAAATTCAAATTCGAACAAGCACAAAACTATAAAGATAAAATAGCAGCTTTAAAGCGTTTTCAGGCAAAATCGACTATTGTAAATCCTAAGTTAAACGATCTAGATGTTTTTTCACTGGTTAGTGAACCCCATTTTGCATGTGTAAACTATTTAAAAATAATTAAGGGAGCAGTAGTACAATCTCATAACCTGGAGATAAAGAAGGTTTTGAACGAATTGGATGAAGAACTTTTAGGTTTTGCCATTTCCGAATTGCGTCAAAGAATAGGTAGCAAATCAAAAGATATTATAGTTCCATTACTCCCTGATTTCACCATTGAGGGTTGCAATTACATAGTACCTTATAAGGGTGATAAGCTAAAACTTTTAGACCTTTCGAGAAGAAATGCAAAAGGTTATGTTTTAGAAAGATTAGATAGTATTAAAAACCAAGATCCACAGAAAAAGACCAATAGAATTCTTTCACGTATGAAATTGGATTTAAGATTATCCAATTTGCCAAAACATATTGAATGTTTCGATAACTCTAATCTTCAGGGAACCAATCCGGTTGCAGCTTGCGTGGTTTTTCGCAATGCCAAACCCTCAAAAAAGGAGTATCGGCATTTTAATATTAAAACAGTTTCTGGTCCAGATGATTATGCATCAATGGAAGAGATAGTTTATAGAAGGTATAAAAGAATGATTGAGGAAAATCAATCATTGCCACAACTTGTCATAATTGATGGAGGAAAAGGTCAGCTTACCTCGGCATACAAAAGCATTAAAAAATTAAACATTGAACAAGAAGTTAAAATTATAGGAATAGCCAAACGACTTGAGAAAATTTTTTTACCAGGAGAACCATTACCTCTATATTTAGATAAAACGTCAGAATCCCTAAAAACAATACAGAACGCTAGAAATGAGGCACATAGATTCGGCCTGAGATTTCATAGGCATAAGAGAGAAGATGTACTAAAAGCCTCATCATTAATTAAAATTGATGGTATTGGTGAGAAAACTATTGAATTGTTATATAGGCATTTTAAAAGTTATGAAAGAATTATTAATGCAAAGCAAGAAGAATTAGAATTAATCATTTCGCCCCAAAGAGCAACAAAAATTTTTAAATATTTCAATTCAAATAATCTTAAAAGAAAATAAGATAAACATAATAGTTTGTTAGTTAAATAGTAATGGATAATTTTTAAATTAATTTCAAAAAATAAAAGATAAGCATATCATTTTTTTCGATATTATATCAAAAAGAAAAAAAAACATTTTAATTTTATTGTTTGAACAAAACTCATTACTCACCAAAATATTTGCCTATGAATTATTAATTAAGTTTTAAAAATTAACGAATAAATTTATGTTCTTTACTAAATCACCCTTTATTTATTAACTAACAAGTAATGCTTATGAAAAAATTCTCATTGATTTTTAGTTTTGTGCTAGCAGCATTCATGGTTTTTGGACAGGATCCAAACGACCCACAGGATCTGCAGAAAATGCAGGCCGAAAGAGATGCTCAGCTTAGGGAGCAGTCCTTACAAATGTTTTCCATGGACAAGGCGCCCATTGGCCACTCCGATTTTAACCCTGGATATGTACAAACCGGATTTAAGGATGGAGATATTCTTGCCTATGCATGGAATGCATACGGTGGCTCAATAGCCGTCGGACCCTGTACGGTTCTTTTGCCATCAGGAGCCCTGACCTCTATTGCCGCTAGCGATATTGACTTCATTGCCGGGGCCGATTGGGCCAATGAAACATGGTACGGAGTTCAGTACGCTGCAGCAGGTAACGGACCGCTAGTTACCATTAACACAACTACCGGTGATGTTACCCTTATAGGAGGAGGTGCCCCAAACCTAACAGGACTGGGCTACGATGTAACCTCAGAGACCATGTATGCCATGGATTTCGATGGAACCCTTTACACCATTGACCTATCCACAGGAGCAACCACTAACGTGGGTTTAAGCGGTGTTCCAAATGTAATTGGTATTGCGTGCGGTACCGATGGGGTTCTTTACGCCATTAGCCTAGACGATAACCTCTATACAGTAAACACCAGCACTGCTGCTGGTACGCTGGTTGGTCCATTGGGAGTAACAATTAATTACGCTCAGGACATTGCCTACGACCGAGAGAATGAGATTCTCTACGGAGCGCTATATACAAGCTCAGGAGGTCTTTACACCATTAACACCTCCACCGGAGCGGCCACTCTGGTAAATAATTTTGTTTCTGAGGTTACAGGCTTTGCCATTCCATACACCCTTGCTGATCCAGCAGCACCAGAAGCGCCAACAAGCTTCTACGCTGTTCCAGCCGATTTAGGGGTTGTTTACGCCGACATTTTCTGGACAAATCCATCGAAAACCGTAGGTGGAGATGACCTAACTGAGCTAACCTCAATTGCCCTATACCTTAGCGGTGAGGACGATCCAATTTACGTTAACAATACCCCCGAAATAGGTGGTATTGAAACCTTTGAGTTCACTGGAACCGACGAGGGCCTATATTCCTTTACTGTATTTGGAACCAACACCGCAGGTCAGGGTCTAAGCGCCAAGCTGAACGTATGGCTAGGACATGATGTACCCGCTGCTCCATCAAATGTTGTGCTGACAGCGGTTGGTAACGATGGACATGTAACATGGATAGCTCCAACTGCAGGCTTAAATGGTGGCTATATTGAACCAGCTAATACAACCTATACCGTTGTTCGTATGCCTGGTGCAGTAGTTCTTGCAGAGGATATAGATGTTACAGAATATACTGATGATGCCGTTCCTGGAATTGGCAATTACTATTACGCTGTAACCGCTAGCAATGATCTTGGTGTTGGAGGAACAGCTAACTCAAATGTTGCACTTCTTGGTGCCGAGGGAATTCTACTTTATGAACCCTTCGATGGCATAGCAGTTGGTCAATTGCCAGCAGGATGGTCTGTTATGGGTGTTGGAAGTGGAAACTGGGGCGTTCAGAATACTACTTCAGCAGGAGGTACAGCACCAGAAATGAGGCTGTACTGGAGTCCTTCATTCAATGGACTAAGCAGGTTGATCACTTACCCCATTAACACAGGAGGAAATACTGACCTGAGGCTAAAACTTAAGAACTTCCTGAGCAACTACGCTGTTGTTGGCAATACCATTGCCATTCAGGCTTCCTTTGATGATGGCGAGAATTGGGAGAACATCTGGTTCTACGATATCACGGCCAGCTTGCCTGCTCAGGACCTAGAGCTATATTTTACCGTTCCCGAAGGTGTTACCACCATGCATTTGGGCTGGGAGTTTGAAGGAGATGCGTATCAGATCAACAACTGGAATTTCGATAACATCGTCCTTGAACCAGTTCTTGAAAACGACTTGGTAGCCGTATCCATATCAGGAAATACCACTCCCTCTGTCGGCATGGAAACAACCTACACCATAACCGTTCAGAATGCTGGTACAGCCACCCAAACCGACTACATCGTGAAGCTGATGCGAGAGGGTGGAATCGAGTTGGCCTCAGCTGAGGGCGAACCCATTGAATTTGCCGAAACCATAGAATATGAGATGGTTTGGACCCCAGAAGAAGAAGACGAGGGTCCCACCTACGTTTACGGTTACGTTGAATTTGCCGAAGACGAGCTCATGGGCAACAACCAGACTGCTAACCTGAATCTGAATATTCAAGGTGGAGATATTGTTGTTATAACCATAGGAACCGGGTCAAGCCTTCAGTACATACCCTACAACTTCTACTATGACTACAGCTTATCGCAAACCCTGTACTTAGCCGATGAAATTGGCATGGGCGGCGGAGTGATTACTGGCATTCAGTACACCAATAGCTTCAACGCAGCGTTGGAGGATAAGAATATTCAGATTTGGATGGGAGAGACAGATGCCTCAGACCTCTCTACTGGTTGGGTAGATCCCTCTTCACTGGAGCTTGTTTTTGATGGAACCGTTGACTTCCCGATTGGAGAAAATAGCATATTCATTCCTCTGGATGATATCTATATCTATGGAGGCGGAAACCTTGTAATATACTCCTACAAACCTGATGATGAATGGTCTTCAGGCAAAAACTTCTTCAATTCAGAAGGGGCTGGCAGAACACGTCGCGCTTATCAGGATGGCAGTCCTTACGACCCCACGGCACCACCTGCAGGATCTGTTGCTAATTTCTTCCCTAACATTAGCATATACTTTTCTACTGCTGGTCTGGGCGCACTGGAAGGAACCGTTACCGACGGTACTGATCCCATTGAGGGTGCTTTGGTCTGGGTAATGGGAACCAATACCAAAACCTACACTGACGAGGATGGTTTCTACAGCTTCCCATACCTAATAGCCGGAACATATGATATAGAGTTCAGCCTATTCGGTTATGATACTCATGTAGAAGAAGATGTGGTTATCGAAGAGGATATAACAACCGAACTAGACATAACATTAATTGCTATACCACAATACACTGTAACAGGTACTGTTGTTGGCAATGATGGTTTGGACATAGCTGGAGCGGCAATTACCCTAGAAGGGTACGATGACTACGCCACAGTAACCAATGTTGATGGAGAGTTCACAATTATGGGTGTATACCAAGGCACATATCAACTTTCAATAACTGCAGTTGGTTATCAAGCCTATACTGATGAGATAGAAGTAGATTCAGATACAGATATTGATATCACCCTAACCGAGATCATTGTTGCTCCATTCGGATTACTCATCGAAACAGAAGGAATGGGAGCCGGTGAAGCTTTATTCAGCTGGAATAACGTATTTGGAACCGAGCTGTTTGAAGATTTTGAAGGTGGAACCGTACCTTCAGATTGGACTAGAATTATCAATAGCACCGACCAGAGTGGACCATCTCCAGCAACATGGACTGTTACCAGTTACTCATCAGAGACTTTTGGTCCCATTGGATCATACCATGTTGGTTTATGGTGGAGTTATAATCATCAGGATGAGTGGCTAATCACACCTGAGGTTACCATTGGACCTAACTATGAGTTAGAGTTCTGGTCTGCAGTATTCCTTGGCTCTACAAATGGAGATCACTACTACGTTAAGATCTCAACCGATGGAGGCACAAATTGGACTGTTCTCTGGGATGCCTCAGCACTGACAGGAGAATGGAACTACTACACCTCACCATTTGTTATCGATCTCACGGCATACAATGGAGAGGATGTTCATTTTGCTTTCCACGCAGAAGATCCTCCAAGTAATGACGGTTTGTGGTATATCTGGTTTATTGATAATGTTGCAGTGGGACCTGAAGGTGCAAGAAATACTTTGGCACTTGCCGATTTCTATCGTTTCAGTGCTAAGGACCAAGACAATAACTCAGACATAGCCGATGCCATTTCAAAAGATGGTTCTACTTGGGTTATGCCAGGAATTCCAGCAAAAGCCAAATCATTTATTGGTTTCAATGTGTACCTAAACGATGAGCTGGTAACAGAAGACCCAATAATGGAAACGGAATATCTATTTGAAGATCTTCCTGCTGGCGAACATGTTGCAGGAGTTCAATCGGTTTATTCAACAGGAGAATCAGCAATTATTACAATAGATTTCGAGATAGAATCAATTGTTGAAAAGTTCTCTGTTACCTTCAACGTAGACATGACCAACGCCGACTTCGATCCTGAAGAGGATGTGGTATACATGACCGGTTCAATGCTTGAATGGGCTGAGCCCGGAACACTTCCCGAGGATCAAACCATGACCCAGGTGGGTGAAACAATGATCTGGACCATGACCATTGAGCTGGAAGCTGGTGAATACCAGTACAAGTACTTCCTCAACGATGGATGGGACGGTGGCGAGTGGACAGGTGATCCAAACCGTGTGGTTACCGTAGTTGACGCTGATGTGGTTGTTGACGATATCTGGGGTTATAACAATGTTCCAACCAATTTGCTCAGCAACCTGCACGTATACCCCAACCCATTCAGCGACTTTATTAATGTGGCCAATGCCGAGATGGTAACCCGCGTGGTTATCACCAACCTCATTGGTCAGGTGGTAATGGATATGCCAATGAATGGATCACAGCAAACCATTGAAACAGGCAACCTGAACAAAGGCGTTTACCTGATTACCTTCATGGCAAACAACGGCGAACGCGTTGTACGTAAGATGGTTAAGCAATAAACTAATCTAAATTACTCTATACGAAAGCCCCGGGAAACCGGGGCTTTTTTATTGTTTTCTAATAGAAAATATTTCCTAAAAGATGAAGGTTTTTTTTAAAAATCACATCGAGAATCATTCTTTATAATTATTTTGTGCCATAATTTGAATTACATATTAGTAAAATGAAAAAGATAAGCATCATTATAGTTCAGGTTTTCTTGCAGACAGTTTTTTTAATAAATCTACAAGCGCAAGAAAAAAAAGAAATTATGCCACCTAGTATAAACAATTCATTTAAGCATGAGCAATTAGAAACAATTTTTTTTAGTGCTAATGGAAGAGGAGTTCTAGAAGAAAAAAATACAGAAAAAGGAAACCCCTTTTGGGCTGGTTATTCAGAAATAATCAACATAAATCCAAATAAAAATGGAACAATTATTCATTGGGATAATAACGAAGTTTCTTGGATAATAAAGTTTCATTCACCAGAAACACCTGCTCTTGGAGTTATTTTAGAGAAAGTAAAAATTCCCTCAGATGCAAGATTTTATATTTACTCAGATCAAAATCCAAATTATTATTACGTTGTTTCTGCAAAAGACGTAGTATCAGGCTATATTTCAACACCCCACATTCCATACGAGTCTATTGTAATTGAATATGTTGAGAAATCAAAAGAGGGAACTATTGGGATTGAAGGCTCTTTTTTAATTTCAGAATTAGTACACATATATAATTTTTTAGACATTTCTATTGAAGATAAAGATCTAGGTGATTCGGAAGCATGTCAGGTTAACATAAAATGTGCTCCCGAAGGAGACAATTGGCAACAACAAAAACAAGGAATAGCCAGGATGATATTTAGATCGGGCAGTAACTGGTATTACTGTACCGGTACTTTAATTAATAACACAAATCAGGATGGCACACCTTATTTCTTAACAGCAGAACACTGTGGGGGTGATGCATCTCAAAGTGACAGAAATGTTTGGCAGTTTTACTTTAATTACGAAAGACCGGGTTGTGAAAATACAGGAACCCCGCCAACAAATCTAGTTACTGGTTGTGACCTCAAAGCAAAAGGACCCATTGACGGGGGATCAGATTTTCAATTACTATTACTAAGTTCTACGCCTCCTATAGAATGGAACCCGTACTATAATGGTTGGAGTAGAAGCACAAGTGCACCCACTAGTGGAGTGAGTATTCATCACCCAAGTGGTGATGCCAAAAAGATATCAACTTACACGGAAACATTAACATCTGCCACTCCAAATATTGGAGGAAGCGTTATGGCAACAAACTCAGCCTGGCGGGTGACCTGGTCAGAAACTATTAACGGTCACGGTGTTACCGAAGGTGGATCATCAGGCTCTCCCATTTTTAACTCACAAGGGTTAGTTGTTGGAACTCTTTCAGGAGGCTCTTCGTCTTGCAGTAGCACAAGCTTACCCGATTTCTATGGCAAATTTGATTATCATTGGATATCCAATGGAACAACCAGCGATAAAATGCTACAGACATGGTTGGATCCTGCAAGCACTGGCACAATTACTCTTCAGGGGTATTCTCCCGGAGATAATTTCATTGACATTCTGTCCGAAAGTTTTGAGGGCACTTCTTTCCCTCCAGCTAACTGGGAATTACAATCAAGTTCTTCCAATACATGGAAAACATCATCGGGATATACCATCTCGGGCGATACACCCATTCAAATAAATCCATACGATGGACAAAAATTTGTTTATATACAATGGCATGGAACACAATCACAGAATGAGTGGCTTATAACACCAACCTTGGATTTAAAAGACATTTCAGGCTTAGCTTTAAGTTTTTATTTCAATGGTAGTTACTACTGGTCTGTAAGTCCTAATGATAATTGTGATTTAAAGGTAAAAGCAAAAATTGGCGATGGCTCCTGGACAGATATTTGGAATGAAGAAAATTATGGACAATGGAGCACATATGAATGGCACAATGTATTTTTAACAAACCTTTCGGAGTACGAGGGGAAAAGTGCGGTCAAATTTGCTTTTGTATATACAGGAACAGACGGAGCAAATTTCAATATAGATAAAATATTTATAGGTTACGAAGGTTTAAAAGTAAACCCATCCAACTTAGACATTACAAATGTATATCCAAACCCCTTTAATAATATTTTGTCATTAAAGAACATACAGCGATTTCAACGTGTTACAATTTCCAATACACTGGGCCAAATAATTTTTAGTTATCATTTAACGGGTAATGAAGAGGAAGCCCTTAATCTATCTTTTTTACAAAGAGGATTATACATTCTGACTTTTTATACCGAAAAAGGAATTATCGTTTCAAGGAAAATTATAAAAAGGTAATTTGAATTTATTCTAATTGTAATTACTATTATTTCAAACAAATGGCATTGAAATGAAAGTTAATAGGTTTAGATAAATTTGAAAAGACACGTCCCTTTTATTGTTTTTACCTACCTTTACATCAAATTCAATAAAGTTTTAACTAAATAAATAATTATGAAACTATTTATTAAAAGATTATTTTTCATTCCTGTAGCATTAATTTGCATCAACATATTTGTTGCAAATGGACAAGGAAATGAAAGGATTATTCCTCCGGGTTTGAAGTATGAGTTTAACTTTGATCAACTCGAAACACATTACCTACCTCATTCCAGCAAAGATATTGAGGATGCTCAAACAACGAAAGAAGGGACCCCTTTATGGGCAGGCTTTTCATTGAAGACCGAAATTCCTCTTGGATCTGATGGAACAATAATTAAATGGCCAAGCGGAGAAGTTTCCTGGATGCTTAGATTAACCTCTCCGGGTGCACCAGCACTTGGTTTGGTGATTGAGGAAGCAAAATTCCCTTCAAATGCCATACTTTACCTTTACTCTGAGTTTGACCCAAACTATATTTACGCATTATCGGCCGAAGATATTGTTTCTGGATTCATCTCTACCCCTCAATTACCCACTGAGTCGCTTATAGTTGAGTATACAGAAAAGCAAGGAGAAACTAGTCAGGGATTAGATGGATATTTTGTAATTACTGACCTTATTGTGATTTATAACGGCTTAGAAACAGCATTTGGCACAAAAGATTTAGGTGATTCGGATTGGTGTCAAATTAATATCAATTGCTCGCCCGAAGGCGATAATTGGCAATTTCACAAGCGGGGAGTTGCCAGAATGATATTTAGAGTTGGAACAGGTTGGTATTATTGTACGGGTACTCTAATCAACAACACAAATCAGGACGGTACACCATACTTCTTGACAGCAGAGCACTGTGGCGGAAGTGCATCGGCAGCAGATAGAAATGTTTGGCAATTTTATTTCAACTACGAACGCCCAGGCTGTGCAAACACTGGTACACCACCAATGAATGTTTTAACGGGTTGTGCCTTAAAATCTAAAGGTTTACTAGCTGGCGGATCCGATTTTCAGCTGGTTCAACTTAATTCAACTCCACCCCAAGCTTGGAATCCCTATTATAACGGATGGGACAGAAATACCGCAGCAGCTACAGGAGGTGTTGGTATTCATCATCCATCGGGTGATGCCAAGAAAATATCTACTTTCAATGGAACTCTAGTATCATCAAGCCCCAACATCAGCGGTAGCCAAATGGCTTCAAACTCTGCCTGGAGGGTTATTTGGTCTGCCACAACCAACGGACACGCTTGTACCGAAGGGGGATCTTCAGGTTCTCCTTTATTTAACAATGCAGGATTAGTTGTTGGAACATTAACTGGTGGATCATCTTACTGCAACGCACCATCAAATCCAGATTTCTATGGTAAATTCAGCTACCATTGGCTTTCCAATGGTACAACCGATGCGCAGAGATTAGAACCATGGTTGGACCCAGCGAATACTGGAGTATCAACTTTACCTGGCTATGACCCTTATGGTGGTATAAACCCAAACTTCATTGCTGACAAAACAGTTGCTTTTATAGGTGAGGATATTGTGTTTACAGATCTTTCAAGTGGTGATGGAATAACGTCATGGAGTTGGAATTTTGGTGAGGGGGCTAACCCTGCAACGGCCACAGGACAAGGGCCCCATACAGTTACTTACACAACCATTGGACACAAAACGGTGAGCCTAACCATTAATGGTGAAGAAACTGAAACAAAGGAAGACTACATTTTTATTAAAGAACCCAGCAACACTTACCTTTTATATGAGCATTCACCTAATTTAACTACCGGAGGAGCCGCAACCAGCACACACACAGGTGCAATTAATTACGAAGTGGCAGATAATTATCCAAACATAACCGGGGTAGTCGAAAGAGTTGTGGTTCAGGGAATTTATGCATACCACGATGGTTCGGCTTGGAATGTTTGTACACCCGAAGCAAACATAAACTTTAATATCAACTTCTATGAACCAAGTTCAATTCAACCCAACTGGGATAACCCTATTTATGAGTTCACTGCAGGTTCAGACGTTTCTACCTATGGAACCTGGGGGAATTGGACGGTTTATGAATGGGACATTGAATTACCCGGACAAGCAGTAATTGACGGCGAGGGCTGGGTTTCTGTTCAGGCATATAATTCAACCTGTTGGTTTCTCTGGTTCAGATCGAACGATGGTGATGATTACGCCTATCAAATTCAACATACCAAGAACACACCTGAGTTTGCAACGTTAAGCGGTGATTCAAAAGATGCTATTGCCTATGATCTTGCCTTCCAGCTGTGGGCTAAAATTGATTTGGCTACCATTACTGCTTTTGATTTTGAAGAAGAGGTACTCGTTAATGTTGAAATTTCTCCTTTAGTGAACAACGAAGGAACCGTGTTGGCAGTAGTTGAACTAGGAACAGATTTGACGGCTTTAACACCAATTATCTCAATTTCCGAAGGTGCTACCATTAACCCACCATCTGGAGTATTAACAGATTTTTCTGAGCCAGTTGTATATACGGTTACATCCGAGGATGGTGAAACGGTGAACACTTATACGGTAACTGTAATAGAAAGGGATCTATATACTGACGCTTATATTCTAAGTTTCGACTTTGAGGAGGATGTTTTATTGGATATAGAATTTTCCGATATTGTTGCAGGTGAGGCAAACATAAACATTATTGTAGCCAATGGAACAGATATAACATCGCTAACGCCTACAATTACCGTTTCTGAGGGCGCAACAATCTATCCAGAACCAATTGACGGTGTTTTTGAAGCCATGGATTTCACCGAACCACAGGAGTTTGTTATTACAGCTGAAGATGGAACAACTCAAACCAGTTACACCGTTAATGTTATTGAAGAACCCCCCGTTTATTCCGTGACGTTTGTTGTAGTCAATGAAAGCGAAGAGTCATTATCTGATGCCATTATTACTTTGAACGATATTACAAACGAAGCAAACGATTACCTTTTCGAGGATTTATTGGTAGGCACTTATGATTACTCGGTTGCTTTAGCGGGATATTATACTGCATATGGTTCCGTAACTATTACCGATGAAGATATAACAGAAACAGTGACTTTGGAAGAAATCCATACATATACAGTAACTTTCGTTGTTGTTGATGAGAATGAAGATGAATTAACGGGAGCTGTTATAACCCTTGGAACTATTACTAATGGTGCAGATGATTATGTTTTTGAAGGTATTACCGCAGGTAACTATAATTATTCTGTAGTTTTGGCTGGCTATGTAACAAAGAACGGAACTATTACAGTTGTTGACGAAAATATAACCGAAACAGTTGTTCTTATTGAAGATATAGTAACCTATACAGTAACGTTTAATATTTTAGATAAGAATGATGAGCCATTATCTGGTGCAACAATTACTTTAGGAGAAATAACGAATGATCCTGATGATTATGAGTTTACAGTAGAGGCTGGTTCATATGATTATACTGTTGTGCTTAGTGGATATCACTCAGTTAGCAGCGAATTAAACGTTATTGATCAAAACATAACAGAAACAGTAACGTTAATACTTCTTGGAGCCGAAATCAATAGTTTATCATCAGTTCAGGTATTTCCAAATCCATTTGGCGAACACTTAACAATTTCGAACACCCAAGAAATCAGAAGAATAGTAATTACAAACTTAATTGGGCTTCAGGTTTTTGCTATTGATGTGAATCAGAATGAAATTATTACAATTCCAACCAAGAATCTTGCTGCAGGAGTTTTTCTTATTACATTAGTCTCAAATAATGGAGAAAAGACTGTAAGAAAGATAATTAAGAGATAATATTTAAATAAATTGTAAAATAAAAAGCCCTAGATTTCTAGGGCTTTTTATTTTTCGGCCCACTTAAAGGCGAATGTTAAAAAAATAGATGAAAATGAAAAAAAATAGTTGATACATTTTTTACTTTATCTTTTTTCCTATCTTTCGAAGTTAATTACTAATCATTTTCATTTTTTTAAATCTAAAAATAATTTTTTAATAATGAAGAAATTTCTTACAATGCTGGGATTGCTGACTTGTATTGTTCATTTTGGCTTTACCCAGGATTACTATTTACCACTGGGAGATAGTAAGTCGGAAGCAGTTGTTCTTGATAATTCATACAACGGCTTGAAAATGTACTTTACTCTACAAGGCCTGTCAGGAAAGCATATTGCAACCAAAACAGGACAAGATTTCACAGAGCTTTATTTTGGGAATGGATATTTTTCAGGAGATCTAGGTACTCCGAAATTACCCGCATTTAAAAGATTGATTCAAATACCTTTTGGTGCAGAAATAAGCTTAAAAGTAGTAGGGTATTCAGAGGAGGTATTCTTACTTCAAGAAATGGGCATTAACAACAGAATATATCCTGTTCAACCCTCCTTAAGAAAGGATATGGACCTCGAAGAAGTACCCTTCGAGTTTAATGCAAAGGCATATCAATCTTCAGGTTTTCGGAGCGAACCAATGGCTAGGGTTGAGGTGCTTGGTACTATGAGAGGAGTTCGTATTGCAAGGGTTGAGGTTATGCCCGTGGAGTATGACCCAATCAATGGGATGATTAAAATCTACAACGACATAGAGGTGGAGATTTCCTATAAAGGAGCAAATAGAATGATTACCGAGAGTATTCATCGAAAGACTTATTCTCCCTATTTTGAATCAGTTTATAGCACACTGGCGAATAACTATTCGAAGGATGTTTTCGATGATCACCCAGATCTCACCAAATATCCGGTTAAGATGCTAATTATTAGCAACAGAATGTTTGAAGAAACCTTACAACCTTATATCGCATGGAAAACCAAAAAAGGTTTCTTTGTTGATGTTGCTTATACAGATGTAATTGGAACAACTGCAGCAGCAATTCAAACATACATACATGGTATTTACAATTCCGCCACCGAAACGGATCCTGCACCAACATTCCTTGTTTTTGTGGGAGATGTTCAACAAGTACCCGCTTCGGCAACAGGATCATCATCAGGAAAAATGACCGACTTATACTATGCAAGCGTTGATGGAGACTATTTTCCCGAGATGTACTATGGAAGGCTTTCAGCTCAAAACACCAATCAATTACAAAATATTATTAATAAAATATTATACTATGAACAGTATCAGTTTGAAGACCCAACGTATCTGAATAACGCAACTCTTATTGCAGGGGCTGATGGAACATGGAATCCTGCCGTTGGACAACCAACTATTAAGTACGCTACTGCAAATTACTTCAACGCAGCTCATGATTTTAATACTGTTTGGGGTTATGGAGTAGCCAATGATCCTAATAACCCAAACAATAGTCCAGGCTATACTGGCTGCTATAGTAACGAAAGAATTTCTGTTAGTTTTATTAATTATACTGCTCATTGTAGTGAAACATCATGGGGCGACCCTCTACTTAGCATCTCGGCTGTTAACGCAATGACTAACACCAATAAGTATCCACTTGCAATTGGAAACTGCTGTTTAGCTGCAGATTTTGGTTATAATGAATGCATTGGAGAAGCATGGATAAGAGCAGCCAATAAAGGTGCAGTAACTTATATTGGCTCATCCCCATCTTCATATTGGTTTGAAGATTTCTACTGGGCTGTTGGCGCATTCCCCATTGTTGGGAATAACAATGGTTATGTTCCAACTTTTGAACAAACTACTTTTGGCGCTTATGACGCTCCATTTGTAACCAATTATGTTACCGCAGGTGCTACAATATTTGTAGGAAACTTAGCTGTAACCGAGGTTGATATTCAAAACTACCCCAGCCACTCTAGCCCATTATACTATTGGCAGGCTTATAATGTTTTAGGAGATCCTTCACTGGTTGCTTACTTTACTGAAGGAGAAGAGAATACAGTTAGCCATATGGCTATTGTGCCAATCGGTTTGGATAATTATGTTGTTAACGCATTACCTGGTTCTTATGTTGCTATCAGTAAGGATGGGGTTCTTCACGGAGCAAGCTTTGTTGATGAAAGCGGAGAAGTAGAGGTGTTAATTGAACCTATACTTGACGGAGGTGATGTTGATATTGTAATCACTCGCCCACAAACCACCCCTTACATGGTTCAGATCCCTGCTGCTGCACTTGAAGGTCCATATATAGTTTTAGATAGTTACGAGATTAATGATGAAAATGAAAATGATAATGGATTAGCCGATTTTGGTGAATCTTTCACAATACATGTTACCCTTAAGAATGTTGGAGCAGATGATGGAGAAGGTGTTTCGGCCGTTCTTACTGGTGAAGACGAATACTTTTCTTTTGTTAATGTTGATCCTATTGAATTTGGAAATATTGCTGCAGGTGAAACAGGAAATACATCAACAGTAGTTAACGCCTTTACTTTTACTCTAGCAAACAATGTTCCTGATCAGTATAAAGCGACTTTTGTGTTGGAAATAACAGATGGTGATGATGTTTGGAATTCAAACCTCAAAATTACTGCCAACGCACCAGTTTTAGGGATGGGCAACCTGTTGATCGATGATGGCGGGGAGGGAGTGCCCAACTACCTTGAGCCCGGGGAGAGCGCACAGGTTGTTTTGACGCTGACCAACACGGGGAAGGCCGCAGCGCAAGGAGTGGTTGCTTGGATTGCAGCCGCCTCGCCCTTCTTCAACATCATAGAGGGAGAGTCCACGGTGGATGTAGAGGCCGAGGCCGAGGTTCAGGTGACCTTCTCGGTGGAGGCCAACGCGTCGACCCCGGATGGGCACGAGGTGCAGATCGACTACGGCGCGGGCCTAGGGGTGTACGAGGCCGAGGGCTCAGAGGCGATCACCGTAGGGCCCAAGCCCGAGAGCACGATCGGGGAGGGCAACGAGGACACGCAGTCCTACTACCCGCTAGACAACTACTACAAGGCGAACAAGTCACAGATGCTGTACCAGGCCTCCGAGGTTTCGCTGGCGCCACAGACCATCAAGGAGCTGGGCCTCTACATGAAGTCGATCGGCACGGTGAACCCCTACGTCAACCTGACCATCAAGCTGATGGAGACAGACCTGACGGTGATGCCCAGCGCGTACGTAACGACCACAGGAGCCACCACGGTGTTCAGCGCATCGAGCTACACCATGCCCTCCGAGGTGGGCTGGCTGGTGTTCGACATCGAGGACTTCGAGTACAGCGGGGAGCAGAACCTGCTGGTAGAGGTGACCTTCGGGATCAACGCCAGCTGGACGAGCACCCGTTACCGGGTGAGCTGCACGACCACACCATCGAACAGCGTGACGTACGGCTACAGCGATACACAGGCGATCCCCAGCTATAGCGGGGTGACCAACAAGCGTCCGAACCTGTACCTGTCGTTCGACGCGGACTACGCCGATTTCTTCCCGGTGTCCATATCCGTGGAGGACATCTACCAGGCGGCTATTCCCGACGCCGAGGTGATCATAGGCTCGCTGCCGCTGGTAACCGACGAGGACGGCCAGCAGTCACTGGAGCTGCCCAGCGGGTCATATCCCTGGACGGCAAGCAAGGCGGGATACATTCCTCAAAGCGGAGTTCTGGCGGTCGATGAAGGAGCAACGGACCTGTTGATTGTGCTGCCGTTCCTGATCGGGGACGAGGCAGAGATTCTGACCTTTGGGTTTGAGGAGGATGTCGTGGAGTTCGTAACCATCGCCCCCGTTGAGGACAATGCGGCCACGATCTTTGTGGGGGTTGCGGCAGGGACGGATGTGAGCTTGTTGACGCCAACCATCACGGTATCGTACGGAGCGACGATAGTTCCCATGGGCGGAGTTGCCATGGACTTTTCGGCGCCCGTTACCTTTGTGGTGACCTCTGAGGACGGGCAGACGGAGAACACCTACACGGTGGTCGTGAGCGAGGTGTACACGGTGACCTTCCGGGTGAACATGACCAACGCCGATGGCTTTGACCCGGCCGAGGACGTAGTCTACCTGACGGGGTCGATGCTGGGCTGGGCAGAGCCAGGGACCCTGCCAGAGGAACAGGCGATGACCCGGGAGGAGGGCACCATGACCTGGAGCGTAACGCACCAGCTGGCCGCAGGAGATTACCAGTACAAGTACTTCCTGAATGAAGGCTGGGACGGAGGCGAGTGGGAGGGAGACCCCAACCGCACGGTGTCGGTAAGCGAAGACATGGTTGTAGAGGACAGCTGGGGGATCAAGCCCAACGTGGGCACCAGCGTGCTGAGCAACGTGTCGGTATACCCGAACCCCTTCAGCGGTCACATCACCCTATCCCAGGCCGATATGGTGACCCGCGTGGTGATCACCAACATCGTGGGTCAGGTGGTCGTGGACAGACCCGTAACCGCAACCCAGGAAAGCGTAGAAACAGGAAGCCTGAGTAGAGGCGTATACCTGGTTACCCTCATGGCCAGCAACGGCGAACGGGTAACCATCAAAATGATTAAGCAATAAATTTTTTAATAAACATGAACGATAAGGCGGAAAATTTCCGCCTTATCGTTTATGTTTTTGTTTAAATTATATTTAATAAAAAACCATTAAACAACAGGATAATGTATAAAACCGTACAATGCTTATTACTTATATTGCTTATAAGTTTTAATACTCTATTTGCACAAGATAAATGGGAAATAAAAAGAGGAGAGAGACCCGAAATAAATCTTGAAAGGGTACCCGAGGATAGTTATTATTCAAACAAACTTAGGATTAAAATTAATCCTAGTTTTCAGGAAAGGCTTAAAGAGAATGATCATGTAAATAAAGAGGGTAAAGATTTCATTGGACTCGAAAACGTTGATCAACTATTAGTTAAACATAATATTTTAAAAATTAATAAAACATTTGGCAGTGAAGCGCTGAAAAACGAATATGAAGAAAGACATAAAGCTTGGGGATTCCATTTGTGGTATGAAATTGAATTTGCAGAGTGTCAAGGAATAAAAGATCTTATTAAACAATATTGTGATTTAAAAGAAGTAGAATTTGCAGAACCGATTTATAAAAAACAGTTAATAGACTATAACCCAAATGGGTTTTATTTGATTAATACTGAAGTAGAAAATAGAAAACAGAGTAACGATAAGGGCAAATGGATCCCAAACGATCCGCGATTTAATGAGCAATGGCACTATTACAATACAGGACAGCAAGGAGGAACACCTGGTGTTGACATTGATTTAATTGATGCTTGGGAGATTCAGAAAGGCAATCCTGATGTGATAATCGCAATTATTGACGGGGGTATTGAATACAATCACGTTGATCTTCAGGCTAATATTTGGAGCGGCATAGGCTATAACTTTGTCACAAATTCTCCTACAATTCAACCCCATAACCACGGAACTCATGTTGCTGGTACAATTTCTGCAGTAAACAATAATGGTATTGGAGTTTCAGGAATTGCAGGTGGAAATGGAGGTGGAAATGGAGTTAGCCTTATGTCATGTCAAGTTTTTACTGCATCCAGTAATGGAGGATTTGAAGTCGCACCAGTATGGGCAGCAGATAATGGTGCTATCATTTCACAGAATAGTTGGGGTTATACTTCTTCCGGATATTACGAACAAGCTGTTCTTGATGCAATAGATTATTTTAATCAAAACGCTGGAAGTGAACAGGGAAGCCCGATGTCCGGTGGAATTACTATTTTTGCTGCAGGTAATGGCAATTCTTCAGGACAATGGTATCCCGGATGCTATTCTGGTGTAATGGCTGTTGCAGCAACAAATAACCAGGATCAAAAATCTTGGTATTCAAATTATGACACATGGGTAGATATATCCGCACCAGGAGGAGAAACCAATACTGTAACTGAAAGAGGCGTTCTTAGCACAATAACAGGGAATAATTATGCATATTATCAGGGAACTTCAATGGCTTGCCCACATGTTACAGGAGTGGCTGCATTAATTTTATCACATGCTCCTGGAGAATTAAGTCCTGCAGAGTTAAAGGAAATATTAAAAGAAACGGCGGATAATCATTACGCTCAAAATCCATCTTTTAATGGCATGCTGGGTACAGGGAGGCTTAATGCTGCCAATGCTTTAGGAGAAGCAGAGGGTTTATTAACAGGTTTAAGAAATCCTAAAGACTTTTTAGCTGTTGCTGTAGCTTCTGATCAAATTGATCTTTCATGGTCACGAAATGAAAATTTAAACTCAATCATATTAGCCTACAATTCTAGTCCAACTTTTGGAATTCCCTCTTATACAATGTTGCCAGGAGATGAAATTGAAGGAGGAGGTAACATTATTTATGTTGGAGCTGACACCCTATTTTATCATAATGATTTAAGTGCGGTTACACCATACTTCTACAGAATATGGTCATTTAATGAAGAAGGAGAAATATCAACTGGTCGAGGGGCAGCAGCCACTACTTTATGTTCAAATTTTGAACTGCCATTTAATGAAAGTATTAGTAATACGTCCTTTCCGCTTTGTTGGAGTACTGATTGGGAGGGTTCTGGAAGCCAAAATGTATGGACAACTTCAAATACAAACCATGCTGGAGGAACAACAGGAGAATTTCGTGCTCGTTATGTTTCTGGAACAGCAACATCTAGGCTAATTACCCCCCCTATTAACACAACTGGCATAGCCCAAATTACTATTCGATTTAGACATTTCTATGATGACTACTCATCTGGATTAACATTTCGTTTACAAACATCTTCAAACGGAGAGGACTGGACAAATACAGAATGGAGCTTTACCTCTGGAAGTGGAAACATAGGACCTCAATTGGTAGAACTTGATCTATATGAAAATCTAAACAATCCTAATACTTATTTTGCATTTTCAATTACTGGAAATCATTACCAATTCGATTACTGGTATATTGATGACATTGAGATAGAGGGCATGCCAACAGGTGCACCCTTAGTAACAAGTCTAGATCCACAAAATATATCCGAATTTGCAGCTGAACTTTGGGGAGAAATTAACGATCAAGGAGATGAACCTATTACGGCATCTGGTTTTGTTTATAGTATAAACCCTAATCCGCAGATAGACAATGATAATACAATCGTTATTTACACAAACCCTTTAGTAAGTGAAGGTCAGTTTTCTAGTTTAATTCAAAATCTTAATGCTGCTTCAACATACTACTATAGAGCATTTGCAATAAATAATATTGCAACAAGTTACGGTTCTCAAAAGCAATTAACTACATTATGTGGAACAATCTATTTACCACACAATCAATCTTTTCTTACATCAGAAGTACCATTGTGTTGGGATGTAACAAATAATGGAGGCACAGCAGGTCAGGTGTGGCAATTTGGTTCTTTTTCGAGTGGTTTATCAGGTTCGACTAGTTATGCTTATTTAAATAGTGATGCTTATGGCTCAGGGAATAATCAAAATTCTGACTTAATATCACCTCCAATAACGATTGAGGGATATTCAAGTATAACACTTGAGTTTAAGCATTACTTTAGACAGTATTTGTCATCATCAATGGCAAAAGTATTATATAGTATTGATGGTGGAAATAACTGGATAGAAATTCAAAGTTGGGCAACAACAACAGCAAATCCTACATTTTTCGAGTTTGAGATTGATAACTCTGAAGCAAACAGTGAAATTATTTTTAAATGGAACTATGTTGGAGCATACTCATACTATTGGTGTATCGATGATATAGTAGTGACAGGGGTTCCTGCCGGAGATCCACCGCTTGCAATTACTTTAGAAGCCGACAACATAGGGCCCAATAGTGTAACATTCAACGCTTTAGTTAACCCCAGAAATCTAAATACTAATGTATTTTTTGAATGGGGCATATCTAGTGTTACCGATAACATTTTTCAGTATAATCAAATAATTTCTGGCCAGGAAGATCAAAACATTTCTTTAAGCATTGAAAACCTTTTACCTGGTAAAGAATATTATTATAGAGTTAAAGCTACCAGTGTTGCTGGTACAACATATGGTGAACAGTTGATTTTTGGTACATTAAATGATAAGCCTGCTTCTGGAGAATTATTTTTAGATTTCTGGTCAAGCAGGGAAGCGTCTTTTTCTGGTTCTATTTTATCAGATGGAGGAAGTGATATTTTAAGTAGTGGAATATGCATAGGACATAGTCAGAACTCAACGCCAGATGATATGTTTTATGAAATTGAGGGCGAAGAGGGCGCATTTTCTATTACCGTAGATGAATTAATACCCAATACTATGTATTACGCTAGAATGTATCTAGAAAATGAATACGGAATTACTTATAGTAATGAATTGGAGTTTTTAACAAACTTAGAGGTTCCTAGTATCATTACACTTGATGCAATTATTTTTGATTCTGGCACTGTGAGCCTTAATGGTCGTTTAATATCTTCATGGAACGATCCGATGGAAGATATTGGTTTTTTGCTTCATAATATTTCTGATTTCAATCAAGAAACACCTGATGTGCAGGTTTTTTCAACCATTGATTATAATATTCAACAAGGTGAAGAATTTAACTTGATTATAGATAGCCTTACTCCAGAAACAACTTATTATTTCAGAACATATGCAATAAATTCTGAGGGAATTGGATTTGGAGACATTTTCACATTTACAACATGGCCACTTTCTTCTGAAATTAACGGGTTAAGCAAGGTGTCTATTTATCCCAACCCCGCTTCGGATGTTGTGAATATAGTTTCACCAGAAAGGGAAGTTGTTCAAGTTGTTATATGTGATTTAAGCGGAAAACCTATAATTAATTCAAATGAAAAGTCAAATAATAGCTCGTTTATAATTAATGATATAACGCCAGGTATTTACATTATTCGTTTGAAATATTCAGATGGATTTGTTTCTCATCATCGGATTGTAATATATTAAAGAATAAGGATGGTTAATCCCATCCTTATTCTTAATTTTTTAATTTTTTTGCACCAACATAAAACTAAATTTTTAATTGTTTTTCATAACTTGCCCACAATTTTTTAATGTTAATCAGCAAATTAAATTCTTTTAAAATGAAAAACCACCGACTAATCTTTTTAAGTTTCATTGCCATTGGTTTAATTCTATTGGCAAATACAACTTTAGGCCAAAATCAGCAATTGATATTTGGGAAAAATAACGAAATCAAGCACACAGCGACTGTGCTTTCGGATAATTTGGATCAAATTTCATTACGATTCAATCTTTTTGAATTGAATTTTGTCGAAGTAGAAACCGATTATGGCGCTGCATACACTTTTCAAAGTCCAAAAGCGCCAAACATTCTCGAAAAAGGATCACCCGACTTAATTTACCTTACGGGTTCTGTTATTATACCAGAAACAGGAGAAATGGAAATAGAAGTAATCCCCGGTAAATATGAGGAATTCTTTAATATCGAAGTTGCTCCCTCAAAAGGAGTTTTAACTAGAAATATTAATCCATCAGATGTTCCTTATGAAAAGGGACGTGTTTATCAAGAAAATAGTTTTTATCCTAATGAAATTGCATCGATACGAGAGCCTTATATACTTAGGGACTTTAGAGGCCAAACCATTGAGGTTTATCCAATGCAGTATAATCCAGTTACAAAAACCCTTCGGGTTTATTCTGAGATTACAGTTGTATTAAAACACAAAAACACAAAAGGTGTTAATGAATTGATTGATAAGAGAAAAAATAAAACGGTATATTCAGAATTCGATAAAATTTATCATCGCAATTTCTTAAATTATTCAACAAGGGCAAAGTACGACCCAATTGATGAAGATGGTCTACTATTAATAGTTTCTCACGCAAACTATATTGATGAGATTAAACCATTGGTAGATTGGAAAAACCAAAAAGGACAGATAACAAAACTTGTAAGTTATCAAGAAGCAGGAGGATCTTCAGCTAACTTAAAAACGTATATAACTAATCAGTATAACAGCGAAGAGGGGCTCGTTTTTGTATTATTAATTGGCGATAGCCAACATATTCCACCTATGTATAAATCGGGTGATAGCGACCCAGCCTATGGTCACATTGTTGGAACCGATTCGTATGCAGAAGCTTTTATTGGACGTTTCTCTGCTGAATCTATTGCCGATGTTCAAACTCAAGTAGCCCGTACTATTACCTATGAGCGCGACTTAACAACTGAAGATACATGGCTTGAGGTAGGTATGGGAATTGCATCTTCAGAAGGGGGTGGAAGTCAAGGAGATAATGGAGAGTCTGATATTCAGCACATGAATATTATTAGAAATAAATTACTTAACTATACGTATACAACAGTTCATCAGGTTTACGATCCAGGAGCTCAGGCCAGTACAGTTATAGCAAATCTGAATAATGGTTTAGGTATTACCAACTACGTTGGACATGGCAGCGACTACACATGGGTTACCTCAGGTTTTGGAGTAAGCCATATGAGCAGTCTAACAAATGTTAACAAGCTCCCATTCATTTTCGATGTTGCTTGCGTAAATGGAAATTTTGTTAATAAAACATGCTTTGCCGAAGCATTTATTAGAGCCAAAACAGCTGATGGACCCACTGGTACGATTGCAATAATGGCTTCAACAATAAATCAGAGCTGGAACTCTCCTATGCGAGGACAGGATGAAATGAATGACATTCTGGTTGAAAGTTACGAAAACAATATTAAAAGAACATACGGAGGTATAGGTGTGAATGGTTGTATGAACATGAACGATGTTTACGGAAACGATGGATACAACATGACTAATACATGGACAATATTTGGTGATCCTTCGTTAATGGTTCGAACTGCTACCCCAGAAGAAATGATCATTAGTCATAACCCCACTCTTTTCCTTGGTTCAAGTACATTTAATGTGAATTGCGATACAGAAGGAGCACTAATTGCTATTTCTTATACAGATGATGAGGAAAATGTAGTACCACTAGGTAAAGCAATAGTTGAAGGGGGAGTTGGTGCAGTTACTTTTGAGGAGCCAATTACCAGTCCCGTTGATTTAGTGATAACAATTACAGCATATAATAAGGTTACTTATTTGGGAGTAGTATCTGCTGTACCTGCTGATGAACCTTACGTTATACTAAAATCTTTCGAAACAACCATAAACCCAGATTTTGGTCAAGAGGTTGGTATTAATGTTATTCTTGAAAATATCTCGGAAGATCCATATACAGCTTCTGCTGTAGAGGCTACTATAACTTCAGAAAACGAATATGTTACCATTCTAGAGAACTCAGTATTAGCAGGAACGATTATACCGGGTGAATTTACTACACTGAATGGTGCTTTTTCAATAGGAATAGCAGATGATGTTCCAAACCAGACCCCTATGATATTCACTATAACGATTACAGGAGAATATGATGGGGATGATTATCAATGGGCGCAGAATTTTATTATTAAAGCCAACGCACCAGTTTTAGGGATGGGCAACCTGTTGATCGATGATGGCGGGGAGGGAGTGCCCAACTACCTTGAGCCCGGGGAGAGCGCACAGGTTGTTTTGACGCTGACCAACACGGGGAAGGCCGCAGCGCAAGGAGTGGTTGCTTGGATTGCAGCCGCCTCGCCCTTCTTCAACATCATAGAGGGAGAGTCCACGGTGGATGTAGAGGCCGAGGCCGAGGTTCAGGTGACCTTCTCGGTGGAGGCCAACGCGTCGACCCCGGATGGGCACGAGGTGCAGATCGACTACGGCGCGGGCCTAGGGGTGTACGAGGCCGAGGGCTCAGAGGCGATCACCGTAGGGCCCAAGCCCGAGAGCACGATCGGGGAGGGCAACGAGGACACGCAGTCCTACTACCCGCTAGACAACTACTACAAGGCGAACAAGTCACAGATGCTGTACCAGGCCTCCGAGGTTTCGCTGGCGCCACAGACCATCAAGGAGCTGGGCCTCTACATGAAGTCGATCGGCACGGTGAACCCCTACGTCAACCTGACCATCAAGCTGATGGAGACAGACCTGACGGTGATGCCCAGCGCGTACGTAACGACCACAGGAGCCACCACGGTGTTCAGCGCATCGAGCTACACCATGCCCTCCGAGGTGGGCTGGCTGGTGTTCGACATCGAGGACTTCGAGTACAGCGGGGAGCAGAACCTGCTGGTAGAGGTGACCTTCGGGATCAACGCCAGCTGGACGAGCACCCGTTACCGGGTGAGCTGCACGACCACACCATCGAACAGCGTGACGTACGGCTACAGCGATACACAGGCGATCCCCAGCTATAGCGGGGTGACCAACAAGCGTCCGAACCTGTACCTGTCGTTCGACGCGGACTACGCCGATTTCTTCCCGGTGTCCATATCCGTGGAGGACATCTACCAGGCGGCTATTCCCGACGCCGAGGTGATCATAGGCTCGCTGCCGCTGGTAACCGACGAGGACGGCCAGCAGTCACTGGAGCTGCCCAGCGGGTCATATCCCTGGACGGCAAGCAAGGCGGGATACATTCCTCAAAGCGGAGTTCTGGCGGTCGATGAAGGAGCAACGGACCTGTTGATTGTGCTGCCGTTCCTGATCGGGGACGAGGCAGAGATTCTGACCTTTGGGTTTGAGGAGGATGTCGTGGAGTTCGTAACCATCGCCCCCGTTGAGGACAATGCGGCCACGATCTTTGTGGGGGTTGCGGCAGGGACGGATGTGAGCTTGTTGACGCCAACCATCACGGTATCGTACGGAGCGACGATAGTTCCCATGGGCGGAGTTGCCATGGACTTTTCGGCGCCCGTTACCTTTGTGGTGACCTCTGAGGACGGGCAGACGGAGAACACCTACACGGTGGTCGTGAGCGAGGTGTACACGGTGACCTTCCGGGTGAACATGACCAACGCCGATGGCTTTGACCCGGCCGAGGACGTAGTCTACCTGACGGGGTCGATGCTGGGCTGGGCAGAGCCAGGGACCCTGCCAGAGGAACAGGCGATGACCCGGGAGGAGGGCACCATGACCTGGAGCGTAACGCACCAGCTGGCCGCAGGAGATTACCAGTACAAGTACTTCCTGAATGAAGGCTGGGACGGAGGCGAGTGGGAGGGAGACCCCAACCGCACGGTGTCGGTAAGCGAAGACATGGTTGTAGAGGACAGCTGGGGGATCAAGCCCAACGTGGGCACCAGCGTGCTGAGCAACGTGTCGGTATACCCGAACCCCTTCAGCGGTCACATCACCCTATCCCAGGCCGATATGGTGACCCGCGTGGTGATCACCAACATCGTGGGTCAGGTGGTCGTGGACAGACCCGTAACCGCAACCCAGGAAAGCGTAGAAACAGGAAGCCTGAGTAGAGGCGTATACCTGGTTACCCTCATGGCCAGCAACGGCGAACGGGTAACCATCAAAATGATTAAGCAATAAGAAGAATAAAAAAAGGCGGGTTTTCCCGCCTTTTTTTATTTATAACTAATTATTTTTTCTCTTCGTTTTTTAAATTTTGTTTGGTTATTCAAGTTTTTTTCATGATCGAAAATATTTTTTTCCCACTCTCCATACATCGGGTTTGGGAAAACAATGAATCTGCGTCCAAATTCTTCTTTATATTTATCAACGATTGATAAACCCCAATCATCACCCCTGCTTTCAAAAACATCAGAAAAATCATTCAAATTGTCACCAAGAAGAAGAATAATGTCATATTTTTTAGCAACACTTTTTCTTCTGGGTTCTTTTCCACTAATGCTATCTTTTAAAACCATATTTTCTGGTTTTACGAATGAAAAACCTAACGAATTTAAATTTTGCATTGTTGACTCCAACTCTTTGGTAGTCCTATTGCTTAAATAAAAAATCTCAACGCCAACAGAGTCGCAAAAATGTGTGAATTCCACTGCACCAGGTAATGCCTTTGCCATTGCACGATCAGTCCATTTTGCCCATATTTCAGGGGAGTATCCAACACCTGTTTCAATAACTCTTCCCTGAAAGGGACTATTGTCAATCATCGTTTCATCAAGGTCTACTACAATTGCTTTTGGTTTTTCTCCGGGCTTGTTTTTAAACTCTAAAACTCTTTCTTTAGCGACATTAAACCCTTGATAATAAAGAGATTTGGCTTCAGGTGAATGTTGATACCAAAGGGTTGCTGTAACAAGGTGCTCTTGGTCCAAGTTATTATGATTATAATCTTTATGAGAATTTTGATTACAACCTATTGTTAATAGAACGATTAAAAAAAGGGATATTCGTTTCATGATATATGTATGTTTAAATAATTATTCAACAAAACAGCGTAAAGCAAAGAAAAGAAAAAGATTTAATTTTATAGTTTAAATCTTTTATAATCTGAAAAGCATTTTATAAATGCTGTAACTTTATATGGCGCAGTTCGTCATACTTACGAAAGTGTGAAGATTTAAATGACAATTAAGGAATACAATAATTGTGTGGATGCTCATGCAGACGGTTTGTACCGCTTTGCCCTAAAAACTTTGGGTGATAAAGAGAAAGCACGCGATGTGGTTCAAGATTCTTTCGAACGCTTGTGGTTAAAACACGAAACGGTTGACAATGACAAATCAAAATCATATTTATATACAACAGCATATCATGCATGTATTGATTTAATAAGGAGCGATAAACGAAAAGGAAAAATAGAGGAAGTGAAGGCAATAGATTATTCAACAGAAAGTCAGTATAGTGATCTTCAAGAGATTTTGCATGATGCAATTAAATTATTACCAGAAGTTCAACGATCGGTTATACTACTTCGAGATTACGAAGGATACAGCTATCAAGAGATAGAAGAGATAACAGGTTTAAACGAATCTCAGGTTAAAGTTTATATATATCGAGCACGATTAGCGCTTAAAGAATACATTGGACAAATTGAAAAGGTTTTATAGAATGCAAATCACAAGGGATAATTACGAGGGCTACTTTATTGATTACTTAGATGGCAAATTGTCACCAGGTGAAACCAATAAACTTTTTGAATTTTTAGCAGAAAACCATGACCTTGCTGAAGAGTTAGATGGGATGAAAATTTGTGTACTTAAACCAGTTAACGAAAGATATTTAAAAAAAGAAGAACTAAAAAAAACTTTTTTAAGCAATTCTGGCATTCAAAATGAGTTCGATTATCTTTGTATAGCAAATATAGAGGGGGACATTTCCCTTGAAGAAAAAAAACGCCTCGATGTGTTCATATATGAAAATCCCTCCAAAAAGAAACAACAATTACAATATTCAAAAATTAACCTTCTGCCCAACGATCAAATTATTTTTAAGAACAAATTGGCGCTTAAAAGAAATCCTATTATAAAGATAAAACAATCAACATATAGGAATTTAATGAGCATTGCGGCTGGTTTTGTTTTACTATTAGGAATATACTCTTTATTTTCATTGGAAAAAATAAATAATAATCAACCATTGTTAACCACATTAGAAACAGAAAGTATTACTTCCATTAAAGATGATGAAGCTTCACATATTGAGGAAAATATTGTTTTACCAGTTAATCGAGACATTCAAAATGAAATACAGCAGTTGGATCGTTTTGAAGATAAAGAACAAATGCCCTTAGTTAAAGACATGGAAGAAGAGAAACGATTTATTGCATTTTCGTTCATAGAACCAAAGAGATTAGACGAATTCAGTTTTCCTCACCCCCAAATTGAACCTCAAATATTATATTTTGCAAAAGAAAATGAAATTATTTTGGATGAACAGTTTGCAGAAAAGACATTGATTAATGATCCTCCAAAGATTACTTCTCGAACAATTAGCGCATTCGAACTAGCTCAATTAGGTGTACAAAAATTAGCAGATTTCACTGGTCGTCCAATAGAACTTACCGCACAAAAGGAACAAGATGGAGTGATAAAAAGTATACACTTCGAATCAAATCTTTTTGCTTTTTCAACATCAGTAGGGAAAAAACAATAATTACCGCTGTAACTTTTATTTTACCTCAATCGTCATAGAAAAAAAGTTTTTAAGTATTCATTTAATTTTATGAACCATGAAACAAATTATAAGTATTGCAATAATTATTGCATTTAGCATAGTTTCAATAGCACAAGAAAAACCTGAGGACGTGCTAAAAGTCTTGGAAGCGGGTAGTGATACCTTAAAACAAACTAAAATCGATACATTGGGTTATGCAAACGATGATGTTAATCAAATCGAATTTGGAAACGAGATAATGAAAGTAGATTCAGATACAACGAAGATACGTTTTGGTAAGCGAAATATTGTTATAATTGAAAAGGATGGTGCTACTGCTATAGAAATACCTGAGCGTAAATATTTTGAGGACGAAGAGGATGTTCCAAAAAAGAAGAAAGCAAAAAAGTTTAAAGGACATTGGGCTGGTTTTGAATGGGGATTCAATGGTTACTTGGATCCCAACTACTCAACAAACATGAAGGATGAATTGCGTTATCTAGAGTTAAAACAAGGTAGATCATGGAATTTTAACATAAATTTTTCGCAATATAGTTTTGGTTTCAAAACCGATAAGATCGGATTGGTAACGGGACTTGGCTTAGAATTCAGCAACTACCATTTTCGCAATCAAACTACATTATCCAGAGGAACAGCAGTTACAGGAGTTGATAGTACTTATATTTTGAACCCTGATAAGAATGTGATTAAAAGCAAACTTTCTACATCACATCTAACACTACCTTTGTTGTTTGAATTTCAAATTCCAACAGGAAACGATAAGCATCGCATTTTCTTCTCTACTGGAGTAATTGGTAGTGTGAGAATTGGATCAAGTACAAAAGTAGAATTTGAAGGTAGAAGTAAAGGGGAGGATAAAGTAAAAAATGATTTTAACCTTTCGCCATTCAGGTATGGAATTACTGCAAGAATTGGTTATCGGGGACTGAAACTTTTTGCCAATTATTATCCCACTCCCCTATTTGAGAAGGATAAGGGTCCAGAACTCTACCCTTTTTCGGTTGGATTGATATTGCTGAGCTTTAATTAGAATAAAGGTTTACTAAAATAGTGGGCGAGCAATCTGATGATTGCTCGCTTTTATTATACCCTCATAATACAAAATGTTTTTTTACTATTTTTGCTTTGTTAACCAAATGGTAACAAGATGAAAAAAGAACCCCTTTTTTTCCTAATCCTACTAATGGTTTCTTTTTTTGTTTCTGCAACAAATCCTTATATCGATAGTCTTATTACCGAAAAAAAAACAAACACAAAAGACTCACTTCGATACGATGCATTAAGAAAGCTAGCCATTGCTTACTCTGATTCAGCATATGATATTAGCATTATGTTTTGGGAAGAGGCTTTGGATTTGGCTAAACGAAAGCGTAATAAACAATGGCTTGGGGATGTATACCATCAAATTGGCTATATGCTTCATCGAAAGGGAGAATTTCCCGAAGCTCTTGATGAATTAAAGAACGCATTAATATTTTATGAACAGAATGGAAATATAACTTGCATTGCTGAGGTTTATAACGACATGGGCCTTATTTATAAATCATGGGGGAAATACGAGCAAGCGTTAGAATGTTTTTTAACTGCTATGCCCCTTTTTGAAAAAGTAAATTTTACAGGGGGCTCTGCAATGGTGGCAAACAACATCGGACAAATTTATTATTATCGTGAGAATTACTCAAAAGCAATAGAATACTTTAAAAATTATTTAAAAATTAATCAAATATCTAATACATATCGTGCTGTTGCAGGCGCTTTAAATAATATTGCAAGTGCCTATATGGAAATGGGGGACTTTGATCTTTCGCTAGAATTCTATTTGAAGGCGTTGAGCTTATATGACTCATTAGAAGTAAAACTTGGAGTTGCAATAATAAATGACAATATAGGTAGTCTTTATGCTAAGAAAGAAAAGTATAGCGATGCCCTTGTATACCACTTTAATGCTCTTAATCTTTTTAAAGAGTTCAATAGTAAACCAAGAATTAGTTATGTGAAGAAAAATATTGGATATGCTTATTATAAGCAAAAACAATATTCAGAAGCTCTTGATTATTTTATGGATACCAAATTAATTGCCGAAGAGCTTGGCCAAAGGGAAATTCTAAAAGAAGTTTACTTCAATATGAGTAACATTTATGAATCCTTAAGCAAATATAGTAATGCGCTTGAGGCATATAAGCAATACGTACAAATAAAAGATTCCCTGTTAAGTATTGAAATAAATGAAAAACTTACAACCCTGGAACTTCAATACGAGTCAGATAAAAAATCGAGAGAATTGGAAATGATTAAAAATAAATACGAACAACAAAAACGTATAGGTTTAATTGTAAGTTCAATAGGTTTTGTTTTTCTATTTCTTTCACTAATGGTTATCCGAGAAAATATCCAGAAAAAGAAAGGGTTAAACATATATCAAAAACAAAATACCTTACTTAAGAATTCAATAAAATCCATTTTGAGAGACACTAACTCTCATTTATATGGTCTTGAAAAGCATTTTAAAGAGCACACATTAATTCCTGGTTTGTCCAATATTGGATCAACTCATTTTCTTCTTTCGGTCTCAAAAAAAGATATTACCGTTATTTTAGAAATAAATTATGAAAAATATTCTGAAAATCTTGATCTTATAAAATTGCAGTGTTTTGGTTGGTTAAATGAGATCTTAGAGCAGTCGATTTCAATATCACCATTACAAATAACCGATTACATATACTCGAAGTTAAACGAAAACTCCATTAACAGCATCACATCATCAAAAAGCCTTGTGATCAACGCATTACAATATAGTGATTCTCTAAAAAGAATGAGCTATATTGGTCAAGGTTATTTATGGCATGCAAACAATAGAGACTTAATTATTAATAAAATAAAAACGGACACGCATAAAAAAGAAGAAAACGAATTTGACATCAAAAACGGAGATATTATTTATTACTTAGCCAAATCAAAATTGAATGAAAAGATTATAAGTTCGAATCAAGACATCGCCTCACTTTTGGAAACAACCCTGAAAAAGTCATTTACCTCTTCTTATGATGATCAAAAGGCATTATTAAAAAGCACAGTAGATTTTTGGAATAGTTCTTATGAAATTGACAATAAGTTTTCTATTCTTATCATTAAAGTTTAATAATTCATTGCAAAAAAATGTTTTTTATTGCAATCTATAATACAAAGAAGTTTTTGTATATTTAATGAGAATTAATTAAAAACAATCATTATATCAACAAGCTATGAGATTATTACTTATCAGCAACTCCACTAACACAGGAGAAAATTATCTTCAACATGCCAAAGGGCAGATTGAAACATTTCTAAAAGGAATAGACAAGGTCCTTTTTATACCTTACGCTGCAGTTACTAATTCATTCAACGACTATGAAAAGAAAGTACAGAAAAAATTTAGCGAAATGGGAATTGAAGTGGATTCATTGCATCATCACCGCGATGCAAAAAAAACTGTTAGAGAAGCAAAAGGAATAGTGATAGGTGGTGGGAATACGTTTCGTTTGCTAAAAATGATTCAACAACTCGATATTATAGAGGCTTTGCGATATCGAGTTCTCGACGGAACACCCTATGTTGGATGGAGCGCTGGTGCAAATGTTGCATGCCCAACCATTTGCACTACTAATGATATGCCAATTGTTGAGCCTGAGAACTTTAACGCAATTAATCTTGTTCGTTTTCAGATAAATCCGCATTACACTGACATAACACCCGAGAATCACGCAGGAGAAACTCGTGACGAAAGAATTGAAGAATTCATTTTTATGGATCCATATTCCTATGTTGTTGGACTGAGAGAAGGATCGATTTTATTAATGGAGGGAGGAACAATAAATTTGCTTGGAAATAAACCTGCTAAAATTTTTAAATATGGTTCTTTGCCATGGGAGGTTAAACCTGGCGATGACTTGGACTTTCTATTCGAGTAAAGCATAAAAAAACAGTAATTTCAATATATACAAATACAAAAAGAAAATTTTTTTTCCTCTTTAACTTTCTTTATTTGAGAAGAACCTTTCAATTAAATGATCAATATCAAAAAAAATAAAGTCAAACCACAAACCATTTACATTTCTTTAAGCTCCGAGTAATGGTTATTAAATTTAGATAAGTTTTAAAAGTTTTTTTTCTCGTTAAGCCCTTTAAGTAGATTTATGCATTGATAATTTCCCAAAGGAGTTCTTAGGTGCACCTACGAGAGCGTATCACCATCTATATTGTACAAAATTTTATTAACCTGAACATTATTGGATCATCAATATTTACTGGTAACAATTAATTTTTTTAGAATAATTGAATCACTTGCTATATACAACTCCATTAAGCTATAACTCGGAGAACATACTGATTGTAAATTGATTGAGATTTTTTTTTGTCTATGATAATTAATGAAAGCATTAGGCAAACCTGAACTAGCAAGTCAGCTTATCGTATCATATGATTATCCTATTAATAAGTAAAATAGATGGATAATGTGGCTCAATAATCAATATTAGCATTACCTTTGCAGCCCAAATTTATTTAAATGCCTAAAATTCGAAATATTGCTATAATTGCACATGTAGATCACGGAAAAACGACCCTGGTGGATAAGTTGATTATTCAAGGGAAAGTATTTAAAGATCATGAAAATCCAGGAGAGCTAATCCTTGATAGCAACGACCTAGAAAAAGAAAGGGGGATAACGATACTAGCAAAAAATGTTTCTGTAACCTACAAAGGAATAAAGATTAATATTATTGATACACCTGGCCATGCTGATTTTGGGGGAGAAGTTGAAAGGGTTCTTAATATGGCTGATGGAGTTTTACTATTAGTCGATGCATTTGAGGGGACTATGCCTCAAACCCGATTTGTACTTCAAAAAGCGTTATCGCTGGGATTAAAGCCAATCGTTGTTATTAATAAGGTTGATAAGCCCAACTGTCGTCCAGAGGAGGTTCAGGAACAGGTATTCGACTTAATGTTCAACCTAAATGCTTCTGAAGATCAGCTTAACTTCCCGACAATTTTCGGAAGCGCAAAGGAGGGCTGGATGTCTGCTGATTGGAAGGCTCCAACCAAAGATATTACCCCTTTACTCGATTGTATAATTGAACATATTCCAGAGCCAAAAGCACATAAAGGGACACCTCAATTGCTTATCACTTCACTCGATTACTCATCTTATGTTGGACGAATTGCCATTGGAAAACTTCATCGAGGAGAGTTATACCAAGGACAAAGCGTTGCATTAATTAAGCAGAATGGCTCAATTTTTCGAACAAAGATTAAAGAATTATTGCTCTTCGAAGGTTTACAAAAGAAAACAGTTCAACGAGTTGACGCGGGAGATATTTGTGCGCTTGTGGGCATCGAAAATTTTGAAATAAGCAATACCATAGCTGACATAGACAATCCGGAACCTTTGCCATGTATTGCTGTTGATGAGCCAACAATGAGCATGATTTTTACAATTAACGATTCTCCTTTTTTTGGAAAAGAAGGCAAATTTGTAACGTCTCGTCACCTAAAGGAAAGGTTAGATCGAGAAATAGAAAAAAACCTTGCTTTACGAGTTGAGTTAAATGATACTTCAGAATCCTTTACTGTTTATGGTAGGGGCGTTTTACATCTTTCCATTTTAATAGAAACAATGCGACGCGAAGGATATGAATTGCAAGTGGGACAACCTCAAGTGGTTATTAAGATGATTGGAGGAGAAAGATGTGAGCCAATTGAAATACTAACCATTGATTTACCTCACGATTTATCTGGCAAAGCCATTGAGCAAGTTACTCAACGAAGAGGTAATCTGTTAATAATGGAAAGAAAGGGTGAAAGGATTCACCTTGAGTTTGAGATTCCTGCTCGTGGCATCATTGGTTTGCGAAATATTTTACTTACAGCAACAGCAGGAGAGGCTGTAATTGCACACAGATTTAAAGGCTTTGAGACTTTCAGGGGTGAAATCGAATCCAGACAAAACGGTTCATTAATAGCAATGGAAAATGGAATAGTATATGCGTATTCACTCGGTAAACTTCAGGACAGGGGAAGATTTTTTGTTGATTCACATGAACAAGTTTATGCCGGACAAGTAGTTGGAGAAAACAACCGAATGGGAGATATTGTAGTAAATGTTACCAAACCCAAAAAACTCACCAACATGCGCGCTTCGGGTTCTGACGAAAAATTTTTTTTACCACCTCCGGTTAAATTTAGCTTAGAGGAGGCCCTTGAATATATTCAGAAGGATGAATACGTTGAGATCACACCAAATTCAATGCGAATTAGAAAGATATTGTTAAATGAACACGACAGGAAAAGATTTATAAAGCAGTAGATATTTAATGTAATCCAATAGAATATCTAACAAACGTATTTCTGTAAATCGTATAGGTGTAAGGAGCACAACATTTTTAAAAATTAAATAATCCTTTTTGTTATTTTTTTTGTTTCGTAATAATAGCTACCTTTGCCCGATATTTTTTTAAAGAAAAGTGGATAGAATAATCGACCAATATACGGTTCATTATAAAGGGCTTAAGGTTGGCAGACACCATTTCGATTTTGAAGTGGATGATTCGTTTTTTGAACAATTTGAAGAGGGAGAGATAAGAAAAGGTAAAATTAATGTTTCCATAGACTTAGAGCGGCATAATCTAATGCTAGAGTTTAGATTTAATATAAAAGGAACAGTTGAGGTTGCTTGTGACAGATGTTTGGAAACCTTCATGATACCCATTTCCTTTAAAGGAGATTTATTTGTAAAGATCACCGAAAGTGAAAATGAGGGAGATGATGAAATATGGTTTATTAGCAATAATGAGCACCAAGTGAATCTGGCTCAATATATTTACGAAAGCATTAACCTAAGCCTCCCCTTGAAGCGCTACCATGGGATAATGGGCACAAAAGAATCCGATTGTGACCCAATAATGCTGAATAGACTTAAATTAACTGAAAACAAACCAAAGAATAATAGTTCCTCCTTTGAGATAGACCCAAGGTGGGAAAAGTTAAAAGGTTTTCAAATAGACAAAAAGAATACAAATTAATAAATTGATTTAGACAATGGCACATCCAAAGAGTAGGATTTCTAAACAAAGAAAAAACAAGCGTAGGACACACTACAAAGCAGAGGAACCAACCCTAACAAAATGTTCAAATTGTGGTGCAACCGCTCAGTATCATCGTGTTTGTCCTGAGTGTGGATATTATCGCGGTAAACTCGCTGTAGAAAAAGCAGTAACTGCTTAGTCGCTTTTTTATTTAGCCGAAATAACAAACCAAAAATTTTGTTATGAATATAGGCGTAGATGTAATGGGCGGAGACTTTGCCCCAGATGCAGTTATTGCTGGAGCTGTACTTGCTCACAAACAACTCAAACCTTCAGAGAAGATTATTCTATTTGGGAACGAAGAGTCAATCATACATTTGTTAAAAAAGGAGAAAGCCAATGCTTCTGATTTTGAAATTGTGAATTGTACAGAAGTGATTGGAATGGCTGATAACCCAGCAAAAACATTTACAAAAAAAACAAATTCAAGCATTTTTGTTGGGTTTAAGTACCTAGCAGAAAAAAAAATCGACGGATTTGCCAGTGCAGGAAATACCGGTGCAATGCTAGTGGGAACAATGTATACAATAAAATCAATACCCGGCATAATTCGTCCTGCAATTGCAAGTTATATTCCTGTATCGGAAGATAAGTTTAATCTTATACTCGATGTGGGCATAAATCCCGATTGTAGGCCCGATGTTCTTTATCAATATGCAATTCTTGGGTCATTATATTCAAAATTTGTTTTTGGTGTGGAGAAGCCAAGGATTGGTTTGCTTAATATTGGTGAAGAGGAGGAAAAAGGTAATCTGGTTACAAAAAGTACTTTCGAACTTATGAAAGAGGCAACGGAGTTTCGTTTTGCAGGGAATGTTGAGGGAAACGAAATATTTTCTGACTCTAAAGCAGATGTGATTGTTTGTGATGGTTTTGTAGGAAATGTAATCCTTAAAGAGGCCGAAGCATTTTATCATCTACTTAAGAGGCGAAACATATCCGATCCCTTTTTCGAGCAATTCAACTTTGAAAATTACGGAGGAACACCCATTTTGGGGGTTAATGCTCCTGTAGTAATAGGACATGGAATTTCCAATGCCAAGGCAATAATGAACATGATACTACAAACAAGAGTTGTGATAAGTTCAAATCTTTGCGAAAAATTTAAAGAAGCTTTTAACTAATGGGAAAGTTTACAGCTGCTATTACTGGCATTGCAGGATATGTTCCTGATTATATTCTTACTAATGACGAATTAAGCCAAATGGTAGATACCACTGATGAGTGGATCATGACTCGAATTGGAATAAAGGAGCGAAGGATATTAAAGGGTGACGGAAAGGGTACCAGCGATATGGCAATGCATGCCGTTAACGATTTGTTACGTAAAACAAATACACGCCCCGAAGAGGTAGACATGCTGATTTGTGGTGTAGTTACACCTGATATGCAATTTCCGGCAACAGCCAATATTATTAGCGATAAGTGCGGTATTAATAATGCATTTGGTTATGATTTGAATGCTGGTTGCTCAAGTTTTCTTTATGCATTGGTTACTGGTTCAAAATTTATTGAATCTGGTTCGCACAAAAAGGTGATAGTTGTCGGAGCCGATAAGATGTCTTCGATTACCGATTATACTGATAGAGCAACCTGTCCCATTTTTGGCGATGGATCAGGTGCTGTTATGTTAGAGCCTAATTATGAAGGGTTAGGAGTTGTAGACTCAATCATGAAAGTTGATGGCTCAGGAAGGAAGCATCTACATCAGATAGCTGGAGGATCAATGTACCCTGCTTCTTTTGACACAGTAGCAAAGCGTCATCATTTTATTTACCAAGAAGGGCAACCTGTTTTTAAAGCAGCTGTTTCAAACATGGCAGATACAGCAGTAGAAATGATGCGTCGCAATAATATTTCTCCAAAGGATTTAGCTTGGTTAGTACCCCATCAAGCTAATATGAGGATTATTGAAGCAACAGCTAAAAGGATGGGAATAAAGAGGGAGCAGGTAATGATAAATATTGAGCGATACGGTAACACTACAAGTGCAACAATTCCTTTATGTTTATGGGAATGGGAATCAAAACTAAAGAAAGGGGATAATATTATTATAGCGACCTTCGGTGCTGGTTTTACCTGGGGAGCATCCCTTGTGAAATGGGCTTACGATGGAAGTAAATAAGAATTGATAAAGTCATTAATTTAATAATAAAGCCCAGTTTTTCTGGGCTTTATTATTAGTATTATGTTAATGCTACTATAAAATTCTATTGCTCTTTAACAATCTTAAATATTTTGGTTTTACTATTTAAAGTAATCTTTACAATATAGAAACCTTTAATTAAGGCCTCAAGGTCAACTTCAATTAAACCTGATTCATCAGATTTTTTTAAAGAAATTAATGATTTCCCTGTGATACTATAGATTTCAATAGCTACAGTTTCTTTGCAATCGGTTATGATATAGATTTTTCCGAGTGTAGGATTTGGATATAATGAAAATCTATTTTCATTTAAACCATCAATATAGGTATCGGGGGAAACGGTATAATAGTAAACTGACGAAGAACCAATGGCTCCCTTATTGTCTTTAGCAAAAACCTGAAAACCAATTTCAGATCCAGCAGGATTAGAAGGAATTATACATACATAATAACCAGATTGATCAACCATTTGTATGCTATCACCAAAAGTTAGATCATTTATTTTCCATTTTAAGTAAACAATAAATGGATCAAGTTCTGGGTCATAGACCATTGCTCGTACCGCAACACTTTGATTGCTGCTAGGATTAATGGGATAATACTCAATACCGCTAACTATCGGGGGGGTATTTTGGTATATATCTATTTCAAAAACCTCAGTTAAAGAAATTAAACCCATGTTATCAATAGCTCTAATTTGATAATAAATTTGATTGGCTTCGTAAGGAACAATTATAGACCCACTATAGTATCCATTAGCATATACCATAGGTTGGTCTTCTGTAAGAGATTCAACTGATGTGCCCCATATAATAGTTACCGACTCTATTTCATTATTAGAGATTACCTCAGCCATAATAATAACTTCATCTCCGCTGGAAGGGTTTTGAGGGGAATGAGAAACGTTTGTTATTTCTGGTGGATCCGACGAAGAATAAGATTCCCAAGATAAATTGTCAATTGCAATAGCTGTATTCCCATTGCTTAATAATTTTATGGTGAAATTACCAGATACCTCAATGTTGTCAAATTCTGCAACAATTACTTCAGAAGAAGCAAAAACTGGATTCCCAACCGGAAGATCGTTAATAAAAAGGGAGATAGAGCCCTCACTTCCATCAAACTTTTGTTGACAGATATACGATAACTTGTTGCAACCTCCTGTTAGTGTTTGAGATTCAATATATGGCTCTCCTTGATCTTCTAAACAGATAGCCCTTCCGTCAATATATTGGTCAGTACGAGCACTTGAGGCAAACCATTCAAAATCATTGTTTCCTACCCAATATTGAGCCTCATACTCTGGACTATTTTCGGGTATATTTTCAAAGGTTTCTATAAAGTCAAGAATAGTTCCGTGCTCAAAAACAAATATGTTAAACGAAAGAATTTCAACAAACGCTTCATAGGTTGCCGCTATTTCCACATAATTATTTCCAACGTCCTGTAAACCAGGAATTCCAACTAGCATTGCTTCGTTAAATTCTTCAGAAGAAAAAGTTAACCAATCAGGCTTTTCGTTACAGCTAATCGAAACCTGAGCAGAAGGATTTTCAGCAATTTCTACAGAAATTATATATTCATATGATTCTCCAACTTTGGCAAATGTATCAGGTAAAGTTAAAAAGTAGATATTAGGCTCAGTTACCAAGACTTCAAATTCCTGAATATCAAATGACAGTTCATCAGTAGCCACTAGAGAAACAGAATGATTACCCAAATCAGAGCCCATGGGTATTCCTGATAGTTGTGCAATTCCATTGCCAGTTTGCTGAAATGTCATCCATTCAGGTTTTTCGGAACATGAAATTGTAATTGTGGCCATGTTGTGGCCTATAGCCAAGATGTTATATTGATAGTTTTCATAGGCAGTTATAGTTGTTATTGGATTGCTTGTAATAACAACAGGAGTTGTATTCCCCAATACACTTACAACAAAATCCTGAACATCGGAAGTAGTCCCATCGGTTGCAAGAATGGAAACGGCATGTTCGCCTATATCGTCGATCAAAGGAGTTCCTGACAAGACGGCCAATCCATCACCAGTTTGATGGAATTCCATCCATTCGGGCTTTTGGTTACAGATAATTGATATTTCATTAATGCCACCCGTTGCAACAATGGTATAAGAATAGTTTTCAAAAACATCTAATTGATTATCAGGAGTACTAGTAATTGATACTGGGATAGGTTCGCCAACCCATATTAAATTGGCAAATGCGGGATTGTCTATAAAAGGGTTTCTATTCTGCTGAAAAATTTCGTAAATAGAGTTATTTCTATCAATTTCCTTTGAACTAACAGGATCAATTTGGTGCCATTCAAGAAGAACATTTATTGCCCAATCGTTAAATGCAGGGTATTGTGTTCCGTTTAGCATTTCTGAACTCCAGGTATGGATTAGATTATAATAGCGCGTAGCCATATAGAAGTATGAACGAGCAAAATCTCCTTTATATTCATCTATTGGTTCAAATACAATTCCCGAGTATCCAGACATAGAGGATGTTCCCAACTTGCTTCCATTGCTTGAAGTGTAAGATGCGCTACCGACATTACCATACGGGTAGTTATCTCTTACAGCATTTACTTTTTTATCGGTAGGATATAAATGAAAGAGATCGGAGTTCATTGGAGGAATAGCTCCTCCAAACCAGCTACGGGGAAAAGAGTGTTCCCTATTATACACATCACATTCAGTTGTGCCTCCTGTTCCCGTATCCTGATCTTCAAAGAAATTGAAGTTGCACGAAGAGTACATATCCCAGACCATTCCATCTTCCCTTTGATCGGTATAGTAAAAAGCATCCCATAAATCATTGTAGGATATTTGTGTGTGATCCTTGATAATATTATGAAGTTCAATCATCAACTCTTCGCCAGCCAAACCCTCAGTTCCTGAGTAGTAACCTGTTGGTGGTTGGCAGATACCCAAGAATTGGGATACAATTGTTAATGTAATAATAAAGCAAAATATTTTCATAAAAAACGAATTAAGCAAAAATAACCTCGTCCACAGGAACATCAAACCGATCAACAGGTATTTGAGGAAAAATTTGAAAAGCAAAACAAACTCCAACTTTGAATATACTCTTGTTTGATAGCAATTTGTCATAATAGCCCTTACCTCTACCAAGCCTATTGCCACGAAGGTCGTAAGCAACTCCTGGAACAATTGCAAAATCAACCTCTTCTATGCTGACAATATCACCTTTATTTGGTTCCATGATGCCAAACGAAGGTCCTTTACTCATTGATTCAATGCCACTAAAAACCCTAAGTTCTAATTCAGAACCAATTACCAAAGGTAGCAAGAACCGTTTTGATTTATACCAATTTTTAATAAAAGTATGAGTATTGACTTCATCTGGTAGCGACCAATATGCCAGTACAGTTTTAGCACTATTGAATTCAGTCAATTTCACTAATTTTTCAAATATTGTTTTTGAAGCTATTTTGGAAAGGTGAATGTCAAAATTCGATTTGTACTCTTTTACCCTTTTTCTAATTTGCTTTTTTTGTTCATTGATATTGTAAGAGTTTATGTTCATAGTAATAATTTTATTAAAATAAATATTTCAACCAATTATTTAAATAAAATATAGTCATGTTTGGGAATGTGTCCAAACAGAGTGCTTGGATTGATGGACATTAAAAATTCATGGAAAAAGTCATTATGAGGAATAGTGACTCCAAGCCTATAGCCAAATCGTAATTCGTAACGTGTAAGAAACAAGTTGACATCAGAGTATAATTCAACACCAGTAGAATTCAAAGGATAATCATGTACAGAAAGGTTTCCATCTATTCTTTTATATCCATTAATATATGCATGATCATAAAATACATTAGCATAAAATCTTTTTAAGTAAACAATAGGGCCAAGGTGAAAATCGGGATATCCTAATGGTAATAAATAATCTAGGCTTATTGAGTTAAACCCCTTGTTGACATCTTGTTCATAACCCCTTGGGAGTTTTAATCGTGATGAAAAGATATAACCAGTTACCCATTGCTTCTCAGCTTGTCCTGTTATTAGGACACTATGATTTGGCCCAACGCCTGGAATATAGACCCCTCCCCGGGCAACAAAATTATTTCCCATTAAATGGTTTATAAAAGGTGAATGAGAGAATCCGGCATAAAGCGAAACCCCCGACCTGGGACGAATGTCTCTATAAGCCATACGGCTTAAGCTATAAAAGGATAAGTATATTTCAAAATTATCATAATATTCCTCATAATAATTTCTTTTATAGTTCCATAGCCAGGTATTGTTTAATAAATATTTAAAACCAAGGTTAAATTGAGTAAAGAATTTTCCTGATGATAATCGGAAAGGGAATCTGACATTGATGCTTGTTTCAAGATTATAATCATTTCTAGGGTTTTCAGGATCTTCAGCCAAGGGACCTTGAATAATCTTTGGATGCACATTGCCGTAATCCATGCCCAAAGTAATAATTGGATACCAACCCATCCAATGAATGTGAGCGTGACCGCCATGTGTTTCGTTGTAAGAGTATCCAAAGCTTGAAGCAAGAGTACTGGTTAAATTCTGTGATAAGATAGACAGCCCTGGATAAAAAGAGAAATCTCCATCCATTACACTAAAAGGGTTAAAGTAAAAAGGAGCCCAACTGTGAAATCTAAGAATATTCTTGATTTTTGAGTATTTTGTTGGTAGATTTTGCTGTGAATTGTTACCAAAATTTCTTACGGATAGGGATGTTAAGTCGATATCAGAACCCTCGCAGAAAAGTCCCTTTGTTGATCTGTCTACCTCAAATTCATTGTTAGCATTTTTAGGCAGAAACGAGATAGGGTATGATCCTGTTTCGTTCCACATTGAGGCAATTATCTGATCATTATATGTTGAAGGATTAATAAACCCAAACAGAGAATTGCCAATCAGATAATTTTTTTTAGCATTGATATCATAGGCAAAGATATCTTCTTTGCAATTATTGGTCATTGTGAAAATAATATGATCATTATAGAAATTAATGTTTGAAATATCTCGAAAAACTGGTCCCATAATTGTATCCGGGTGGCTATCAATCGAAATGAATTTTAAAATAATTGTGCCATTGGGAGACGAAGCACGAACATAAAAATCAGTTTCTGAACCAACAGCGATTTCTTTAGGTTCAAGCGTATTTTGAAAGGTGTAACATGCTGTAGGATATCCAAAGGGAGAGAGTGCAATGATACTAGATTGACCATTTGAATTGTATTCAATAGCCAAGATCGTTCCATTGTTCATTGCAACGGGGTTAAAAAATCGGGATTGCTTTGTTATCTTGGTAGCCTTTTTGGATTCTATGTTATATCGCCATATCTCAGAATAGTTAAGGTGCTCCCAGCGATAATGAGAACGAAATTCTGACCAATACAAGGAGCCGTTATTGTATGATACTCTATCAGTAATTAAACCAGGAATGTGTAAAATCTTTTCCTGTCTTTTCTTTAAATCATAAGCAACGATAGAGGTTTGTTTTGTCAATGTTTTTTTTAGAGCAACCAACATTGAGTCGTTTACCATGTATGGATGCCTATATTCACTATAGCTTTTTTCGCAATTGATAATTTGATTAAATGAATCTACTTCAGTATTGTTACCAATATCTCTCCAGATAGAATCAAGGTAATTAAGTGTTTCTAGAAAGAAATTTTTCCGAGACAAACCGGTTTCATTTTTTATGCTAAAGTAAAAAGGGAATAATGAGTATGGGCGTCTAGTAACTCGATCTAACGATTTCACCCAAAGATTTGATTCATACTTTAAATTACCATATCCTACCATAAGATATCCAAACTGATAATGATTTGGAATGTAATTTTTATAGGAACCCATTAACCATTTATCGTACGAAAATTTGTTGCGACCATGATGCAATAAGTGTGTCCTATAGTATTGGTAAAAAGAAGCTTGTCTTCCACGCCCCCCAAGAGAAAGATCGGTTTCGGTATAAACGGCATCTCCCTCAAGGAACCACAAAGGAACCAATGCAACAGCGGGGGCTATACCCTGTTCTCCTAAAATAAATGTACCAATACGAAAAACTCCTTTATTCAATTTATCAACCTGAACAATATGACGAGTTTCATGGAGCGATAGGGTTAAAAGCCAGGGTTCCGGAGAAGCATTTAGGTCATGTTGAGAAATGATCTCCATTCTCTTTGGACCCCAGGTTACAAATCCATTTGAAAGAATACTATTCGGATGAATTACAACAGAGAAAGGTTTAGGATAATGATCCAAGGAAGAGGGAACATTATCCAATGCATACTGCATGTAATTATTGAAGTAAAACGCAATTGTATCAGACTGTAAGGGAAATATTGTCTTTCCGTATGGGGTTTTTTGCTCGAACCATTTTATTGCTCGAGGTTCTTGTCCTGCAATATAAAATTGCGCAGCAAGAGAACTGATATTAAAAAAAAATAGTATAGAAAGGACCAGCTTACGCATGGTTTACTGTTTAACAATTCTTTTCACTTCTTTAGTATTTATTCCATTTATTACAAGAAGATAAATACCTGATTTCAAGTTTTTAGCAGGAATGTTGTGTCTTTCTCCCGGATAAAGCATTAGGGTATCCTCGTAAACAATACCCCCCAATATGTTCATAATTTGTATGGTAACCTTTTCTGATACCTGTCCTTTTTTCCAAATACTTATTGTTTCGCTGAATGGGTTATTTACTTTATACAAACTAGAGGTATAATGCTTAATATTGCTTGATAGTTCAGTGTCTACAAAAAGTTTAAGAACAACCGGTAAATGGTCGGACATATTGTAGAGAGAGTTAATAATATTACTTGGCAAACTATAGTTTGGAGGAGAAATTAATGACTGATTGAATCTATTGCCATCCTGACCATATGCCCAGTAAGTATCTTCAACATAACGAAGGTTCAGAGAACCGTCAATTATTGATTTTGTAGTAAGAATAAAATCGAAACGATCATCCATTCCCCCACCTGAAGCGCAAGTGTTATCATCGTTAATATGTGTAGATTGAGTATGATAGGATGCATATGAGGGATTGTTTTGCCAACTGCCAATAGCATTTACTGGATCGTAGAAACGAACCCCTGAAGAAGTTTCGGTTATAAAAGCATGGAACGCAGTTTCGCTGGCATAGTAAACATTAAAATCGCCCATTAAAAGAATGTTTCCCCGAAGATTTTGGTTTTCAACAAATGACATTATTTGTTGAGCGGCAACAGCCCTTTCTTGCTGATCGCTGCTGGTGTTGCCTGCCTTTAAGTGGGTTACAATGCATGTTAAAAAAATTGTATCACCAGTTGCAAGATCATTAGACTTATAGTAAAGCTGATAAACATCAGTAATCCTGGGTGACGTCATTATATAAAGTTGAGATTTAAGTGCCAGTTTTAAGGAATTGTAGTAGAGCATATTGACCAAATACGACCCGGTATAATTAGCTCTTTTATAGAAATTTTGTCCGTTGACATTTAAAACATTATCCAAAAGACGTTGAACGCTTGTTGGGCTTCCGTTTATTTCGTTTACTGTAAATACATCAGGTTTATAGGAGCCAGTAATATCTCTTAAATAACCATCTTTCGAATCGACATTATTGTTTGTCGAGTTACACCATCCGGTATTCTTATCGTAATAAAGTAAGTTGTATTGCATAACCCTTATTGTATCACCAGCAAAAAGAATTCGAGAGATGACAAGAAGAGCAAAAAGAATATGTGTTTTTTTCATGAATTAATCATTATTTAAGATGATTTGGTGGAATTTGAGATTATGAAAAACTTATCCCCCAGATTTTTTTACCTTATACCCCATATCCTGCAAAAGGTTCATAATTCTATCACGAAAGTCACCCTGAACCAGAATCATACTATCCTTTACGCTCCCACCAACCCCGCAGCGACTTTTTAAGGTTTTTCCGAGTTCCTTTAGATCTTCCGTTGAGCCAACAAATCCAGTAATAATGGTAACAACCTTTCCTCCTCTGTTTTTTCTGTCGAGGAGAACTCTAAGGTCTTGCTTTGCAGTTGGAGGGGTTTCTTCTGTATGATCGGAATTATCAAGATTAAAATCAGGATTTGTGGAATACACAAAGTTTAATTTATCCTTCCAGTCTTGTGAAAACATGCTTGAAAATTTTCTCAAAGATACTGATAAATCTTATTTATAGAATTTGATGAGACTGCAACCACTTTACATTTATTCATAGAAACTAACGAAATAGTATTTCAATTAGCTAAAATAATATATAAGTAAACGCTCATAGAACAAAAAAACCTAATTTAGCACGGTAAAAAAAGTCACATTATTATGACAATTAATAATTCATTATGAAACGATTTTTTAAGTTTAACAATTTAGTAGGTTGGATAATTTTTGCAATAGCAGCAACAGTTTATCTTTTAACTATCGAATCGACGGCAAGTTTTTGGGATTGCAGTGAACGAATAGTTGCTGCATATAAACTTGAGGTACCACACCCACCAGGAGCACCCTTCTTTATGCTTATGGGCAACTTCTTTACCACTTTTGCAGGAGGAAACCTTCAGCTAGTCTCTGTCATGGTAAACATAATGTCCGCTTTAGCAGCTGCGTTTACTATACTTTTTTTGTTTTGGACAATAACACATCTCTCACGTAAGCTCTTGCTTAAGAACGGGAAAGAGCCATCCTTTGCGCAGATTGTTGCTATACTAGGAAGCGGAGCTATTGGAGCATTGGCTTACACTTTTACTGATAGTTTTTGGTTTGTTGCCGTAGAAGCAGAAGCTTATGCTACTTCATCTTTGTTTACAGCCCTGGTCTTTTGGGCAATTTTAAAGTGGGAAGATGTAGCAGATCAACCCAACGCCAACCGATGGTTAATATTTATTGCTTATATCATGGGACTCTCAATAGGTGTGCATCTGCTAAATTTGTTAACAATTCCAGCCATTGTTTTTGTTTACTATTTCCGAAAGCATAAAGTAAGTAGATGGGGAGTAATATCAGCACTTGGAGTTGCTGTTATTTTATTAGGAACAATTATGTATGTTGTTATTCCGGGTATTGTTACTCTTGCATCAAAGTTTGAGTTATTATTCATAAATGGAATGAGATTACCCTATAATGTTGGAGTAATTGCATTCATTTTTCTTTTAGCTGGCATAGTTGCATACAGCCTATGGTACACCATGAGGAAAAGAAAAGTAATTGTCCATACCATTATCCTTGGAACTGCTGTAATTATGATTGGCTATTTCTCCTATGCTCTTTTAGTTATTAGAGCGCAGGTAAATACACCCATGAATCAGAATAATCCATCAACTGTATTCGCTCTTCTAAGCTATTTAAACCGCGAACAGTATGGAGACAGGCCTCTGGTTAAGGGGCAGTACTACAATGCCCCTGTCATTGGTAGTAAAGATTTAAATACCTACATTAAAAAGAATGGGAAGTATGAAAAATCGTATTTGAAAACTAAATACCAATTTGACGAAAGGTTTCAAACAATTTTTCCAAGGATGTGGAGCTGGAGAGAAGATCATGTTGAACAGTATAAAAAATGGGGAAACATAAAAGGACGGCCTGTAAGGGTATCTACAGGTATGGGTGAGCAAGAAATTAGATATGTTCCCACTTTTGGAGAAAATCTCAGGTTCTTTTTTAGCTATCAGATTGGTCATATGTATTGGCGATACTTCATGTGGAATTTTGTGGGACGACAGAATGATGTACAGGGACATGGTGATTTGATGAGCGGTAACTGGATAACAGGCATTAAGGGTTTTGATGCCATAAGGCTTGGAAATCAAGATAAACTCACAACAGAAATGATTAATCATCCTGCTCGAAATACCTATTACCTTTTACCCTTGCTTCTCGGACTGATAGGGTTAGTTTTTCAGTTCTTTCGAGATCAGAAAAACTTTTGGGTTGTTATTTTGCTTTTTGTGCTTACAGGAATGGCCATTGTTGTTTATCTTAACCAATACCCACTCCAACCTCGTGAGCGAGACTACTCATATGTAGGATCATTTTATGCATTCTCTATATGGATTGGGATAGGTGTTTTAGGTCTATACGAAACCTTTGGTAAATACACAAAAGAAATTACAGCATCTGTTCTAGCTGTTCTCCTTTCATTTACTGTACCTACGATACTGGCATCTGAAAATTGGAACGATCACGATCGTTCTGGTCGTTATGTTGCTCGCGATTTTGCATACAACTATTTGAATACATGCGAACCCAATGCCATAATATTTACCAATGGTGATAATGACACGTTCCCATTATGGTATGCTCAAGAAGTTGAGGGTATAAGAACCGATGTGCGGGTTGTTAATCTTAGTTTGCTTGGAACAGATTGGTACTGTGAGCAGATGAAATGGCAAGCATACGAATCTGCACCATTACCAATAACAATGACTTTTGACAAGTTTGTTCAAGGAACTAGAGACATTGTATACATAATGGATAGGATTAATAAACCCGTCGAATTAAAGCAAATAATGGATTTTGTGGGTAGCGATCGAGCCGAAACACGTCATAGAACTCCAAGTGGCGATTTCATTGATTATTTGCCCACAAGACAAGTAAAATTTACTGTTGATAAAGAAAAAGTGTTAAGCAATGGCACAGTTAAGCCCGAAGACGCTCATCTAATTGAAGACGTTATGGAGTGGACAATCAACAAGGAGTATATTCAGAAACCCGAAATGATGATGTTGGAGATAATTGCCAATAATAATTGGGAAAGACCAATATATTTTGTTTCAACAGGCGGAGATTCTGATGTTGGTTTATCTGATTATCTTCAATTCGAGGGCTTTGCTTACCGTTTGGTTCCAATTAAAACAAAACCGAAAGATTTCCTATCAATATCAAGGTTTAACATCGATAAGCTTTATGATAACTACATGGAGAAATTCAAGTGGGGAAGGATGAATGAACCAGATGTTTTTATCGATCACAACATACAACGAACAGCCATGGTTCTTAGGCTTAGGAATAATTTCAGCAGGCTTGCCAATGAACTGCTAGATATTGGGAAAAGGGATTCGGCCGTAAGGGTTGTGGATAGGATTGTAGAACTAATGCCCAAAGAAAAATTTCCCTTCGATTTTTTTGTGATTGGTTTAATCGAGACTTATTATAAAGCTAATGAAACAGAAAAAGCGAATGAATTATTGGATCAATATGCATCCTATACTACCGAAAATCTTGACTACTATTTTAGCTTAGAACGAAGGTTGTCTGATATTGTTTCTTATGATAAAGAGCTCAATCTTCAAATCCTTCAGGAACTTGTATCAATTGCCGAGAGATATGGACAACAGGAAATACGTGACAAAATTGAACCAGAATTGAATGACTTTATTAGCCGTTACTTTCAGCGATAGGAAATTTTTTTGTTGATTTCAGAAAAAATGAAGGGGCAGTATCGACACACTGCCCTTTCTTATTAAAGGGTAACATAAATCACTTTAAAAAAAAGTCAAAACATGGTCAATATTATTATAAGTAGTTTATTTTTGTAAATACTAACAAAAAGAAAAACATATCACCATGGTAAAAGTATTCGGTGAAATCATACAGGTTATTGGTCCTGTGGTTGATGTTTCATTTTCTGGATCACAAGAAAACCTCCCCAACATCCACGATGCGTTAGTAATTATCCGCGACGATGGAACAAAGCTTGTTGTGGAATGCCAGCAACATATTGGCGAAAGCACCGTAAGAACCATTGCAATGGATTCTACCGACGGATTGCACAGGGGGATGAAAGTGGATGCAACGGGCAGTTCAATCTCAATGCCAATTGGCAAACAGATAAAGGGACGCTTAATGAACGTTATTGGTGAACCTATTGATGGACTTAAAGATCTAAGTAGTGATAATACATACCAAATTCACAACAAACCGCCTCTTTACGAGGATTTAAGTACTGATACCGAAGTTCTTTTCACAGGCATTAAGGTCATTGATCTACTTGAGCCATACTCTAAAGGTGGAAAAATTGGACTATTTGGAGGAGCTGGAGTGGGCAAAACCGTAATCATAATGGAGTTAATTAACAATATAGCAAAGAATTATGAAGGCATGTCGGTTTTTGCAGGTGTTGGAGAACGAACCAGAGAGGGAAATGATCTACTCCGCGAAATGATAGATTCAGATGTAATTAGGTATGGCAAAGCATTTAAGGAGAACATGGAAAAAGGCGGTTGGGATATCTCATTGGTAGATTACGAAGAATTGGAAAAATCGCAGGCAACCCTGGTTTTTGGACAAATGAACGAACCCCCTGGAGCACGTGCTACAGTAGCCCTTTCAGGACTATCTGTTGCTGAAGCTTTTCGTGATAAAAGTGAAGGGGATAAAGGGAACGATATTCTTTTCTTTATTGATAATATATTTAGGTTTACGCAAGCAGGAAGTGAAGTTTCTGCTTTGTTAGGAAGGATGCCATCGGCAGTGGGCTACCAACCAACACTTGCAACAGAAATGGGCTTAATGCAGGAAAGAATTACTTCAACACGAACGGGTTCTATTACTTCGGTTCAAGCTGTTTATGTGCCTGCAGACGACCTTACCGATCCAGCACCCGCAACAACTTTTTCGCACCTTGACGCCACGACTGTGCTTAGCCGTAAAATTTCCGAGTTAGGCATTTATCCAGCAGTTGACCCTCTCGACTCCACATCCAGAATTCTTGCACCAGAAATAGTGGGAGAGGATCACTACAATACCGCACAAAGGGTTAAAGAACTACTTCAACGCTACAAGGAGTTGCAGGATATAATTGCCATACTTGGGATGGACGAACTAAGCGAAGAGGATAAACTTGTTGTGCATAGAGCCCGTAGAGTACAACGTTTCCTTTCGCAACCATTCCATGTAGCCGAAGCTTTTACAGGGTTAAAGGGAGTTTTTGTTGATATAACCGATACAATTAAAGGGTTTAAGATGATTATGGATGGGGCTGTTGATAAGTACCCCGAAGCTGCGTTCAACCTTGTTGGAACCATTGAGCAGGCAATTGAGAAGGGTGAAAAAATGCTAGATGAATCTAAAGGATAAAACTAATGTTACTAGAAATCGTAACACCTGAGAAGGTCTTTTTTAAAGGCAACGTAGAATCGGTTAGAGTTCCCGGAACGAAGGGTAGTTTTGCAATGAGGCATAATCACGCACCCATAATATCAACTCTTGAACCCGGTTTTATTAAAATTATTCACGAAATGACCGAACGCTATTTTGAGATTCAGGACCCAGCAGTAGTTGAACATCACGAAAATAAAATTATTATTCTTGCCGAAAGAGTAAAAGAAACCTTCCCGCTATTTGTTCGTTAATATTTTTAAAGCATTGAAATAAAACACTTAAGTTGTATTTACATAAATCAATGTTTTAATTAAAATTATAAAAAGTAATGAAAGAAAAGTTTTTTTTATTTTTAATAATTTCTTCTCTATTGGCAATTACAATCCAGGGACAGCAAACTGTTACTTTTATTGCAGCTGATGGTGTAACTGTTACCGCAGATCATTATGTATCTTCAACACAAAATCCATATATTATATTATTGCATCAAGCAGGATATAGTCGAGGAGAATATCGTGAAACTGCTCCTAAATTAGTAAATTTAGGATTTAATTGTCTTGCTGTAGATCTCCGTTCAGGAAACGAAGTAAATTTTGTAAAAAATTTAACTACAATTGATGCAATTGGAAAAGGTATGCCAACCAAATATATTGATGCCCAACCAGATATTACTGCAGCAATTGATTTTGTATTTCAGCGATCAAAAAAACCCATTACCCTTCTAGGAAGTTCATATTCTGCATCCCTTGCTTTAATTGAAGCAACAGAAAACTTTAAGGTAAAGACGGTTGTGGTTTTTTCTCCAGGGGAGTACTTTGGCCAGGAATTATCAGTTAAAGGAGCCATCGAGAGAATACATCTCCCAGTGCTCGCTTTATGTAGCCTCAAAGAATTTCCAGTGATGCAAGAATTACTTGATCACATACCCAAAAAGCATTTAACCCTTTTTAAGCCTTCGCAAGGAGAGGGTATTCATGGATCAAGAGCACTATGGGAGAGTAATCCGAATCATAAAGAGTATTGGATGGCATTAACACAGTTTTTCAGTGGTTTGAAGCAATAAGCATTTTGTTGAATTGCTAAGCATTCAACCATTATCTAGTTTACTTCATTAAGCAATTTTATTTTTTCAGTAAAAAAACTTCTTTCACTTTTTCATAACTTTTTTAAAAAATCAAAAAACTTTATTGGCAATGAAAATCAGTGTGAATGATATTGAAATAATGTCTCCTGCAGGGAATTTTGAATCGCTTATTGCTGCTTTGCAAGGAGGCGCCAACTCTGTGTATTTTGGAGTGGGTAAACTGAATATGCGCGCCAAGTCAACAGTTAATTTTACCATAAAGGATTTAGAAGAAGTTGTAAAAATTTGTAAAAAGCATAATGTAAAAACATACCTGACAATTAATACCGTGCTCTATGATCAAGATATAAAACCAATGCAAGAAACCATTGATGCGGCAAAAAAGGCAGGAGTTATTGCTATAATTGCAAGCGATCAGGCAGCAATTCTATATGCTCGGAAGCAAAACATGGAAGTGCATTTATCAACACAGCTTAATGTTAGCAATATCGAAGCATTGAAATTCTACTCTCAGTGGGCCGATGTTGTTGTTCTTGCAAGAGAACTTACGCTAGATCAAGTAAAACAAATTGCAAAAAACATTGAAGATCATAATATAACGGGACCCTCTGGCAAAAAAATTAAGCTCGAAATTTTTGCTCATGGAGCTTTATGTATGGCCGTTTCAGGGAAATGCTATTTGAGCCTACATCAAGCAAATCATTCAGCAAATCGAGGGGCTTGCCTTCAGATATGTCGTCGTTCCTATACTGTGATTGATAATGAAACGGGAGAAAAACTTGAGATTGATAATGAATACATAATGTCTCCAAAGGATCTTTGTACAATTGGTTTTTTAAATAAGATTATAGACGCGGGTGTTTCAGTATTAAAGCTTGAAGGTCGGGCTCGAAGTCCTGAATATGTTAAAACGGTAACCAAGTGCTATCGCGAAGCTGTAGACTCTATAAAAGAGGGAACATACGAAGCAATTAAAATTGAAAACTGGCTAGAAAAGCTTAATAAAGTTTTCAATCGAGGATTCTGGAATGGATACTATCTCGGACAAAAATTAGGAGAATGGAGTTACCATTATGGAAGTGTTGCTACAGAACGAAAGATTTATGTGGGAAAAATTACAAACTACTTTTCGAAATTGGGTGTTGCTGAAATTAAAGTTGAAGCCAATGAATTTTGCAAGGATGATAAAGCGTTGATTATTGGTCCATCAACTGGAGTAGTTGAACTAATTATTGAAGAAATTAGAGTGGATGACAAACCGACTAAATCATGCCAAAAGGGGAATGTATGTTCAATTAAAGTGTCCCAGTTAGTTAGGCGTAATGATAAGTTTTACAAAGTGGTTAATGCTTAATTTATTAAATTGCCGTAAATAATACATAGGAGGAGATAGAATATTTTTAACTTCTAAAAAACTTTTTCATCTTTGCATTTAAACAACATAATCAAAAATGTCCTTTAGCAAACTTTGCAACAAAATTTTTTCCGAATGCACTATCTACTACCATTCAATAGATAATGTAGACGCAAGACCTATTATCCCATTTAAAGAGGGAACAATTGAGTTTTCACTATATACGAAAAACTGGATAGATGCTGTACAATGGCATCTTGAAGATATAATTCGTGATCCAAATATTAATCCAGTTTCAGCATTGGAGATTAAAAGGAGAATTGATAAATCAAACCAAGATCGAACTGATTTAGTGGAAATGATTGACAGCTATTTCCTTGAAAAGTATAAGAATGTGCAACCTCAACCCGATGCAACAATAAACACTGAAAGTCCTGCATGGGCAATTGATCGTCTTTCTATTCTTGCCCTTAAGATATATCACATGGAACAGGAGGTGATGAGAAAGGATGTATCGGAAGAGCATCAACAAAAATGTCAAAAGAAGTTAAGCATTTTACTTGAACAAAAAATTGATTTAAGTATTGCCATTGATCAGTTATTAAATGACATAAATCAAGGGAAAAAATACATGAAAGTGTATCGTCAAATGAAGATGTATAACGACCCATCGCTTAATCCTGTTCTTTACGGACAAAAAAGTTAATGAGTGTAAGCCAACCATTTCGGTTGCTAGTATTTAGATTTAGCGCCATTGGAGATGTTGCAATGACCATTCCTGTTTTGTGGTCGTTAATAAACCAATTTCCTAATATAGAAGTAACTTATGTTTCCCGTAGTTTTGCTGGTGAATTATTGAAGAGTTTGCCTTCGGTTCAATTTATCGAATTTGATCCTATAGTCAAACACAAAGGACTTTTTGGTATATTCAAACTTTATAAAGAACTAAAAAGCATAGGAACTTGGGATGGAGTTGTAGACCTCCATGATGTGCTTCGTACAAAGTTTCTGTGTTTCTTATTTAGGACAAGCGGAACCAGGGTGTCAATTATTGATAAAGGAAGAAAGGATAAAAGACAACTAACTCGAAAAAACAATAAATACTTTGTTCCTATAAAACATACTGTAATTAGATATTCTGAGGTTTTTCAGAAACTTGGTTTAGGGTTAGTTATTAATCTTGATTTTAAGAGTTTAACCAAAACACCTATCCCGCTTAACGAAACAATTTTAAAATTTACTGGTGTTAAAGAGGGAAAATGGATCGGCATTGCCCCGTTTGCTAAGCACAAAGGCAAAACCTACCCTTTGGAAGGCATGAAAAATGTAATCGAAGAATTGGCAAGGGTCCCGTCGTTTAAAATTATGTTGTTTGGAGCAAAAGGAGACGAAAGACTTGCCCTTGAAAGCATTTCAATCCATTACTCAAATGTTAAAAACTTAGCAGGAGTTTTTTCTATCGACCAAGAATTGGAAATAATATCTAATTTAAATCTTATGGTTTCAATGGATTCTGCTAACATGCATTTAGCCTCACTTGTTGGAGTTCCAGTGATAAGCATATGGGGAGCAACACATCCTTTTACGGGTTTTTACGGTTGGAATCAGCCCACCGAAAATGCTATTCAGGTTGATTTAGAGTGTCGCCCCTGCTCAGTATTTGGGAACAAACCTTGCTACCGTGGCGATTATGCTTGCTTAAACTTTATTGAACCAGGCCATATTGCATCAAAAGTTATAGATATTTTATGTAACGATGATATTTGAAAAGATTAAATAGATAATTATCATCAAAGCAACTAATCAAAAATTAAGCATACAATCCAAGAGCAAAATATATGATAAACCATTATTTAATATTATTTTATCATTATTAAACAATAACATTAAGTTGCTGAATCACAAATATTTTATTAAAAAATGGGTGTCAAATAAATAGTACTATTATACTTGCTTTCTAATTATTTATTAAACAGTTGTTATTATTTCAGAATCTTTTTTATAAATTTATATTCTGAAAACAATTGGTAATCTCTTAATGTGCTTATATTATGGAAGATAGATTGCAACGGCTGATTGTCCCCTGGGATTTCAGTCCAGTTACTGAGAATGCGCTTAAGTATGCGCTAAAAATAGGAGCATTTGCTCAGCAGTTTTCCATAGATCTAATCCATGTTGTAGAGTCAGGTGGGATTTTTTCGAAAGGTAAACTAAACGAAAATGAGGCCACAGAAAAGCTTAAAGCAGATGCTGCCAGAATTAAAGAAACCTATGGTGTAGACATAAAACCTGTTGTACAGGAAGGTAGCATATTTCACACCATAAGCGAGTATGCCTTTGACATTGAAGCAGATCTTGTAATTATGGGCACTCATGGGATTAAAGGTGTTCAGAAGTTAACCGGTAGTTGGGCCTTAAAGGTTATAGCAGGTTCTAATGTTCCTTTTCTAGTGGTTCAAGATGAGCCTAAAGGAGATAGAATTTTTGAGAATGTTATCTTCCCTTTAGATTATAGAATCAATGAAAAGGAGCGTTTGCGCTGGGCAATAAAAACAGCAACCGAGTTCAATTCTCGAATTCATATGATCATTCCACATGCAGCAGACTCGGGTATTCAAAAGAAAGTGAACTATAATTTATCATTTGCAAAGAAACATCTTGATACTCATGATATCAAGTATGAGGTTCATAGTGCAGGAAAGGGAGGAAGTTTTTCGGATAGTATCATTAAACTTGCAGTGGATATTGAGGCAGATTTAATTCTGATTATGACAACGCCCAACCTAGATTTTACCGATTATATGTTTGGTGCACAGGAGCAGTATGTTATTGCAAATAATGCAAAAATTGCTGTAATGTGTATTAATCCCGCTATGGTATAAACCTAGATTAAGTTTTATTGTTTTAAATTTTTATGTTCTGTACTTCTCCTCGTTATCATTCATAATACTCAAATAACTTAAATAGCGAGAAGGGTTAATTTGATTTTTTTCAACAGATTCTTTAACTGCACAACCAGGTTCATCTCTATGTGTACAGTTATTGTATTGACATTGGGCAGAAACCCGAAATATCTCAGGGAAAAAGTGAAATATTTCTCGTTTATCCATATCTACAAGTCCGAAACCTTTAATGCCTGGTGTGTCAATCACAAACCCACCAAAAGAAAGAGGGAACATTTCACTAAAAGTAGTTGTGTGCTTACCTGTTAAATGATAATGAGAGATATTTGCTGTTTTTAAGTTAAGGTTAGGTTCAATTTTATTTATTAATGTTGTTTTGCCCACCCCTGAATTTCCTGAAATTAAACTAATTTTATCAGTTAACAGTGATTTTATTTCCACCAGCCCCTCTCCGCTTTCAGCCGAAGCGATATAACAAGGGTAAATTGACTTGTAAATCGACAGGTAATATTTAAATTTTTCATTCAATTCAGTTTGGTAAAGATCAGATTTATTGAAAATTAAAATTGCTGGGATTTGATAAGCCTCAGCCGTTGCAAGATATCTATCGATAAATTCAAATTTTGTTTCAGGAAAATCAACAGTTACCACTAAAATAGCTTGATCAATATTGGCAGCAATAACGTGTGCCTCCCTTGAAAGATTGGAAGACTTACGAATTATGTAATTCTTTCTTGAATGAACTCTATCGATATTCCCAGTTTTTCCATCACTTTCTATGTCGAAATCAACAATATCCCCTACAGCTATAGGGTTGGTAGTTCTAGAGGACCTTAGCCTAAGTTTTCCACGAATTTTACACCTGTAAGCGAATCCTTCATTGCATAAAACGGTATACCAACTACCAGTCGATTTCAATACTCTGCCTTGCATTTAATTATGTTTAGTGTAAATCAAGATTTAAAAAAGGCTTACGGATCATAAGTCATTACCGATAAATGAAAACTATTATTCTTCCCTCAATGGTTTAAACCCGTTTCCTAAAATTTCATTGGCATCAATTACTGTAATAAATGCGTTTGAATCAATTTCTTCAATATAGTCTCTGAGTATATGAACCTCTCTGCGGCTGACGTTAGTAAAAATAACCTTTTTTTCTTGGCCTTTGTACATTCCAATTCCATTAAGAATAGTTCCTCCACGATCGATATCATTAATTAACTTATTTCGAATATCATCATATTTGTCTGAAATAATAAAAAGCGTTTTATCATAGCTCACGCCCTGAATGGTGACATCAATCACTTTACCAGTAATGTATATTACTATCCATGAGTAAAGGGGAATTTTCCAGTCCTGAAAGGCAGCAAGGGCAACTAAAACAATAGCCGAGTCTACATATATCATTAATTGTCCTAATGGTAACCGGGTATACTTGGCAATTATCATGGCAATTATGTCAGATCCACCGCTTGTTGCCTTGGCTTTAAATATTAATCCTAAACCAAACCCAACAAGTACACCACCAAATACCGATGAGAGCAAAGCATCGTCAACAAGTGGGTTGTATCCAAAAAAGAAATGCTGCAAATCAATAAATATTGAAGTTAAAACAAATCCAATTACTGTTTTTATTCCAAAGCGTGGACCTAAAAGTTTTATGCCAATTATGGTTAAGGGAATATTTAGTATAAGACCGACTGTCCCAATAGGCAAACCTTCAGGCGCCCATGAGAAAAGCCCCTTTGTGAGGTAATGAACAATTATCCCAATTCCATAAACGCCCCCCGGGGCAATACGGTGAGGATCGATAAATAGTACAAATCCTGAAGCAAGGATAAATGCACCAAGCAATATTAAACTCCATGCCTTAAACCACTTTTTAGTGAATAGCTTCTCTTTGGACACATAACTCATAATGAGATAATTTTATAGGTAAAAGATGTTTCAAAAAGAGTACAAAAATAGCTTAATTGAATTGAATTTTTATTTAAAACCATGTAGGGTGTTATTTTTATTTATGGGGATAAAATATATAGTAACCCTTTTTAAGAATTAAATAGTAAAGATTTTTTTAAGCGGAATAAGTAGAAGAAAACACAGGCAGAAAGCTAGCTTGTTCTACCCATTATACTTTCGGCCAGTGAGAGTAGAATGTGTTTTCTATCAAAATTTTCATTTAGTTTTTCATAAGCAATTAGTGCCTTTTGATAAAATTCCTGAATCTTTTCTTCAGTAATCTGCTTAATACCCAATTTATCATAAATTTCCTTTACTCCGCTAACCTTTTTTTCTGGATCGATATTTTCAGCCTTAAAGTAACCGTTTAGTAAATTAAGGGTATTTCCTTTTGCTAATGAAAATGCTTTTATTGTAAGAAAGGTTTTTTTATTAGCTATAATATCACCGCCAATTTTCTTGCCAAATAAGTTTGAATCACCGTATGAGTCAAGAAGATCATCCTGTAACTGAAAAGCGATTCCTAGATTTAGCCCAAAATCACCCAGTTTAATAATATCAGAATCGGGGGCACCACCAATAATTCCACCTATTTGAAGTGCACCCTTAACAAGAACAGAGGTTTTTAGTTCAATCATCTTAAGATACTCATCCTGAGTTACGAATTGGGTTGTTTCAAAATCCATATCCATTTGTTGCCCTTCGCAAACACCTAGAGCTATATCATTAAAAACAGAAAGTACTTTTCCGAGTTTCGACTTTTCGGTTTTGGCTAATAATTGATATGCCATAACATACATAGCATCACCGGAAAGGATTGCAACATTCGACCCCCATTTGTTGTAAACTGTTGGTTGATTTCGACGGAGAGGTGCATTATCCATAATGTCATCATGGATAAGTGTAAAATTGTGAAATAACTCAACGGCAAGAGCAGGAAAAATAGCGTCGTCAACTGACTCAGAGTACACATTACATGAAACGAGAACAAGAATTGGTCTTATTCTCTTACCTCCTGATGCCAAAGCATAACGAACTGGAGTGTAAAGTAGCGAAGGTTCTTCGGGAAAAGAAAGATTTTTAATTCCTCGATCAACTAATTCATGTAATTCGTTTATATTATACATAGACTTTTTTATTAAACACAAAATAATCAGATTTTTAAAGATAGGGAAAAAGTAATTAAAAATTATTTATGTCTCTGGGCAGCAATCCTTATTGTCAATGTCTTTAACCTTTTCCAACGAAAGGAGAATTGTTGGAAGTAAAACAAGGTTACAAAATAGAGCAACAAGCAATGTGAGGGACACTAAAATTCCCAACGAAACAGTACCGCCAAACTTTGATGCAGCGAAAATTCCAAAACCAAAGAACAAAACGACAAATGTATAAATCATGCTTAATCCGGTTTCCTTTATTGCACAAACAACAGATGTTTTTATATTTTGTCGAGTTCGCTTAAGTTCCTGTCTGTATTTGGCCAGAAAATGAATGGAGTTATCGACAGAAATACCAAAGGCAATGCTAAAGACAATAACGGTACTTGGCTTTAGAGTAATACCAATAAAACCCATTGCTGCAGCAGTTAAAAGCAGAGGAATTAGATTTGGCAATACAGAAAGAAGTACCATTTTAGGCTGACGGAACATCCAAGCCATCAAGATTGAGATAATGCTGATTGCTGCCAGTAGGCTAATAAATAAACTACGAACCAGGTAATCATTTCCATTTGCGGCTATTATACTACCCCCTGTGATTGTTACCTGATGAGAATCGTTTAGGAATATTGAGTCAACATCTTGCTGTAATTGTTTTTTAAGGTCTTTAACTTTAGTGCTTCCAATATCTGCCACATTATATAATACTCTGGTAATTTGTCCAGTAGAATCTGCAAAGCGGGTTAGCAATTCATTATTAGCCATGTTTTTGGGCAAGTAGGACATTATAAAGGCTCTTTCTGGTCCAGAAGGCAACTTGTACTGTAATGGGTTTCCATTGTAATAACCTTGACGAACAAATTTCGCTGCTTCGGCAATAGAAAGAGGTTTGGAAAGTTTAGGGTTCTTCTCAAGAGCATTTTGCAGTTTATTAATCCTGCTTAAAGTTTTTTCTTGTATTACGCCACGAGGAGTTTTGGTATCAACAACTATTTCCAACGGCATAACTCCAGAGAAGCTATTTTCGAAGTATTTTAGGTCAATATATACTGGGTGGCTTTTTGGTATATCATCAACCATAAAACCATTACTTTTAACACGAGAAAGCCCCCATAAACCTATAGATAAAAAAATTATGGTTATCGCAAAAACCCATTTTTTTTGATACAGACCAACGGAAATTACTCGAGTGATTATGTTTTTTATACGACGATTACCCAAGTGCTGTAAATGTCGTGGTTCAGGAGGTGGCAAAAAGCTGAAAATGGAGGGAATAAGCAAAAGAGATACTATAAAAACCCCCATAATGCCGATGGCAGCAACAAGTCCAAATTCCTTTAAAATTCTAATGCTGGTAAAGGTAAATGTACCAAATCCAGCAGCGGTAGTAAGATTGGTTAGAAAAGTTGCACTTCCAATTTTTTGAATAACCCGTTGTAGTGCTTTTACCTTGTTACCATGCAAGCTATACTCATGATGATACTTATTTAGAAGAAAAACGCAGTTGGGGACACCAATTACAATTATTAATGGAGCAATTACAGCGGTTAGCAAGGTTATCTCATAGCCAAGAAGGGCCATAAATCCTAACCCCCAACTTACAGATACTGTAACAACCAGCATGGAAAAGAACACTATGCGAAAAGATTTAAAAAGCATGAAAATCAATAAAGCAGTGATGAGCACAGCCAGAAGTATAAACATGTACATCTCTCCACGAATCATTTCTCCAACTGTAATTCTAATATATGGTAACCCTGAATATCGCAAAGGTTTTCCTCGATTTTGTGAAAAAACATTACATGTTTCAATAATGCTTTCCATAAACTTAATTCGAGCAGTTGTGCTAATCATCTCATACTTGAGCGTTACCATCATTAAATAGATGTTTAGCTCTTTATTAAAGAGAATATCTTCGTAAAAAGGCATTGAAAGAGCAATGCATTTTAACGAATCCAATTCTTTTTGGGATGAAATTTCTGATGGGAAAACCTTAATAAAATTAAAAATTTTTCTTTCAGTGTCTTTTTCTAAAGTAAAAATGTCTGAAATTGAAAGAACATGCTCAACCCCATCTATTTTCAGCAATTCTTTTTCAAAATTTTGCCAATGATAAAAGTTTTCAACTACAAAAAAATCAGGGTCTTCAACTCCAATCACCATAATATTTTCACCCTTCCCAAAAATTTTTGAGAGTTCACGGTATTGAACTAAAAGACTGTCGTTTTTGGGCAATAGGGGCGTTGGTTCATAGTAAAACTTTAACTTAGTAATCAAAAACATCATGAATAATGTTATGATACCAACTGTTATAAGAATTGCAAACCTATTACGAAGAATAAATCGAGCGATGAATTGAAATATCATAAATAATAATAAAAATACATTAGCAAAAGTAGTAAAATCAGCAATAGCATTGTAAACCTTTGCTCAATATTAAGCATTTTATTATTACAAAAATCAAAAAAGGTTTTTTGAGATAGCTTCAATTAAAAATTAACTTTAAAATAACATACGAATAGCTATTTGTAATTAATTTTGATTCTTTTTAATTCAATAGAATTATGAATTACGGAATCCTCCAACTTCTTACACTTATCGGCTCTTTGGGGCTCTTCCTTTTTGGAATGAAAATGCTTAGCGAATCCCTCCAAAAAGTTGCAGGGGACAAGATGCGCAATATATTGGCCGCAATGACATCAAACCGGTTTAAGGGTATACTAACCGGATTATTGGTTACCATGGTGGTTCAGTCTAGTTCTGCTACTACAGTTATGGTTGTTAGTTTTGTTAACGCAGGTCTTCTTTCACTAGTCCAATCCATTGGGGTTATCATGGGAGCAAACATTGGAACTACTTTCACTGCTTGGATGATATCTCTTTTGGGCTTTAAATTTTCCATAAGCGCTATATCCCTTCCATTAATTGGGATTGGATTTCCACTTGTATTTAGTAAGAGTGTTTCAAGAAAATCATGGGGTGAATTGGCTGTGGGTTTTGCTCTTCTATTTTTAGGGCTCGATTTTTTAAAGAATTCGGTACCAAACATAAGCGAACAACCTGAAATTTTAGAATTTTTACAATACTATACAAGCCATGGTTTCTTTTCTCTATTAATATTTATAGCCATTGGGACAGTGCTTACAGTGGTAATTCAATCATCCAGCGCAACAATGGCATTAACGTTGGTTATGTGCAATAATGGATGGATCGGATTTGATTTAGCCGCTGCGATGGTTTTGGGTGAGAATATCGGAACAACAATTACTGCAAATATTGCAGCAGCTGTTGCGAATGTTTCTGCAAAACGAACTGCACGAGCTCACCTTATTTTCAATTTATTTGGTGTTTTTTGGATGTTGTTTGTATTTCCCTTTTTCATTCGAACAATAGGAAATATAATAATTGACATGGGTGGTGAATCTCCATTTGATAATCCAGAGAGTGTTCCCATAGCTTTATCAGTTTTCCATTCTTCTTTTAATATAATTAATACTTTGGCTCTAGTTATGTTTACTCCAGTTATAGTAAAACTAGTAACTCGTATTGTACCTCAAAGAAAAGAAGAAGACGAAGAATTCAGATTACAACACATTGGAATAGGATTGCTATCAACAGCTGAATTATCCCTACTTCAGGCATACAAGGAGATTATTACTTATGCTAAGCGTACATATAAAATGTATGGTTTTTTTAGAGAGCTTTTTGCTGAAACCAATGACAAAAAATTTAAGGATTCTTTTGATAGAATAGAAAAGTATGAGGATATAAGTGATAGGGTAGAGGTTGAAATTGCCACATACTTAACAAAAGTGTCTACCAATGATTTAAGTGAAGAGAGTTCAAGGCGCATGCAGGCAATGTTCAAAATCATCAGTGACATTGAGAGCATATCCGACAGTAATTATACTTTAGCAAAGACCATGCGCCGCAAAAGAAAAGCTAACATATGGTTTAATCAAGAAATACGAGATAATCTTAATTATATGTTTGAATTGGTAGATGAAGCTTTTCTTGTTTTGTTACACAATTTGGAAGAGGATCATACTAAAATTAATCTGGGTCCAGCATACGAAGCAGAGGAAAAAATTAATCAATTTAGAAATAAGCTCAGGAAACAGCATTTAAAGAATGTTGAGGAAGAAAAATACAAATATCAGGCTGGGGTTATTTATAACGATTTGTTTTCTGAGGCAGAAAAATTAGCAGATTATATAATAAACGTATCGGAAGATATTGCCGAGATCAACAAACCCGTTAAGAAGGCTGTATTGCAAAAGGTTTAGCTAATTTGATTTTCCCTTAAGGGCTTCTGCGCCAGACACAATTTCAAGGATTTCTTTTGTAATTGCAGCTTGACGGGCTTTATTGTATTGAAGTTTTAAATCCTTTAATAGTTCTGTTGCGTTGTCGGTAGCTTGATGCATGGCTGTCATCCTAGCACCATGCTCTCCAGCAGCATTTTCTAAGATTATTTTATGGAAATAAATTTTCATGGTCTTAGGAATAATTAACCTTAAAATATGCTCTTGATTAGGTTCAAAAATTAGGTTGGGGTTAATCGAACTACTTAAAAAGCCATCAGGAAAAACAATTGGAAAATATTGAATTATTGAAGGTTTCTGAACGGCAGGATTTTTATATTCGTTATAGGCTATATAAACCATATCGTATACACCACTAACGAACTCATCAATTAAAAAATTTGCAAAAGGGGCTGTTGTGTTATAGGTTGGGTTATTTACAATATGGTTATCTGAAGCAGAATGAACATTGAATTTCTTTTTCTGAAAAAAATCTCCCCCTTTTTTTCCTAAACAAAAAAGAGAAAGATTAGTTTTTTCTGGGTAATCGGGGAATAGTGTAGGAATCTCTTCAAGTACTTTCTTTATCAGGTTTTGGTTAAAGCCCCCGCACATGCTTGAATTAGATGTTATGATAACCAGAGCTATATTTGTTTTGCTTGCAGGTGGGTTGAACCACCTATCCATACCGAACTCAATATCACTATGAATAACTTGAGAAAGCGCCTGTAGGGTTTTGTTGTAGTATGGTTCGAAACGATAAATTGATTCCAGTGCTTTATGAAACTTAGCAGCAGAAACCATCTTCATTGCACTAGTAATCTTCCTTGTGGAAGTAATAGAAGTCAAGCGGGTTCGTATTTCTTTTAAACTTGACATACTTTAACCTATGTATTTTGCTGATATTTTTTTTGCAGTCTGTGTAAGTATTTCTGCAATCTCATCATTAAAAACTCCTTCAGCAATAGTCATAAGAATATCGGGTTGATTTAGACGAATATCATCAAGAAAATTATACTCGAAAGACTTTATTTTTTCCACAGGTATTGATTTTAAGAGACCTGCTGTTCCACAGAAAATAATGGCAATTTGTTCAGCAATTGGAAGCGGGGAATGCAAACCTTGTTTAAGGATTTCAACATTTTTTTTACCTCTATCTAAAACGTTAAGAGTTGCAGCATCCAAATCGGATCCAAATTTTGCAAAAGCCTCAAGTTCACGATATTGAGCCTGGTCCAGCTTTAGGGTGCCAGCAACTTTTTTCATTGATTTTATTTGAGCTTTTGCACCAACCCGTGAAACCGAGATACCAACATTTATTGCAGGTCTTACCCCGCTATGGAAAAGGTTAGATTCTAGAAAAATTTGTCCATCAGTGATGGAAATTACATTGGTAGGAATGTATGCCGAAACATCACCTGCTTGAGTTTCAATAATCGGAAGGGCGGTTAAGGATCCATTTCCTTTTACCAAATGCTTAATTGATTCGGGAAGATCATTCATTTGGCTGGCAATTTCATCGGACTTAATTATTTTAGCAGCCCTTTCTAACAACCGACTGTGAAGGTAAAATACATCACCAGGGTAGGCTTCTCTGCCAGGGGGTCTTCTAAGAAGCAGAGAAACTTCTCTATATGATACAGCTTGCTTTGAAAGGTCATCGAATATAACAAGTGCGTGGCGCCCTGTATCTCTGAAAAATTCACCAATTGCAGCCCCAGCAAAAGGAGCATAAAATTGCTGCGCAGCCGGATCGGATGCATTGGCTGAAACAATAATAGTATAGTCCATTGCACCTTTTTCCTCCAAGGTTTTAGCAATGGAAGCAACGGTTGATCCTTTCTGTCCTATGGCAACATATATACAATACACCGGGTCACCTTTTTCGAAGTTGCTTCGCTGGTTGATTATTGTATCAATGGCAATTACAGTTTTTCCTGTTTGCCTATCTCCAATAATTAGCTCCCTTTGCCCTCTTCCAATAGGAATCATGGCATCTATTGCTTTAATTCCTGTTTGTAGCGGCTCACTCACAGGCTGTCTGAATATTACACTTGGCGCTTTACGCTCTAAGGGCATCTCATATGCTTCACCGCCAATAGGACCTTTTCCGTCAATAGGTTCTCCAATTGTATTTATTACTCTGCCAAGAAGAGAGTCTCCAACCATTATTGATGCTATCCTATTGGTTCTTTTGACCTGATGCCCTTCCTTAACCTGATCTGAAGAACCAAGCAATACAACACCAACATTATCCTCTTCAAGATTGAGGACAATACCTTTAATACCAGATTGAAAGTCAACTATTTCATTTGAGCAAACGTTGGACAAACCAAATACTCGAGCAATTCCATCGCCAACTTGTAATACTGTGCCAATTTCCTCAAACCCTAATTTAAGGTCAAGTCCAGCAAGTTCTCTTTTTAAAATTTCGGATACTTCAGATGCTTTTATTTCTGCCATATTTTTAATAATCTTTTACTCGTAACTAGTATAAACGTTTTCGCAACAACTCTAATTCACCTTTAACGCTTTTATCTAAAAGACGATCTTCAATTACAAGTTTGAAACCCCCAATAATCATTGGATTAACATTGAAATCTATTTCTACATTCTTTTTAAGGGTTTTTGCGATGTATTCCTTAATGGACAGTTGAGTTTCCTTGCTAATTTCAGAAGCAACCTCTACATGCGTTTTTATTATACCATATTTATCCCTAAAAAGTTTTTGAAAACAATTAAGAATATGCTTTAATTGTTTTTCTCTACGATTCCTAATTGTAAGGCACACAATGGTAGTTAAATAAGGAGTATAATTAAGTAAAATTGTTGTTACAGTCTTTATTTTTTTTGTTAGAGAGACCATTGGGGTATGCATTAAATAGTAAAAAGAAGGGTTTTCCTCAATTAGTTGGATAAGATTTGCTGATTCAGCATAAATATCCATTGCCAGACCGGACTCTTCAGCCCAGTCGAGCAAAGCCCTAGCATAACTCATACATGCTCTTCCTTGGTCCATTCTAATTCTTTGCTGAGAGTTCTTGTATAACCAAGTTTATCTGCTCTTCGTATTTGTTTTTATCCTTAAGTTCTCTGCGCAGTATACGTTCAGTGGCATCAAGAATGATTTTAGAAGCATAAACTTTTATCTCCAGTTGAGCAACTTCCTTTTCGCGTTTTAATATCTCTCTAGCTTGATCCAGAAATTTCTGTGCATCTTGCTGAGCCTTAAGGCTTGCCTCTTCGATGATCCTTTCTTTTGTTTTTTTTGCATCGAGAAGAATGGCTTCACTATCAGATTGGGCTTTATTTATTATTTCAGCACTACGTTCTTCCAATTTGGAAATATCAGTTCTTGCCATTTCAGCCTCATGCAATGCTTTTGATATCATTTCTTCACGGCTTTTTATTCCATGAAGGATTGGTTTCCAGGCAAACTTTTTGAGAAGAAACATCAAAACGCCAAAAGAAAGCAGCATCCAGAAAAGTAACCCATAATCGGGAGTGATTAAGCCCATAATGTTAATGTTTTCTTAGATTAAAGCAGGATAACAAGTGCACAGATGATGATGGCAAAGAAAGAAACACCTTCAATAAGAGCTGCAGCTACAACCATACTACCACGAATATCTCCTGCTGCCTCTGGTTGACGTGCTATGGATTCAAGAGCAGTAGCGCCAATTTTACCTATACCCCAAGAAGCCGCTAATACGATAATTGCTGCTGCAAATGCTGCACCAGTTTTGGCAATTGAAATGCCAGTGATTTCTAAAAGAACGAGAAGTGTTGTCATATCAAGTTATTATTTAAGGTTAGTAACTAATGATGTTCGGTTGTGGCCATACCAAGAAAAAGGGCACTAAGCATGGTAAAAACAAAAGCTTGAATAAAAGCAACCAGAATTTCCAATATCGACATAAAAACAGTTAAAAAAATGGTAACGAAACTTATTCCATAGCCATAGTATATGTTTACAGCACCAAAAATAAAAATTAACCCAAAAAGAACCATTGCAATTATATGACCAGCGAGTATGTTTGCAAAAAGTCGAATCATTAATACTCCAGGTTTAATTAGCCAACTGGCCATTTCTACAATGGGCATTATAGGAATAGGGAGTTTAAGAAAAACAGGAACCCCAGGAGAATTGAAAATGTCTTTCCAAAAGTGCTTGTTTCCATTGAGCAAAATCATTAACAAGGTAAATAAAGCCAAAGCCATTGTAACAGCGATGTTTCCAGTAACATTAGCTCCTGCAGGAAAGATGGGAATAAGCCCAAGCATATTATTAATCCATATAAAGAAAAAGATTGTAAGCAAGAAAGGCATAAATCGATTGTAATGCTTCTCTCCTATTGAGGGTCGAGCAATATCATCACGAACAAATAGTATCAGGGTTTCCATAAGACTCTGCGTTCCTTTTGGAGCAGAAGTTGGGTACGATTTATATCTCTTAGCAACAGGAATAAATATTAGAAGCAAAAGGGCAATTGAGAACCAAATGCCTACAACATTTTTTTTGATTGAAAAATCCAATGGTAAAGGGAAATTTTCCAGAATCTGCCCTGAATTATCAACTTCAGCAATTTTACCCTTTAAATCTCCGTGGGTAATAAGGGTAAAGCCCATGTAAACTGAATGTCCATGGTGAAATTTGTTAGAAAAAAATGTATAGAGTTTGTTACGTGAATGGCTATAAACGATTATAGGTAAAGGGATGGAGATATGAAGTTTTCCAATAGTTAACAAATGCCAATCGTGAGCATCACCAATATGATCGAAAATAAAGTCACCAGGGTTAAATTCTTTTTGATGAGGATCAATAATATCTTCGCTGGATGAATTTACTGAAGAGGCACTAAAATTATTAACAGCACTTTGAGCAATAGAAGAACAAAGTACAAGCAAGTAAAGTAAAACCCATAAGAAAATAGGCTTTTTCACATTATTTTCTATTTACACTAATTCCAAAAATATATACTTTTTTATGAAAAGAAATACTATTTCGGATTTCTTTGATTTAAAACCTTTAAAAAATCGTGAACCCCTTGAATTAGAGTAGAAAAATACAGGATGATAAAAATCACCAAAAAAGGAATTTTGTGTTTTGGATCAAAATAGAGAAAGAGAAATGCTAATATTAAAGAACCAAAAAATTTAATGAATGTAAAAATCATAAATTGTTTGGTAAACTTCTGACTGGATAAGTTTTGAATTCTAATTAAGAATCTGAAGGTAAATACATTTAGAAAGAAAAAATAAATAAAAATAACTGGGATAACAGAAAAGTAGTGATGTGGTATAATCCAAATAAAGATAAAGCTACACAAAACTCCTAGCAAAAGGAATAGTATAATTGATCTTTTAAGGAATTGTTTTAACAGTTGCTTTTCAATCATATCGCATCATTGTCAGACACAAAAAGGGAAGGTTCGTTACTTGTTATTTGATGAATCAGCATTCTCAGTTGTTGTAACTGAACTTTTTTTTGCACTTCCATTGGTCATATCACAATAGCCAGTAAATTGGCTTCCAGGTTCAATGGCAAGCCTATTGGTTGACATATCGCCAACGACCTTGGCCGTTGATTTTAACGATAGCAGTTCGCTCACTACAATTTTCCCATCAATATAACCAGAAACATCGGTGTTTTTAGAAGTAACTTCACCTTTAATTTTTCCAGTTTCGCCAACAACAACTTTCCCTTTTGCAGTTATATTTCCTATAAGGGTTCCATCAATTCTAAGGTCACCATTACAAGTAATATCACCATGGATTTCTGTTCCAAATCCTATTAGATTAATATTGTTTGATGTGGTTTCTGTTTCGTTATACTTTGCCATCTTTTTATTATTTTGTATTGATGAATAATCAAATTGTTTTCATTCACAAAAATAGAAAATCAAATTAAGAGATTACCCTTAACAAACATTTTTTTGAATTTATAACGCAAATAGCCAACATTGTATTTCATTATGAAATTGTTGTGGTATAATCTGGTTTCTCAACCATGTCCATCTTTTCTTCTTCCTCTTCATCCTCCCAATTGTATAATTTGCGTTTTGGACCTTGATCCCTATAAGCTAAAGCGCAGGCAAAACCTGCTATTCCACCAAATAGGTGACCTTCCCAAGAAATTGAGGGCCAAATGGGAAAAACACCCCATATCATTCCACCATAAAGAAATACAACAACCAACGAAATAGCAGCCAGTCTAATATCGCGACGGATAATTCCGCTGAAAAATAGAAATGAAGCAAGACCATACACTATTCCACTTGCCCCTATATGGTAACTAGGACGGCCTCCTATCCAAAGGCAAATACCACTAACTATCCAAATGATAAGAAAAACCCGGTAACTTAAGGATCGATAAAAATAAAGAATTCCAGTGCCCATTACTATTAGGGGAACAGAATTAGAAAAGAGATGCTTAAAATCAGAGTGGATTAATGGAGTTAGAAGGATTCCTGGTAAACCTTTTAACGTTCTTGGAAATACACCCAAGTGATTTAATTTAATCTCCAAAATGCTTTCAATGATTGCAACAAGCCATAACAAACCTACAAAAAGAGTAGGAAGAATTAAGCTATAAAAAAATATTTTTTTATCAGTATTTTCTAATGCTGGAATAACCTTATCATTAGTATCTTTTGATCCGTTTAAATCAATCTTGTTAACCACTGATTTTATCTTATAATTTTTATAAAATTTGAGAATTCAGGGCTTACAATAAATAAACCCTCGAATGATGACACCCAGAGATTTCCTCTTGAATCGACAAAAAATGCTATGACACGTTCCGCAGGAAGGGTATTATCGGCTCCTGTAATGAACCATTCATCCCCATCGAATACAGTAATGCCTTTTGATTTTTGGGGTGTTAATGATCCTCCTAGCCAAATTTTCCCTTTAGAATCAGTTGTTATAGCATCAACACAAGGTTTTGCAATGTAATCAGGAGAGTTGTAACCCGCCCAATTTCTACCATCGAAAACAGATACTCCACCCCGAGATCGATTATAGCAACTTCCAACCCAGAGATTGCCTTGTAAATCTTGGTAGAAAATACTTGCTGAGTTATCCACCAATCCATGTCGACCAGAAAAGGTTTCCCATACTTGGCCATTAAAAACGCTAACACCCTCAGAAGCAAATCTTGCCCCACACCAAACATAACCTCGGCTATCACCAAAAAAAGTTGTTGCAGAGCTTATTATTTTTGATCCCTTTTGTGGAAGGTAGATGTTCCCATCCATAAAATAAGCAATACCACTTTCGGTACCCACCCAAACGACACCCCTAAAATCCTGATAAATACAAGAAATAAAGTTACTTGGCATACCATGTTGGGTTGTAAGCCAATTCCACTCTCCCCTGTTATTGGTAATTAACCCACTTGACGTTCCAATCCATATTTCACTTCGGTTAACAAGTTCAATGCAATTTATATGGGGATTTTTTAGAATAAACGGGATTTGAATTGTGTCTATTCCCATTGAAGAGATCCATATTAATAGAGATCTACCTTTTTCATTAAGAATGTTACCGCTAAATAGGATACTACCATCGGATAGTTTGATTGAAGTATGATAAGAACCAACAGGAATAACAACAGAATATGATTTTAATGAAAAAATGCCTTCGTGATAAACTCCTAAATCTCCAGATGTGTTTCCATCGCTGAGACCAATCCATATCTTTCCTTCTTTATCCTCTTGAAATGAAAATGCAAATAAATTGTTGGGAAGTTCTACTTTCAGCACTTGTGAATTAACACCATATACCGAAAGGCAAAATAAGAGTAACCATGGAAAAAACCACAGACGCATAACGTTTTAAACCTTTAGACCTAGAACAAGAACATCGTCAATCTGTTCATTATTGCCTTTCCACTGGGTAAAAATATTTTCTAATTCAGATAACTGAACTTCTCCGCTAAACTGGCTAAGAGTGAGCAAAGTTTTTTGGAAATGATTACGCATAAACTTTTTCTTTTTCTCACCTCCAATTTGATCCATGAAACCATCGGAATATAGGTATATCCAATCTCCGGCTTTGAGGTCAAGGATATGTTGAGAGAAAGGTTTTGAAAAAACTTTGGATGATGATCCAATCGAAGTATAGTCGGATTTAATACTAATGATGTTTTGATCACGAATAAGCATGAAAGGTATTAGTGCACCACTATAGATTAGTTTATTTTTATTAGATTCAACAGAACAAATTGCAATATCCATGCTATCTTTTAAAATGAGTTCATTGTTCTCACGCTTTAGTTTTCGCGGAAGTTCTGTATTTAGAAACTCAAGTATTTGTGAAGGTTCTTTAAGGTGTTTTTGGTTAACTGCTTGATTAAGCAGATCCATGCCAATAATACTCATGAAAGCACCAGGAACTCCATGTCCAGTGCAATCGCCAATTGCAATAATAAGATTATTTTCCTGATAGGAGACCCAGTAAAAATCTCCACTAACAAAATCTTTAGGTTTATAAAGACAGAAAGCATCAGAGAAGAAAGATTTAAAAATGGATAATGGAGGAAGAATTGCCTCTTGTATCTTTTCAGCATACCTTATGCTGTCAGTGATTTTCCCAATATATCCTTCGATAACAAGGTATGCCTCTTCGAGATTTCTATTCTTTTGCTCAATGCTTATGCGCTGATTATTAATCTCAATGTTTTGCTTTTCAAGAATAATATTCCTTGTTCTTCTGTAGTTCAATAAAAAAAGAGTAAAAACAAAAAGAATACCCAACAGAGCGATAATTATTGAAAGAGTAACAATTGAATTTTTAGCTCGAGCTAATTTTAGCTCTTTGATGGTGTTATCCTTATTAAGGATGTCTATTCTATTTTCCTTTATTTCCTTTTCCAATTGGTATTCTACAAAGAATATTTTTTCAGATAATTGTTGGCTAAACAAGGTGTCATTATATTGAATTAATGACTTAAGATAATTGGCTGCATTTTTATAATCTCCTTTTAACAAGTAAATTTCAGAAAGAATCTGTGAAGCATCTCTAATTACTAATCTAGCACCAATCTCATTAGCAATTTCTTTGCTTTTTATGGCATATTTATAGGAACTGTTCAGTAGATTTTTTTGTAAATCGATTTGGGATAATTTTATTAAAATGTTTGCATATAAATCTTTGTCTGTTTCTTTGTCAACAACTGATAACGAATTGTTGTAATTTTCAATGGCAATGGACAAATCATTCTTTAAAAAGTAAATATCTCCAATATACTTATAGCAGACGGCTTGTTGTGGAATTTGATTAATTTTCTTACGAATTTCTAATGCTTTATAGAGGTAAAATAAAGCACTGTCGAGTTCGTTAACAAGTTGCTTTGCCCTTCCGTAATTTATGTAAACATAGGCAAGCATCGATTGATTATTAATCTCATTGGCAATTGTCAGCGCTTTACTTAGATTTTCGTTTGCCTTGGTATGGTGTTCTTGGTAAATATGAAGATTTGCTATATTTATAAATGCATAACCCTCCTGTTCTTTAATCCCCTTACTCGTTGCTATATCTAAACCTGTAAAATAATGATCGATAGATTGTGAATAATTTCCCATAATTCGGTAGGCAACTCCCACAAAACTGTGTGCATTTGCAATGCTTTTGTAATCGTTATATTTGGTAGCCAATTCAATAGCTTTCAATCCATATTGCACAGCCATTTCTGGGTTAAAATTTCTGTGCTCCCAGCAAAGCCTAATGAGAAAGTGTATTTTAAGAGAATCATCACTTTGCTCTAATTGAATTTTTAGGCTATCGACCAGCTGCTTATGATTTGCTGATATGGTGAGAGAAATTAGAAACAGAGGAATGAAAGCAAACAGTTTAAATCTTCCCATGATTGAAAATAATGAACAAAGAATAGGTTAATATTCTTTCACAAATTTACTCTTTAGTTACAATTTGTGAAGTTTTTTGCAAAAAAATGTTGGATTAATTTATAGGTCAAAAGTTTAACAAAACAGGATGCGAACTATTTTATAAATTGAAAAGATTGTTTTGTTAGTCACTTAACAAAGAAAAAAATATATACACGTATGTTTTCAAAGCAAAGGTTTTTATTATAAGTTTGCCAAAAAATAAGGATTAGTAAAGCAAACACTAAATCAAATTGGCTTTTGGGCGATTAACGTTAAGGATTTCTTTATAAAAAACTTGATGAAAAGTTTCGTTAAAATTATTCTATTTATACTGGTAGTAGTAATGCTAATTCTTTCTATTTTGGGGATAGCAGGGATAATTTTAGAAGACAAGCTGGTTAACATTTCTTTGGAACAGTTGAACAAGCAATTAAATGTTACAATAAAAGTTCATGGAGTAAAAGTATCTTTAATCAGGGGATTTCCCAATGCTTCCATCATAATGAAAGGTGTTGAGATAACGGAAGGGAGTTTAGAAACTCCCCCTGAGTTTGAATCAGGACTCCTATCCGTTGAAGAAATAACTTTAAAGATTGGGATATTAGGCATATTAAGAAATGAATATGAAATAGATGAATTAATCTTAAAGAATGGATGGATAAACCTTTACTTTGATCAAAAAGGCAAAGGAAATTTTGAAATATTTACAGAAACTAGTTCAGAAAAAGGCAATTGGTTACTTGATCTAAATCAGCTCAAAATTTACAATGTTACATTTAGTTACATAGACCCAAAAACTGGTTGGTTTTTTAAGGGACTTGTTGATAATGCAACTCTTAGAGGAAATTTTTCTTCACAAGGTTTTTTAATGGAGATAAAAACAGGGCTAAAAATTGGTAGCCTTAAACAAAGCAGTTTTTACTATCTTAAAAATAAGCCTGTTAGTTTAACCACTGTACTTGTTATAACAGAAAATACCATCGATTTTGAAACAAAGAATATAAAGGTTGACAAAACACAAATGGAAGCCAAGGGCAGCTATGGAAGAGGGATTGGTTCGCCAATTTTTTTTGGTGTAAGTGGAAACAACCTTGATATCAATACGCTGATATCCTTGCTGTCGCAATACAATATCACTCTTCCCTCAAAAACAATCACAAAGGGGCAAATAGAATTTCGTTTAAATCTTAGTGGCTACAATAAAATAGATAAACCCTTTGAGTTTGAAATGGGATTTAAATCAGATAATCTTGAATTGAAATTACCAGATAAACCAATGTTGGTTGTAAAAAATATATCAGGAAGTTTTATTAATGGGAACCAAAGTAAACCAGAAACATCGGAGGTGTTTATTAACAAAATGGCTATTTACACTGGTGAATCAGTAATTGAAGGCTCTCTTAAGATAAAGAATATTCTAACACCACTGTACCACCTAAAAATAAACCAAAAAGTTAGCATAAACGACTTACAATTATGGGGGGTTGATGTTTACCCAATTGAGAAGGGAATACTTTTAGGAGATTTTGAAGCAATTGGTATGCTACATGGAATAGAAAACCTAAACGTTTCAGATTTTAGCCGCTCAAAATTTAATGCCAATGTCGATTTTGATAATATTTCATTCATTTTTCAAGGGACAGGAGTTAATATTGAGAAGTTAAAGGGTAAATTAAAACTCTTTAATCAGGATATCACCAAGGCTAATGCAGAAGGGTATATTAATGGATCACGTTTTGATATTGAATGTAAAGCCTTGAATGCTACTTCACTTATTTTTGGAAAAGGCAAAACAACAATAAATACAAATATTGTGATTGATTCATTAAACACATCGATTTTTATTGCTGATGACCAAGATCTACAATCCTCGAGTAACGAAAATTCTGCAATGAAATGGATAAACTCAATAACAGGGGATTTATTTGTAGATAATTTTATCCACGATAATCTAATATGTCAACCATTGAGCGCAAGTTTTTATCTTACACAAAACCAATTATCATCCAATAGTTTTATGGTTCGTTCTTGTGGAGGACTATTCACGGGAAAGTTAAATAGCACAGGTTTCTTTACTGACGAAGGTATTTTTTCCGCTGATATTAACATTGATGGCGTAGATATAACTCAACTTTTCAGTTCTTTTTCCGACTTTGGTCAAGGAATCGTTAAAGCATCAAATATTTCCGGGAAACTTGATGGTACAATACTTTTTGCTTCTCCCACACAGGGATCTAGTTTTATTAAGAGCGAAATGGCTGCCCAGGGATATTTTAAAATTTCAAATGGAAGGTTACAAGGAGTACAAGAAATGGAGAGTTTATCGAAGTTTATTTCGCTGGAAGAATTGAGAGATATACAATTTGAAACAATAGAAAACAACATTAGGATTGAAAACCAAGAAGTTATTATTCCCAGAATGAATATTCAATCCTCAGCCATAGATTTATCATTATCAGGAAAACATTCTTTCTCTGGAGACTATATTTATCGTACTGAAGTGTTGATCTCAGATTTGCTTTTCAAAAAAGCAACAAAAAATAAAGCTGAAAATATTGAGTTTGGACAGGTTGAAGATGATGGCAGCGGAAGGACAAAACTTTACTTAAAACTAGAAGGAAATGATAATGATTTTAAAGTTTCTTATGATCGTGCAAGTGCTCGAGATGCTTTTAGAGAAAGCCTTAGAGCAGAGAGGCAAACCCTTAAAAATATTCTACGCGAAGAATTTAGTTTTCTACGTAGAAAAGAATTGGAGGACTTAAACCAGATAGATAGTTCAACTTTAACTAATATTTGGCAGGATACGTTGAACATAGTTAAAAGTAAACCTCGGAATAAAAAGGATGAAAAAGAATCAACTCGTTTTCAAATAGAGTGGGATGATGATTAAACCCCTAAGATAATAATCTGATTGGATCTACGTTTACTTCTTTAATTAATAATCTTAAGAAATAAGGCTTTGGAAGTGTACCGTACAAAACAGCGATGGAAGATAATACTGTTGTTTGTTGCCGTCCTTATTGGATTCGCATCTCTTTTTATTACCAACAGATTAGTAAAAGAACTTTCCCAAGAGGAACGAAAAAAAATTGTTTTATGGGCTGAAGCCATAAAAGAACTTTCTCAACTATCTAACCTTGAAGATACAACCCAAAATTATACCATCATTTCTGAGGTTTTGCAGAACAACACCACTGTTCCAGTAATTCTTGCTGATGAAAATGAAAATATGTTGTCATACATAAATATATCCCCACAAAAACTTGACACGAAGGAAGAGATTGAACGAATGATTATTTCCATGAAGGCATCGAAAGAGCCTATAGAAGTAAAACTGCTCGATGGAAGTAAAAACTATGTTTATTACAAGGATAGTACGACCCTTATTCAGCTTACTTACTATCCATATGTTCAGTTAATTATTATTGTTTTATTTATACTAGCATCCTATTACGCATTCAGTCAATCAAGAAAATCGGAACAGAATAGAGTTTGGGTAGGAATGGCAAAGGAAACTGCCCACCAGCTTGGAACACCTACATCATCCTTTTTGGCATGGTTAGAAATACTTAAAGAGACTAATCTTTCAGATGATTTAGTTTCGGAGTTTAGCAAGGATGTAGCAAGACTTGAAAAAGTTGTTGATAGGTTTTCAAAAATTGGTTCGGTTCCAGCATTAAGGCCCACAGACTTGATAGAACTTATAAATAATACAATCAGTTATTTGAAGAATAGGACATCAAGTAAGATTAATTTTATAAAAAATTACGACGAAAAGGATCATTTGCTTATTCCACTTAATGATACTTTATTCGAGTGGGTTATAGAAAATATTGCCAAGAATGCTATTGATGCCATTCATATTGAAGGAGAGGTTGCAATTAACATAACCGATAATACCCAAGTGGTTTACGTTGATATTTCAGATACAGGAAAAGGTATTCCGCGTTCACATTACAAAACAATTTTCCAACCAGGTTTTACAACCAAAGCAAGAGGATGGGGCTTGGGGTTAACGCTATCCAAACGAATAATTGAAGAGTACCACAACGGGAAGATTTTTGTTAATCATTCGGAGGTTGACAAAGGCAGTTCTTTTCGAATAGTTATCAGAAAAACACACTGATAATTAGTTGGCATTAAGTTAATATTCATTCTTCGGCAATCGTTTAACTCTATTTTTGAGAATTAAGTAAGATGAACGATTTAAATCTCGGAATTTTCAGTACTATTTTTTGTTTTTGAAAGAATAGTAAAATATAGATCGCTATCCTTAAAAACCTCCAAAGAGATTGGAATCGCTTTATCGTTGTTGATTAAATATTTTGACCTTCCTTGTTGAAGATAGTAACGGCTTACAATTTCCTCCTCTAGTAGTTTTTTAATTTCAAAACTGTATGTATGAATTTCTTTTAGTCTGTTTTTAGCAATTATTGATTGAAGGCTATCAACAAAGACTTGTATAAGAGGCATGAACTCTTCCTGCTTTGATGCTTTTACTAATTCATTAAGTTGATATTCCGTCTGACTTTGATATTCAAAGCCAATTTGCTCAAGATAATCCACAAAGTTTTCAAACTCTTTATCAGTTAAATTAAACGTATCGGGAGAGTTAATCTGCTTATTAGAATGCCGGTATAAAGTGGCATAATCGAATAGAATATTTCTTGCGTAAAGAACAGATGAAATGGCACTGTATAAAGAAAGTTGATGCTGAATGTCTGGAGTAATTCCTCCTCCATCATAAACTGATCTTCCATTTCTGGTTTTAAATTCCGAGACGAGAGAATCGGGAAAAAACCTTAAACTACCATTCTCATCTCGTTGGGAATAGTCAACTGCTTGAATGCAACGACCGCTGGGGATATAATATTTTGCTGTTGTAATTTTTAGTTGGGTGTTGTATGGCAAGGGTCGGGTTGCTTGTACCAAACCTTTACCAAAAGTTCGTTCGCCTACTATTATGGCCCTGTCTAAGTCCTGTAGAGCTCCAGCCACTATTTCCGATGCGGATGCTGACGCTCTATCTACTAGGACAACTAATGGTATTTCAGTATCAATTGGACGCGAAGGAGTTTTATATTGCTGGTCAAACTCTTTTATTTGGCCTTTGGTGTAAACAACAAGTTCATTTTTTTGAACAAAAAGGTTTACAATCTTAACTGCTTCAAATAGCAAACCGCCCGGATTTCCCCTTAAGTCAAGGATTAAGCCTTTCGCTTTACTTTTCGATTTCAGATCCTTAACAGCACGCTCCACTTCTTTATTGCAATCAGTGGTAAAATTAGCAAGTCTTATATATCCAATATTATCTGAAACCATTCCGTAGTATGGTACGCTTGGGATGTGTATCTTTTCGCGTTGAAAAATAAATTGCAAAGAATCGGGATGATTATGTCGTTTTAAAAAAATGGATAAATTGCTTTTTGGCGCACCTTTTAGTAGTTTACTTACCATATCAACGGGCATTCCCTTAACGCTTATGCTGTCAATCCATAGAATAATATCTCCAGCCATTATGCCTGCTTTATGAGCAGGACTACCTTCATAAACCTCTGCAATAACAGGATAATCCTTTGCATGCCTGATGAGAGCACCCATGCCGCCATATTCACCGGTGGTTTGAAATTCAAGGGTTTCGATGTTATCCTCAGTAATGAACTCATTATAAGGATCCAAGGATTCAAGCATGGCATCGATACCAACTTGGATAAGTTGCTCGGGATCCGTTTTGTCAACATAAAATATATTTACTTCTCTAAAAAAAGAGAAGAAGATCTCAAGGCTTTTAGAAGTTTTAAAATCTACAGACCTGAAGGCAAAAAGAGTCAAAAAAATTAAGAAAACAGGTATACCCAGTAAGAGTATTTTTTTATTTTTAAGCCTTTTCATTTTAATATTTGAGCATTTATTTATGGTCAAAAAATTAATATCGAACTTGATAATTGAGCAAAGTAAACAAAAATAAGTCCAAAACTTGAAATGCTTATCTTTCTTTTACAGTTAAAACAAGGTAAAAGTATAATATTTTTAGAATTAACCTTAAGGAACAGGATCGTAACCGTGTCCACCCCAAGGATTACAACTAGCAATACGTTTTGCAGATAGCCACATCCCCTTAAGTGGTCCATGTTTCTTAAGCGCTTCTATACAGTAATTTGAACAAGTTGGTGTGTATCTACAGGATGCGGGGAAAAATGGACTTATAAGTATTTGGTAGGCCCTAACGGGAAGGATTAAAATTAATACAGGTAATTTTTTTATTATTTTAAAAATCATTTGTTCGATCCTTGAATTTTATTAGAAATCTCTTTTAATATATTCTGTGTTGCTAATTGTATAAGATTAAAACTTTTTACTTCGTTTGATGAAAAAACAAAAGCAATGCTAATTTGTTTGCCATTCGATTTACAAATTTCTATTAATTCATTTTTATTAAGCCTAAAGGCTTCTCGCATTTTTCTTCGAATTGAATTTCGCATTATAGCCTTTTTAAATTTTTTTTTGGGAACGATAAAAACAGCCTGCATGTTGGCTTCATTTGTTTGGCAATCGGAAATGATGTAAAGAGACTTTAGAGGGAAAGAAAAATGGTTGATTCCGCTCGAAAATAAATTTTCGATGCATTTTTTGCTAACGAGCCGCTGATGCTTCGGAAAACCAAAAAACTTCATGCCCTTTTTAATGAAGATATACTTGGCAAATATATTAAAACGATATATATCTGTTAATGAGCGACGTAAATGAAGTACGCTATAATTTTAAAATAAAGAAAAGAAAGTTTAATTATTTGTTTTCCTTATTGTGTTTCCTAATAAAATCATCAAGAGCTTGGGTCATACTAGGACATGAAGGAGTTGGTGCTTCTATATCAAGCCTTAGCCCATGTTCTTTAACTGCTTTCGCTGTAGATGGTCCAAATGCAGCAATTTTGATATCACCCTGTTTAAACTCTGGAAAATTAACAAATAACGATTTAATACCACTGGGGCTATAAAAAACCAGCAAATCGTAATCCATTCCATTTAAATCTGAGAGATTGCTGCTAACGGTTCGGTATAAAATGGCTTTAGTATACTTAATTTTTGCTTTATCTAGCGTTTTTGGTATTTCTGGTTTGTGTACATCTGAAAGAGGAACAAGGAAGCGTTCATTTTTGTGTTTGTTAATAAGATCCATTAGTTGAATAAAAGTGCCAGGTCCATAGAATATTTTCCTTTTTCGGTACACAATATACTTTTGAAGGTATAGAGCAATGGACTCGCTAATACAAAAATACTTCATTGTTTCGGGTACAGTAACCCTTACCTCTTCACAGATTCTAAAAAAATGATCTACTGCCGTTCTACTGGTGATGATAATGGCGGTATGCTGTAAAATGTCTACTCTTTGCTGACGGAAATCTTTGGATGCAATCCCTTCAACATGGATGAATGGTCGAAAATCAATCTTTAAATTGTTCTTATTTGCAAGCTCCAAATAAGGGGATTTTTCACTTTGGGGCTCTGGCTGAGATACGATAATCTTTCTGATTTTCAAGATCGTATGATTTTTGTTCTACACCATTTCAATTTCTAAAAATCTCCTTAAAAAGGATAAGGACAGGTATTATTTCAAGGGCACAAAGGTATAAAAGGAAATAGAAAATAGAAAATCCTTTATTAAGAAATACTTTTAATGATCGAAAGAATCTTAAAATTAGCATAATAGCAAATGATGTTGCAATAAGATAAAGGCTTATTTCCTGAGTTATCCCTTTGCTGTATGCCTGTATAAAAACAAAAGGAATTGCAATAATTCCAAAAACTCTTGGAAATATTAATTGATGGAAAAGTAATTCATTCAAATAAATGCTATTATTTGAAATATAACCAATTAACTTATTTAAAAAAGTTTGCAGCAGACGGAATGTTATCGCTCCTCCAAAAACAAGAAGACCAAGTATCATTGGAGGGAATGGGCTGTTTGTTAATCCAACTAAAAGATCATAGGACAAGACCACATAAACAGAAATAATTATAAAGTAAATAGAGTCAAGTATTAAAGAAATTTTTTCGTTAAGGATAAAACTTTCTTTGTTTTGCCTTGTTGCAGAGTAAAAAAACAAAAAACTTTGGAAAAAGCCAGCAAGGTGTTTTTTGTAAAAATATTTTAAGAAGCAAACGATAAGAAATAATAAAAACAATGGCAATATTACCCATTCTAAGTAATCATTAGCGTTTGCTCTTGGATAAGCTTGGAACCTCTTGTTAATCTCATAGTTTATTGATGTTTCCGTTTCAACAAAAACGAGACTAGGTGAGCTAACGACCTCTTTATAGTAAAGTTTATCATAGAGTTTCGTTTCAAGAAAAGTAGGATTTTTTTCAATCGTTAATTCAAGAAGGTTAGAAATGGGGGCTGTATCCTTTGATGTACACCAATTGCAAGTAGTATCAATTGTTGGTTTAATTGATTTTATAGCAGATTTCTTAGCTTCTAAAGCTATTTTTTGTTTGAATCCTTCAACTTCTTTATTTTTTCGTTCAATTTCAAGAAATATTGGGTTAATTCCATGAGTACTTATCTCGGCTGTATCTATCGAGGAAACCTTAGGGATTGTATCTTGTTGGGGTAATAGAGAAGAAATTTTATTCAAGTTACTCTTCATCAATTCTTTTATTATTCTCTTATTGGACTGCTCTGTAAAGCACTTTTTTTGTGTAAAGATAAGAAGGTTTTATTTTCTTTGGTAATTAACCATGGCGGAAAGTGAAGTGAATTAAAATAAAGAAGATAAATTCTTTTATGAAACTTAAGAAGGGAAAGCATAAATCTGGAAAATTTGCGAATGGTTTAAATTTGAAAACAAAAAACCAGATTCGCACACAATCTGTTATCATTAATTAGAAATATCTTTCAATTTATTTTTTTTATGGATTTGTTGCAAGAACAAGATTATTTTTTTGAATAATAGTTCTGTATCTTTGGCAAAGCTTTAAAAATATTACTATGAGAGTGGTACTTCAGCGAGTTAGTAAAGCATCCGTTTCTGCAAATGGAAAAGTTACGGGCAAAATAGAGAAAGGGTTACTTATACTTGTTGGATTTGAAAATAACGATACAGAAGAAGATGTTGATTGGATGGTTAACAAAATACTAAAGCTTCGTATTTTCAATGATCTAGAGGGTGTGATGAATCTTTCTGTAAACGATGTAGATGGTGAAATACTGGTGGTAAGCCAGTTTACTCTTCATGCAAAGACCAAGAAAGGCAACCGCCCCTCGTACATCATAGCAGCTCATCCTGATATTGCAATCCCCCTTTACAATAAGTTTATTGAAAGATTTGAAATAGAATCGAAAAAAACCGTTAGATCAGGAATTTTTGGTGCGATGATGAAAGTTTCGTTGGAGAACGATGGACCCGTAACCATAATAATCGATACTAAAAATAAGGAATAATGGCTAATTTAACGATTAATGAACTGCAGCAAAAAGTTGATGAGTGGATCAAATCTAAAGGGGTCAGATATTTTAGTGAACTTACCAATCTTGGTGTGTTAATGGAGGAAGTTGGAGAACTTTCCCGGATTATGACAAGGCTCTTTGGTGACCAATCTTTTAAGAGTGGAGAGAAACAAGAATCCCTTTCAGAGGAGTTTGCTGATGTGCTGTTTGTGTTGGTCTGCCTTGCCAACCAAACAGGGGTTAATCTTCAGAAGGCTATAGATGAGGGTTTTGTAAAGCGTAATAATAGAGATGCAGATAGACATTTAACTA
>CAYNHM010000012.1:0-104424 GCA_964397135.1 uncultured Rikenellaceae bacterium
GGTCTATTGAACTCATTGCTATTTCCAGGTCTTGGACGAGTATAACTTGGGTTATAGGAACTACTTGATGTCGGTTGGCCATCTCCTTCAGCTGGTTTAACCCTAGTAGGGTTAACATTTAAACTCTCTCTTGAGGGTCTTGTTATTAAACTAGGATCACGAATAGGTTCCCTCACCTGAACTTGGTTTTGATCATTAACTTGCTTAACTGGAGATGGTTGTCTTGTAATCACCTGCCCTACAGGTTTTTTTATTGGCTCCTGTGGAGAGGTATCAAAATTGTTTCCAACAGTATTAGCACCAGCAGCATGAAGGGTCGGTTGTTTAGTAGAAAGATGATCTTGTAGGCTGTTTATACTTACTTCACTACTTCCTGTAGCAAGAGTAGTTTCATAAGCCGTATTACCTGAAACGGGTCTTCTTCCATAGTGATAGTTTGGCCCATAACTTTGATTGCCCCAGTAATAGCCATCCCAGTATCCGTTATTATAACCCCAAGCATAATTATTCCACCCGTACCATCCGGAATACAAATTGTATCCCCAATAATTGTATGGGTATCCCCCCCAGTAACTGTAATAAGGATATCCATAACCCCAACCAAATGAAAAACTCCAAGGGCTGTAACCCCAATAACCATATCTACGATAGCGGTAAGGCCATGTAAACATTGCAGAAACGTAATAAGGCTCTACCCAAACATGGCCACCATAAACAACGATATTATAAAAATAAGGATCATATGCTGATGCATACCATAAGTCATCGTTGTAGTCTGAATAATTTCTATATCCGGTACCCATGGCATCAATCCTGCGTTGATAGGAATCTTCATAAGATTGTGATAGCAATTTCTCGTAAGAATTTTGGCTTTCTTCGGCTTTATAGATCAAAGAGTCAACAGATCCAACAGAATCATTTGATAGGATTTCTGTATACCTCTTTTCAAGTTCAGCTAAATCAAATCCTTTTACATTAGTTTTTTGATTTGCCTCTGTTTTTAAAACATCATCAGCATAGCTACCAGAAGGATTATGGTAAATATCATCGCCCTGATGCTTGCTTGCCTTGCTAAGCTGCATGCTTGTGGAGCATCCTCCTAAAAGCAAAGTTGCAATGACAATGGATAAAATTTTTACTTTTGATTTCATGATAACCTCCTGTTGATTTTATGTGATTATTTATTTTTATTTCTTTACTTTGCACCAATTAAAAACACCATAAATACTACAAATTTTATACCATTTACAAACTTATGGCTAAAGAAATTAAAAGCAAAGAGGACAATTATTCTCAGTGGTACAACGATATTGTTGTTAAAGCAGGTTTGGCAGATTACTCTGCCGTAAGAGGATGCATGGTTATAAAACCCTATGGGTTTGCTATTTGGGAAAAAATACAGCGAAAACTTGATGATATGTTTAAGGCTACAGGTCACCAAAATGCCTATTTTCCACTTTTTATCCCAAAATCCTTTTTTAGCAAAGAGGCAAGCCATGTTGAAGGTTTTGCCAAAGAGTGTGCCATTGTCACACATTATAGGTTAAAAAATGATCCCAATGGAAATGGTGTTATTGTTGACCCTGAGGCTAAATTGGAAGAAGAGTTAATAGTTCGACCAACTTCGGAAACAATAATATGGAATACATATCGTAACTGGATACAGTCGTATCGTGATTTACCAATTCTGATTAACCAATGGGCAAACGTTGTAAGGTGGGAAATGCGCACACGTTTATTCCTTCGTACAACAGAGTTCCTCTGGCAAGAGGGTCATACAGCACACGCGACTAAAGAGGAAGCTATTGAAGAGACTCTAAAAATGGTTCATGTTTACGCCGATTTCGCTGAAAAGTGGATGGGAATACCTGTTCTAATTGGAACAAAGTCCGAAGGAGAGCGATTTGCAGGAGCTCTTGAAACATATTGCATTGAAGCCCTCATGCAAGACGGAAAAGCTTTACAAGCTGGCACTTCGCATTTTCTTGGGCAAAACTTTGCCAAAGCTTTCGATGTAAAATTTGCCACCAAGGATGGTGATATGGATTATGTTTGGGCTACTTCTTGGGGGGTATCAACGCGTCTAATGGGTGCATTGGTTATGGCACATTCAGATGATAACGGCTTGATTTTACCTCCAAAACTTGCTCCCACCCAGGTAGTATTTGTTCCAATTTATAGAAATGAAGATGAATTAGCTAAGGTTAGTGAAAAGGTGCTCGATCTTAAGTTAAAATTGGAATCAAAAGGTATATCAACTCATTACGATGATCGTGACACTCTAAAGCCGGGTTTTAAATTTGCAGAATATGAAATGAAAGGTTATCCCATTCGAATTGCCATTGGACCAAAAGATTTAGAAAAGGGCACTGTTGAAGTGGCTCGTCGCGATACTCTAACCAAAGAATTTGTTAATCAGGATGTTTTAATTGATTACATTATAGATCTGCTTGATAAAATTCAAAGTAATATTTTTCAAAAAGCACTAAACTTTAGAGAAAAAAACACCATTCCCGTAGATTCTTATGAAGAGTTCAAAAAAGTTCTTGACGATAAAGGTGGCTTTATATTGGCACATTGGGATGGAACAAAGGAAACAGAAGAAAAAATTAAGGATGAGACCAAGGCTACAATCCGTTTGATTCCATTAAATGGACAAGAGAAGGGAAAATGTATGATATCAGGGAAACCTTCAAAACAAAGGGTAATATTTGCAAGGGCATACTAAAATTTGCTGTTTTCAAGATACAAGCCTTTTAAAAAAGTCATAAAATTAAATTACTTCTTTAATAAATAGTGAAATAATTCATAATGTATTAAATTTCGCATTATTTTTTTATTGATTATTTTTTTAAGGTTTTTATTAAAACAAAACCCGAAAAATCATGGAAAAAAAGAAGAAAGAACCCCAAGATCTGATAATGGAAAATCTTTTGGAGAAATCGAGTATGAAACAAAAGGTTTACGACAATACCTTTATTGCATTTAATTCAATAAAGGATGTTCTACATGATATATCTAATGAACTGAATACTAGCATTAAAAATAATGACAAAAGAGTTAAACTTGAGTTTAGAGACAGGGGTAAATTTGAAGCAGAAATAAGGGTTGCAGGTGATATTCTAATCTTTAGCATGCACACCAATGTTTTTGAATTTGACAGGGATCATAGTATATGGAAACTACCATACGTTCAGGAGAATAGATTAAATTCATACTGTGGAATGATAAATATATACAACTTTCTCACCGATTCATTCAAGTATAATAGGCTTGACGACTTGGGTTATCTGATTGGGCGTATTTTTATCAATAGGGAAAATCATTACTTTGTTGAAGGAAAACGGCAGATGGGCTTTCTGTACAATAATTTTGGACAAGCAACTATTAATAAAGAAGCCATAATAAAAATAATTGAAACAGCCATACTTTACTCGCTTGAGTTTGATCTCCTTGTTCCTCCATACGATATGGTTAAAATTGCATCTGTTGCACAAATGAATACAAAAATTGAAAGTTCAAAATTGCAAACAGGTAAACGTTTAGGATTTAAGTTTAATTCCGATGATGTTTTAGAGGAAAAGTAGTAGATTTTTCATTAAATTTGATCCCAACACTGAAACATACAAAATATAAAATACTATGAAAAAAATAACTTTTTTTACGATTGCAGGTATTGTAACACTTTTTGCATGCCTCCCTAAAAATGAAACCTCCAAAGAAATGCAAGCAAAAGTTGACAATTTCGTTAAGGTTGATCTCACTGCTGACATCAGCCATTTATCAGAAAAAGAGAAGCAAATGCTGCCACTACTTTTTGAAGCCGCTCAGATCATGGATGATATCTTTTGGTTGCAGGCATACGGTAATAAGAACGAACTATTTGGAAATATAAAAGATGATGCTACCCGTGAATTTGTAAAAATAAACTATGGTCCATGGGAAAGGCTAAATAATAATGAGCCCTTCATTGAGGGTTATGGAGAAAAACCAAAGGGAGCAAACTTCTACCCTATAAACATGACTAAAGAAGAGTTTGAAGCATTCCAATCTGAGGATAAAACAAGTCTTTACACTATCATCAAACGCAAAGAAGATGGTACTTTAGCATCGATACCCTACAGCGAAGCGTATAAGGAGCAGCATGAGAAAGCGGCTAGTCTTCTCCTCGATGCTGCAGAGCTAGCAGAGGATGAGGGATTAAAGAATTATTTCATTTTGAGAGCGCAAGCATTGCTTACCGATGAATACCTGGCAAGCGATATGGCATGGATGGATATGAAAAACAATAACATTGATTTTGTTGTAGGACCGATAGAAAATTACGAGGACAGGTTGTACGGCTATAAAGCTGCTCACGAAGCTTTCATCCTGATTAAGGACATTGAATGGAGCAAAAAACTTGAAAGGTTTGCTGCCCTCCTACCTAAACTACAAACAAATCTACCTGTTGAAGCCAAATACAAGAAAGAAATTCCTGGAAGTGATAGTGATATGGGGGTTTACGAAGCAGTATTCTATGCAGGAGATTGTAATGCTGGTAGCAAAACCATTGCCATCAACCTACCCAATGATGAAAGAGTGCATATTGAAAAAGGAAGCCGTAAACTTCAGCTCAAAAACTCTATGCGCTATAAATTCGATAAAATACTTATTCCCATTAGTAAAATTGTTATAGATGAAGATCAGCGCAAACATGTAACTTTTGAAGCTTTTTTCGAAAACACCATGTTTCATGAAGTAGCTCATGGTTTAGGTATTAAAAATACAATTAATAGTAAGGGTACTGTACGAGAAGCATTAAAGGAAACGTATAGCGCAATAGAAGAAAATAAGGCTGATATTCTTGGGTTATTCATGGTCACTAACCTTTACGAAATGGGTGAATTTCCCGAAAAAGACTTGATGGATAACTACGTTACATTCATGGCAGGCATCTTTCGTTCTGTTCGTTTTGGAGCTGCTTCAGCTCACGGTAAAGCCAATATGATGCGTTTCTACTACTTCCAAGATCAAGAAGCTTTTACTCGTAACCCAGAAACTGGCACTTATCGTGTGGACTTTGAAAAAATGACTAAAGCAATGAACTCACTAGCAGCTAAAACCCTTATAATTCAGGGAAACGGTGATTATGATGCGGCTAAGGAAATGCTTGAGAAAATGGGTTATATCAAAGAAGAGTTACAATCCGATTTGGATAGTATCAACTCGTCAAATATTCCAGTAGATATAAGATTTAGGCAAGGTTTAAATATGCTAGGATTATAAATTGCCTTGGCTGGTTAAATTGATCATCTTTTTTTATAGTATAAAAAATATCCAAAACCATGAACCTTAGTTTCAACTTTATAAAGTCTGTATCAAACATATACGATGAAATGATTGATAATGGCTTTTCACTTGTATATCTGGGTGAGTTTAGTCATGAGATCACAAAGATGTTTACCTCTATGGCTGAATCGGATATGGAAAAACATAGTGAGGAAAGATCTGTTCAGCGTAAGGTATACCATGTAATGGTTGAAACACTTCAAAATATGAACAAGCATTCCGATGAAATAAAGGAGCGTAAAATTGGCAGCGGATTGTTTATCATTGGGAAGAAACTTGATACATATTACGTGATTACATCGAATATGGTAGCTAGAAAGCACAAGGATTCTCTTGAAAAATCATTAATAATTGTAAATAATGCTACACGCGATGAGCTAAAGCAGATGTACAAAAAGCAGATTAAAGAAGGTCAACTCTCTGAGAAAGGTGGGGCTGGACTAGGTTTAATAGATATTGCAAGAAAAACTGGGGAAACATTAGATTATCAGTTTCTACAACTTGACGATGATAACTTTTTCTTTATTCTAAAAGTTGAGATCAACGCTAAGAAGTTTGCTAAAGAAGCTTACTAGACTAACTATTATTCACATTTATTAAATATCAACAGTACAGGTAATGATATTTTTTAAAAAATTACCATCTTGTGTGCTCAAATTGTTCGGGGTCAAAAAAACTGTCGGGTAGCAAAGATGGTAATCTTATTTCAAAATACTTTTCTAATAAGTAAAGGTGTCCATCCTGGAAATACTGAATTTGAGTAGCAACAGGTTTTCCATAAAACATTTTGTAGTTTTCAAAGTACAATTCCTTTGTCCCTGAATCACTTACTTTTCTTATTCCATAAAATAGTAAATCATCCTTTGAAATCCAAAAACACTGCTTCTCCGGATCACCAACCTGGTAGACTATTTTTCCATTTATCGATGTTTTCTCCAAAATGTTTAAATCAAACTTCATTTCAACCAACTTTGGAATAATGTCTTTAGGTGGAACAACATATGCATCCAGCCCAAGAGTAATCAATTCGTGCAAACGAGGTCTTTTCCCAATAAATTTATTATGGTTAAAGCTATATATCGAATCGTTAATAATAAGCCAACCACGTCCCGAATCAAAATCATCATATCGAATATGTAACCTACCAGGAGCACCATATGCAACCACCCAAACTTCATTTCGGATAAGGCTATCGTCGCGATAGCGAAACATATCCTGTTTTAGGGTTAAATAAGGATACCAATTTGATGAATAAGTGTCGTACATAAGCCTTATTAAATCCTCTCCATTGTTAGGAATTACATCCTGTGCTCTTATTGTTATGGCTAAAAGATTCAGGATTAATAGCTGAAATACAAAACATTTCTTCATAAATAGTTGGATTTACATTACTCAAAAAAAATGATAGTTAAATAATAGTTTACATATTTACAATAAATTACATGTGACAAAAAGAATAATTACAGCTGCAAGGTATTTAAAAATGAAGAAATGAAAAGAAAAATTAGTTAAAAATGTCTATTTGAGTCTTCAATGTTTGATTTCCATCCTTTTTTTTTCGATTTTTGAATGTATTAATCATAAACAGCATGGAGCTTAATCACGAACAATTTATGAGAGAAGCCATTAAACTCTCAGTTGAAAATGTTGACAATAAAGGAGGTCCCTTTGGTGCAATTATCGTAAAAAATGGAAAGGTGATTTCCTATGGAGCAAACAGGGTAACCGCCACAAACGATCCCACTGCGCATGCAGAAATAATTGCCATCCGAGAGGCTGCAAAAAACCTAAAAAATTACAACTTAAGTGGATGCGATATTTACACTTCATGCGAACCTTGTCCTATGTGCTTGGCTGCCATTTACTGGGCTCGTATCGATCGAATATTTTACGGGAATACAAAACAAGATGCAAAAGCTATAGGCTTTGACGATTCATTCATTTACGATGAAATTTCTCTACCCATTGAGATGCGAAAGGTAAAAACCAAACAGCTACTTAGAGATGAAGCACAAAAGGGATTTAAAAAGTGGGAGAAATTTGAGGGAAGAGTTGATTATTAAGCAAATAGAAAACAGAAGAGGAAAGCCTTAAGTGAAAATTTGAGTGTGAGAATATTACCTTATAAGTCTAATCGCCAAAGTATTGAAATAATTAGTCAATTAGTTAAACAAACAATAAAAAGGTTTTAGAATATTGGAAAACCGGAAACACCTCCGGCCTAGGAAAGTAAATGTAATGTATCTTAATATCAATCCAATATATTAGATCTCCCCTTTTTACTAGTTTTGCAAAAACAAACTGGATGAATAGAGATTATACCATTACAGCAATTTCAACACCAATGGGTGCTGGGGCTATAGCAGTGATTAGGCTTAGCGGAACTGAAGCAATCAATATTTGCGAAAAAGTATTTACACCCTCAAAAAAAGGTGAAAAGCTTTTAAAACAATCTGCATACACCATTCATCGTGGTTTAATTGTCGATGGCAAAAAGGTTGTTGATGATGTTTTGGTAAGTCTCTTTAAAGCACCTAATTCCTATACCGGAGAGGATGTTGTTGAAATATCATGTCACGGTTCAATGTTAATCCAGCAGCAAATACTGGAATTACTAATAAGAAATGGTGCAACTCTGGCTGAACCTGGCGAATTTACCTTAAGAGCCTTCCTTAATGGTAAAATGGACCTTACGCAAGCCGAAGGAGTTGCAGATCTGATAGCCGCAAATAGCGAAGCAGCAAAAAGGGTTGCCATTGAACAAATGAGAGGCGGATTTTCGGATAAATTGAAAAATCTTAGAGAAAAACTGCTGCACTTCATTTCCCTCATTGAGCTCGAACTTGATTTTAGCGAAGAGGATGTAGAGTTTGCCAATCGTCAGGAATTGCATTCTCTCATTGAGAGCATAGGTAAACACATCAACCAACTTATTGAATCGTTCCAGCTTGGTAATGTTATAAAAAATGGCATACCAGTAACCATTGCCGGAAAGCCCAATGTTGGAAAGTCAACCTTGCTCAACCACCTACTAAACGAAGAGAGAGCAATTGTGTCGGAAATAGAAGGAACCACCCGCGATTCCATTGAAGATGTTATTCATATCAACGGAATGCTATACCGATTTATTGACACTGCAGGTTTAAGACATACAACCGATACCATTGAATCGCTAGGAATTGAAAGGGCATACATTAAAATCTCACAGGCATTAGTAATCCTTTTGCTTATTGATTCAAGAGATAGTATCGATGAAAACATAAGGGAGATTAAGCGAATTTCCAGCAAGCTAAAGGCGAATCAAAAAATGCTTGTACTTATCAATAAGATAGATTTAGCTGAACCTAACCATGTTTCGGAGCTAAAACAAGCATTATCAAAAACGCTTCCTAGCATTAGTTTAATTGAAATTTCTGCAAAGCATGGAGTAAACATGGACAAGCTCACAAATGCAATAATAAAAAATTCAACATCAATAACTTCAGAGGGTGATAACACCATAATAACCAATACTAGACATTACGAAGCGCTTATTAAGGCTTATGAAAACTTGATTAGGGTTAAGAATGGCCTTAAAAATGATTTACCCCAAGATTTACTGGCAATGGACATCAGACAAGTTATTCATTATATTGGAGAGATAACTGGTGAAATTACTACCGATGAAATACTTGGCAGCATTTTTTCAAAGTTTTGCATCGGAAAGTAAAACTAATTTTAATACCCTAAAACTATTTATTAATATCTTTTTGATTTTTGTTTTTTATTTTCATCCACAATTGGCTTTAAATATTCCTCTGTAAATGCTACAACACCTAATGTATTTAGGTGATGGTGATCAGCAAAATACTCTACTTTATCCATATATACACAGCAGAAATTATAGGTTTTAACGTTATACTGCTGCTCAAGCTCATCCAAAAATTCAATTACCATATCGTGCCCTGGCCACTCCCCAAAAAGTGTTGGTGTAATAAGAAAAGAAACATTGATACCATTTTTTTGAGCTAGCTCAATGGTTTTTACCAAGTACCGCTTATTCCGTTCGAAGGCATCTTTTTCCAGACCATTCACATATGCCAACCTAAAACCTTTTGAAATGGCTGCAGTGTCAATTTCACTTAACGCATTCTCATTTATTTTGGCGCTCCACGGTCCATACTTATTCCATTTCGTGTTATATTTACTACGTAAGTAATTATACATCTTCTCTCCTTTATTCACCTCTGGTCCAAAAAGAAGTAAAAAAAAGAATTTTGGAGAAAAAATTTCATTCTCATAGGCATAAGCATTAGCATCCATTTTATTGGAGAAGAACATGGGCATGGTGATAACGTAGAGAATGTTATCGGTGGAGTTATGCTGAGATAGGAAGTATTTAAAGAAATTGTGCTGATTGGCAATTGAACCCTTTCCAGCACCCTTTCCATAATTCAAGAAGTTTACTTCAAGAATATTCTCCACCCTTTGGTGATTATGATGCCTCGAAAAGTTACGAGCATGGGAAATTCCAAGAATAAGGTAGTCGAAATACTTATTTTTAGGGGTTATTATTAGGCTTTCCTCGTTGTTATGGTTTTGGAATTGTTTGCCTTTAATTGCTCTTTGGCTATGGTAAAAAGTGATACCAAAAACTAAACTGATAAACAGTAACCAGAACAACCCTATTTTAATCAAAAATCTGATCATTTTAGAATGCGAAGTATATGAATTCAACCTGATTAAAATTACCAAACATAAAAATAAAGAATGCCAGAGAAAGATAAATAAACCAACGAACAATTGTAGGCCAGTTCACGATTTGAAGTCCATGTTTTCTGGTTCGGTTAATCCACTCAAAAATCAGCATGATAATAATCCCATAAAAAAATGCCTGCTGATGAACAAAAAATTGCTTGGTTGGTTTGCTAAATAGGCTTGTTGCCATTGTTTCAATGTAATGCAATGCACCTCCCAGAGTTGGCATTCTAAAGAATACCCACGCAACTGTAACCAATAGAAATGTTAATATTACTTTCCCTATTATCAAAGGATTTTTTAGGATCTCTCTATTTTCTATACAATCTGTATGTTGCCTATTCTTCTTAACCAAAAGAAGAGGGATAAACATTAAAGCATGTACACCACCCCATGCAATAAAGGTAAAGTTAGCACCATGCCAAAATCCGCTAACCAGAAATATTATTAAAACATTTCGGAATTGCATTTCACGATTACCCCTGCTTCCACCCAGGGGTATGTAAATGTAATCTCTAAACCAAGTTGATAGTGAAATATGCCAACGTCTCCAAAATTCGGCTATATCCCTTGAAAAGTAAGGAAATGCAAAATTTTGCATAAGATTAAAGCCAAATAACCTACCTGTGCCAATGGCAATATCGGAATATCCAGAAAAATCGCCGTAAATTTGAAAACCAAATAGCACGGCACCCAGCAGAAGTGTTCCTCCAGTATGGGAGTGATAATTGCCAAAGATCTCATTAACATATACACTGCAATTGTCGGCAATGACCAGTTTCTTAAAAAATCCCCATAGCATTTGACGCATACCATCGTTGGCAAGGGAAAAATTAAACTCTCTCTTCCTAAGGAATTGAGGTATTAAATTTCTTGCTCTTTCAATTGGTCCAGCAACCAATTGAGGGAAAAAGCTTACAAATGCAAAGAATGCAATGATATCCTTTGTTGGTTCAATGTTTCTACGATAAATATCGATCGTGTAGCTTAAGGTTTGAAAGGTATAAAAGCTGATACCCACCGGTAAAATGATCTGCAAACTTGGAATATTGGGACTAAAACCAAAAAATTGAACAAATGACGAAAATGAATCGATAAAAAAATTGAAGTACTTAAAGAAACCAAGAATTCCAATATTCACCAATACGCTTAGTAAAAGTAAAAATTTTCGATATGATGTTTTAGCGATTTGATTAAGGGAAATTCCTATGGAATAGTCAAGAATTGAACTAATAAAGATCAAAGACAAGAAGCGCCAATCCCACCAACCATAAAAAAAATAGCTGGCAACTAAAATAACTATATTCTGAACTTTTAGCTGATTTCGGAAAAGCCAGTAAATAAAAAAGACAATTATAAGAAAGACAAAAAAAACTATGGAGTTGAAAAGCATTTAATTATCAGTTGAAAGAAATTTTAAATTGAGTGCAAACCTAATAAAAATGCTTCAAATATTTATATGTAACTATTTCAAATGAATGTTCCTTGTAAATAATTTGACTTTCAATTAAACTTTAATTATATTTATTTGTTCTTAAATAGGAATAATTCTTATTTTATATCATCATTTATGAATAGAGAACTACTAAAAAAACATGGTTTAAAGATCACACCACAGCGATTGGCTGTTCTGGATGCCATGAACAATTTACATGATCATCCAATGGCAGAGTGTATTATTGAATTCATTCGAAAAAACCATCCGAATATTGCTACCGGCACAGTTTACAAAACATTGGATACATTTGTTGAGAAAGTAATTATCAAGCGCGTTAAAACCGATAGGGATGTGATGCGGTACGATGCCATAACATCCCATCATCACCATCTATACTGCATGGAATCTGATAGAATTGAGGATTATGTAGACGAAGAGTTAAACAAAATACTAAATGAATACTTCATTAATAAAGGTATTCCAAACTTTCAGATAGAAGAAATAAAACTTCAACTTTCAGGTAAATTTACTGATACAACCCAAAAATAAACCAAACCATTAACTCAAAAACTTCAAGTCATGAAAGAAAAAAGCATTGAATTACTCAACAAAGCAGTTGCCGATGAGCTAGCGGCAGTTCATCAGTACATGTACCTACATTTTCACCTCGATGATCAGGGGTATGATCTTCTTGCCAGCCTTTTTAAGCGCACGGCAATTGAAGAGATGCTCCATGTGGAGCAACTTGCTGAGAGGATTCTTTTCCTTGGAGGAGAGGTAGAAATGGAGATTTCCCAACCTGTAAAGAAAATCCACGATGTGAAGGAGATGCTCGATTTGGCATGCCAGATGGAAGAGCAGAGCGCCAACGATTACAATCAATGGGCTAACGATTGTTCCAAAAACAACGACTCCGTTTCAAAAAAACTCTTTGAAGCACTTGTAGAAGATGAGGAGCGCCACTTCAACCAGTACGATGATGAGCGCAACAACATGAAAAAATTCGGCGAGAACTACCTTGCTCTTCAATCTATTGAACGAAGCAAGAATATTGCTGCTGGAAGACCTACCGAATAGTAATCAGTTAGGTCTGAGAGGATGAGATGATTTAATCAAACTAAAAAAAAATTGATTTATGGACAATTCAAAAAAAGGGAAATGCCCAGTAATGCATGGGGCAAATACCGATACAAATAGTTCCGTTATGAGCTGGTGGCCAAATGCACTAAACTTAGACATTTTGCATCAGCACGATACCAAGACAAATCCTCTTGGGGCTAATTTTAATTATCGGGAAGAATTCAGAAAGCTCGATTTAGAAGCAGTAAAAAACGACCTAAAAAAATTAATGACCGATAGTCAAGATTGGTGGCCCGCCGACTGGGGACACTATGGTGGTTTAATGATTCGTATGGCTTGGCATAGCGCTGGAACCTATCGTATGGCCGATGGCCGCGGAGGAGGCAACACAGGCAACCAGCGCTTTGCCCCGCTCAACAGCTGGCCCGATAATGTCAACCTCGACAAGGCTCGTAGGTTATTATGGCCAATCAAGAAGAAATACGGCAACAAATTATCGTGGGCCGATCTATTCATTCTTGCCGGTAATATGGCCTATGAATCCATGGGATTTAAAACATTTGGTTTTGGAGGAGGAAGGGAAGATATCTGGCATCCCGAGAAGGATATTTACTGGGGAGCAGAGAAGGAATGGTTGGGAAAAGACCGCTATTCCGATAAAGCCGATGAGGAAACACTGGAAAATCCCTTGGCAGCAGTTCAAATGGGATTGATTTATGTTAATCCCGAAGGTGTTGACGGAAATCCTGATCCTTTAAAAACAGCACATGCCATGCGGGTAACCTTCAAGCGTATGGCTATGAATGATGAAGAAACTGTGGCATTAACTGCTGGTGGTCATACAGTGGGGAAAACTCACGGTAATGGCGATGCATCTGTTTTGGGTCCGAACCCTGAGGGTGCGCCTATCGAAGAGCAAGGTTTTGGATGGATGAACCCCAAAGGTAAAGGCAATGCTGAAGATACGATTTCAAGCGGATTGGAAGGCGCATGGACAACACACCCCAATAAATGGAACTACACTTACTTCTACTTGCTTTTCACCTACGACTGGGAGCTGAAAAAAAGTCCAGCTGGAGCATGGCAATGGGAACCAATCAACATTAAAGAGGAGGATAAACCATTCGATGCCCATGTGCCTGGAGTTCGCAGAAATCCCATGATGACTGATGCCGATATGGCTTTAAAAATGGATCCTGAGTATCGTAAAATATCCGAACGCTTTTACAAAGACCCCGAGTATTTTGCAAAAGTTTTTGCCAGAGCATGGTTCAAATTAACGCATCGCGACTTAGGCCCCAAAAGCCGTTACCTTGGCACCGATGTCCCAAAAGAGGATTTGATATGGCAAGATCCAATTCCTAAGGTGAATTATACCCTTTCAGAGTCGGAAATTGAAGACCTAAAAGGTAAACTGCTTAACTGCGGTTTAACCCGGACTGAACTTATCAATACTGCTTGGAACAGTGCAAGAACTTTCAGATGTTCCGACTACCGAGGTGGAGCAAATGGATCAAGAATACGCCTTGCACCCCAAAAAGATTGGGAAGGCAATGAACCAAAACAACTCCAAAAAGTTTTAAGTAAACTTACTGAAATACAAGCAGGTTTAAACAAAAAGGTAAGCATTGCCGATTTGATTGTTTTAGGTGGAAGTGCAGCCGTAGAAAAAGCCGCACAGGATGCTGGTGTAAACATCAAAGTTTCTTTCAGCCCTGGGAGAGGCGACGCAACAGTAGAAATGACAGATGTGGAATCATTCTCAGTCCTTGAGCCTTTACACGATGGCTTCAGGAACTGGCTTAAGAAAGACTACGCAGTGCAACCTGAGGAGATGCTTCTTGATAGAAGTCAGCTCATGGGACTTACTGCTCCTGAAATGACAGTTTTAATTGGAGGAATGCGTGTATTAGGTACGAATTACGGAGGAACAAAACACGGCGTCTTTACCGAAAGAGAAGGTAAGTTAACCAATGATTTCTTTGTAAATCTAACCGACATGAACTACTCATGGAAGCCAGTTTCTGAAAATTTGTATCATGTTGTTGACAGAAAGACAAATCAAATGAAATGGACAGCAACCAGAGTTGACTTAGTTTTTGGTTCAAACTCGGTATTAAGGGCATATTCAGAGCTGTATGCACAGGACGACAACAAAGAGAAATTTGTTAAGGATTTTGTGAGTGCATGGGTGAAAGTAATGAATTCAGATCGTTTTGATTTGAATGAATAATCACTTCAACTACTACAATCACTCAATCAACTTAATCAACTTAATCAACTTAATCAACTTAATAACTTAACAACTTAACAACTTAATAACTTAACAACTTAATAACTAAATAACTAAAAAAATGGAAGAAAACAAAGAACTAACCTACGCCATGCCACGCATTGGCGAGAAAGCCCCTGAATTTAAGGCTGTAACCACGCAGGGAGACATTAATTTCCCATCCGACTACAAAGGAAGTTGGGTAATACTTTTCAGCCATCCTGCTGACTTCACCCCTGTGTGTACATCGGAGTTTATGACCTTTGCGCATATGGAGAAACGCTTCAATGCGGCAAACACCAAACTAGTGGGTCTCTCAGTTGATGGAATCTACAGTCATATTGCCTGGCTCCGTACCATTAAGGAAAAAATCGAATACAAAGGAATGAAAAACATTGAGGTTAAGTTTCCTTTGATTGAAGATATAACTATGGAGGTGGCCAAAAAATACGGTATGATGATGCCCGGCGAGAGCAACACCAAGGCGGTACGTGCCGTATTCATTATCGATCCTAATGGAATTATTCGTACCATTATTTACTATCCTTTAAGCTTGGGTCGTAACTTTGAAGAGCTTTACCGTGCAGTAATTGCTCTGCAAACCGCCGATGCTTTCCAAATAGCCACCCCTGCCGACTGGCAGCCTGGCGATGATGTGATAGTTTCCCCAGCAGGCTCATGCGGTGTAGCACAGGAACGCATGGATAGCAAAGAATTAGAATGCAAGGACTGGTTCTTCTGCACCAAGAAACTCGACAAGCAAAAAGTGCTCGATACAATAATCAAGAAATAATTATATATTAGACCTTTATGAAGGGTTGGCTGTAATAGCCAACCCTTCTTGTTTAAAAAAATATATAATTAGATTAAACCTTTTTTAAATTTATTTGTTCTTATATAAGAACGATTCCTAATAATAAAAAGAAATTATTTAGGATTTGTAAAACACAAATTTTTCTTAACAAAATCATAAAGTTTAACATAATATTAACCTTTTAAAAACAAAATCATTATGAATCAGATTGGATTAAACAACGACTATGCAGCAAAAATGAACGAAAAGCTTAATGCTTACCTAAGCAATGTTCAACTCACCTATATGAATGTTAGGGGTTACCATTGGAATATAGTTGGAAAGCAGTTTTATCAACTACACGAAAAATTTGAGGATATATATAACAGCCTTAACGACATGGCTGATGAAATTGCTGAAAGAATTCTAATGCTTGGTGGAACCCCTGTTCATGCTTTTTCAAAATATATAAAAATGGCCAGCATTAAGGAGAAAGAAAACATTTCAAGCGCAGAGGGAACTGTAAAGGAAGTGCTAAACGAGACCAAAGAACTCCTGAAAAACGAGCGTGAAATAGTAGCTTTTGCTGCCGATAATGGCGATGAAGGAACAGTTGGCCTCATTTCAGGGTACATTGAAGAACATGAAAAACTTATTTGGATGCTTGGTGCGACCATAAAGTAATGAAAATATTACTGGGTTTTTTATTATACTCAAAGAAATCATAATAGCATATATTCATCCCCCGCTTTAAGCGGGGTTTTTCTTTATAATTTTTGATTTGCTAAGAAATTAAGCAACCTGAAAAATAGGTTTTGATGTTTTTTTAAACATTGTTTGCAAATATTGACATTGTTAATTATATTTACTGCGTTAATTTAATGAACACTTATCATGAAGAATAAAGAATTACAAGAAAAGCGGATGAAAGAGTATTTCATTCAAGCAACCAAGGACATTTTAAAGGGAGAAGGTCTAAGGGCTTTAAGTGTTAGAAATATAGCTGACCAAGCTGGATATTCTTACGCAACTCTTTATAACTATTTTAAGGATGTAAATGATTTAGTTTTTCTCTGTGTTAATGATTTTCAAGAAGAATGTAGATCTTATGTATCAACTCAGACAAAGAATAGCAAAAAAGGACTGGAAAAAATTAAAGCATCCGTTATAGCTTATATAATGTTTTTTGTTGAGTACCCAAGTATTTTCGATTTGTTTTATTTAGAGAAGGTTGGTGATTTTGGGAATAAACAAACCATTATTAATACGATAATTAACTCTTTGGATAATGTTTGCGATTCTGAATGGGATTATTGTATTGCGCAAAATTTAATAGAGATCGAAAAAGTTGACAGCATTAAATTACAGCTTAAATATTCTGTAATTGGATTATTACTTCTCTACATAAATCGTAGGACTCCAGAGGGATATTCTGATTTTTTAAAACAGGCAAATAGGCAAATAGATTATTTGCTAGATTTCAATAATTAAGATAAAAGGTGTAAAAGTTAGATTAGCATTACGAAAAGTTACATTATCTAAGCCTATCCTGGATATGAGAGTTACTTTACAAAAGAGAAACGAAGGAAGATGTTTGGTGGTATCCGATATTCACGGTTGCTTCAAAACACTAAAAACGCTTATTGAGCAACGCATTCAACTATCCAGAAATGATTACCTGTTTTTTCTAGGTGATTATATCGATCGTGGACCCGAAAGTTCGGGAGTTTTAGACTATGTTATTTCATTAATCGAGGAAGGGTATCATATTTACCCCCTCAGGGGTAATCATGAAGAAAACCTGCTAAATGCGATAAAAGAGTATGATAGGGAAACCCTTTCTCATTTTGTCAGTAAAATCAGTAAAAGTCCTGATTTGCTTGATGAAAATAAAACAGTTAAGAGAGAGTATATCGACTTCATGTCGAAGTTGGAATACTATTTTGAATTTGAAGACTTTATCATTGTACATGCTGGAATAAACTTTCACTCAGAAAACCCTTTTCAGGACTTTATATCAATGCTTGAACTTAGAAGAACTAATCCTAATCTTACTATCCTAAATGGCCGGCACATTGTTCATGGGCATCAGGTTACTCCACTTTTTGAGATTGAGAAAGCTGTTGCTGAAAGGCAACCTGTTATACCCCTTGATAATGGGTGTTTTTACACAAAACCCCATAAGATATACGACTATAGACAGATTGGAAATCTGTGTTGTCTAAACTTAGATTCTTTTGAACTGATAGTGCAGAAGAACGTAGATAATGCTACGTCAACCTAAAATCTAGCCCTAAGCGATTTTGATGATCAGTAATGGTCGAAACCACTTTTTTTAACATAATGCGGTCGATTCCTGCAATATCTTTCGAATGTATCTCGTTGGTTGGAGTCTTGCCGGCTTCAATCTGTGAGAGTTGGTTCTTTATTCTTAGCATCATAAGATATCGCAATGCTTGTTCAAAATCCTCTCTTAGGTTAGCATTAATAACTCCTGCTGATTGCAAAGCAAAGAATCTTTCAGATGTATTTCTTTCCCCAATTCCAAACTTAAGTGACCAAAGCCTTGCAATGCTTGTTATGGCCAAAATCGGTAATTTTACATCCAGGTTGTTGGTTGCTAAAGAAGGCCCATCAATGGAAGGAACTTTAAGCTCAATAATACTTTTTGCTAAATTAAAGAAGTAGACATTTTTCTCCTTAAGCATTTTAAAACAAAAGTTCTGCAGCACATTGGCTAATTCAAAATCTCCATAAACGGGTCTGAAATCAAAAAAGATAGATGTATTTAATATTTCTTGAGGGTTTGGGGTGTTTACCCATGCGGAAATTGATTTTTTCCATTCATTAATTTCCATGCACCATTCTTTATTCATGGCCATTACACCTCCTTTACAAAGTGGATAACCTACTCGATTTAAACTTTTACAAACTCTGTTGCCAAGTTCAAGAAAATAATTTCTACATTCTACTTCCACATGGGATGAGTCAACTTGGTAAATAATGGCATTATCCTGATCCGTTGCAAGTGTCTGCTCTCTCCTACCCTCGCTCCCCAATGTAAGAAAAGCAAAAGGTGCAGGTGGTTGCCCAAGTTCATCAATGGCAACCGTAATTAGTTTATCAGTAATGGTATCGGATATCTTGCTAATCAGCTTTCCAGATGTGGCTACTCCAGTTCCTGTTTCCACCAACGTTTTAACCAGTTGTGGTAAATGCTCCATGTTTTCAGCAATTTCGTAGATTGAGCCAGCTTTCTGAATAGCGTTTATCATAAACTCTGGTGTATCTTTTCGGAGTTCGGATAGTCTTATAAGACTTATATAGGAAGATTTTGCATTCTCTTTTGATTTTACAACTACATAAGAAATTTTGTGTTGAACCATCAGATTAAATGCATCCATTACCATATCGTCATCATTTACTGCTAAAACAGGTGCGCTCATGATTTCTGAAACAGGAACCGAAAGAGATCTACCCAAGGCAACTACTCGACGGCTTATATCGCTATGTGTTACAAGCCCTACAATTGATGATTTATCACTCATTACTATGATAATATCAGATTTTGTTGAAGTCATAAGTTTAGAAGCCACCTCCACCGTAGCATCCATTTCGCATTGTGGAGCTGGGAGAAGGTAATCTTTAATGGGATGCAGCAGTATATTCGCAGAAAGATGAAGAGATGAAGTACTTTTATCAAAACCAACATCGTGGCAAAGATGATCGTACGCGTCAACTATTATTCCATCGAAAAACACAGTTTTTCCATGGGCATCGTGAACCGGAAATAGAGAAACTAATGCAGACAGAACTGTACCATCGGCTCGTTTAAGTCGAAGCAAACGGTCTTTAACATGGATACCCTCATTAATGACACGAATAACTTCTTTTTTTTCGTTTGCTATATCAATAAGGTCTTGAACCTGTGTATCTTTTAGCTCATATTCCGAATTATAACCCAACAACTCCAATGCTTTACTATTTATCTCGACAAAACGGGATTGCCTTCCCAAAGTACAACGGAATATACCAAGATTCATAAGACCTGCTATGGATTTAAATTTCTCCATGCTCAAATCAAGCTCACGCTCGACATCCTTATGCTTCGAAACATCCTTCACTGCAAATATAAACCCTTGCTTACCCTCTAGTTCAAAGTTAGATCGGTTAACGATTACATCAATGCTAACTCCGTTTTTCTTTTTGATCTTTTGCTCGGATGATATTTCTTGTTGCTTTGTTTCTGCTAAACCCTGGTTTTCTTTTAAGTCAAATTGAGTAAAACTACCGAGGGTTTCGTAGAACTGATCGTCGTGCTTATCAAATTCTTCCTGAGTATATTCCAAAAGATTCAGCAGGTATGGGTTGCAGTAAACTATTTCGTTCTCAATTATCATTAGTACTCCATCAGTTGATGCTTCAACTAATTTCTTATATCGTTGCATTGAGTCCCTTAATCGTTCTTGAGCCTTTTGCCTTTCCGCTTCAGCTACATAGTTTCTTCGGGCAAGATATATAATTATGGCACTAATGATAAGAGTAATAAGTACTGAAATCCAAACAACCTTTTGGGTTAGGTTCGATATTTCTTTATTTACATCCTCGATGTAGATACCTGTTCCAACGATCCAGCCCCATGGCTGGAATGCTTTAACATATGATAGTTTAGGAACAACTGTTAGGCTATCGTCTTTCCACTGCCATTTGTAATCAACAAAGCCATCGCCATTGGTTCTGACAATATTTACGATATCAACAAAAAAGTTTTTTCCTTTGGGATCTCTATAATCGGTTAAGTCCATGCCTATCATCGATGGACGATAAGGGTGCATAACCATTCTTGGAGTGGTGTCAGTAATCCAAAAGTAATCCTTTAACTCATCGCCATAGCGCATATCGCCTATGATGATAACAGCCTCCCTTTGAGCTTGTTTAATATCAAAATCATCGTTAACCATTAAATCGAGCTTTTGCAAAACACTCCAGGCTGTGTTTGTCAGTTCACTTATTGTCTCTCGTTTGCCATTCATGAGGCTTTCGCGGTAGTTGGGTATAACAAAAAGGTAAATTGATGCCATAAAAAGGAGAACTGCTACTAGCGATGGAAGTAAAATCCGAGAGAAGAAGTGAGTGTTAGTTTGCATGGTAAAAAAATTTAATCCAAAAGATAAGGGATAATCTCGTTTGTATTAGTATCAAAGATAAGGCAACTACTAGGATTTTTAGTACTAACAATGGGTGGGCATAGAACAATTTTTGATTTTTGTTTAATTTTTATGGGACTGAAACTTGGTACCGACCAGAATAACTTGCTAACTACTGTAAATCCTTCGGGATGGCAGTGTCCAACGAAAGCCAATATGCTATTATTCTCTTCCATAAAACGGAAATGAGGGCGGAGTTCAACCACGCGATAAGGAAACCAACGTCCTACACCGGTCAAATCGGGTTGTAGAAAATGTGAAAAAATAATTTTTCTATTTCCTGTGTCAATCACACACCATTCATCAAGGCTATTTAAAAAAACTTCATTTTCAGGGGTAAGTACTGGAAAAATTTCTTCCTCGTAGAGCCATATGGTATTTTCAGAAATTTTGTATCGTTCTTGTAAGGTTAGCTCATACCAGTTTTGAGGTATATTCTTATCGAGGTGATACGATGGCAAACGCTGACTAGTAAAAAGATCGTGATTCCCAGCAAGAACGATGTCAGCTTTTTGTCTTAGCAAATCAATACAAGCATTGGCATCGGGATTATGACTATAGTATTCAGTTGCATAGCCAGTAATATCTCCTAAACAAACCATCAAGTCATAGCCATTCGTTTTAAGGGTTTGGTATGCTTTCTCAAGCATTGGAAAATCTTCATGTATATCTGTAATAATGGCTATTCTCATGAAAAAAGGTGTGAATATCAAAGTTACAAAAAATATGAATGATAAATAGTGTAATATTAGGGATATTAAAAAAACGCTGATAGCATTCATTACTATCAGCGTTTTTTATTATTTGTTATTTTCTATTTCTTTTTTTGCGTTAAAAGCGAAACAACAACTAGTGCGATCACGGCTAAGGGCATTGAGATTATTGCAGGGTTATCAAAGGGTACGATTGCATCAGCCTTTGGTAATCCATATCGCTCAAACATTGTTGGCGATAAAAGAATAATAGTAACTGCTGATAGAATACCTACCACTATAGAACTTGCAATACCCTTTGCGGTGGTTTTTTTCCAAAATATTACGGCCAGAATGGATGGGAGGTTTGCTGAAGCAGCAACAGCAAAAGCAAGACCTACCAAGAAAGAGACGTTCATTCCCTTGAAAATAATACCCAAGATAATGGCAAAGATTCCAACTCCAAAGGCAGCCAACTTACCTGCTCTTACCTTTTGCTTATCCGTCATTTCAACCTTAAGGTACTTATCCACAAAGTCATGAGCTATTGCACCCGAAGATGCGACAATCAATCCACTTACTGTTCCCAAAACGGTTGCGAATGCAATGGCCGAAATAATTGAGAATAAGCCAATGCCAAATGATTTAGCAAGTAAAGGCCCCGACATATTGCTACTTTCCAGGTCGTTAACACCGCTTACCATAGCACCTAGCCCCATGTAAAGGGTTAATATGTAGAAAAACCCAATGGCAATGATAGCAACAATGGTAGATTTTCGAGCTGCTCGCTGACTGGGTACAGTGTAGTAACGTATTAAAATATGAGGTAATGCTGATGTTCCTAAAAAGAGAGCAAGCATTAAGGAGAAAAAGTTTACCTTATCCCATAGTTTGGCATTCTTACCAACCTTTAGCAAAAGTCCAGGTTTTAGCACATCGGAACCTTTTGTCGGTTGTTGGTAGAATGCTGTTACCCTATCATCTCCATCATCGAAAATTGATTTATTAAAAATCACTACTTCGCTTTCCTCTAAAGTGCTAAAAAATTCAAATGGTCCTAATGGTCCTGTTGATTCAACTTCTTCACCCTTATAAACGATGTTCTTCAAATGCCCTACTTGGTAAAATCTTCTCTCTGCCTTTGGCGCACCGTTGTATAATTTCTCACCAGAAGCGGTATTTGTTATATTCAAAACTTCAGTTAGATATGCTGATCCATCAATTTGCTTTTCCAATTTGAACCAAGTTTCATAATTCTCTTTGCTCAATTTGACAAATGTTTGACTTCCATCCTGCTGCTGACTGATCAATTCGTAGTCATCACTTTCAATTGAAATCACTTTATTATCTTCAACTTGTACTTCAATTTTTGTAAATTGGTGGTAATCAGCGGAGGGATTTAGGGTAAAACCATTCCTTAGTATATATATGGTTAGAATAACTGAGAATGTAATTAAAAGCCCCCCCTTAATAAACTGAACATAGGTAGTTGATGTCATTCCTGCAGTGGCAACAATATAGATAACAATTGCCCCAACGATTACTACTCCAGCCCAATGGGGTAATCCCAATAGTGGCACAACAAGATCACCTGCCCCAACCATTTGGGGAATTAAGTAGAATATTGATACTATAAGAGTACTTAATGAGGCGGTAAGTTTAATACCTCTTGAATTGAACTTTGAGTCAAGAGCATCAGTAAATGTATATTTCCCAAGCCTTTTCAGAGGTTCTGCCACAAGGAAAAGAGCAACTACCCATCCAGCAAGGTATCCAATTGAATATAGAAATCCATCGTAACCAGCATAGGCAATCATTCCACAAATACCTAGGAAAGAGGCTGCAGAAAGATAGTCACCGGCAAATGCAATTCCATTTACACCCCAGTGAATTGTACCACCTGCGGCATAATAACTGGCTGCAGATTTTGTTCTTGAACCAAAATAAAATGATAAACCAATAACAAGCGCAACAAAAATCAGGAATATCAGGATAGCCCAAATGGAAACTTCATATATCATAGCTTGGCTCCTCCATTCATTTGATCCTCCATTCTTGAGCAAACTAGGTTATAAACAAAACCCATTATTGCAGCTAAAAGGATTAGTCCAATTCCGTAAACTACGGCAAGATTGATATTACCAATTGCTTTTAAACCTAATAAATCGGTGTAAAACAATCCAAAGAGTACAAAAAGAGCATAAATAGTAGCGTATACAGTAAACAGGATTACTCCTAACCGTGTTTTCTTTTTTGACGCATAATCGGCTCCAACTTCAACAGCAGGTTCGTGTAGCATAGGATTTGGTTTTTTAAGTTTTTATTTAATTTATTCAGTTTCTAAAAAAATTTTTACTGTTTATTTAAAAAAACAGCAGCTAAAATACACTATTATTGGACTTAGCAATAAGTAATTTATTTTTTTTTATAAAGTGTTTAAAACTATTGTGTAAACAAGCAATAGAAAAATGATTATATTATTCATCAACAATCATATACATCCCATTTTTTAGATAAGGTTTAATCATGATTTTTTTAAATTCCAAAATAGTGATATGTTTCAAAAGATTAACTTATATTTTGAAAGGTCTTGAAACTAAATTTCCTCTTTTCATTAGGATAATAAACTAGTAAAATCTATAAGCTAGTTTTACTAAGAAGATATTATGAGGATGAACACCCCATAGTTCCTTTGCGCTATAGTTCAAATTGGTATAATAGTCACTCTCAAATGAATCTCTCCCTTGGGACCATACTAAAAACAAGGTAGATCCAGGGCGGTATTCCCATCGTACCACTAAATTCGATTGGAACGATCTGAAGTTAAAATTTGGGTTACTAAACCCGTAATCAATTGTTCCATCGGCATTTTCGTCAATTAAGTACTCCTCATCTATGGCATTATAGCTTATCTCATCCTTAGCAAAAATATGGAACCTATCTGTAAACACACTAGCTTTTGGATTTGTTATTCTTTTAAAATCATAGTATTTACCCTTTGTAAAAAAGGGTCGACCATAATACTGGAAAGATAAGTCGGGGGTTAAACTATAATTAATCCATATTTCAAAAATGTATAAATCTTGATTTAGAGAAGCATTTATATATCGTATTTCATTGTTATGTTCAATGTTTTCAACATATTGTAATTTTATTTCTGAATATGAATATGAAGGGGAAAGTGAAATAGCAAGAGCATTAATAGGTTTATAGGCCAGCCCTGAAGAGTAGTTTTTGGAACGTTGCGACAAGTTAGAGTGGAATGAAGAACTAACAGAAAAAGTTATTTTTTTTCGATCATCGCTACTAACCCATATCCAACCATTTATGCCACCTGGCATGTACAAAGATGGACCACCCCTTAATGCAGTATAGTTAATACTTCTTCCATAAGGATTTGTTCCTGTACCAAAATACCAGTAATTTTTAAATTGTGTTTGAACGTTGAATTCTCCTCCAAAATAACTTAATTCACCTGTAAAATTGTGCCCTGTCCACTGATTGAAATTTAGATTTATTTCTCTAAAAACTGAAAACGGCTTCCAGTAACGATATCCAACCCAAATAACCTGAAAAATATCGTCAACACTACGAATATAGCCAATGTCATTAACCTCAAGTTTAGGCGATTTCCAAGTAATAAAACTAGCAAATCGCCAATTTCCGTCACCACCTTTCCCAATAATAAAACTACCACCATGTCCAGTTAAACTATTTGCTGAAGAATCTACAGAAACATGAGTGGCGTCGGGGCGTTGGAAATAACGAGCAGAAGCACGCTGTGTATTAATAATGGCCTCATTGCTACCAGCAACATGGCTAAAATATGATTTAAAGTTTAAATAGTAATTCTTGTTATTCCACTGATGAAAAAAATTTAACCCTCCTGAGTATGCTTCAGTATGAAGGAAATCAAGAGATTCGTTTTTAAAAAAACGATTTGTAGAAGTTACTATTCCGCTAATCTGAGTATTGCTCTCATTGAAGTCCTTGTGCAAACTACCAACGAAATAATTTGTGTAAGGTTCCACTTCCTCTAAATGCCTATTCCCATTTAAATCAATCTGAGCATACTCTCTATTGGTTAATACTTCCATAATTGCAAAGGATACCCCATTTTTATTTTTGCCTGTAATCTTTGATGCTCCTAGGATTTCTGTCGATTCAGGGATATGACAATATTCATCATCAGCTAAATCCAAAGATCTTTGTGGTGTACGTCCAATTCTACGTGAATAAAAAAGATTTTCGTCCGATTGGCTTCCATCTCCAAAAGAAAGTCCATAATTAAACAAGTTGCTGCCCTCAATGAAAAAGGGTCTTTTTTCAGGAAAATAGGTTTCAAATGCTGTAAGATTTACTTCAGACGGATCAGCCTCTACCTGTCCAAAATCGGGATATACAGTCATATCAAGTGTGATATCGTTCGTGATTCCAATCTTTGCATCAATTCCTCCCGAAAGTTTATTTCGCTTACCTGTAGCAAAGGGATTTCCATCTTCAGGTTTAAATCGTTCGGTTTTAGCAACTACATAGGGAGCAATTTCAAGTTGCCTTTTGGGCTTTATCCCTTTAATACCCTCAAGAATACCATACTGATGCACCCAACCTGGAGCATCACGTGGAACAGGTTGCCAAAGAGAAAGTTCTTCCTTTCTGTGAATGTATCGTCCAACCTGAAGTCCCCATTTTTGTTCATTGTTTTTATTAAACCTTAGCTGGTTAAAAGGAATTTTAATCTCTGCAACCCATCCTTGATCATTAATACTTGTTTTAACAACCCATATTGCATCCCAATTTTCATCCTCATTCTCGCCATCATTACTAATGAGTTTATCAATCTTAACTCCTGATGCAGTAACAATGAATGAAAATGCCGTTTTTTTGTCAAAGTATGAGTCGAATTCTATACCAACAGCATCACCATCGCCAATATCACGACGAGAAAGACGACTTACAATGCTATCAGGATTAGAATCCCATGACATAATCGCAGCATAAATATTATCATCGTCATAAAGTATTTTAAAACTGGTCTGTTGAGATGGCTCTTTACCTTCGTAGGGTTGTTGTTGAATAAAATTACTCTCCCAATCTAGCAATTGCCATGCTTCATCATCAACTAAACCATCAATTCTGGGGAGAACTCCTGTTATTCGATATGCAGTTGAAACACGCTTTTCCTGTGCCAGCGATAAAAGAGAGCAATGAAGTATCAGAAATAAAAATATAATAACTAATATTTTATTGTTATATATCATTTTTTGATTTTACATGAAGTTATTTGTTTAAAAATAAAATGTAAAATAAATACAAAATTTAGAACTTAAATATTTAATACTTATATTGAATAACTCACACTTTATTTTTCTATATTATTTTTAAAAATATGCATTTTGTCTAAACTTACTTTAAATATTCAGATGTTTATTAAACTATACAAAAAGAAGCCGCTAATTATAGCAGCTTCTTTAGAATATTTAAAGAATTATTCTATTCCTTAATCATCTTCTTTATCACCCTCTCGCCATTCTCGGTTTGGAATATCATCAAATATACACCTTTGGGCAAACTATCGGTGGAAATAGTAGTGCGCTCAAAACCTGATAATTGCATATCCATAACCTGTTGACCTATGATATTAGTTACGATTAGGCGGTTAACCCCGTTGGCATTATTGAGCGTTATGCTGTTTTTAAAAGGATTTGGGAAAACTTTTAAAGTAGAAAGGGCATCTGTTTCAACCCCAACCGGAGTTAATATCACCAAAACGTTTCGACTAGCATCAACTATGGTAAATACATCACTGTAATTCCCATATCCTGATGCTGCGACTGTGAAGGAGTAGTTCCCATTAGGAAGCTGAATTATGGCTATTCCTGTTGCATCAGTTGTTAGGTTACCCGATCCTGTAATAGAAATGTTAGCACCAACGATGGGGGAATTTTCAGGGTTTCGCACAAAGAAGGTAACTGTGTATGTATCTATCGTTTGCTGTTCATAATTTGCCGTTAAGGTAATGTCCCTATCGGGCATGGCAAAGAATGTAGCCTGGGCAGTAGCATCATCAAGCAGGGCGATATCCTCAGCCTCGCCCGTCCAGCCGGTAAAGGTGTAGCCCTCAACTGCACTTGCCGATATGTTCACCTCATCCCCTTCCTCGTAATCGCCTTCTCCGGTTAGCACTGCGCCAATGTCATCGGGATCGGCCAACAGGGTAAGGGTGTAAGTGGGTGGTACCACTTCCTGGTAGGTGGCGGTGAGGGTGATATCCCTGTCGGGCATGGCAAAGAATGTTGCCGGGGCAGCGGCATCGTTGAGCAGGGCGATATCCTCAGCCTCGCCCGTCCAGCCGGTAAAGGTGTAGCCTTCAACCGCACTCGCGGTGATGGTCACCTCATCCCCTTCCTCGTACTCGCCTTCTCCGGTTAGCACTGCGCCTATGTCATCGGGATCGGCCAACAGGGTAAGGGTGTAAGTGGGCGGTACCACATCCTGGTAGGTGGCGGTGAGGGTGATATCCCTATCGGGCATGGCAAAGAATGTTGCCGGGGCAGCGGCATCATCAAGCAGGGCGATATCCTCAGCCTCGCCCGTCCAGCCGGTAAAGGTGTAGCCTTCAACCGCACTCGCGGTGATGGTCACCTCATCCCCTTCCTCGTACTCGCCTTCTCCGGTTAGCACTGCGCCTATGTCATCGGGATCGGCCAACAGGGTAAGGGTGTAAGTGGGCGGTACCACATCCTGGTAGGTGGCGGTGAGGGTGATATCCCTATCGGGCATGGCAAAGAATGTTGCCGGGGCAGCGGCATCATCAAGCAGGGCGATATCCTCAGCCTCGCCCGTCCAGCCGGTAAAGGTGTAGCCTTCAACCGCACTCGCGGTGATGGTCACCTCATCCCCTTCCTCGTACTCGCCTTCACCGGTTAGCACTGCACCGATGTCATCGGGATCGGCCAGCAGAGTGAGGGTGTAAGTGGGTGGTACCACTTCCTGGTAGGTGGCGGTGAGGGTGATATCCCTGTTGGGCATGGCAAAGAATGTTGCCGGGGCAGCGGCATCGTCGAGCAGGGCAATGTTCTCAGCCTCGCCCATCCATTCGACAAAGGTGTAGCCTTCAACCGCACTCGCGGTGATGTTCACCTCATCCCCTTCCTCGTACTCGCCTTCACCAACTAGCACTGCACCGATGTCATCGGGATCAGCCAGCAGAGTGAGGGTGTAAGTTTCGGTTCCCTCGGCTATAAAATATGCGGTTAGGGTAATGTCAGATGCCAACATTTCGAACGAATAAGGATTGCTTGAGCTAATTACTGTTCCACCATTCCTCCAGTTGAGGAATTGATACCCTTCATTGGCATCTGCCTCAACAATCACCTGATCGCCCATAAAATATTCCCCATTTCCCGTTACCTCACCAGCCTCATCCGGGTATATCTCCACAAAGACATTGTACTCAATCAACGTATAGTTTGCTGTTAGGATAACGTCCCTATCGGGCATGGCAAAGAATGTTGCCTGGGCAGCAGCATCATCAAGCAGGGCGATATCCTCAGCCTCGCCCGTCCAGCCGGTAAAGGTGTAGCCTTCAACCGCACTCGCGGTGATGGTCACCTCATCCCCTTCCTCGTACTCGCCTTCTCCGGTTAGCACTGCGCCTATGTCATCGGGATCGGCCAACAGGGTAAGGGTGTAAGTGGGCGGTACCACATCCTGGTAGGTGGCGGTGAGGGTGATATCCCTATCGGGCATGGCAAAGAATGTTGCCGGGGCAGCGGCATCATCAAGCAGGGCGATATCCTCAGCCTCGCCCGTCCAGCCGGTAAAGGTGTAGCCCTCAACTGCACTTGCCGATATGTTCACCTCATCCCCTTCCTCGTAATCGCCTTCTCCGGTTAGCACTGCGCCTATGTCATCGGGATCGGCCAACAGGGTAAGGGTGTAAGTGGGCGGTACCACATCCTGGTAGGTGGCGGTGAGGGTGATATCCCTATCGGGCATGGCAAAGAATGTTGCCGGGGCAGCGGCATCATCAAGCAGGGCGATATCCTCAGCCTCGCCCGTCCAGCCGGTAAAGGTGTAGCCCTCAACTGCACTTGCCGATATGTTTACCTCATCCCCTTCCTCGTAATCGCCTTCTCCGGTTAGCACTGCGCTAATATCATCAGGATTGGATAATAGGGTAAGTAAATATGTATTTTCAACTAATGTTCCTGTAATCTGTATATTGTCAATATCCCAGTAGTATCCCCAACTTCCCGTATAATTCCACTTAAACTTCACGTTTTCCTGTCCAGCAACTGCTGCAATAACTTGGCTGAACGATGCAGGATTGGATGATGTGGTTGTCCATTGTTGAATCTGCGTCCATGTTGACCCACCATTAATGCTATAGGAAAGAGTTCCAGAAGAACCAGACCACTGAAGAAAATAGTGGTTAAAATAAAGGGTAACATCGGTATAGTTCGAGAGGTTAAGCAGTGGGGTTACCAAATCTGAGTTCTGCGAATTGCCATTGCCATAAGCATCACTATTGAGGTATGCATAGTTCCCCGTTGTTCCAGTGAGGCCACTTGTGTGGGTTCCAAATTGCCAAACCTGTCCATTGCCCTGATGGTCAATAATATTCCAACAATCGGGAAGTGATGTAGAAGCATTGAAATTTTCTGAGAATGGCAATGATGCTATAGCATCGCAACTCGTGGTTGCATCCTCTAAAACACCCGTAGACCATTCAGGGGTTGAATTGAGCTTTGTCCAGATCTTATAGTAGTATGTTGTATTGGGGGTTAAATCGGAATGCAGAAAGGTTTCATTACCGCCGGCATACAGCACAGTACCCCCACCAGGTATAGCTTGACTTGCGGAGTAGTTTACCCCGTCGGTTGGTGTTCCAATGGTTGAAGTAGTATTATATGCCAGCAAAACATCTCGACCTTCACTCTTTACCCAAGATAAGTCAATTTGTTCTGACGATACAGCCAACGCTGTAAAGTTGGTAGGGTTTCCCTGCGCCCCCCCCATGAAGTCGAAAGTAACCGTTTTTGAGCCAGCATTGCGACTTATATTTGTTATGGGCTTACCAGTATTGTTTCCTGCCCATGACTTGGAACTAGGCAGAGTAGCATCTGTAAATGAGGTTTTGCCGGTTCCTGTCCATGGACAATTGGCTGCGTTAATAGTTCCATAGGATGATGGTGTACTTGTTGGATCCATAGTGGCGTTCTGGGCTACAGGGTACATCATCTGAGGGTGAGTATCGTTAATGGTATTGCTGCTACCAGCCGAAAATACATTGCTATGTACATGGTAAATTATCATCCCACTACCCGGAATGTAAGCATCGAATAGATGTTTTTCTCTATTCTCAATAAAGAAAAACTCATTAGTTGTTGTTGTATTAATGCGGTAGAAACTGTTGGAGTTCTCTGAAGCGTTAAAAAGCGTGATAGTTGTACCTGAATTTAACACTGTGGCTGAAGCCCAGTTGTAGTAGTAAACCTTTGTGAATCCATTATGGTGCGCAGGGGTAACCCCATTATTATTCCACGAACCATTGGCCATCATGTCCCATTGTCCTGTTCCTTGATATTGCCCCCCAGTTTCATAGTTTGTATCATAATAATCGGGGGCACCCAGAACATGGCCAAATTCATGGCAAATAACACCTATTGCAGTTATAACCGAACCACTATTTCCTCTAAGTTCTGCTGAACATGAGTACCGTTGAAGATACACTCCATCCTTCAGGACAGGGGAAGCCAATTGCCATGCATGTGCCCAGATAGAGCCTACTGGACCACCTGCTTCTCTTCCATAACCAGCATAAATAACATAAACACCATCAACCCATCCATCACCATCATTATCGTAATTAGCATAATTAACATCATTGTCAGCAAGGTTTATTGCTTCTGCTATTAAAGGCCTTGGGTTATCAGTTCCACTTGATCCACCATAATAAGACATATTATAACTAGCAGTATATGGTCCTGCCACATCAACAGTTAAATTGAACTGATTGTATGAATTTTCAAGGTAATAATCCTTAACGCTACCAGTTGCTCCACCGACATTATAACCAACCTGATTAAAAAGCAAATTAAAATCTGCTTGTGTTTTTGTGAACGATAAATCAGCAAATCCCATTAGAATACAGATTAACTGTCTATCTCCAGTAGTAGGAAAAGCCTTAGTTGCTTCCTTTTCCTTAATATCCCAAATCTGCTTTAAGATAGCAATTTGAGATTTACTGTACTTCAACCCTTTGGACACTCCAGAAAGTAAGGCTTTTTGAGTAACATTTCTTTCATCAGCATTAAACGCTCTAATTCCAGAAAGCACCATGTCACCTTTATCGTCCTTGATGGCGTATTCGTAATACCCTTGGTCATTTATAAGTATCGAAAAACCATCAAGGGTTTCAGCCCATTTTACTTTTTCATCGCCCTTCAACTGAATTGTGATGTAAGTACCATCAGGAAGTTTATACTCTACAGGGTACGGATAGGCTATTACAGCAAATAAATTTTGAGTATAAAAACAAATACCAATTATTAAAATAGAAAGTAGAAAATAAAAATTCTTCATAATAAAAAAATTTATAATTATTTATATGTTAATGATTAACAATAATAGTATTCAAAATTTAACTTTAAGGAAGGTATATGTCTACTATTTCAAACTTGCTTTAATAAAAATTTGCAATTTATGTTTTTTTCATAAAATACCATTAAAAGATAATTATTCTTTAACCATCTTTCGAACGGTTTGGCTTCCATCCTTTGCGATAAATCTAAATATATAAACTCCTGATCTAAAGTTATCCACATAGAATATACCATTTGGATTGTGCAACACCACAATTGTTTGACCCACCAAACTTGTAACTACTACTCTATCCACCTTATCAGCAAGAGTAAAGTTAATAATATTGTTAAAAGGGTTTGGATATACGACCAAATTCGATAAAATACTTGAAACAATTCCAACAGGCTCCAATTCAACATTTATGGTCATATTTTCGTCATCAACCGTAAATGAGTCATTGTATTCGAAGTAATCATCAGCTGTAACAGAGAAAGAGTATGTTCCGCTTAATAATTCGATGGATGCAATGCCTTGAGCATTGGTAATAAGCTCTTTCTCTTGATCAATAACTATTAATGCCCCTTCAATAGCCTCTTCGTCTGGATTGGTTACAACAAAAGTCACAGTATAAAGCGGTATAAAGTTGGCTGTTAACAAGATATTCTCTGCTGGCATGGTAAAAACATAAATAGCTTCTGTAGATACAATGTTTCCATCATCTGTCCAATTTTCAAATATATAACCATTATTTGGTGTTGCAGTTAGGGCAACCTCGTCATCTTCGAAATACCATCCAGCACCTGTTACCACACCTGCTCCTATTGGATTGATTACAACGGCCACCTCGTATTGCCCTTCGATGGCAAAATTTGCGGTAAGTATAACATTGGATGCAGGCATAGTATAGATAAACGACGCACCAACTGGGTCACCGCTTCCATCAACAACTTCATTGCCATTGGTATCAGTCCAGTTAACAAAGTAATAATCTCCTTGAGGAACTGCAGAAACCTCAATCTCATCCCCTTCTTCATATTCTCCTCCTCCTGTTACAACTCCAGCATTATCTGGATTAACCACTAGCGTTAAGGTGTACAAAGGTGGAGGTAATAGTTCAAAGTTTGCTGAAAGCAAAACATTCTCATTAGGCATAATGAAGTTATACTCCAATTCTTCAGATATAATATTACCTGTAATATCCTTCCAATATAAGAATTGGTAATCTTCATTGGGAATTGCTTCTAATGTTACCTCATCATTTTCGTAATATGATCCAGTTCCGGTAACTATTCCAGAACCAGTTGGGATTATTGTAACGATAACCTGATACTGACCTTCGAACGCAAAATTGGCAATTAATGTAACATCATTTGCAGGCATTATGTATGTAAATGAAGCATCAACGGGATCACCAAATTCATCTTCTAATATATTCCCATCTATATCCGTCCAATTAACAAAGACATAGTCGCCTTCAGGAGTAGCAGTAATCTCAACTTCTTCACCCTCTTCGTATTCACCTTCTCCTGTAGCAATACCAGCACCCAAAGGATTAACTAATAAGGTTAAGGTATAAAATACTGGCGGCAATTCCTCAAAATTGGCAGTCAGGGTAAGATTATTTGCTGGCATATTAAAAGTAAAAGTTTCATTGGTGCTAATAATCTCCTCATCCTCATTAGTCCAATTTACAAATTGATATCCAGCAGAAGGTGTGGCCGATATCTCAACCAATGCACCCTCTATATATTCTCCAGCACCACTAACTGTTCCTGCACCCTCGGGACTAACATTCAGCTCTAAAACATACTGTGGTAAAATTTCGCTGAAGTTAGCAGTAAGAATTACACTTGAAGTGGGCATGATATATGTAAAGTCAGGTATTGTACTAATAACAGTACTTTCCTCATTGGTCCAGCTAACAAATACATATCCTTCATTTGGAATTGCAGAAATATCAATTAGATCACCATTTAGGTATAGCCCACCTCCCGAAACAGTACCAGTTCCTTGAGGTTCAACTTCGAGGGTTAGCAAACCATAAATTGTAAATACAGCCTCATTATCAAGTGATAATGAGTAGTTATTACCTGCAGTTAGCGTTCCAATGTTAATCGAGTAAACTCCAACAGCCTCACCTGTTTCCCTTTCAAGCACTCCGGATAGCTCATCGTCACCTATCAACTGATCCTCATCAAATGAATATGTTAAAATCGGATCCGCTTCTCCATAAATTTTACTCTGATCCTCATCAACAGAAGCAGTTATGGGTTTTGGATAGATATCAGCATGTGCTGTACCAGTTGATGAACTCAATTCATAATTATTTGCATCAATTCCTCCGCTTATGTTAATATTGGTAAAATTTACATTGATATTATTTCCTGCATCAGGATTTACAAAAACAACATCGAAAGTAAATTCTAGAATATCATCAGTAATACGGTTATCATCAAAGTCTGCATTGGTTACATCAGTTGAACCATCGTAAATCTTACTATCTGCAATAAAATTGCTTAATATTAAACCACGAGGTGTAATATCAGCTTCAGCAGTTTGATCTTCGATATAGTACTTATTAGCATCTTCACCTGATAGGTTTAAACCAGAAATGGTAACAATCTTGTTGTTTTCAACGTTTTTATTGCTAAATATTGCATTTGCATCAGTAATATCAAGTTCAACCTCGTCTCCAGGTTCCACACCATTAAGCGATCCCCAGTATATAATAGAAGCGTTTACGGTTCCATCGTAAATTTTATCTTCTGCAATCACATCAGATAGGGTAAGTATGATCTTATCAAGTACTGTTAGTTCTCCATCCACTGTATTGAGATTGTAGTTATTGAGATCTGTTCCCGGAGAAGGAAAAACATCAGTTATTGATATTGGATAAGTACCCTCAAGGGCATCAGCAGAAGTTCCATCGCTTTGAAGTGCAACTGATTCAATGTCATCACCGTAACTAACAACCAAGCCTTCTGCAGTAAATTCACTGCCACTGAAGATATATTCAACTCCAAATGATTTAACAATATCATTTGCCGATACTGTTAAATTCTTTCGAATTATTTCAAAGTCAATTGGAGTAAGAGTAATTTCATAGTTTGTACCAGCATTCAGAGATCCTAATAATATTTCATATAGCCCAACATCCTGACCTATTTCGCGACTAAGATTACCAGTTATTATATCCTCTTCACCCTCAACCAGTGTTCCCCCTGTAAGGTTCCAAGTAAAATCGGGGTCAACCTGTCCATAAACTTTCAACTGATCTTCTTCAGGTGTTATGGTTATGGGTCGTGGATATATAGCTGAGACAACTGAGCCACTAGTGGTTAAAAGATTATAGTTATCAATATCTACTCCACCGTTTAGCTGAATATTTGTAAAATCAACTGTACGTGGATTTCCTGATGCAGTATTAACCACAGCAAAGCGGAAAGCAGCATCAAAAGTGAACTCTAAATCATCGAATTCAATCCTATTATCTTCAAATCCAGCGCCTTCAACATCAGTTGTTCCATCGTAGAATTTGCTATCTGCAGTAAAGTTGCTAAGTGTAAGACCTCGTTTAGTTATATTTGCAGTAGCTAATTGTGTTCCAATGATATATTTCGGAGCATCCTCTCCCTCTAATGTAAGTCCAGTTATACTCACGGTTTTACCACTACCCACATTCTTATCTTCAAAAAAAGCCGTTGCATCAGTGTATATAACCGTCACATCATCACCTCCAACTATACCAATAACGCTACCCCAATCTGTTATGTTAGCATCGGTTGATCCATCGTAAACTTTGTTTTGAATAATAATACCTTCAAGGGTAAGAGGTATTTTAGCCACTACCGACAAGGTGCCTGGAACGTAAGAAATATCATAGTTATCTAGTTCTGTTCCAGAATCTGGTGAAGCATTATCAATAAAAATGGGAAAATCTCCAACCTCTGCACCAGCAGGAGCTCCATCGCTTATTAATTCAACGCTCTCAATGGCATCACCATATGAAGTAACAAGTCCTATTGCAGTAAATTCTGTTCCCAAGAACTGATATTCAACACCCTGGGCCTTCTCAATGTCGTTGGCGGTTAAGGTTAGTGACTTTACATTAATTGTTAAAAGAGCAGGAATAAAGGTAACATCATAGTTTGCGCCAATGCTAAGGGTACCCTGCTGTATTTGATAATCACCAACATCCTGTCCCGCTACTCGTGAAAGAGAACCGTTGATATTGTCTGCATCAACACCTACATAAGAACCTGCTGTTAGCTGATAGGTAAATGTTGGGTCGCTTGCACCATAAACCTTATCCTTTGCATCGGCTGTCCATGTAATTGGTCTTTGATCAATGGTAAACATGACGCCTGAAGTGAGGCTAATGGAGTAATTTCCTCCAGCAGAAAGTGTTCCTGTGGTAATTTCATAGCTACCAACATTTTCTCCAGAATTTCTGGAAAGAGCACCACTTAATGCATCTGTTCCATACAATACTCCCTCAGTAAGCAAATAGGTTATTACAGGTTCTGAATTACCGTAAATCTTACCCTGATCGGAATCTGGAGTTATAGTAAGCATTTTGGGTGTGATGCTAGCAGTAGTTGTTTGGTTACCAATAATATATTTGTATGCATCAACCCCTTCTAAAGCTAATCCTGATACTGTAACTGTTTTATTACTGCCAACATTCTTGTTGGCAAAAGATGCAACTGCACTTGTAGTATTCAGGGATACATCATCACCAGTTTCAACTCCACTTAATGTTCCCCAATTTGAGATAATTGCATTTGGAGTACCATCGTAAACTTTACTATCTGCAACTAAATTTATTATATTCAATTCAATAAGATCTGAAACGGTAAGCGTTCCTGAATTATACTGGATTTCATAATTTAATAAGCCTGATCCATCTGCATCACTGATTGTTATCTCATAATCTCCTGGAGCAGCATCAACTTCTGCTCCATCGCTTGCAAGTGAAATGCTTTCAATAGTATCATCGTAGAATAAATCGGTATAAGTGAACTCATCTCCCTGAAAAGTATACTCCTGTAGATAAGTTTTAATAAAGCTGTTGGCAGTAATAGCTAAATCTCTTTTATTGATCGTAAAATTAGCACCAGTGAAAATGAGGTTGTAATTAGATCCGGCACTAAGTGTTCCCTGCCCAATTGCATAGGTACCAACTGTATTGCCAGATACCCTAGTTAAACTACCAGAAACTGCATCAGAGCCCACCAAACCATCTGTGGTGTAGGTTAGCTGTGGATCATCAGCTCCATAGGTTTTACTCTTTGCATCTGCAGTGATCGTAAGATCTTTTAGGGTAATTGTTAATATCGCATCATTGAAGGTAATCGTATAGTTTGAGCCACCGGGAGTAATACTAAGAGTACCCTGATTGATGGTGTACTCTCCAACGTCAGCACCTGCTACGCGGGATAATGAACCCATCCAGCTATCGCCACCCGCCAATGAGCCTGAAGTAACCTGATAGGTTAATGGAGGATCTGAAGCACCATAAACTTTAGATTGAGCATCAGCGGTAACGGTTATAGCCCTAGATGAAATGGTGAAATTTGCACCAATGAATGATAGATTGTAATTTGCCGTTAAGGCAAGCGTTCCTTTGCTAATCGCATAAACTCCTACATTCTCACCAGTTGTTCTGGTTATTGCCCCGGTAAAATTATCTGAAAAGGCAAGCGAACCGGAGGTTATTTGGTAGGTTAATGGTGGGTCTGTTTCCCCATAGGTTTTATTTTTAGCATCGGCAGTAACGGTAATTGGTCTTGTAGTAATAGTAAGGTTTGCAGCATTGTATGTTATACTGTAGTTTTCCTCCATATCCTCATCCTCGCCGTTGAGAATCTTCAAAGTACCCCTCTGAATTTGGCGGGTTCCAACATTTTCTCCTTCAACACGGGTTAATGATCCATCATCCCTATCGCCTGCAGCAATAGAACCGGTTATTGTATACGTTAATTCAGGATCATCATCGCCATACACCTTACTTTTAGCCTGAGCGTTTATTGTTATTGCTCTTGTACTGATGGTTAGTGTGCCTTTTGTATAGCTCAGGTTGTAGTTATTCCCTTCATTTCCATCAACTATCTGTAAAGTACCGATTAGAATATCGTAAATTCCTACGTTTTCTCCAATTTCTCGGACAAGATTACCATTCCATTCATCATCGCCAACCAGGGAAATTGAAGCATCATAGTTTAACTCAGTAGGATCATCATCACCGTAAGTTTTTGAATATGAATTGGCGGTAATGTTTATGGGCAATGCCGTTATGTTAGCTGTTAAGCCAGTGGGTTGCGATAGGGTGTAGTTTGTCGATTGATCTCCTGATAAAATGATACCCGAAACGGTTACATCCTTGCCATTACCAACATGTTTATTAGTAAAAGATGCCGAATAACCACTTGAGTTAATAGTAACATTGTCAGGACTTATTGTTCCATCCAATGTAGCGGATGAAAAATTTAGAGTTGCTGTAATATTACCATTGTAGGCTCTATTAATGGCTAAAATACCTATAATGGTTAAATTTTTTGGTGTTATATTGGCTGTAAGGCCTGTGGGCTGTGTTAATGTATAATTAGGTGCGTCAGTCCCTGTTAATCCTAATCCGCTAACAGTAACTGTTTTGCCTGTTCCAACATTCCAATTGCTGAATGTTGCTGTATAGGTGGAAGTATTGATAGAGACAACATCCGTTCCTATCTTTCCCACCAGTGATGCCGAAGTAAAGTTAAGGGTTGCGGTAGTACTTCTATCGTAAACCTTATTATCTGCAGTAATACCCGTAACTGTTAATGCTTTTGCTGTTATATTGGCGGTTAAACCAGTTGGTTGGGTTAGAGTGTAATTCCCAGCATCGGCTCCTCCCAACGATAAACCGCTTACGGTTACTGGCTTGGCATTACCAACATTCTTATTGTTGAAGTTGGCAGTGTAATCCTCAGAATTCAAGGTTACAGTTTCTGAGCCAACTTTTCCGTTCAAAACATATCCAGTAACATTAAGGGTAGCGGTAGTTGTACCATCGTATGTTTTATTTATAGCAGATATACTTGAAACTGTCAATGCTTTTGCAGTAATATTACCTGATAAATCAGTTGGTTGAGTTAATGTATAGTTTGATGCATCTGCACCACCCAAAGCCAGACCACTCACGGTAACTGGTTTTGCAGTTCCGATGTTCTTAGTATCGAAACTAGCATTATAGCCAGACGTAATCAAAGTAACAGTTTCAAAGCCAACCACACCATCGAGAGTAGGACTACTAAAATTTAGCGTGGCGGTAGTTGTACCATCGTATACTTTTTCAACAACAGTAATACCAGAAGAAACTGTTAACGCTTTGGCGGTTATATTGGCTGTTAAACCCGTAGGTTGAGTTAATGTGTAATTGCCAATATCAGAACCAGAAATAGAAAAACCACTTATCGTAACAGGCTTATTCGTTCCAATGTTTTTACTATTGAAATTAGCAACGTAGCCATCGGTTACCAAGCTAACATTTTCGGAGCCAACCACTCCAAGTAAAGCGACAGAGCTCAGATTCAGAGTTGCATCTGTATCGCCATCGTATACCTTGTTATTAACCAAAACACCCGTAATGGTTAGCTCTTTTGCCGTAATATCGGCAGTCAACCCCGTGGGTTGAGTTAATGTGTAGTTTGCTGCATCAGTGCCAGTAAGGCTTAAGGTTACAGATACAGCTTTATCTTCACCAATATTCTTGCTGTCAAAATTTGCTGTATAGCTTGATTGGTTTATGCTAACAACATCGCCACTAACTACGTTATTCAATAAGTGACCGCTAAAATTTAACGTTGCGCTTGTATTGCCATTGTAAACTTTATTCACAGCAGCTATGCCTGTAACGGTTAGCGTGCGCTTATTTACTGTTACATCAACGGTTCCATCCACAGTATTGTAAAGGTCTGTATTGGAAGGTGTAAAACGCACATCGGCGGTATAGGTACCGGCATTAGGTTCTGTTGTTGGGTTAATGTATGCAAAGGAACCAGCAACAGTTTCCCCATCAAAAGTAGCAGAACCACCTGAAAGGGTGGCTGATGAAAGCTGTGCACCATAGGTAATTGCAGCTGCTGTAGGCCAGGTAATATCTGGTGTGCCCTTGGCCACGGTTACAGTTCCATTAGTTGTACCAGTAAGAATTTGGCTACCACTTGCATCTGAAATAACCGCATTGGTAATATTCAATGAATAGTTACCCAATGTTCCCGATGCATTTAAATTGAAGGTGGCTATAATGCCTGAACTACCTGTGTATTCATCGTTTGTTACGGAATGGCTTATTATTCTTAGTTTTGGACCACTTATCACGCTTGCAGTAATCTCATGATTAGTAATCCTGGAAAGGTTTAACGCAATTGACCCAATATCGTAGGAAAACCCTGTAGGGATTGACACATCGAGCTGAAATGCTACAGCAGGGTTGGCATTGTTCATTACCACCTCAATGGAAACTACACTACCCGGAAGGGTAGTTGTAGAATTTATTGATAATGTATTCTGACTTTTAGCAGTATTTGTGGCACTAAGAAAAAGTAATGCACATACAAATAAAAAGGAAAACCTATATGCTTTCATAGATTCAGGTATATTATAATTATTGAAATAACGTTAATTGTTGGATAACTTAACTAATAAAAATAGCAAAAAATGATGGTTTTTTATTGCCATCAACCTATTGCTACTTTTTACTCATGTTGAGATAAAGTTATAAAATTATTATTTAACAATCAATACTTTTCCCTCATTCTTTTGAACAAGTATTTTTCCCAGCTTGTCGTATGTATTAACCCTAATGATATAAACCCCAGGATTAATTAGTTGAGCTGCCCTAAAATCTATTAGGCACTCTCCTTGTGATTTGAATTCTTTGGTTGATTGAGTAATCAACCTACCCACTAAATCAATCAATTGAAATTCAAGTTGAGCATCGTAAGGTAACAAAATTTTAACGCAAAAATCTCCATATGAAGGGTTTGGGAAAATAGTTAATCCAAAATCAATGTAAAAATTTGAAGCAGATGTTGTATTATACTTTGATGCGATTACCTCTACTGACTGGTGATTAATATTAGATGCTAATACTTTTCCCCAAATCAGATTATCGATATCAACATTATGTAAACTAACCAGTTCAACTTCGCCATGCGGAATAGTAGTGTTATTCATGCTATAAATCACTCCTTTCCCTGTTTGTTGATTAAAAACAAGCTTATGATCAGTTTCAACTAAAAGTTTAATTTCCATTTCTGCCATTGATGGGGTTAACTCAAACTGAATAGCAGTAATTGTTCCATCACTTGTAAATGTGATTAAACCCTCCTCGCTAAGATAAATGGTTGCAACATCGGATTTAATATCACTCGGACCATCTTTCGCACCATTTAAAATTAGATCAATGAGCGCAGTAAAATCGCCAATTTCACCCGCTATGCCATTCCCATTAACATCGGCTGCAGCCATATTAAACTCTGCTGGAGTGTTATCATTTAGGTGGTCAACAAACCAAACCACATCAAGTACGTTTACAAATCCATCGGGGTTTACATCTCCTACAATAGGTCCACTATCTGAAAAAGTAAATTCAGGTAGAATTGCCATGGATGAGTTTAAGCCAATGCCGCTTGTCCAATCATACCATATTCCATCTTCCTGAAAATAAGCAGTGTTGAAACCATCGCTACGACTTGGTACACAAACCACTACGAATTGATGTGTGGTAAAATTATGGCTCGGATCATATGAAATTACAAATCCTACGTAAAATGTACCTGAAACTTGAACAGGTTCATCAAAAACAATGGTGTTCCATGCTGTGGTTGATATAGTAGAAATGTCAACTGTTTTAGAACCAAGAATATTTTCAGGAACACCACTATTATCATCCCAAATTTGAAAGATAACATTTTTTCCTGTTCCTATTGCGATTGGTGAAGATACTCTAACTTGTGTTATTGTACCTTCGTGAATATTTTCATACTTATCAGCATAAGCAGTTATGCTCCATTGATTATGCCCAGGCCAATAGTTGTTTGCAACTCCTGTTCCGTAATATGTCAATGATTCTCCCTCTCTAATCTTTGTGATCTCTTGTGTACCTCCCACCAAAACGTTGTCTTCTACTGTATATTCATCTGAGCCATGAGCATTGGAAGAATTTATTGAAACTGAATAACTTCCATTAATATTATATACAATACTTGCAGGATTTTGAGCACTGCTTGAAGAGGGTATTCCACCCGGAAACGACCAGTTCCAAGCTGTAGGTACCTGGATAGACTGATCGTAAAAACTCACATCGTCACCCCTTTGCAAAAATGGCTTGAAGGATGACGTCCAAAAATTTGACGAGAAGGAAAAATTGGCAATCGGGGGACGGCCAATAACGTTCACATAATCTATCTTGGTTTTTGTATCCTCGCCAGCCGGATTACCTGCTATAAGTGAAACTGTGTACTGTCCAGCAACGTTGTAGCGAATTGTTGGATTTTGTTCCACTGAAGAAGTTGGTGTTCCTCCCGGAGCAGACCACTTCCAAACTAATGGGTTATTAATTGTTTGATCATAAAGAGAGATTGTCTCCCCTTCAAATATGTTTACCTCAAGAATTTCGTCAAGTTCAATAAAAAGACTAATACCATCCAATGCCATTAAATCTCCATCGTTCCCAACGTATTGCCATGCAAACTTAACGTTACCCCCAGCGAAGCTGGAAATATCTTTTACAATAAGTCGCCAATCCCATTGAGACCCATCTGGCAATGTATTATCTCCTATAGCATTCCATAGTTCAGTCCAACTTGCACCATCATCATCAGAAATTTTAAAGCTCATAGTGGCACCAGGATTAAGCCATGAACGACTAAATCCAATATGAAACTTAACTTTCATAACCTGCCCTTCAAAATCGGCAGTACTAATATTCGGTGAAATAAGCCATTCGTCTTGATCCCCTGTAACCCATGGCACAATAGCAGATGCAACATTATTGGGGTCTATATTAGTATATGGTTTAGCCGATGGGTTACCCTGCATCCAATTATTAGTTGCGTGGGTATTAACCACTGCCCAGCTTTGAGGTAACCATGATTCATCAAAATTCTCCTGGTGAATAAATGATGAAACATCAACTCCAAAGTCTGCTATGGGAGCTAAATCTGATGAGAAAGTTAATCTAATATTTGGTCTATTAGAATCAACTGTACCATTACCCGTGGGTGGGTTGTTCCTTGCATTCCATCGATGGTGTTTGCTTGTAGCCGTTGAATATCGGCAAGCACTGGTTATATTTGAAGTAGAGGCTGAGTTTACGTAAACAATAACCAGCAGATTATCGGTGCTGTTGTAGATGAAATTTGAGGTAAGATTAATGGGTACCCAGCCTGCAGGAGTTGGGGTAAAAGTTCCACTGTAAACTTGAGTTGCACCCGAGGTATAGCTGGCAAACGTACCCGAAGATAAGGTTGTTGCAGCAGTGTGCTTCATCCATATCTGTATGTTTCGTACATCTGTGCGTGCAGTATTGGCATACCATTCTAGCGTGCTTATTAAACCACCCCCTCCTATCTCAGCTGCAGTATAGAGGCTTACACTTTGAACGTGATTTGCTGCTCCAGAAACTCTTCCATCAATACCAAATGGGTATAAAGAAGTGCTTGTACCTGTGCCAATTGTTACCGGGTTTGTAGTTGGTATATCGGGAAGAGTTGAAACCGTAATAAAGTTTGTTTTAGTTTCAGTATCGGAACCATTACCATTCGTTACTGTAAGCGATACGTTATATGTTCCAGGTGTTATCCATGTAACTTTTGGGTTTCGTTGGGTAGAAGTTTCCGGATATGCATTCTCTCCGAACTCCCAGAACCATTCGGTTGGACCATTCGTAGATAAATCAGAGAATGATATCTCAGTCCCGGAGAATACATTGGTTGCACTTGCAGAGAATTCAGCAACAGGTGCATCCGATGTCCATGTTGGATCCCATCCCTGCAATGTAGCTGGGTTGGTTCCCAACGGATCGAGCCAGGGTTTAAGCCTTAGATCATTTGCTGTTCCATTCGATTCCCAGTGATATGCAAACTTTCCATAAAAGTCAGGATTTGTTGGGTTGGCACATGTTGAACTCCCCCCTGAAAGAGTACCCACTATTAGCCCATCGGCATTGAATAAAGGGGAACCCGAAGAACCCCCTTCGGTACAGCCATGTCCACTCACATTCGACGACCAGATTACTCTCCATGCAGAATTTGTAGCCATGACAGTACCTCCGATGTTGGGACTAGATGAAACCAAATTGGTTGAATAGGTTGATATCTTCTTCACATCACCGCTTGGATGGTGGATACTAGCTCCAGAGCCTGAGGTAATATCATCCCTGTTCCAGCCATTAAAGAAAGGGTTATAAGAAGATGGAACGCTACTTTTAAGTTCCACCAGAAGCATATCCGATCCCCCTGCAATGGAAGCCTGAGCTCTTAAATCGCAACCAGTCATCATATCGGTGGTTGGTGGAGTACCGTATCCACAATTAGGGCGTTCGTAGTTAAAGTAGAACTGCCATACATTCCTATCAGCATCGGATGCTCCTTCGCCACAATGAAATGCTGATAAAACGTAAGGTATAAAGTTCTGAAGGGTATTATTCATCAAAGAAGAAGAACAGTAATACCAACTTGTTCCAATCCTGTTGAGGTTATGTATTACTCCTCTTTTCTGGTTCTGCCAACTATCGCCAACTTCACAATTAATATCTATTTGGCATAGATCCGAGCCACCTGTATTGGGCTTGCTTCCATCAAAAACTGCGTACACATCAGTGTACATATAAATCAATTCATCGATTCTAAGGGTTGATGCAGAAACATAGCCATTAGGGTCAAGAAGCAATACATGATTTAATGCCATTCCTTGAACATCATGAAGGTGATCTTCTTTTATCCCCATTTTTTCAATAATGCTCTTATTAGCATGATTTGGCTTTTCAATATATTCAATGGTAATAATATCGCCATATAGGACCTTTGTGCTTAAAACCTTTGCCTCGTTGTTATTATGGCTACCAAGGGCACCATTAACCATAGTTTTTCCCTCATTGTATAAATACAACTCCGATCCTTCTGGGAGTTCGTACTCACCGAAAACTACTCCCAAGGCAGTTGCACCATTGGCAAAAAGCGATATTCTCCATATCATTCTTCCATCGGGCAGTTTTGTCCATTCCCCAGAGTTGTTAATGTCCATTCCAATTGGTATGGAAAATCCTGCTCGCAAAGGTGAGCCCTGCTTCTGTGCCTGATCGTCCTCATCAAGTATTTTATTCCAGTCAAAATTTGGAGAAAAATCTAATGGAGGATTAATCAATTTGAAAGAATAAATCGTACTTGGAGGGGTTGCCTCTTTAACTATTTGACCAAAACAAGAAAAAGAATAAATGAAAGACATCAAACTAACGTTAACCAAAAAAATAATAAATACCACTTTTTTCATAATGGAAAAGGAATTAATAAAAAAATGCAAATTAATTTAGGTAATAAAAAACTCTAATTCAATTAAAAAATAATACGGCTAGTAATTCTTAGGGTTTCCAAATAAAGTAGTTTTATCTAATTATTACAACAAACACACAGGAGAACTTTGACTAATCATCAAAAAACATAGTTAAATAGCTATAATTTATACATAAAAGGGGCTGTTAAAAAAACAGTCCCTTTTATGCATGTAGTATTGCCTCAATGAGCAATTATTATCTTGCAATCATCAATTTATTAGTGCTCAGCTTTCTTCCGTTGCTTTCAAGTGAATAGAGATAAATCCCTTTTGGCAATCTACTAATATCAACCTCAATTTTACCAGAGGTATTCATAATACTCTCATTATAAATCTCTACGCCAAGAATATTGCAAATTGAAATGGAAGCCTGTTCAAATTGTGGTAAGCTATAATTAATGAATAAGCTGGTTCCATACGCTGGATTGGGAAAAGCGCTTATGAAAACTTCTTTTTTTAGAGCATTAATACCTGTAGGAACAATAGTAAAGTTTAGTGTAACTGATGACATATCATTGGTGTCATCTACATTAAACACATCATAAATTATTTGAGCTTCACCAGTGTTTTCATGAGGTAGAAACAAAATATAAAAATCGTCTGAACCTGTTGTTTCTCCTGCTTCAATAGTTAGGGATGTGGGCGATTCTGTTACAGTAGGATCAAAACAACTGCCCAAGCAGAAAGTATTTTCTGCACCATCAATATCATTACGAACATTTTTTCTAACCTTAACATCAATGGCTTGTGCAGAATTATTTTTAATATTAATTACAACCTTGATTTCTCCATCTGAAGTAGGTTCATTTATGTTTATCTCTCCATTGCTAACTTCAATATCATTATAAAATAGCAAAACACTCAATGAAATAAAAGAAAAGTTAACCGTTACGGTTACATTATCGTTTTCATCTTCAACATTGAAGACTTCATAAATAATCTGAGCATTTCCAACGTTTCCATGAGGTAGGTACAAAACATAAAAATCATCAGATCCTGTTGTTTCACCACCTTCAATAATAATCGATGTAGGAGATTCTGTTACAGAAGGATCAAAACAACTCCCCAGACAGAAAGTATTCTCTGCACCATCAATATCCTCACGAACATTTTTTCTAACCTTAACTTCAATGGCATCGGATGAGTTATTTTTAATGTTTATAACTAGTTTTATTTCATCTTCAGATGTTATTTCATCAATATTTATCTCTGCATTACTAACTTCAACCTCGTTATAATATAGCTGAAGATTTTGCCCAGAAGCAGATAGAAAACTTACAATAAAAAAAAGAAAAATGGTAATAGCATTAATTTTCATATATGAGGATTTAGATTTGTTAATATATTTTTCCGCAAAAATACCCATTTTTATAAACCAACATAATATATTTGCAGGAATGATTATTAATTATAACTAAATCGCTTTAGAACAATGAAAAGAAACTATTTACTTCTATGTTTATTGCTATCAACTAGTTTGCTCTTAGCACAAACAAAGTATGGAATTGAACATCTCAGCGAAGATTTCAGTTCAGGTACTCTCCCATCCGGGTGGACTATTGAAAACTACACCTCACAATGGACTGTTTATAATAGTGCAAATGCAGGTGGAATAGCTCCAGAACTAAGGTTTATGTACACACAAGGTACTTTAACAACACGTTTTATTTCACCTGTTGTAGATGTATCTTCTGCTTCTAGCTTAAACTTTCAGTTTAAACAATTCGTTGATCATTATGGCGCTGGATATAGCATTGGTGTAGCAACCCGATCGAATTCAGGTGACTGGAATAATATTTGGACATCATCACCTACTGGCAATATTGGTCCCGAGATCAGGGATATTCCAATAACCAACGGTGATTTTGGATCTTCAACCTTTCAGGTTTGCTTTTTTCTTTCGGGAAACGCTTACCAGATTGATTATTGGTTTATTGATGATATTTCACTGTACACTCCTTATGATATGGACTTGGCTGTTGAATCAATCACTTTTGATTCATACATCTCTCAAGGAACTTATGATGTTGTTACTACATTGAAAAATGTAGGAGTAAACTCGATTAGTTCTTTCGATATACAGTACCAAATAAACGATGATGATGCTATTATCGAGAATGTTTCAGGGATTACGCTTAACAGCGGTCAAACTTATACATATACCTTTAACCAGCAATGGCAGGCAAATCCAGGAAACTACAATATCACCATTTTAGCAAATAATATTAACGGAGCCGGGGATGACGATGATCCATCAAACAATACCCTTAGTAAAACCGTAAGTGTTGCCTCGCAAACCGTACCAAATTTGCCTCTATTCGAATCGTTTACAAGCTCAACATGTCCCCCATGTTACACATTTAATGTGAATACATTTACCCCATTTCTAAATGATCATCTTGGAGAGTTTGCCATTATTAAATACCAGATGAACTGGCCAGGTAGCGGTGATCCATACTATAATGCCGAAGGTGGTGTAAGAAGAGTTTACTATGGTGTAAATGCAGTTCCCATGCTATTCACAGGTGGGGAATCAACGGCAACTTCTGCAACTGGTCTTAACAATGCTTTTACTTATCAGCAATCAAAAAACTCATATTTCACCATAAACGCAAATAGTTATGTTGAAGGAACAACTGTTCATGCTGATATTGAAGTTACACCATACATAACAGCTTCTGGTTTAAAACTAAGGGCAGCAGTAGTAGAGAATGTAACAACGGGTAATGTTGGTTCAAACGGAGAAACATCATTCAAGTGGGTTATGATGAAAATGTTACCTGATGCAAATGGAACAACTGTTAACTTTGTTGATGGTGAGCCATTTAACATCTCCTTCACACAGGATATGTCAAGCACATTTGTGGAAGAGTATGATGATTTAACTCTGGTTGTATTTGTTCAAAATGATGCAACGAAAGAGGTTTTACAATCAAAAATGGTTGAATGTTCAGTAAGCGCAGCTAATATCATTGATTTTGACTTTGTTGAAACCGAACCGTTAAGTGTTGAAATATCTTCTGTTCAAAATAATTTGGCAACTATTACTGTTACCGTGGCCTTTGGAACTGATATAACTTCGCTCACTCCTACCATTACCATTTCAGAGGGAGCAACAATCTATCCACTTCCAGGAGAAGATAACGAGTATGAGCCAATGGATTTTACCGAACCAATTGATTTTGTTATCACTTCTTCCGATGGTTTGATAATCAACACATACACTACTTCGGTTATAATCGAGGAACCTGTCTATACAGTCACTTTTCAGATAACAGATATTTTAACCGAAAACCCCATTGAGGGAGCTACAATTACTATCAACAGCGAAACATTTATATCCGATGAGGATGGAATGGTTAGCATTGAACTTGAAGATGGTGAATATTCATTCTCTGTTGAAATGGATATGTACGAAACATTTGAAGGAGAATTTGAAGTAAATGGTGAGGACTTGCTTGTAGAGGTTGAAATGCTGAAAGTAGAGTTTAACGTTACTTTCAACGTTACTGATCAAGATGATGAAGCTATTGAAGGTGCAACGATAACCATTAACGAAGAAACTCTTACTACCAATGAAGATGGATTTGCTTCAATTATTTTAACTAATGGTGAATACGACTACACCGTTAGTAAGGATGGTTTTGATGCATTTAATGGAACGCTTCTAGTTAATAATGATGATGTTGCTGTTGATGTAGTTCTTCTGCTTACAGGCGTTGAAGCAAACGAACTACTTGCTGCAATCATTTATCCTAACCCAACCGATGGTAATTTCACCATTACCCTTCCAAATAGGGCTGGTCAAGTATCCGTTGATATCTATACAATTACTGGGAGTTTGATTTTTAGCAGTAACTACAATCTTGAGCATTCCGAACTCAAGTTAAACATCAAACAACCTCAGGGAGTTTATCTTATTAAAATTTCTTTATCTAATGGCGATACAGTAACGAAGAAGTTAATTGTTAAATAGATCGATTATTTTAAAAAGGATAATCTTATCAATGTACCTTTTTATTTCAAACAGCTAATAATACCCCGATCTCCAGAATTTATGTGGAGATCGGGGCTATGTTAGAATTAATTCAACAGGCTACTTCATTGTGAAAATATAAAGGCTTGATAATTGTACACCATTTTGGTTTACACTATAATTTTAAAACAATGAAAATAAAAACACTACTTGTAATATCCGTTCTTCTGCTGATTTGCCATTCTGCAATTTATGCTCAAGAAGCTAGGTCACAAAAACTACCTGTGGCTACAATAAAAACTTTAGAAGGGCGTGATTTCTCCACCTCACAAATTGATAATAAGGGAAAACCAATCATTATATCATTTTGGGCTTCGTGGTGCAGGCCATGCATCAAGGAACTCTCGGCAATTGCTGATCTTTACGAGGATTGGCAGGACGAAACTGGTGTAAAGCTAATAGCCATATCCATTGACGATGCCAGAACCGTTAATAACGTTAGACCAATGGTAAACGCAAGGGGTTGGGAGTATGAATTTTACCTCGATTCCAATGGCGATCTTCGACGAGCTATGGGAGTAACTAACGTTCCTCATACCTTCATCCTAAATGGTAAAGGCGAAATTGTTCATCAACATACAAACTATACCGATGGTAGTGAATACGAAATGTTTGAAAAGATTAAGGCACTGGTTAAGTAAACTTACATTCTCCTAAATAATTCTCCAACATACTTTTAAATGCAAAACTTCTTTTGTAAAAGCTTCTTTAAGGCAGCGACTTTTAGTAGTTTACTACTGGTAAGCCTTAGCAATGTGTACGGTCAGGATTTTATTGAGAAAGCCACAGTACAGGGAAATATCTATACTGAATCAAACTACTATTTCAGCGACACAATTATTGGAGCCGAAGAGGTGCCTGAGTACATCCGAACCAACATTTATGGCAACATTTTTTATCGGTACAAAGGAATTAATGCGGGTATACGTTACGAAGCTTATCAACCACCCCTTGTGGGTTACGATCCAAGATATGAAGGTCAAGGAATAGCCCATCGATTTGTTAATTATTCAGATAGTTTATACGAGGTTACCATAGGTAACTTCTACGAACAGTATGGGAGTGGAATAATCCTACGTGCTTACGAAGACAAAAATTTAGGCATTGACAATGCCTTTGATGGGTTTCGACTTCTTGTTCGTCCTATTAATGGGCTAACCATCAAAGGAATGATTGGAAGACAAAGGTATTTCTGGGAGAATGGCCCTGGTATTATTAGAGGTGCTGATGCTGATTGGAGTTTACTCCAGTTTTTCCGGCCAGAATCTTTAGCCAACCTTACTGTTGGCTTTAGCGCGGTGAGCCGGTTTCAGAAGGATAGGGATCCCCTCTATAACTTCCCTGAGAATGTAGCTGCATTCTCAGCCAGAACATCTTTATTCACGGGAGGATTCTTTTTTTCAGGAGAATACGCCTGGAAAGTGAACGATCCGTCAGCCACAAACAACCTAATCTATAAAAATGGTGAATCCATAATTTTCACCGGGTCGTACTCAACGAAAGGGTTTGGGTTTTTAGCTTCAGCCAAGTACATTGATAATATGGATTTCCGTTCAAGCAGAACTGCAACGGGAAACGACCTCACGTTAAACTATCTTCCAGCAACTACCCGACAGCATACGTACAGTCTTGCGGGTATGTATCCCTATGCAACACAACCCACCGGCGAGGTGGGAGCATTGGGACAGGTTAACTACTTAATCCCTAAAAACACCAAAATTGGAGGCAAATATGGTACAAATATTCAGTTAAGTGCCTCAATCGCTAATTCTATTGATAAAGAAAAGGTTAACGACACACTTGCCATAGGTACTTCGGGTACATTGGGCTATAAATCAAGCCTTGGCAAAATTGGTGACGAAAAGTATTTCCATGATATTTCAATTGAGGTAAATCGTAGATTATCCCGTGATCTAAGATTGGTTGCTGGATTTGCCAGTCAATACTACAATAAAGCGGTAATTGAGGGTCATCCGGGTGAAGAACCCGTTAATGCATGGATTGTTTATGCTGACATTGCTCGAAGACTACAAAACCGCAAAAGTATAAGGTTTGAAGCCCAACACTTACAAACTAAGCAAGATAATGGTAGTTGGGCAATGGTTTTAACTGAGTTTTCCATCGCTCCAAAATGGACATTCTCCTTATCCGATCAGTACAACTACGGTAATGAAGAAAAAGACCTAAGAAAGCATTACTACTCTATAAATATGAGTTTTAATAAAGGGCCGCATAGACTATCGATAAGCTATGGAAAACAAAGTGAAGGAATTATTTGTGTAGGTGGAATTTGCCGTAAGGTACCAGCAGCTTACGCCGCTGGAATCACTTTTTCAACTACTTTTTAATTATTTTAAAATGAATAAATATAAGCTACCTATATTATTAATGTGTTTTATGGCAATTATCATTAGCTGTGATATTGTAGAAGAACCATATACAAATACAATAATTCAACCACCCGATACAGGTGAGGTATTGCAAAAGGTACTTTTAGAGGAATTCACTGGACATCAATGCCCCAACTGTCCTGCTGGTGCCAAAATTGCAACCCAACTCGATGAACTTTATGGAGATCAATTTATTATTATAGCTTACCATGCAGGTTTTTTTGCCAATACCAATGCAAGCTTTCCAATAAACTACAAAACTCCCACGGGTGAAGAACTTAAAGGCCATTTTGGGGTTAATTCATACCCTTCGGGATTAGTAAATCGAAATAACGGTGAAGTATTAGGAACTACAGAATGGGCAACGGTTGCTGCTGATCTCATTTCACAGGAACCAAAACTCAAACTTCAAATTAACAAGGATTACAACACTAGTACACGTGAGTTATGTGTAACTGTAACAGCCACGGCCATTTCATCCATGGAAAGCATGTATGTTTGCGTCTTCTTAACCGAAAGTGGATTGATATCACCCCAAAAAACGAATGATGATTCGGACTACCCCGATGGAGTTATTCCAGATTACGTGCATAATCATGTATTCAGAAACTCTATGAATGGAACATGGGGAACAAATATTTTCCCTGATGGAGCAGCTATTGATGACATTGAAACCATAAGTGTAAACTGTATATTGAATTCAGAATGGAATGTTGACAATATGAATATAGTTTGCTTTGCTTACAGCATAGAAACTGGTGAAGTAATACAGGTGGAAGAGGTTGGTATTCAGTAATATTATAGAATATTTTTATTTCTTTTGAAAATCGTTTATAAAAACCTTCAGCAAACGGGTTCCCAAAAATAGCGCAAAAACACTAACAATAATGGCAATACTCCAAATCCTCCTATTTGTTAACCTCTGCGAGGTTAGGGATTTTGATGTTAAATTCCCTTCAAAAAATTTTGAATCAGGGAAGTTCCTATGATGCCACTTACCAATTATTGTTCCACTATCAAGTAAAATTAATCCTGGATTGGCCCTAATGGTAGTTTTCAACATAATTTCATCGGCAAGCAGGAAAGGAAAGGCAACACCAGTATTGCTAATGAATCGATCAATCTCGTCGGGCGTAGAAGCGGTGAGACAAGCAAAACCAATACCCTGTTCCTTGGCTTTAAAGTAAATCTCATTGAGCTTTTCAAATGATTGTTTATTAGTTTTATCAAGTCTGTAAGATACTGCTAGTATGTAGTAACCCGGAAAATAAGTAATGCTTTCGGTAATATCCCAAGCATCGAAATCAAAAACCAAAAAATCTGTAATCAAAGGGGTATAGCCTCTCTTTACAAGCACAGATTTGCTATCGACAAATTTCCATGTCGAATCTTGCCAAGGCATATTATCTTCTGTAAATTCTCTAATCACTCCATCTCTCTCATAAAAAAGTGTCGTTTTATACTCATCCATTGATGCGTCTGGTGGTATCGACATGGCTTCAGGAATATTTGTTCCTATACTGTAAGGACGGAAGTCCATCAGTGGCAAATTGCGATATCCATGAATAGAAGGGAAAAAAGAAATGACCAGTAAGACAACTGCCAAAATGTTATTTAAATATGTGTTAAAGTAAGGAATCTGCTTTTTTCGGTAAATTAAAAGCAATAATGAAGCAAGAAGTATTGGAATATTCTTAAAAAATGTTTCCCAATTTGTAAGAATTACAGCGTCGCCAAAACATCCACAATCGGATACAGGGTTATAAATTGCAAGTGCCAAAGTTAAAGGAGTAAAAACCGCCATAAAAATGAATGCACCCCAAATGGCAATGGTATCTTTTACCCTTAGTAAAAGCAGCAATCCTATATACAACTCTGCTGCACAGAGAGTAAATGAGAAGAATAAGACAAGTGGTTCCAAAAAACCAAGATTAAATGCAACGAAATAATCTGAAAATTTATATGCAGAACCAAGAGGGTCAACCCCTTTTACAAAACCTGAGAAAATAAAAGTAAATGCAAGTAAATACCTCGAAATCCAAACTAAAAACCTTAACATATTAATGTTCTATTTTATACAATTGAACGCTCTACTACTGATTTTACAATTTTATCAAAAATAAGATGCTTATCCTCCATCCCACCATCTTGATCTGAACAATTAATTACCGTGTAATTAGGATCAAAAACAGCTTGATCAAGGTAAACCATCCTAACTTTCTCCTGAAAACTTAAATTCTCTTCGTGGATATCTACACTGCCCTTAAGGTAGTCCCTGTCCTCACCATCGCGGTTTTCTGTTAGTTTAGATTTTGTAAACTCAAATGGCACATCTAAAAAGATATTCAGATCAGGTTTTGGTATGCCAAAGTAATTAAATTCCAAATCGTAAATCCAATTTCTAAGTTTTCTTTGATCTTCAATTCTGTTGAGTTTAGCACATTGAAAAGCAATATTTGAGTAAACATACCTATCCAGAAGAATGGTTTTCCCATCGTTTAGCCATTGGTTAATAATACCAGCAGCATCTTTTCTATCGCCAGCATAAAGAAGTGCTACTACATATGGATCAACCTGTTCAAGTTTTCCCAACTCACCACGTAGAAACCGTGCTACCAACTCGCCAAAAAAAGGAGAATCTGTCCTGGGAAAATGTAAGGACTCACATGGTTTCCCCCGATTTAATAAAAAATCTTCCAGCAGTTTAAGCTGGGTTGATTTTCCTGCTCCATCGAGTCCCTCGATGACAATAAAACTCATATAATTTTTGTAATGATTTATCAAAATTGCAAAATTACATTTTTAAACCGAAAGTCATTTATAAAATAAGTTAAGAAGTTATTAGGTAGAAAAAACACATTGATCATTAAAGGCGATTTTATCTAAATGTTTCGTATTTTAGCAACGAAAACAAACCGAAAAGCATAATGATGGAAGAGATTCACTCATTCTTTTCTGCAACGCATACTCTTTCCTGCAGGGGAAAATTAATTGACCTTTCAGCCCCTCTAGTAATGGGAGTCATCAATGTTTCTCCCGATTCCTTTTATAGTGGAAGTCGATTTAAAATGAAATATAGGATTTACAGGCGCGCCAAGGAAATTTTAAATCAGGGGGGTAAAATAATTGATATTGGAGCTTGCTCAACACGACCAGGTTCAAAACCAGTATCGGATAAAGAAGAGATCAAGCGACTTAGTAAGGCTTTAGCAATTGTACGTAAACATTTTCCTGAAGCCATTGTTTCGGTTGACACCTTTAGGGCAAGCATTGCGAAAAGAGTGGTTGAAGATTTTGCTGTAAACATAATCAACGATATTTCTGCAGGGGAAATGGATAAGAATATGCACGAAACCGTTGCAAAACTTAACGTTCCATATATAGTAATGCACATGAAAGGCACTCCACAGAACATGCAAAATGATCCAAAGTACGATGATGTGGTAAAGGAGCTATTCTCATTCTTTTCAAACAAGATTAATGAGCTCAATCTATTGGGAATTAATGATATATTAATTGACCCAGGATTTGGTTTTGGCAAATCCCTTGAGCATAATTATTGCATTCTTAAAAATTTGGATTCTTTTCGAATCCTAAACATACCGATTGTAGTTGGTTTATCGAGAAAATCAATGATTTATAAACCATTGGAGCTGAAACCTGAAAATGCTTTGAATGGTACCACCATTTTAAATACAATAGCTTTGCTAAATGGAGCAAAAATACTAAGGGTTCACGATGTTATGGAGGCAGTTCAGGCAATTAAATTGGTGTCACTTACTCAGATTGAAACAATAGCAGAATAATTAAACAATACATTCTTAACAAATGCTTTTACAATTTATTACAACCTTTATTAGTATTCGAGTCCTTGATGTAATTGATATTTTACTCGTTGCGTTACTGTTTTACCAAATTTATATGCTGATAAGGGGAACAGTTGCCATCAATATTTTTATGGGTATTTTTTTTGTATACCTTCTTTGGCTTGTTGTGAGGGCACTTAACATGGAGTTGCTAAGTAGTATACTGGGGCAAATTATTGGGGTTGGTGTTATTGCATTGATAATTGTATTTCAACAAGAAATAAGACGTTTCCTATTACTGATTGGCACACGTTACTTTTCAAAAAACCGCTTTTCTTTCGAAAATATATTTTTTTTAAGGGGTAAGAAAATGGAAAACCCTGTTAATATTGAAGCAATAGTTAAAGCTTGTAGAAACATGTCCGAAAGAAAGGTAGGGGCACTCATTGTAATAACCCGAAAATCAGATTTAACATTATACGCTGAAACAGGAGATATCATAAATGCCGAAACATCTAGCCGTTTAATAGAGAATATTTTTTTTAAAAACAGCCCACTTCATGATGGAGCAATTATTATCAAAAATAACCTAATTCATGCTGCCCGTTGTATACTTCCTGTTTCGGAAAAAACAAACCTCCCTCCCTCTTATGGTCTTCGCCATAGAGCTGCTATTGGTATAACAGAAAATACCGACGCAATTGTTGTGATTAATTCCGAAGAGACAGGAGCTGTCTCCTTTGCTGTGGAAGGAAAAGTTCACGAAAATATTACAAACCTTAACCTCCGAGAACTATTGGAAACAAATCTAAACCCAGAATAATAAACTTTATTATATTGTTTTTGAAATCATTAATATCTCAAACTTACATGAATTTTTATGGCTTTTAGATCCTTTTTTTTATGTATCTTAATGATTTTCAATATTAATTTAGCTGTATGCCAATCATATAATACAGATGTTTATACCCGTTTTGTAAACTATACTACTAAGGATGGTCTCATTAATAATCGTATCAATGATATTTTACAAGATAACCGAGGTTTTATGTGGTTTGCCACTGAAAATGGGCTTAGCCGATTCGATGGGTATGAGTTCATAAACTATAGAAATATTTTCGATGATACTCTTTCAATACCAGGTAATACTATTACATCATTGGCTCAAGATGGTAATGAAAACCTATGGATTGGAACAACAGAAGGCCTTTGCCGACTATCGCTTAAAAATGGTACGATTAAACGTTATATGGCACAAACAGAAAATAAAAACACTCCTCGTACAAACCATATTCGTAAACTTCTTTACATAAAATCTAACAATACACTATGGATTGAGACCCTTGAAGGAACTCTTACATCCTACCACATTACAGAGAATAACTGGGAACATGTATCTCATACATCTGTTAAACAATCATATTATCGTTATCATACTTTATTTCACGATTCAAATGAAAACATATGGCTAGGTGGAAGGAGTACCCCATTGATGAGATTCGACATTAAAAATAAGACCATTCGTACAATAAATGCTTTAGGATTTGAAAAGGAAAGTAAAAGGGATAATGATATTGGCGACATAATTGAAACCAAAAATGGAGAATGGTTTGTAGTAGGGCTTGATGGGATTTACCAATTCTTTCCTGAAACCGAGAAGTTTAATCGAATTTATACAACCTCAACATATTCAATTTCTGAAGATTCGGATGGTTTCGTATGGTTTGGTACAGGAAATGGTTTAGTTTCATTAAATACAATTACCAAAGAGTTTTCTATATATCGAAACAATCAGAACAATGCATTATCTCTTATTAACAATCATGTTAACAAAGTCTATATCGATAGAGTTGGAAATATTTGGATAGGAACACGAAATGGGATAAGCTTACTAAGCAAAAAAAATTCTCATTTTTCGTACTACTACAATATACCTAATTACGATTTAAGCCTTTCGTCAAATAGCGTTACTTCATTGGCACAAAGTAAGGAAGGTGAGTTGTACATTGGAACAGCCGATCATGGTATAAATGTTTGGAAACCCGATGAAATTAATTTTCTAAATTACAAAAGTAATCCAAAGGAAAAATGTGCCATCGCATCCGATAGAGTATCTAGCCTTTACTTCGATAGGCAGGGCACTCTTTGGGTTGGTCTTTGGGCTGGGGTAGGAATGAATTCTTTCGATTTAAAATCAAAATGCTTCACTAAGTACATACTTGATCCTACATCCCTAAAAAGAGATTGGTACAACGCTTTTGTTGAATTAAACGATGGATCATTTTTAGTTGGCTTTTGGGGTGCCAATGGGGCAACCTATTTTGATAGAAGAAAAGGAGTTTTTCAGAAACACTACATCACATTTGAAAAGCCTTATTCAAGATCAATTAACCAGATTCTTAACGATGGGTTTGGATCAATATTCTTTTTATCTTTTTCAAGCAATATAATTTACCAATACAACACTAAAAGCAAAGAATATTTGGCTTACGTTTCCTCTATGAATTTTGTGAATGAAGAGGAATATGGAATCAAGAACAATTTACCCTTTTCGTTCGATAACATTACCTGCATGGAAACTGACGGAAATGGGCTAACTCTATTTGGAACGGAAAAAGGTATTATTGGTTATAGTCTGGATAAAGGATTCTTTCAATTCTATAACGGCAATTTAGACCCTATATCTATAGCTATCAAAAATAGTAATGTTTATATCCTCGAAAACAAAAGGGTTTTAATTTTTAATTCTAATGCTATACTAATATATAACCATAGCATCCAGGGAGAAAACATTGACAACATAAAAGTTGCTGAAGATGGTTCAATAATTGTTTCAGGTGATTCTAATCTATTCATTCTTAAGAAATCAAAAAAAGAATTTGAAAAAACATGGCATGTGCTATCTCCATTTGAAGCCCCTAACAGAATTCACCATTTTGTTTTAGATAATAAAACTGCATGGTTTGGCACTCAAAATGGTCTTTATTGTTATAGTATCGACTCACTTTTAGCAGGTAAGTTCAGTTATTCACAATCTTCAAAAATACTTGATTCACCCATTCTTAGTTTTGTAATGCTAGAAAATGGTTCAATTATATGTTTTACTCCCCTTGGGCTTTACAGTAATTGTATTTCATCGAGAAAAGTTAAGCAGATAGAATTAATTGCCCCCCCCAACGATTTCAACCCTGCCATGAATACTGCCACAATGTTTGGACAAGATACTGTATGGGTTGGTAATGAAAATGGTCATTTTCAAATCGTACTAAAAAAAGGAGAAGTCATTGAAACAAATCTGCCAGGTAATAACAGAGTTAGTTCACACCTTGTGTCAACTTTAATGGAAGATAATGCAGGTAACATCTGGGTTGGAACCACTGATAGAGGGCTCAACAAAATTAATAGGGAAAATGGTAATATTACGCATTTTATTGCCAACAGCAACCCCTACTCTCTTCAGGGTAACAAGGTAAACTCAACCCTACAAACATCCGATGGGAAAATATGGGTGGCTACCGATGAGGGTTTATCGTATATAGAATCCGATTTTGTATTTAGATTTGATGGATTAATAAATAATCAGGAAGTTTTTTCATTACTTGAAGATTCTCAAGGATTACTTTGGGCTGCCACAAATAAAGGGTTGGTTTCGATAAATTTCAATAAAGGGGAATTACATCTTTTCAATAAATCCCATGGCATTCCTTCTATTGATTTTTCAACATCATCGGTCCGGTTATCTGATGGTAGACTTGCATGGGGAACTAACGAAGGATTTTTTCTCTTTAATCCAGAAACCATAACCAAAGATATCGAAAAGCAGGAAGAAGTTTTTTTTACAAAATTCAACATTTTTGAAAAGCCTGTTCGTTATCATTTTTCCAAAAATGACAGCATAAAATTACACCATTCTCAAAACTTTTTTCAGATCAATTTCTCTGTGGCAGACTTTGGGCTAATACCAGGAACAACATTTCGCTATAGGTTAAGCAAAATTGATCCTCAGTGGGTTGAAACCACATCATCAAACGCTTCCTACACCAACATCCCTCCAGGAAAGTATCTTTTTGAGGTAAATACATCATTTAACAATGAGGCAACTTCGCCAAACAGCTCTAAGCTATTAATAATTATTCCGCCTCCATTCTGGAGTACAATTTGGTTTAGAGCCTTTGTTTTCCTACTTTTTCTTGGTGGTGTTTCAGCATACTTGTATACATACATCCGCCAGCTAAAATTAGATAGACTTAGTGTACAGCTCGAACAAAGATTATTAATTTCCCAAATGAATCCACACTTTATCTTTAATAGCCTATCGGCTATTCAAAGCTTTATGTATAGCAATAATCCCGAAGAAGCAGGGAACTATTTATCTTCATTTTCAAGATTGGTTCGTCTGATTCTTGAGAATTCCCGATCGGAATTCATCCCCATTAATCAGGAAATCAAAACCTTAGAATTATACCTAATGCTTCAGAAACTTAGATTCCCTGATAAGTTTGAATATAAAATTGAGGTTTCACCCCAAGTGGAAGGAATTCATCTTATGGTTCCTCCCATGCTTGCACAGCCATTCATTGAAAACAGCATTGAGCATGGAATTATGCATATGAATGATAAGGGACTAATTATTGTAAGCATTGACATTATCGATAGCATAGTTAGCATTACCATTGAAGATAATGGCATTGGAATTGAAAAATCGAAGGAGATTAATAAGCAAAAAAGATTGACTCACACAAGCTATGCAACCTCAATTACTAGTGAACGTATTAAAAGTATATCGTCATCCAGAAAAGCAAACCTTGGAATTTCAATTATCGACTTAAACACCGAAGGAAAAGAGGGCACTAGGGTTGTGTTAAGATTTCCTGTAAAAGTAATTGATCAATAAAAATCAACAAAAAGATTAATCAGATGATAAAAGCAGTGATTGTAGACGATGAACCCAGAGCAAGAGAATCACTTAGAATGATCTTAGAGAAGTTCTTCCCTGAGGTGGCCATTGCCGGCGAGGCAGCTGGCGTTGATGAGGGCTACGAACTTATATCAAGGGTTAAGCCCAACACGGTGTTCCTCGATATAAAAATGCCCGATGGCACCGGTTTCGATTTGCTGAAACGCTTCCCACTAATCGACTTTAAGGTGATCTTTGTAACCGCATTCGAGGAGCATGCCCTTGAGGCGATAAAGTTTTCAGCCTTCGACTATATCCTTAAACCAATAAATACCAACGAGTTACGAGACGCTCTTAAAAAACTTAAGGAGAACATGGGTCAGGAGGATGATATTAACGTTAAGCTGAAAGCCTTTTTCGAGAATATGGAAAGTTCAGGACTATCGAAAAAGAAAATCGTTCTCAAAACTGCCAATAGTATCCACCTGGTAGCTTTGTCGAACATTGTTAGATGCGAAGCCGACAGTAACTACACATGGGTTCACTTTGATAATCAACCCAAAATATTGATATCAAAGCCATTAAAATATTTTGAGGACATGTTGCAGGAATACGGTTTTATCCGCGTTCATCAAAGTCATTTGGCAAACCTAAACTTCGTGGTAAGGGTCGATAAGGTTGATGGAGGTGTGCTGGTTTTTTACGATGGAAAAAACGTTCCCATCTCGGTTAGAAAAAGGGATCAGCTATTTAAACTTCTTGAAGATTTGTAGTTGATTTTATTTATCAAATAAAAAATAGCCTACGAATTCTCATCCAATACCAACAAATAGTTATTACCCCTTTTTCTGAGCATGTTCTATTTTTATACTTGCATAAAAATACTTCATGCTAAAAGCACTCATAACATCATTAGAATTTGACTTGGATCAGCATGATAAATGTGATCGTAATTCGCTTATTACTTGGTTTGAAATCTCAAGCTATTCAAAAGATATTGATAACATAAAACAATGGACTAACCATAATCCTCTTTTATCGCAGTGCGATAGCAATCTGGAAATCTTAAAGTATGGCGATCAATATGTTATCTTTACACTTCAATCAGTTGTTCGGATTGAGAATAATTCCATGGAAAGTAGCATTCACTTTGATAATAAAGGTTTTGTTTCTACATCTATCCCCATAGATTTATTTGAAGATATACTTGGCGAATATAGGTTTTTCAGGGTACACCAAAACCATCTAATTAACCTTCAACATTTAAATAGCATTGTACAGTGCAGTGCGTTTATTACACTTAGCAACTCCGACGCAGTTCCTGTTGGGGTTGAGGATAATCAAAAGATTATTGACTTTTTAAACACACAAACCATTATATAATTTTTATTAATCAATAAGGAGGATCAATCATGAAAAAACTAGCTATTGTTTCATCAGCGTTATTTTTCGTAACGCTATTAACTGCAAAGGCACAACTATTCCCAAAGGTTGACAAACCCAGTTCGGATGATATGAGTTTAATCGCTCTTGAGTTTGGCCGTGAGGACGAAGGAAAGATCATTATGGCCAACAATGTTGCGTGGAGCGGTTGGGCACCAGCTGTCACTGGTCCTGATGGCAAAGAGATTCCATTCCGTAACTACGACTCAGGGGCCGACATCACAAATATTTATTATGCCGAGAACCTTCCTGCTGGTGAATATACGTTAACAGGGTTCTACCATGTTTATACTGATTTTGACAAACTTGATGAACACAGAAGTAAAACTGGGGAAGAAGAGTTGACAAGGTACGCTCCCTATGAGAATTTGCCCTATCACGTTCGGCAACACTTCGCCCTTCCAAACCCAATAACCATTAAGTTAGATCCCAAAGCAATGGCCTCGTTCGGAACTTTCATCGTGAAGTATCGGCACTTTGAAGCTTTCTATGGTGGCACATCCAACAAACGCAGCAGTGTTGTTGAGGAGGATTTTGAGTACGTAACCGCAAAACCGCATGATGATCATATTCTCCGCTACATGAAACCCTGGAGAACTCCTGCATGGAAAAAATGGAATGTAATGAATCCTGCTGAACCTTTGTAACAAATTGCACATTCATATAATATTGGCTGTCAGCACTTGACAGCCATTTTTTATTTGTAAACTTTTTCCTAGTTTAATTGTTTATTAAAATAAGTTTATCAAAAAAAATTAAACCAAAATGAAAACAATAACCCTGTTTATAGCAACAATCGTTGCGGCAAATTTTATAATGGCTCAAACCAAAACCCTTCACGATTTCACGGTTACAACTCTTGAGGGAGAAAACTATCCCCTCTCGCAGCTTAAGGGCAAAAAGGTTATGGTAGTGAATACTGCATCCAAGTGCGGTTTAACACCCCAATACGAACTGCTTGAAAAGGTTTACCGCCAGTATAAAGATCAAAATTTCGTTATTATCGGCTTTCCGGCCAATAACTTCTTGAATCAAGAGCCTGGCACAAACACAGAAATTCGTGAATTCTGCAGCCAAAACTATGGTGTAACATTTCCTATGATGGCTAAATTGTCGGTTAAAGGAAAGGATATACATCCACTTTACGAATGGCTAACATCGAAGGAACAAAATGGAGTTTTAGATACAGATATTACATGGAACTTTCAAAAATTTCTTATCGATGAGGAAGGGCACATGGTTATGACAATACCGCCACGTCAAAAACCCGATTCCGAAGAGATTATTAGCTGGATTACTCAAAAAAATAATTAATTTTTTTTAACTACACAGATCTCAAAACAGCAAATGGTTGGTTTATTTAATTAAAACAACCATTTTTTTATTTATTACCAGTAAACTTCATGGATATAATTAATGATGTAAATCATATCATATTGCAGGTAAAATATATTAAACCTTTCCTAAATTAGCTTTTCAAATAATAAAAGTATATAAAATTGTAAGGATCAATTGATGGTAAAAAGATTTCTGTTTCTTTTCCCCTTTCTATGCTTCTTTCACTTTACATCTTTTTCTAAAGGTGTAAAAAGCATATCTAATAGTAAACGACTCATTGAAGCTCACAGAATATCTGAACATATTAGAATAGACGGAAATCTGGATGAAGAAATGTGGGGCGAAGCTAAAATTGCAGATGAATTTACCCAATATGAGCCCTTCAATGGCTCATTCCCTTCAGAAAAAACCGAAGTACGGATTTTGTTTGATGATAATGCAATATACATTGGTGCCATTCTATATGACGATGAACCTGATAAAATTTTTCGAGAACTAGGTCAACGGGACAATTCTGACCGGGTTAAAGCCGATGCTTTCACTGTTTTAGTAAGCCCTTACAACGATGGAATCAACTACTTTGAGTTTATCGTTTCTGCATCTGGAGTTCAAACAGATATCCGATATACAGGAACAAGCACGGATCGTAGCTGGGATGCTGTTTGGGATTCCAGGGTTACAATTACTAAAAACGGTTGGATTGCAGAATTTAAAATTCCTTTCTCCGCTCTAAGATTCTCAAGCCGTACAAATGAAAATTGGGGCATAAATTTTAGGAGATTAATAAAACGATACAACGAATGGAGTTCGTGGAATCCAATCGATAATTCTATTTCGGGTATTGTAAACCAATCGGGCGAATTGGCTGGCATTAGCAATATTGATGCACCCATTAGACTTTCCTTTAGCCCTTACATCTCATCGTACCTAAACAAGTATCCCGATACAGAATCTGTAAGCTTCCGCTTCAATGGCGGAATGGATTTAAAATATGGAATCTCTGAAAGTTTCACACTTGACATGGCTCTAATCCCAGACTTTGGACAGGTAAAATCGGATGATAAAGTGCTAAATATCTCACCTTATGAAGTACAATACAGCGAACAACGTCCCTTTTTTACAGAAGGGATGGATCTTTTTCGGAAGGGGGGCATTTTCTACTCAAGGCGTATAGGTTCAAAGCCCAAAGGGTATAACATCTCTGATGATGAACTGCTCGAAAATGAAATTGTCGTAGAGAATCCTTTGGAAACAAAAATGATCAATGCAACCAAAATATCAGGTCGTACAAGTAATGGTTTAGGAGTAGGCCTTTTCAACGCTATGACCTCAAACACATACGCTACAATTCGTGACACATTATCAAATGATGAAAGACATATTCTTACTCAAGGATTCACCAATTACAACATGCTTGTTTTTGATCAAACCCTTCGATACAACTCATACATAAGCCTTGTTAACACTAACCTAATTACCCTTAAACAAGAATACCTTGCAAATGTAACCGGAACTGATTTTGTACTTCGTGACAAAACTAATAGCCATGCCTTTTCGGGGATTGGAGCATTAAGTCAGCTTAATGAGGAATCATTTGAATATGGCTATTATCATTTTGTAAAATTTGAAAAAACTTCGGGTAATTTTCTATACAACATTTGGAGTAATACCGAAAGCAAAAACTACAACCCCAATGACATGGGTTTCCTTCAGAAAGCCAATGAATTTAATAATGGTGGTAGTGTTGGTTATAGAATATATAAGCCTTTCTGGCGCCTGTTAAACTGGACCAGTTGGGTTGGAGGTTCATACAAGATGCTGCATGAACCAAGAATATACAATTCGTCCTATTTTTACATCAGCTTAAGAACTACCGTAGCTAAAACGTACCATTTTTTGAGCTTCGATTTTTGGATGGATCCTAAAAAAGTTCATGATTACGATGAGCCTCGTGTTGATGGAAGAATGGTTATTTTACCCCGAAGATTTTCATTCAGCTTTTACTCCTCAACAGATTACCGCAACCCACTTGCCTTCGATACACGTGTAGGATACGTTAAAGGAGAGTCATTAGATTATTCCAACTACTATGTAAGTTTTTCACCCCGTATAAGGTTTAGCAACAACACTTTTTTGGTGTATGAAATAAGACAGGATTTCTCGCAAAATAGTATTGGCTATGTTGATAGAACGGATGATAATTCAACTATTTATATGGGGCTGCGTGATGTCTCAACCCTCACAAATACTCTAGATTTCTTAATTTCGTTTACTGCAAACTCATTTCTAAATTTAAGGGCAAGACACTACTGGCGATGGCTGGACTTTAATAGCTACCATGAGCTGAATTTAGACGGAACTCTCTCCGAACCCCTCGATAATTATACCCATTCAAAAAAAATAAATTACAACCTATTTAACCTTGACCTAACCTACCAATGGAACTTTGCTCCCGGTAGTATCCTATCTGTTGTTTGGAAAAATGCCATTGAGACATCTGATAGCGATGTTAGATCAGGATTTCTGCATAATTGGAGTGGAATTCTTGAATCAAGTCAAATCAATAGCATTTCATTTAAAATGCTTTACTACCTCGATTACCACTCGATTATGAAAGGAAAAGGTAAAACTTAGTTTTGTGAATACAAGTTATAAAATAGGCTTATTCCCATATGCTCAGCCACATGTCGATGAGCTTTAAGGTAAACTCCTGTTTCAAGTCTACTGTTTATGCTATAAAATAGATCGTACTGCTGAAAGATAACATCGCTTTGGTTAGCTGGAGCTACAATGTATAAACCCATCCGTAAAAGGAAAGAAAAATTACCCGCACTAACTCCATAGCCAAGAGCTAAATCCACTATCCCTTTCTGAATTTCTCGTCCATTCCTTCTTAACGATTCATTCAAATACCCATCTCGCTCTATTCCCATCGATAATGAGATTAATGACAACGTGCGAAAAGGATGTATATACCCACCGCTAAACCCACTGATTGGACAGAAAACTAAAGGATATTCAGGCGTTTCGTTCTGTACCTTTCCTGAAAAGAATGAGCGTAAAAAAACCTTTTTATTCCTTTTTGATGATTTTAAGCTCATTATATTCCTATCAAAGAAATACTCCCTATAGGGAGAGTAGTTTAAACCTAATGAGAAGGTAGGATAATTCATACCCTTATTGGGCTGTTTAATGCCACCATTGGAAATATGGTTGTACCAGCTTGTTCCCTCAATACGAAAACGTTCATTAATGGGAACTACTAATCTTAACCCTCCTAAAAGGGTAAAACTTAACTTGGAGCTGAAAAACTGATTTGTAGGATTTGTTTCAGCATTGTAAACCTTACTAAGAAATGCTAATCCAGTACCTAATCGGAGATCTAACATTAGCAATTTGTGGTTTAGCAAAACAGGTTCAACAAACCCATTTAATGTTAATGCATTACCCAAGATATTTGGTAATCCGAAGTTAACAAAACCTATACTAACGCCAGTATATGACCAACAGTTGCATTGAACATAATCCTCTTGAGCATTATTTAACCTCATTACATCAACCTCAAAACCTGCCGGATTTCGATCGGCAAACTGATGAAGAACAGCCGTATGGGTAAAAATAAATCCATAATGCAATCTTGATGAATAGCTTAAAGGACGAATAATACTGTCGTTGTTGCACTCTACACTTATAGAGTGAAATAATAAAAATGTAAAAACAACGAAGGCTTTAAAAAAGTTGAACACTTATGATACTATTTTATAGCTTATTAATATCAGCTAACCTTTCCATGCTAATATAATAGAATTACTCTGCCATACAATCTGTTTCAAGCATAATTTTTCCACAATTTTCAATTAGCCATTGTTTTCCATAATTCGAATTGGAAAAAAATTTAAAAAAACTTATATTGCTTACATGGCAAATAAACTAGATCTTTAATTTATCAATAAATAGTTCTGTTTATAGAATAATTATTCATTATAAATTGATATTCAAATTATTATAAAAGATAAAAATATGACAGAGAATCAGAAACTCGATCAAATTGCGATTACAGTAAAATCGCATAAACTCCTAAAAAAATTGCTAAAGGAAAACCCCAAGTTAGAGGAGATTATGCGAAATGCTCGCAACGAAACTGAAGCACTTATTGGTGTTCGTAATTGGGTGCTGAAATATTTAAAAGAGCGTCCAAATGCATACGGCTTTTATAAAGTAACTGAAAAAGGCAGAGAAGTATTTGAAAAGTTAACCTGGCAGGATTATGCTGCCATAAGGTTGCTAGACTATATTGACAATGCAGGTCGAGAGTACGAGGATTTAAACCTGCGTGGAGAAATCGCCATTAGTAATCCCATTAAACTTATATGGCTCGCCGTGAATTTTGGCACCGGAGGTGCAAAACCATATTTCTTTGAGGATATGCTTTACCTTTTTCGACAATTTGCCGGAACATACCAACGTAAATTTCCCGATAAGGATAATCTTACCGAATGGATGGAACGTTTCCCCAACGGACTTGACCCTCGTATTGTTAAACTTAGAGAGGAAAACCGGGAGCGAATCATCAATATAATTATTGAAAAGATAGATTCTGGCGAAATAAAAAGTGAACGATACTCCTTTGCCCCTAAGCTTTCGCACGAGCAAAAATTTTTGCAAATGTTGGAGTGGTGGGATGACTATAGATTTCATCTTAGTTTTGCTGTAAGATCCCCAAAATTGCTAAATGAATTGCTAGGGAATTCCCTTGACCCTGACACCATGAAGATTCTTTACAGCGCAGAGAAAACTGGCATTCCTTTCTTTGTCAACCCGTACTACCTTTCTCTGCTGCATGTAAGGGTGCCATATTTTGCCATAGGCGCCGATTTAGCCATCCGATATTATGTTGTTTATAGTCAACAACTCGTTGATGAATTTGGATATATAGTGGCTTGGGAGAAGGAAGATAAAGTTGAACCTGGAAAACCCAATGCAGCAGGATGGATTCTTCCAACACACCATAATGTTCATCGTCGTTACCCTGAAGTGGCCATTCTTATTCCAGCTACAATGGGCCGTGCCTGTGGAGGATTATGCGCTTCATGCCAGCGTATGTACGATTTTCAGAGAGGTAACCTAAATTTTAACCTCGATAAGCTAAAACCTAACGAATCGTGGGACATCCAACTTAAGAAAATTATGGAGTACTGGGAGAATGATTCCCAGCTAAGGGATATCCTAATTACGGGTGGAGATGCCCTTATGAGTTCCAACGCTTCCATGCAAAAGATGCTAGATGCAATACTGGATATGGCCATCCGTAAAAAGCAAAAAAACGAATCTCTTCCCAAAGGAGAAAAACTTGCCGAAATTGTGAGGGTTAGGCTGGGAACCCGATTACCTGCTTATTTACCACAAAGAATTACCCCTGAACTCATTCAAATTCTTTCAGATTTTCGTCAGAAAGCTATTGAAGTAGGCATAAAGCAGTTTGTAATTCAAACACATTTTGAATCTCCAATGGAAATAACACCTGAAGTAAAAGAGGGCATGAAACTCTTTCTTCAATCTGGCTGGATGATAACCAATCAACATGTATTTACAACTGCATCTTCACGTAGAGGGCATACAGCCAAATTAAGGCAAACACTCAATGAAATTGGTGTTCTCCCTTACTACACCTTTTCTGTTAAGGGTTACATGGAAAACTACTTCAACTTTGCCACAAATGCACGTGCCGTGCAGGAGCAAATTGAAGAAAAGGTTTTTGGAACAATAAATGAAAAAAACATCGAAAAGATCAAGGAAATTACCCTTGATCCTCAGCACATGGACGATAATCTAACGGCAATGATGCAGAAAGGTGGTCTTCCATTTATAGCAACCGATCGCAATGTACTAAACCTTCCTGGAGTGGGTAAAAGTTTAACTTATAGGGTTATAGGTGTTACTCGTTATGGGCGTAGAGTTTTACAATTTGACCATGATCAAACTCGTAGCCATAGCCCGATAATTCATAAAATGGGAAAGGTTATTATTATTGAAAGTAAATCAATTAGTGAGTACTTACGACAACTTGAAGATATTGGTGAGGATATAGCTGAATATGAAAGCATATGGGGATATTCCATAGGGGAAACTGAAGCAAGGCTTCCCATTTATGAATACCCCGAATATGATTTCGTCACATCTAAAGAGCTTACAAATTTTTATATTGAATAATCAAGCATAAAAAAAGGGAGGGCTTAGCTTTGTATTAGCTAAGCCCTTCCTTTTTTTTTAAATGCTTATAAAACGATTAATGCTAAAACAATTACAATTACTACAACAAAGAATCCCAGTAAAGGTTGGTTTACATTTCTTTCCTTGTAATATTCAATCTGTTCTTCTAAGTAAGATTTTCCCTCGTGATGGTAATCAAATAAATCGAAATAGGTTTTGGTTCTATAAACCCAAAAAGGAGTAAGAACAATGGCTGTTAGTAAAACTAATCCAAGCATGGCGAAAAAAGAACCAACAATCCACATGAAATTTGTCGCTCTATAAGAACGAATCGTTGCCTCAGTTAGCCTAACATTTAAAATAAAAGCTGATTCCAGCTTATTTAATTGATGCCTAAAACTTCTTATACTGCTTTGTGTTATTTCAATATTTTTTGAATGTAATGAATTCTCGGGTTCAGAATTAAAGGCTGCTTTAATTTCGCAAAGTTTAGCATCTAAGTCTGATATCTCCTTTGTAATTCTCTCATAATCATCCTTGTACTTTCTTTCCAAAGAAATAATTATATTTTTTTGAGTTTTTACACTTCTAACGCCTGATGAAAGGTTAAACATCACCTCATACCAATTTTCACTAAAAAAATCAAGAGTGTAAATTCGAGATTCTAACACCGCAATTCTTCTTAACTTTTTAATTGGATATTCCTTCGCACGGTTAACCTGCGATACAGTATCAGCAAATGCATAAAAATCAGCATTATAATTATATAGTTCATTTTGCATTTTGTTCATTGCATTTTCACTGAAACCTTGCTTAATTTCATTTGTCGACCACCATAAAAAGCCTCCAATAATTAGAGTTGCTAAGGATGTAATTCCCCCCCCAAATAATACAAAAGGAACCGCACCGATGTAACGTGGTAATCGAATTGCTGTATTTTTTAAAAAATCCTTCGTTTCAAACTCTCCTCCTTTAGAAACCAAATATGCAGGTAAAATTGTATTGGCTATTAACGATGATAGTATTGCTATAACCAATATGATTAGGAGTACTTGTACTATTGGAAATGAAATTCCTAGAACTGGAAGTTGAATTGCTGTTCCAGCAAAAATATGTAGCAATAGAATTACTGCTGTACTTAGTATAGCTATCAATATCATTACTGCATGTCGCGAGGTTGATAAAAGTGACCAATACTCGCTAAAATTTCGCTTGGAATCATTGTATAGTGTATATCCTGCAAAAAATACTATGCTCAAAAGGAAAGGCAAGGTCATGGCAATAATAATCCACTCCTGTTCCAAAATACTGGTGAGGTATAAAAGGAAGAAAACAATAAATGAAATTCCCAAAACGGATATAAATCCATTTCTAAACGTACTAACTGAAAAAGCTTCAGGAATCCTCGTAATGGCTAACTTAAAAAATCGCCAACTCCAAATTATGAGGTAATGCCAAACTAACTTAACAATAAAGAAAATTACAGGATGAATTACTTCGTTCCAAATCCATAAAACGATCCAAGTAATGATTCTCCATAGGGATTTAAATATAAAGGCAATAAATTCAAAGATTGTTACGATCCCATAAACCATCCACCCAACAGCATTAAAAAGAAAAATGAAAAATGCCAATACAGGTAGTAGCATTGAAGTAACCGATGTACGACTCGACCAATCATCCTGAATTTTCTTTTGGTTTAAAATAAAATCAGGTTTTATTATCATTATTGTTGCCCTTATAAAACCTAATAGTGCAAGAAAGATGAATAAACCAATGAAAATAATGAGGAAAGCATACTTAATTAAGAAATCAGGATCTTCCAAAATATTCAAAGGCAACGGCATAAAGAGCTCATTAAATGTGTATAGAATTGAAATCATAGCTTGAAGTATTTGGTTAGTAATATTTACTAAAAATGTGCCTATTTATCGAATATATAAATCATAGAATGCAATATTCTGATATGGTAAAACAAATTTAATTTTTTTATTTAAAAAAACAAATATTTATATATGAAGGTCTTATAAAAATAAAAAAAAGGCGGGGATGTCCCGCCTTTTTATATTCCAAACCCTTTAAATTATGAAATTGATATCTGCCTTGCTGGCTTTTCCTTTGCCTCTTCACGTTTGGGAATGTTAATCTTTAATATTCCTTCCTTGTAAGAAGCTTTTATTTTTTCGCCATCTGCTCCTTCGGGTAAAGTAAAACTACGCTTGAATGCTGAGTAACTAAATTCTCTACGCATAATCTTTTCGTTCTCTACCTCGTTTTTCATCTCCTTCTCACACGAAATTGTGAGTAAATTATTGTGAATGTCCACTTTAAAATCTTTCTTTTCAAGACCTGGAGCAGCCAACTCAATGGCAAAGTCATCTTTTGTTTCAAGGATATTCACTGCTGGAACAGTACCCAAGTTAGAGCTATCGAAAAAGTTCGACAGAAAATCATCGCCAAAAAAGGCATCTACAAGGCTTGGAATATTGCCGGTTTTTGTTCTTAACATTGGTATCATAGCAAATCCCTCCATATTTATTAATTAAACATTAGATTATTTTTTTGGTGCTAATAACTTGCACCGTCAATTCTATATATTCAAGAGAAATGCCAAACGAGATTTTATGCCATGATGTCTTACTGCATTCCAAATAAACTGCCACCTTGTCTTGTTGCAATAAAATTAAACCAAATTTTATTTTTCATTTTAAGGATCGAGGATGAAGCCTAATAATTGTATCCCTGAGATACTGCCTATCAAGATGAGTGTAAATCTCTGTAGTAAGAATTGATTCGTGACCCAACATTTCTTGAACCACTCGAATATCAGCCCCCCCTTCTACTAGATGGGTTGCAAAGGAATGTCGAAGAGTATGAGGACTAATAACCTTTTTAATTCCAGCATCTTTGGCTGCTTTTTTGACTATGGTAAAAATCATTTCGCGGGTAAGTTTTCTTCCACGTCGGTTCAAGAATAGAACGTTTTCTGATGCTTTATCAATTTTTGGTAAGCTATTTCTATCGGGTATATAAAGATTAATTTCCTTAATAGCTTTTTTCCCAATGGGAACTAGCCTTTCCTTATCGCCTTTACCGGTCACACGGATATAACCTTGCTCAAAGTTCAAGTCTGTGAGTTTGAGGTTAACCAACTCTGAAACCCTAAGACCACAACTGTAAAGCGTTTCAATGATTGTTTTGTTCCTTTGCCCCTCGGGTTTGCTCAAGTCAAATGTTGATTCCATAGAATCAATATCCTCAACGCTGAGAACATCAGGAAGTTTTCTTGTCATCTTAGGCCCCTCAATCTGATGTGAAGGATCAAGATCTATTACCTCTTCAAGCATAAGGTATTTGAAGAAACCTTTTACTCCTGATAAGATTCGTGCTTGAGATCGGTGATTAAAGTTATTCTCTCGAATATACTCAAGAAAAAGGGATATATCGCTGGAAGTTAATGATTCTGGCTCCTTCCCTAATTTATCATCTGCAAACTCAGATAGAAGTTTAACATCTCGTTGGTATGCTTCAACTGAATTTTCAGATAATGACTTCTCTAGCCTTAAAAACCTTACATAATCCTCAATCGCTGCTACCCAACCCATAATTTATGCAAGTGAAGTAAATATAAATGTAATCTATTTATAGTTAAAAAAATACTATTCTTCCATTGTTTCATATCCAACAGGAACAATGTAAATTGGCACTTCCCCTTCGTTACATTTTAGAATCTCGGATACCTGGTTATCATCAAAGGCTCCAACCGGTACCGAACCTAATCCTAGTGCAACTGCTTGCAAGTGAATATTTTGAGCAACATGTCCTGCTTCCATGCATATGTAACGGAATGCTCGTTCACCATATCGTTGAGCAGTACGCTCTTCGATCATGGTAAAAACAAAAACTGCATGAGCATCGCTCACGGCTGTTTGCCCAAGAGAAGCATCGGAAAGTTTCTTACGTAAATCATCTTCAAGGACTTTTATTAAGCTATGATCTTTGGGTATATACTTATACACTCCGCTTGCAGTAAAAAGATATGTTTCCAAGGGGTATGTAGCCCCAGCCGATGGTGCAGTACGAAATAACCTTTCTCCCCAACTATGGGTTACACCCTGAGCTGCCCAAAGCAACTGAGATACCTGTTCAACCGATAGCGGTTTATCCTGAAAACTACGAACGGATTTACGCTCATTCATTGTTTGTTCAACTGATATTCTGCCTTTAATTTTTGGTTGCGGGAGTTTGCCCTCAATATTACCTGTTGTATCACCACCTTGTGATGCATTACCACATCCTGTTGTTATCATTGCAAAAAAAATTGCTATTGAAATAATTCTGATCTTTTTCATGGAATTTTAGTTAAGGTAGTTTTTTTCTTTATTAAATATTGAACATGTACTCTAACTATTGAAAATAAAAATACTAGAAATTACTCTTGAATTTAAGTGGGCTGTACTGGATTCGAACCAGTGACCCCCGCCCTGTCAAGGCGATGCTCTAAACCAGCTGAGCTAACAGCCCAAAAAGAGATTACTTCTGCAAAGATATTATTAAATAAAAAATTCCAATTATGTATTTTGATATGATATCTTATAAAAGAACAATATGATTAAAATATTGATTCAATTCTTTGTGTAATACTTAATGGTTGATAATTCCTTCCATGCACCTCTTGTGAAATCAGGAATTTTAACTGGCATACCTTGGTTTGCAACAGAAATTTGAGATAGTTCAATAATTGCAGACCATTCTGCCGCATCGTAAACATCCATATCGAGTGGAAGACCATGATGCAAGCAGTATATCAAACGATAATCCATGATGAAATCCATACCACCATGACCCCCAACCATTTTAGCTTTTTCTCCTACATCAGTTACAATGGGATGCTCGTATTCTTTAAGTAGCGCTTTTAAATCATCTTCTGAAAGGTAGTTGTGACCATTGGGTTCAAGGGCAATTCCTGTACGAGGCCATTTTTGAGCAAAACCTTTGGTACCACTCAACATATGAATACGGCTATACGGTCTAGGGCTGGTAACATCATGTTGGATTTTGATGGTTTTCCCCTTAGCAGTCTTTATTATAGTTGTATTCATATCACCTCTTTTGTAATCTCTTTTCGCGTAATCGGATTCCTCTCCAAATTTTCCCTTGGCATATTCTTTCATACCAAATTGATCGCTTGAAACTGATACAAGATACTCCATCCTATCACCTCGATGAATATTAAGGGCATGTGCTAATGGGCCTAAACCATGCATAGGGTACAGTGCACCACTTTTTTTCTCGTTATGTTTAAGTCGCCACATATCCCAGTAATGTAAAGGTTCACCCTCCTCTGCAAAGAGATAAGCTCGTAAATCATGAATATATGCACCCTCAGCATGTACTATCTCTCCAAATAGGCCTTTTTGAGTCATATTCAGTGTTGCCATTTCAAAGAAATCGTACACGCAGTTCTCGAGCATTATCATGTGTTTACGAGTTCTTTCAGCAGTGTTAACCAATTGCCAACATTCTTCCATTGTCAATGCGGCAGGTATTTCCGTAGCAACATGCTTTCCATTATCCATTGCATAAATCGCAATAGGTGTATGAAGGTCCCAGTGGGTACAAATATAAACCAGATCAATGTCATCGCGCTCGCAGATTGCTTTCCAACTTTCAGTTTCGGTGTATCCAATGGCTTCTGGTCGATTCATCTCAAGTAAAGTTTTCTGAGCTTTCTCAACACTCAAAGTAACAACATCTGCCAAAGCAACGATCTTTGCCTCTTGGATATAACTTAATCGACGAACTGCTTCCTGACCTCGCATTCCTAAACCAATAATCGCAATGCGAACTGTATCTATAGGTTCTGCTCTTAGTTCGAGCACAGGAAGCTGTCCCGCAGGACGTGGAGGAGTAGAAAAAACTTCAATGGCAGAAAAGAGTTTATCGCTAGGTTTTTGCGTGTCGAAAATACAAGATGTAAGGATGCAAAATATAAATCCTATGACATGAAAAATTAGGGTGTTAAAATATCTTTTCATATTTGCGACAATTAAGTTATTTTGAAAATTATTCTGTAAACTTAAGGTAATGACTCAAAAATGATTGTTCTAATGTTGGATAAGTTTTCTTCCAACGATTTAATAAAGTTCATTTGAACTTTGCTTCTAACAATATTATGCTCTGGGTAAGCGATCTTGTAGTACTGATCGCCATTGAGAAAATCTGTAAGGAATCTAATACCCATAATGTATGTCATTAGAATTGGGGCTATAAAAAGGTTCTCCTTCTCAGCGTCTGTTATAAAAGATTTAACTTGGTTCATATATCCCTCGGTGAATGCCTTAAATAATTTAATGTTAAATCTTACTTTGTTTAAATCTTTTTCGTCCTCCAAAGCTTCATTAGTCAGTGTTCTGACAGCATCACCGTAATCAAAGTTAAGTAAACCTGGCCCAACAGTGTCGAGATCGATTACAGCAACTACATGCTTTCCTCTAAAAAGCAGGTTGTTTATTTTTGTGTCATTATGCACAACCCTAATAGGTAGCCCACCCTCTTCAACCAGATTCTCTATTTCTTGAAGTTTTCCTTCACGCTCTTTATAAAATTCTACAATATCTTTAACTAATTCAAGGCGATTTACCAAGTTATTTTTTATTGAATCGTTAAGTTGGCAAATTCTAAATGATAAACAATGAAAATCTTTGATTGCTTCTTTAAAACAATTCACATTAAGCATACTACATTCTTTAACAAACCAACCATAGGCGATTCCCGCTTGTTTGGCCTGCCAATTGTATTTTGCCAATTCAATTGTATAAGATTCTGAAAAAAAATGGATTAATCGCCATGCATTCCCCTGTAAGTCAACGGTAAGGTGCTCACAATTTATATTGGGAATGATTTCAGGTATTTTAATTTTGCTGTTTCTATTTAATATCAATTTCTGCAATTGCAGTTGAGTATTGATAATATTTTGAGGATCAGCAAAAATATTTTTATTAATTCTTTGAAGTATGAAAGGTGAGGGCTTTCCTTCAACAAACAATTTGAATGTATCGTTTATGTGCCCATTGCCAAAGGGTTCGATGCTATAATTTTTAGTGCTGGGGAAGTATGCTTCTATTACCTCAGTAACCATTTGTAATCTATCGAATTATAAATTATATCGATTTTAACTTTTTCCAGTAGCGTAAAAGCAGTAAAGATGAAATGACTGTCAATAAAATGAATATAATTGTTTGAGCTAAATTTCCATAGAGAATATTACCTATACCGAATAGAATACTGTATACTGCAATGCAACCTAGTATCATGCAGATAATACCAGTTGGAACATCCCATTTAAGGTTCGACTCCTTAACAAGTTCTATGTTTTCTGACTTTGCTCGTTCAATAACAGATTTCCAGCCAGGACCTCCTGGTCTAATCTTGCTATAAAAACTTCGAAGGGTGTTGTCGCAAACGGGTTTAGTAAGGTAAGTTACTAGTATCCATGAAATAGATGTAAGAAACACAACTCCTGTAAATTTGATAATATTCCAATAGGTAGACGATACTGTTAATCCCACGACTTCTACCATGCTGTTTTCAAGTTGAATAAGACCAAAATTCTCGATAAGAATGAATACCATGGAAAATGTTGCTGCTGCAATCATGGCCGATATTTCGGAGTATGCATTGATACGCCACCAAAACCAACGTAGTATGTAAAGCAAACCTGTACCTGCTCCAATCATCAACAGGTATTGAAATGCTTGAAGGGCATTCTGTAGAACTAATGCCAAAAGTACTGCAAAAACCATTAATGTAATGGTGCTCAAGCGTCCAAAGGCAACCTTCTGCTTTTCAGAAGCATTCTTATTATAAAACCTAGCGTAAAAATCGTTAACAAGGTATGATGAACCCCAATTGAGCTGTGATGCAGTTGTTGACATAAACGCAGCTATCAGTGAGGCAACAACAAGCCCAAGCATACCTACGGGAAGAAACTCTCTTAGCATGGCTGGGTAGGCGAAATCGTTTTTGATATACTGGGTTGACACCTCAGGGAACCTATCAATCATTGATTGAATATCGGGGAAGATTACCAGCGAAGCTAGTCCAACAACAATCCATGGCCAAGGACGTAAAGCGTAGTGAAAAAAGTTGAATAGTAGGGTAGCACCAATGGCATGATCCTCGTTTTTCGCCGAGAGCATTCGTTGTGCTACGTATCCCCCTCCACCGGGTTCGGCTCCTGGATACCAGGCAGCCCACCACTGAACAGCTAGAGGAATTATGAAAATACTCAGAAAAAGTTCAGGTTGCGAAATGCTTGGTACTAGGCTTAGCTTGTCAGAAACGTTTGGGTGAGAAAAAAGAGCGGACAAACCTCCTATTTCAGGGGATTTTGCCACATAAACCGCAGCTACTATGGCACCAAAAATGGCAAAGCTAAACTGGAATAGATCTGTCCATAAAATGGATTTCAACCCACCTAATCCGCTATAAAATACTACAATAACTGCTGCTATTACTAGTGCAGTTGCTGGTTGGAGTCCCAGCATAACTCCCGCTATCTTAATGAATGCCAACGATACACTGGCAATAACCATTACATTGAAAAAGAATCCAAGGTATATCGCTCTGAATCCCCTTAGAAAGGCAGCCATTTTGCCACTATAGCGCAACTCGTAGAACTCTAAGTCTGTCATTACCTTCGAACGGTTCCACAGCTTGGCATACACAAAAACGGTAAGCATTCCGGTTAATAGAAATGCCCACCAAAGCCAGTTGCTGGCAACACCTCCCGTTCTCACCATATCGGTAACTAGATTTGGGGTATCGGCCGAAAATGTAGTGGCCACCATAGAAACACCCAAAAGCCACCAAGGCATATTTCGTCCGGATAGGAAAAAGTTTGCTGCACTTTTCCCAGCTTGTCTGGAAGAAAAAAAACCAATAGTAAGAAGAATAATAAAGAAAATGACAACAACGATCCAATCAAGTGGTTTTAGTATCATTGAAAAAGTTCTTTAAAAGGATGAAACAAATTTTGAAAGCAATTGAAAATCTGAAAAAAAAATAACTTGTATCCAAAATGGAATTTTTCAAAGATAAGATATTATAGAATCTGACCTACTAGCTGTCAAAATTTACTCTATAAAAATATCAAAAAAACCTTTCTGTAACATATATTACATTTTTAAGGTTACCCTTGTTGTATGTTTGTATTGGAAAAAGAATGGATTTAAAAATAAATACTACAAATATGAAAAGGGATATCATAACAATCGACCGCGACAAGTGCAATGGATGCGGACTTTGCGTTACTGGTTGCCATGAGGGAGCTCTACAGATAATCGACGATAAAGCTGTTCTTATCAGCGAGCTGATGTGCGATGGCTTAGGTGCATGTATCGGCGAATGCCCCGTGGGGGCAATTACCATCGAGCATCGCGAGGCCGAGGCATACGATGAAGTGCTAACCATCAGCAAGATGGTTGCAAACGGCAAAAATACTGTGATTGCTCACCTTAAGCACTTAAAGGATTACAACGAGAAGGAGTATCTCCGCCAAGGAGTTGAGTGGTTGCTTGCCAATCAGGAAAAGTTCGACTTTAAGGTAGAAGAAGTAATGCATGCAGTTCATAACCATAAAAAAACCGATGCCTGCGGATGCGGCGATGATGCTGCTCAGCCTAAGCAGCAGGTTTATGCTCATACACACCACCATCATGGTGGTGGATGCCCCGGTTCAGCAGCACGCGCATTCGGTGCAGGAACTGCAACTGCAACCGTAAACGGGAATGGTAATGAAATGGTTTCGGGCAGGTCAGCACTAACGCATTGGCCTGTACAGCTGCATCTTATCAACCCAAACTCAGGACATTTTCAGGGATCGAACCTACTGCTTGCAGCAGACTGTGTAGCCTTCTCGATGGGTAATTTCCACAGCGACTACCTAAAAGGAAAAACATTGGCTATTGCTTGTCCAAAGCTCGATTCGAACAAGGAGGTGTACGTCGATAAGATCACTTCATTGATCGACAACGCACAAGTTGACACTATTACCGTAATAAAGATGGAGGTTCCCTGCTGCGGAGGGTTACTTCAACTTGCCAAAATGGCCATGGATCGCGCATCGCGCAAAGTGCCAATCAAGCTTTTAACGGTTGGAATTCAGGGAGAAATTTTGGAGAATACTTGGGTATAGATGGAACGCAGAGCACACAGATCTAACAGATTAACACAGATTTTTAATCAATAAATCAGAGAAAACCTTAAGATAATATAATCAGCGAAAATCCTTTAAAATCTGCGTTATCTGCGTTCTCATTTAAATCGAACAAATTAATCAACTAAAAAACTACAGCTATGAGCATGTTCTGTTTTCAATGCCAGGAGGCAGCAAAAGGTACAGGTTGTACCATCAAGGGTGTGTGCGGAAAATCCGACGATTTAGCAAATACCATGGATCTACTTATGTTCGTAATCAAGGGAATCAGCGTTTACAGCTCGGCCCTGCGCGAGCAGAAGAAGTACGAGAACCCCATAGTAAACAAGTTTGTTTTCGATGGATTGTTTAGCACCATCACCAATGCCAACTTCGATAAGCAGGTGATAGCCAATCGTGTTACCCGCGGATTGGAACTGCGTAATAAGCTTCGCGACGAAGCCAAAAAGCAGGGAGTAAAGGTCGACGAATCATTCGAGGGTTGCACTTGGGAAGGCAAACCAGAAGAGTACGAAGCTAAAGCATTAACCATTGGAATTCTTGCAGAAACCAATGAGGATGTTCGTTCGCTTCAGCAGCTAATAACTTTTGGAGTAAAGGGAATGGCAGCTTACGCCGAGCATGCGTATAATTTGGGGCACGAGAATGTTGATGTTTACGCCTTTATGCAGCGTGCGTTGGCAACTATCACTCACAACCGTAATGTTGATGATTTGGTGGCACTTACCCTCGAAACCGGAAAATACGGTGTTGATGTGATGGCGCTTCTCGATAAGGCCAATACCTCGAACTACGGAAATCCCGAAATCACAAAAGTAAATATTGGCGTTCGTAATAACCCGGGAATTCTGATCAGCGGTCACGACTTAAAAGATATGGAAGAACTGCTTGCCCAAACCGAAGGAACCGGTGTGGATGTATACACCCATAGCGAGATGTTACCGGCTAACTATTACCCCGCTTTCAAAAAGTACAAACACTTTGTAGGCAACTACGGAAGCAGCTGGTGGAAACAAAGGGAGGAATTCGAAACGTTTAATGGCCCTATCCTTTTCACAACCAACTGCATAGTTCCACCAAGCAACAAAGCAACATATAAGGACAGAGTATTCACAACTGGTGCTGCAGGCTACCCTGGCAGTAAACATATTCCTGATCGTGAACCTGGAAAGCAGAAAGATTTCTCTGAAATCATTAAACTTGCCAAAACATGTCAACCTCCGGTTGAAATTGAAACTGGTGAGATTGTTGGTGGATTTGCCCACGCACAGGTATTCGCACTGGCCGATAAAGTTGTTGATGCAGTTAAGAGTGGCGCTATCCGCAAGTTCATTGTAATGGCTGGATGCGACGGTAGAATGAAGGATCGCGAGTACTACACTGAGTTTGCTCAAAAGTTGCCAAAGGATACCGTTATTTTAACAGCAGGTTGCGCTAAGTACCGCTATAACAAACTTCCTTTAGGCGATATAGGTGGAATTCCACGCGTACTTGATGCTGGTCAGTGTAACGACTCTTACTCATTGGCAGTTATCGCCCTTAAGCTAAAAGAGGTGTTCCAGCTAAACGATATCAACAAGTTGCCAATTGCCTACAACATTGCTTGGTACGAGCAAAAGGCTGTGATAGTTCTTCTTGCACTTCTTTACCTAGGCGTGAAGAATATCCACCTCGGCCCAACATTGCCAGCATTCCTATCGCCAAACGTTGCAAAAGTTTTGGTTGAAAACTTTGGAATAGCAGGAATTACAACTGTTGATGAGGACATCAAATTATTAGTAGGATAATTCGTCTAACTTAAAACCCTGTCAGGACTCCAAACCCTGACAGGGTTATAAACTTAGCACAATGGACGATAAAATAGTATGCAACTGTATGGAAATCACATACGGTCAAATTGCAAAAGCAATCAACGAAAAGGGTTGCAAAACTTTCGAGGATATTCAACGAGAAACCGAAGCAGGAACTGTTTGTGGTTGTTGCGAGGATGATATCAACGACATAATTAAGGAACACGCCAAATAGGACAACAATGACAGAGATTAAAGCAACACATTTATCAACGGCAATTTTTAAGGACACCCCGCATAAAGTAGATGTTCGACAAATGTACAGCCAGCCCGATGCACAGGCAATGCATATTACCCTGCAACCAGGCGAGTCGCTCAAACCACATAAAACCCCAGTTGATGTGTTTTTCTATATACTAGAGGGCAATCCAACTGTTCATGTCGGCGATAATTCAACAGTTTTCACAAAGGATACATTAGTTGAAAGTCCAAAAGAAATTGTACACTACCTAAGCAATAGCGGTAACGAGATAGCACGGATACTTGTGGTAAAAACACCAAATCCACAAAACTCAACAAAAGTGCTGTAATCTTGTTATACTTTTATAACTCACCCACTAGGGTTGAAAAACAAAACACTATGACAAACGAATTTCCAAAAGGAGCAAAATTCAACTTTGCAACAGAAGTTGACTATAGCAGTGGGGGAATTGTTAGCAAGAACGTGCTGAAACACCCCACAGGCAATATCTCACTTTTTGCATTTGACAAGGGTGAAAGCCTTAGCACACACACCGCCCCCTTCGACGCAACCGTTCAGGTGCTGGAGGGCAAAGCCCACATAGTTATAGGCGACAAAACCCACGATTTGGTTGGTGGCGAAACCATTATTATGCCTGCAGGAATACCGCACTCAGTTGAGGCCATTGAGCGTTTTAAGATGTTGCTAACAATGATTAAAGAATAAACGAATGTTGGAAAGTTGAAATAATAGAAATAAGTCAATCTTTGGTTTTTGGTATAAGGTATTATGTCTTCAAAAAATACAATGAAAATGACCAACTAAATTATCTGCAAAGGCACACAGATAATATGTTTCCAAATTTTTGATGTTTTAAAGTGATATGGAGTATAAAATCCTTGAGGATATGAACCATTTTATCAAAGTCTTGACGGTTAATGAACTGTAAGTATAAAAAATTAAAGCATCATTTAAAAAAGTATGCTCACAAAACGTGATTTCTAATCAGTTAATCTGCAGATATAATAATGATAGCTAAGGAACAAAATCGAGATCTTCTGTGCGAGTTTGAGTAGCACCAAGCTGATCCTTTTTAAGAACTATCTCGGTAGGTGAAATGGTAACAAGGAAGCCTTTACGAGTTTCAGCAAACCAGGGTCGTATCCTACTTAGAAATTTCAAAAGTTGCTCCCTTTCATCGTTCAGCTCAATGATAATAGGCACCTTTTCTGCCAATTCCCAAAACTTCTTGTCAGTATGCCTGCTGCTCACACCAAAACCAAACATGCCTGAGTAAACTGTAGCCCCATAAAGCCCGAAGTTTTTAGCTTCAATGGCAATGGCTTGATAAAATGTAGAACCATGAAATGTGTCGGTGGAGCTTACGTAAATCTTCATCTGGGCAATTTCTACAGGGGTTTCCATAGTATTTAATTATTAAAATATTTTGTCAAAAAGTGAATTATACACCAAATATCCACGATATAAATTTACAAATTATTTCGTAATTGTGCTATTCCATTTTTCAGATTATAAACTCTATGAAAATGATGTTTTTCAACTAGATACCGTAATGCGATTCTGCTCTTGATACCATATTCACAAATCAGAATAATATCACTATTTTGTGGTAGTGCTGAAACCGTGTTAGGCAGCTCGTAAAGAGGCATTGCATCCCATTGAAAAGCTAATACCTTAATGGGTTTACCATCATCGGCAAAGGCAAGAACAGCAGGTTTTTCATCACCGTTGATCATTTCAAGAAAAGCATCGATATCTATCTCTCGGCCAAGTAATAGGTCATCAGAACAAGTAAACTCCCGATCGAAAAGCTCTTTAATTTTTAAATTTTCAGGGATTAAAGCAACCTCAAACTCTGTAAAACTCATTGTTAGACCATTAAAATTCAATAGTCTACCCGATAGAGTATTCCCTACACCTGTTATAATTTTAACAGCCTCAAGTGCTTGCATTGTACCAATAATTCCTGGAACCATTCCAATTACACCAACTTCAGCACACGATGGGGCTTCAAGTGGATCTGGTTCTTCTTGAATTAAACAACGATAGGTTGGCCCACCCTGATAATTATAAACAGATAGCTGTCCTGAGAACTGTAAAACACCTCCAATAACACAAGGTTTTCCAAGTATAACACATGCATCGTTCACTAAAAATTTCGATGGAAAATTATCGGTGCAATCAACAACAAGATCGTATTTCGAAAGTAAATCAAGAGCATTACCTTTATGAAGTCGTACCAGATGAGGTACCACATTTGCATCAGGATTCATGGCTTTAAGCCTATCTGAGGCAACCAAAGCCTTTGGTTTTCCGATATCGTTATTGGCATAAATAACCTGTCGATGAAGGTTGGTGATATCCACCTCGTCACCGTCGAGCACGCCTATTGTTCCAACCCCTGCTGCAGTAAGATACATAAGCACAGGGCAACCTAAAGCACCAGCACCCACTACAAGTACTTTTGCATCACGCAACTTTCCCTGAGCTAAAACACCAAATTCAGGAACTCTTATTTGACGTATATACCTATCTATCAAATTTTTATTCATATTCCGCTGAATATTACGCAACCATAAAGTTATTAAGAAACTCTTTTTTTTTGGGTATGGTTCCAATTTTGTTGTTCAGAAAGCCATTAAAAAATACCTTTGTAAAATAATAAAAAACATCCCACAATGAAACGCCTTCTGCTATTTATATTTCTCTTTGCCCTCTTTGGAACAAATTGTTTTTCACAAGAAGGTGAACATTTAGATATTGGTTCATGGAAAGTTGATTTTGAAAAAGATAGGGAATTCACTGTAAATATTATAATCCCCTCAAAAAGTGAAGAGGTGAATTCAATGATTGAATACAACTGGGACGATGTTCTCTTTTTTCGATCAAAGAATGCCCATCGAAATTCTTTTATCTCCATTGAGAGCACAAGTGGTAAAGAATTCAAACGGTTTTTTGCTATTAGAAAACGAAAGTTGGTTACAATTCGTGTTGATTTCGACTCCTTAAAAAATCTATTAGATAGCGAAACGCTCTATCGAATTGTTATACATAATCAAAACCAGGAATTGCCACTAATGGTAAACTTTACCCTTTCGAAAAAATTGAATAATTAGCATCTCATAACTATTTTCTTTTTTACTAAAAGACACTTGATTTAGGTATGGTATATATTGAATTAAACATCCTTACAATTAAACCATTAAACCTTTTATAGAATTCTTTTGTCGAAAGTATTGAAATCTGTCCGATAACACGAAAAAAACGTATTTGGTAAAAATAATATACCTTACATTTGCAAAATAATAACCCAAAAAACATAAGTCATCATGCAACAGCTCGATTGGAAAAACCTTCCATTTGGTTACGTAAAAACCGATTACAATATTCGCTGCACATACAAGGATGGGAAATGGGGTGAGATTGAGGTTTCAGATTCTGAGTATTTGCCAATCCACATTGCAGCAACAGCCCTACACTACGGACAGGAAGCCTTTGAGGGTATGAAGGCATACCGTGGTAAGGATAACAAAATTAGACTTTTTAGATGGGAAGAAAATGCTAAGCGTATGCAACGTTCAGCCGAAGGTGTACTAATGGCACAGGTCCCCTCTGAACTTTTTCTGCAAGCCATTGTAAAAGCCGTTAAGCTAAACGAAAAATTTGTTCCACCTTATGGCACAGGTGCTTCACTATACATCAGACCAACGTTATTTGGCATTGGCGCCGAAGTTGGTGTTCGGCCTGGGAAAGAGTACATGTTCCTGGTTTTTGTAACACCCGTAGGCCCCTATTTCAAAGAAGGATTTAATCCGGTTAAAATTGCCATAGTTCGCGACAGCGACCGCGCAGCACCCCTTGGAACAGGTACCTTCAAGGTTGGTGGTAATTACGCAGCTAGCCTACGTGGTACAATAAAATCCCAAAAGGCAGGTTACGGTGCCCCAATGTACCTCGATTGTTGCGAGAAGAAGTACATCGATGAGATTGGTGCTGCCAATTTCTTTGGCATCAAAAACAACACCTATATCACACCCAAATCATCATCAATTCTTGCCTCCATAACCAATATGAGCTTGGTTACTCTTGCCGAGAATATGGGGCTTAAGGTTGAGCGTCGACCCGTTCCAGTAGAGGAATTGGAAACCTTTGAAGAGGTTGGTGCTTGTGGTACTGCTGCAATTATTTCGCCCATCGGCGAAATCAATGATCTGGAAGCGGGCAAAACTTACAAGTTTTGCAAGGATGGTAAGCCAGGACCCATTTCCAAAAAGTTGTACGATACGCTTGTGGGGATTCAGTATGGTGATGTTGAGGACAAGTATGGATGGATTACCTTAATTGATAAAGATTAATGCCATAGAAAAAAATCCCGTCAGAGCACGGGATTTTTTCTTAATGGGCTCGGAAAACAACAACAGAACCTGTTTCAAAAATCAACTCAAACCAATCGTCAAGGCTTTGATTTAAAGTTCCTTCCCAAAGTTCATTGAACTTCATTCCCTCAATTGGATACATGAGGTTTTTTGAGCGGAAAACCGTTGAATTCTCGAATGAGAAAATAGATACTTTTTGTCCTTTAAAGCTGGTTAACCTTTCTCCCTTTAGCAATGGTACTAATGTCCCATAATCCGTAATCATTTTTACTTCTATTCCCATGCGTGTATAACTGGGTAAAAGACCTATATTTCCTAACGTATGATCTTCGCGAAGACCAGTCCCTGCCAAAATATTTAGGGCTTTAATACCTCGCTCAATGCACCATTTCACGGTTTTGGTCAAATCGTTGCTTTGCTGATCTGAATCATGAAATAACCTGTAGGAATATTTTACTCTAAGATCTTCAGATAAAGAATCCAAATCACCCACAATGGCAGTAGGTTCAAGTCCATAACGATCAAGATTGTTGACTGCCCCATCGCAACAAATAATATTGGAGGCACTATTCAATATGCTTAATGGAACATTATGGGTTGGAAATCGACCATTCGCTAGTATTACTGTTGACATTGGTTTACAGGTTACAGATTATTGATTGCTGCTCACAGCAAATTGTTCTTTAAAATATCTCTTCCATTGCAAATAGCCTACAATGCTCATGGAAAAGTATAGGAAGTAGAGCACCGAAGTTGGGTAAAGTCCTTTGTAAATATAAAGCCCCAAGGCTACCGAGTTAACTACCATCCACACCCACCACATATCCAATATTTTGCGGGCAAGCATCCACGTGGCTGTTATGCTAAGAGCTGTTGTGAAGGCATCGCCGTAGGGTACGGTTGAATCGGTAAAATTAATCAGAATATATACCAGCATTGCAAATATAGCAATTGTTACAACAAGGAGTGGTAAAGCTAATTTTGTCGTTAATCTGGAAATTGGAAGTGAATCCTTTTTCTCCTCTTTTCCACCGTAAAGCCAATGCCACCATCCATAAATGCTAATCACCAAATAGTAGACCTGCAATCCCATATCGGCATAAAACTTCGATTCGAAAAAGATGTAAACGTAAAGAGCCGATGTAATTAAACCAAATGGCCAAAGCCAAATATTCTGCTTAATCTCGAGGTACAAGAAAATAATCCCCGTAATTGCGCCGAGAAGTTCGATGTAGTGGGTTTGTAGCCAGGAGAGCATTGATTGATTGATTGATTGATTGATTTACTATAAAAATGTTAAAACTCCACTAAAATCTTTCCCATAAAATTTAACCCTGCCTGCGGAAAAAAGCCATCCTCCCGGTACTCGGGACTACCATCCTCAAAAATAGCTCTATAAATCCATCCGTTGGCAATATATTGATTGTTGAACAAGTTGTTAAGCGTAAGCTGAAGACTGATCCCTTTTGTCCCTTTAATTGCTTTTCTATAGTCGATCTTTAAATTATTGACAAAATAGGCATCGAGCCTGCGATCGGAACTACTGGTGTTATCAATAAACTGTGATCCAACGTATTTTGAAATTAGTGTAACGGCAAAATTACTGATCGGTTCAACACGAATCTGGCTGGAGCCAATGATTGAGGGTGAGAATGAAATATCAGTGTCGCCAAGCACGTTTTCTTGCTGTCCAACAAATTCCCAATCGGAATCGTAAACATCAACAAACTCAACAAAATCTTTAATTTTGTTCTGGCTAAGGGTTACATTAGCATCCCAACGAAACCAGCTTGTTGGCATAAAACCAGCGATTAATTCAATCCCTCTACGAAAACTTTTTTCAACATTTGTCATAAGCGGGTATCCCGCATCGCTAAGTTTCCCGGTTAGCACTAACTGATCCTTGTAGTACATGTAGTATAAGTTTACCCCAAATGCAAAATTCTGCGATTTAAGGTTATACCCCATTTCATAATCGTTAAGCGTTTCTTCTGTTGGGGTTTGGTTACTTCCATACTTCATGGCATCCTTTATATCGGCACGGGTGGGCTCACGATGCGCAATCCCAATGGAAAAAAAGGCTTCTTGGTTTGCTGCTAGATTCAAAAAAATGCCCATTTTGGGATTGAAAAAATCCCAGCGATGTTCTTGGTCAATCAACTGCAAATCATCGTCATTACCTGCTAGTTTATAGTCAATTCCACGAAACTGCAAATCGCCAAAAAGCGAAATTTTATCGGTTAACTGGTATGTTGATTTTAGGAAAACGTTGAAATCTTGCTTAATCCCATCATTGCGGTACCATTCAAAATCCTTTGGAATACCAATGTTTATTTTAGTCCAAAGTACATTGCCAAAATGATCATTGTTGTACAAATTCGCCCCCCCGCCAAGGATAATACCAAGAAGATCCTTATTGAAAGAGAGTGATGTGGTGAAGCCATACAGATCATTGTCGAGCCATTTCTGGCGGATCATATCAACCTTTTTTATCGTATCAGCACCTATGATCAAAGGGTCTATCCCATAATCGGTTAACTTTCGGTCACGTTTATACTGCTCATAATAACCTTCTCCAGAAATATAATAACCCGAAAGGTTTAGCGACAGATTTTTATTAAGCTGTCTACTAAAGATTAAATGGTAATGGGTTTGATTGTAATTATCCGATTCGTTTGGATAAAATAATTCATCATCGTTCTCATTGGTACCCATATAACCTGCTGGATTATATTTACGATTTTCATCCAACATAAACCCGGGTGTTCCCTCCCAGGTAATGCCAGTATGCTGTATACCATGAATAAGATTAAACCTCAAAATGCTGTTGCTGGTATGCCATGCCCCTGTAAAAAAGAGCGATTGATGGTCGGACCAACCCCTATCGATGTAACCATCGGAGCTAATCCTTGAATAGCGTGTCTCAAAGCTAAACCTTTCATTTATTAACCCAGTGCCCGCCCTAGCAGAAGTTCTGAATGTATTGAATGAACCAGCAATTGCTTCGGCCTGCGCAAATGGGTCGGGGTTTAGCGTAACGGTTTGAAAGTTTACCGTTGCACCGAATGCTCCTGCTCCCTGAGAGGAGGTTCCCACTCCTCTCTGTACCTGCACATTGTCAACCGAATTGGCAAAGTCGGGCATATTTACCCAGAATACCGCTTGAGATTCAGGATCGTTAAGGGGAATACCATTTACAGTAACATTAATACGCGACATATCCGTTCCACGGATACGAAAAGAAGTATTTCCCACTCCTGTACCCCCTTCCGAAACTGACACCACCGAAGGAACCAACTCCAACAAATAGGGAATATCGAATCCCGTTTTTAGCTCGTTGAGCTTATCGGCATTGATGGTGGTTTGAGCGATAGGCATTTTGCTACCTGCACGCGTTGCACTTACTATCACCGCTTCGGCCATTATTGCTTCAGGGTGAAGGGTAAAATCAACGGCAATATCCCCATCAATATTAACTTCGACAATATCCTTAGAGTATCCCATAAAAGAAGCTACAAGGATATAATTTCCACTTTTTCGCAATGTTAAACTAAATGTCCCATTGGAAGCGGTAGATGTTCCAAGCATAGTGTTTTCAACAATAACCACTGCACCAATTAAAGGCTTTCCATCAGCATCGATTACTCGTCCCGAAACTTGAAAAACACCTTCAGTCTCGACAGAATTTGACATGACAAAAAATGCTATTTGCCATAAAAACATAAAAGAAAGAATCTTTTTCATTGTAAACAATCCTTTTAAAGGTTATAAATAATCTGCTGATAACCGAAAGAATTCAAAAAAGCAGGGTGCACTTTCTGCATATTATCATTCTTAAAGCGCTCAGCAACCAGTAAAAGGGGTTTAATACTCGAAGGTTGATTTAAAAAAACTCTTTTTCCCTTCGCCGGCACTACCCGGATCAGGTTCAAAGGGTGTGATCTCAGCCCGTTGTATTAAGGCACCCCTAAAAAGTGAATAACAATACAAAGGTAAGACTAATAAAGGGTAAATTGCAAATGAAATTGATTAATAATCAAAAGTGACACCATTGCTTCAACCTAAATTACTTGTGATTAACTCCTTGGAAAGTTTGTTCTAATAAAAAAGATGTAGCTAATTCCCGATAGTAAAATAAAGATAAACCCTGCAATAATCAGCGCCCCTTGTAGGCTAAATGCATCGGTGTACCAACCGTATAAAGGTCCCCAGATGGCAAAAATTATTCGAATAACAAAATTTCGAACCGAAAGGATAGTCGCCCTGACGTCTGAAACGGTTATACGATTAATATAATCTTTGAGGACAGGCGTAGCAACTCCTCTTGCCATGTAAAATGCGAAGAGAAAGATTAATCCCCATGAATTCTTAAAGAATGCTGCCCCAAAAAATCCAAGGGCAAGAATCAGGGTAAAACCCAAAACTGTTGATTTAACTCCCAAAAACCTTTCAATTTTGTAGGAAAACAGTGCTGTAACCCCAACCGAGAGATTTAGCAGTGTCCAAAAAATACCAAAAAGGGTTACGGGAATTTCAATCTTGATGAACCACGGCTGCACGAACCAAGCCATAGTGAGCGTTGATGCCCCAACAAACGATGAGTATAGAATATTCCACCTCAACTTTTTGTTATCGATTAGAGCATATTTCACAACTCCAATTATCTTTGAAAAGTTCATCTGAATGGCCGTTCCATGAAGTTTTGGTTCAATTAGAGTGAATGCTGCAGGAATGGCAACAAAAGCGATGGCAGTTTGTATGAAGAATGGGTAGCGCAAGCTTATGGCAGCAAGCAAGCCTCCAGCAATTCCAGCCAATGCCTCGGCAAAGTTACCTATGGATATCATGCGTCCTTCATGCTTCAGGTAATCATTTTCCTTTCTTTGCTGAAGCAACGTATCGTAAAGCAATGCCGAATCGGCACCTGATATTAGACTTTGTCCAAATCCAAGTACCAATTCAGCAATAAGAAAACCCCAGAAACCAAACGAGAAAGAATAGACTAAGAAACCGAGAAAACCAAGGGTTACTCCAATAACTAATGTTCTCTTTCTTCCAAGCACATCAGCAAAATACCCTGAGGGTATCTCGAGAACAACTATTGCAATGGAATAAAAAGCCTGCAGAACAAAAACCTCCTGCATTCCCAAGCCGTTATCCTGATAGAAAAGCACTACAATAGGCATGATCAGCATAAACCACTTGGATGCCTTAATAATGTAAAGCCTTAGTATGTTGTGTAAATGACCCTTTTCCATGGCGGTGCAAAGATATTTCAATTATGATATAAAAAACGTTCAACATTTAATGCTTTCAAACAATTTCTTTTTCGAATTTTCATCCCTTGAAATCTCACTTTTATTTATCAACTTTGGACAAAATTAACCCTTAAAATATTTGTGCTATGGGAATGACCTTAATTGAGAAGATCATTGCTAACCATTCGAAACATTCGACTGTGAAACCTGGGGACATTGTTGATGTGGAAATGGATGTTCGCGCTGCGCGCGATTTTGGCGGTGCCAACGTTGTGAAAAACTTGCTGGACAATAATCTTGAAATCCAAGATCCAGCAAAAACCTTTTTCACCTTCGACTGCAACCCCACCGGATCAGACCAAAAGTATGCTGTCAACCAGCATATTTGTCGTCAGTTTGCCCGCGAAAGAGGTATCAAGGTGTACGATATCGACAAGGGTATCGGGACACATATTCTTATCTCCGAAGGGCAATCGTACTCAGGAAGCACCGCTGTAACCACCGACTCCCATGCCAACATTCTTGGCTCTATTGGTGCTTTTGGGCAGGGAATGGGCGATCAGGATATTGCAGCAGCCTGGGCAAACGGTAAACTTTGGTTCAAAGTTCCTGAATCGGTTAAAATTACTTTCACAGGAAAAAAACCTGCAAATGTGAGCGCAAAGGACATAGTTCTTAACCTAATGACCACCTTTGGTGCTAACAAGCTACTGGGATACTCCGTTGAGTTCTACGGTGATGCTGTGGATAAGCTAACGCTCGACGAGCGTATTACGGTTGCTTCAATGGGTACAGAAATGGGTGTAATTACATTCCTTTTCACTCCTAACCAGGAAATTATGCGCTACAGCGAGCTACGTGCTGGTCGCAAGCTGGAACTGATCACAGCTGATTCTGATGCCAAATATGCAGCAGAGCATACATTTGATATCAGCAAGTTCATTCCCATGATTTCTCGTCCAGGAAAACCCCACGATACGGTTGATGTAAATACCGTTAAGAAAATAAAAATTGATTCGGCATTCATTGGAAGCTGTACCAATGGCCGCATTGAGGATATGCGCGAGGCTGCTTCAATACTTAAGAATAGAGTTATAGCTCCCGGCGTAGTGTTAAAAATTGTTCCCTCAACTGATGAAGTTTGGCAGCAATGCCTCAATGAGGGATTAATACAGATTTTTAAAGATTCGGGTGCTTTAGTCTCTAATGCTGGGTGTGCTGGGTGTGCTGCTGGTCAGGTGGGACAAAACGGACCCGGTGAAATTACAGTATCCACTGGTAATAGAAACTTCCCGGGCAAACAGGGAAAGGGTGAAGTTTACCTTGCTTCGCCAGCGGTTGTTGCAGCCTCTGCTGTTGCTGGATACATTACTACACCTGATGATATACCTTCAACGCCAGCCGTATTTACAGCTGCTGATCTCAAAGCTAAAGCCCAACGAGTTGAAGCTGCAAAAAAAGAGATCACCGAAAAACCAACCGTTGTGGAAGGAAGAGCATGGTATATTAAGGAAGATGACATTGATACCGATATGATTTTTCACAACCGCTACCTTGCCATCACCGATATCAACGAGATGGGCCAATACGCCTTCGATAACCTGAAGGGTTATGAAGATTTTGCTAAGAAGGCAAAGCCTGGAGATATCATTGTTACCCACAAGAATTTTGGTGCAGGTAGTTCACGCCAGCAAGCAGTTGACTGCTTCAAGGCACTGGGAGTAACCTGTATTCTTGCCGAGAGTTTTGGTGCCATCTACGAGCGTAACGCCATCAATGCTGCCATGCCTATTGTAACATATAATTCTCTGGATGCTTTGAAGTTAACTGAAGGTGATACCATCAGAGTAAATTTCCAAACCGGATTGGTTGAGAATGTTACCAAGGGTACCAAAGTAGAAGCAAATCCTTTCTTTGAGGTACAGATGGAGATCTACCAGAAGGGAGGGATTTTTTAGTTGAATAATGAATATCGAATATCGAATAATGAATAATTGAAGAGTATGACTCCAAAAACATTTGTTGAAAAGGTATTGGGTGCCAGCGAGGGAGCGATTGTCTTTCGCAAACCCAATATAGTGCTTACGCACGACAATACTGCCTCCATTGCCAAAACATTCCAGAAAATGGGCGGAACCAAGGTGTTTGATCCCAATCAGCTGCTGGTGGTTCTTGATCACAATGCCCCCCCCACCGATGCAAAGTTGAGTAACGATTATCAGGCTATTCGTAATTTTGCTAAGGAACAGGGCATTAAAATGTTTTACGATGCTGGGAGAGGGATTTGCCATCAGATTATGAGCTACCATGCCCGTCCGGGCATGATTGTGGTGGGCTCCGATAGCCACACCTGCACCGCCGGTGCATTCAATTCGCTGGCTGCCGGAATCGACCGAACTGAATCTGCTGGTCTATTTAAACGCGGTGAAACTTGGTTTCTTGTCCCGCCATCCATGAAGATCACGCTAAAAGGTAAGCTGCGCCCAGGTGTTTATGCCAAGGATATCTCGCTTTGGATCATTGGCAAGATTGGCACCGATGGTGCCAACTACATGAGCATTGAGTACCACGGTGAGGGTGTGAAATCACTTTCAATCTCAGAACGAATGACCCTTGCCAACCTGGCATCGGAAATGGGTGCAAAGAATGCTGTTTTTCCTGCCGATGAGGTACTTACTGAATTCCTTAAGGGTGAGAAATATCAAGGTGTTTGGGCCGACGAAGGTGCAAAGTATGCCATGGAGCTGGAAATCAATCTCGATGAAATTTTTCCAGTAGTTGCTGCTCCTCATACTGTTGAAAATATCAAGTCTGTTGCCGAAGTTGAGGGTACACCAATCCACGAAGCTGTAGTTGGAACCTGTACAAATGGCCGCTTGGATGATCTACAGATTGCCGCTAGAGTGCTTGATGGAAAGAAAGTAGCCGAAGGTGTTCAAATGTTGGTAATCCCTGCTTCTAAGGAGATCTACATGGCTGCCATTGAGGATGGAACCATCACCAAGCTGATGAAATCAGGTGCCACAATTCTTTCCGCATCGTGCGGACCGTGCCTGGGAACAGGACAGGGAATACCCGCCGATGGCTTTAACGTGATATCCACAGCCAACCGTAATTTTCTTGGGCGAATGGGCAACAAGAACTCATCGGTATATCTGGCTTCGCCAGCTACCGTTGCCATGAGTGCCATTCATGGAAAGATTACCGATCCCAGAGGAAAGAGTGCTGGGGAGGTGTACAAAACATCCATTCAAACCGCCACAACTCTATCAATCCCAAAGGGTGAGAACCGTAAAGCAGGTAATGTATGGAACTACTCCGATGCCGACAACCTTAACACCGACCAGATGTTTGCAGGCAACCTGACCTACAATGTTCTCAGCTCCGATGCAGCAGCCATTATGCCCCATCTTTTTAAAGGATTCGATGAATCCTTTGCAGACAATGTGAAGGAAGGCGATATCATAATGGCAGGCGATAATTTTGGCTGTGGTAGCTCGCGCGAGCATCCCGCAGTTGGATTGGCTCATGCTGGGGTGAAGGCTGTAGTTGTTAAAAGCGTAAACCGAATCTTCTACCGTAGCTGTATTAACCAGGGTCTTCTTCTGATTGTACACAAGCAAGCTGTTGAAGCCTATAAGACCGGCGATAAGGTTGACATGGATTTTAAAGCAGGCAAAATTACTGTTGGTGGAAAAGAGTTTACTTTTGAGCCCCTACCCGATGCGCTAATGGGAATTATTGAGAAGAAAGGGCTTGTTAACTACATGAAGAGTATTTAGAGCCTAAAAATTGGGTAACAGAAATAGTTTCAATTTATTTACTCTGTAAAAAGATTAGGAGGTAAAAAAATTAGTGTTGAACTACATTTTTTACCTCCTATTTATTTATAATTTAACAATACCATGCTTAATGGCATACTTGACTAATTCGACGTTGTTCTTAAGGTTAAGCTTTGATATAATATTATTCTTGTGAGTTTCCACCGTGCGCGAGCTGATGAATAGTTTATCGGCAATTTCCTTGCTACTTAAACCATCGGCGAGTAGTTTGATAATCTCAATTTCCCTTTCGGAGAGACTATTTCCGGATATCGATTTAGTTTTTACATGCTGCACGTAGCTCTTGTAAATAATTTTCGAAAGTTTTTCGCCAAAGTAGTCCTCATTCTTAAATACTAAATTGATCGCAGAGACAAATTCATCCTTTGATGTGTCCTTGGGTAGAAAACCATTGGCTCCGGCTTTTATGGCACCAATTATGCTATCCTCATCGGTATTTGCCGATAGTATTAAGATCTTGATTTGTGGATTGTTTTCCTTTATTTCCTTAGTGATTTCTACTCCTGATTTTCCGGGGAGGTTGATATCGAGGATAATGATATCGGGTGTGAGTTTGCTCAGTAACAGAATGAGTTCATTGCCATCGGCAGCCTCACCGATAACCTTTATGGTTTTGCTGACGATAAACATGGCTTTGATGCCATCGCGAACAATCTGGTGATCGTCAACAACAATCAATTTGATAGCATCCATTGCTTTGAAGTGAAGGTTGATCTTAATTGATTACGAATTCAAAGGTAGCGAAAAATTGAAAAAAGAACCTTCGCCAAGGGTACTTTCAACCCAGATATCACCATTCAGCTTTTTAATGAACTCTTTACATAGAATCAGTCCCATTCCTGTACCCTTACCCTCTGGCTTGCCAATGGTTTGGGTGTCAATATCCATTTTAAAAAGTTTTTCGATATCATCAGGGGCAATACCAATCCCTTTGTCCTCAACAGAAACGATAACCTGACCATTGCTTGCTTTTGCTGAGATATCAATAGGATTTTTACCCTGAGAGAACTTTATTGCATTGGTAATTAAATTGTTAAAAATGGCAACTAGGTACGATCTATTTGTGCTCACAATTAAACCCGAAGGGATAGAGTTTTGAATAATGGCATTCTTCTCGGTTATAAAATTGGCGAGCATTTTTTTCACATCCTCAGCGATTTCGTTTAGATTAAGATCTTCTTTGGATATTAAAGTATCTTTTAGCTGAATTACAGCCCATTCGAGCATATTCTTGAGCAGATTATTCAACTGCTGCGCTGAACGATTAAGCTGATCAATAAGTTTCTTTTTATCCTCATTATCAATATCATCGAAATCGATGCTGAGAGCATTGGTAATGTTTAGAAAAGCCGAGAATGGATTCTTAAGGTCGTGTGCAAGTATGGAAATGAATTTGTCCTTTGTGGAGTTAAGAATTTTTAGCTCCTCATTTTTTTCTTCTAGAACTTCGTTGCTTCTTCTTCGATTAGAGTTTAGTCTATATAGCAACATGGAAAGGACAAAAAGTGTAATTGCAATAATTATGTAGAAAAACCTTTCCCTCTTGGCATTTTTAATCCTGATCTCGTTTATCTTTTTCTCCTGGTTTAATAATTTGATCTCATTATCCTTCTTCTCAGTCTCGTACTTGATTCTCATCTCATTAATTATTTTCGTCTTATCTTCGGAAAACAATTTTTCCTGTGATTCGATATAATAATCAGCATACTCCAATGCTTTCCTTTCGTCACCTATGGCTGTATAGCTTTTCTTCACCAAGAGAGCTGCCTTGTTTTGAAGGTAAGTTGAATTAACCTCAACAGCATATTGATATGACCTTGTACCGTAGTAAACAGCACTATCACTGAAAACGTTTCTATTGATGTTACTATTGCTTTTTAAAGAGTAAAGCACTGAATATAGTTCTGAAAGGTTTGCATAAGCCTTTGATAAACCCATCTTATCGTTAATTTTATTCGACAATTCAATCGCTTTCCAATATTGTTGCTTTGCTTTTAACAACAAATCAATTTGGGTTTTTGTATTCTTTGTAATCTTTGCCATTTCCTTGTTCAAATTTCCGAGGTTTTCATAGCAAAGCGATTGTCCTTTTATATCATTATATTCAATTTTAATTTTCAAAGCATTTGAATAATTGTTAAGTGCTTCCCTGAAATAATCCTGTTTAATGCGAACATTATCGTTTGCGGTTCCAAGTTCAAAGTTTAAAATACCCATATTAATGTAAAGTTTTGCACGTCCAACCTGATTACCTGTTTTCTCAGTTATTTCAATAGCCTTATTGTAATATTCCCTTGCAACTTCATACTCTTTCTGTATGTGACTAATGATACCAATATTATTGTACGAATTATAAATATTCAGATTACAGTTAATAGATTCACCAATTGACAACGCCTGAAAATACTTCTCTAATGCAGTATTCAGATCCCCTTGATTTTGATAAACATATGCAATGTATCTGATTGCTTTTGCTTTCTGCTGCAAGAATTTTCTTTGATAAGGACTGGGTTGTTCGAGATTTTTTTCTGTTAATTCTTTTGCTTGCTTGTAATATTCCATGGCAATTTCGGGTTGACTATATTCAAAAATATCGCCAATGGTAAGAAGTAGCTCAAATTTTATCGTATCGTGATACGGTTTTTCTAATTCCAATTTAAGGGAATCGGCATTACCATATACTTGGGATTTACCCAGTAAGTTTGATAACAATAAAATGAAAGCAAAAACAAAAATTTTGCGTACAAATACCATAATGTTAACAATTAAAGAAAATTGGAATTGAATAAAAAAAACCAATATAAAAAAAATTGTTTGATATTCTTTTTTACTCAGAATTTCACATGAAGATATAAAAAAAAGGTGCAAGTTTTTTTTGCACCTTAAATTATAATAAAAAATCTTATTTATTAAAGAAGTTTACTTAGTACTTCTGTAGTTGTTATTGAATATTAGGCACTTGTGCTCCTGTTCCGCTTACTCCCCCAAAAAGTTTATGGCTTTCTTTCCATGGATATCTGTTGGCAAAAAACGAAATGGTTGCCTTACCTGTTGCCTGCTGAGGCAGGCCAAGTATTGAGCGTACCTGATTCCAGTCAGAATTGGGATCGTACTCCATTGCTACATCAGCCGCCATATTGAAAAATTCCCCCAAATAGGCATCATTAAGAGGCAGTTTTTGAACCAAGCGCTTATTACCCTCTAAACTTGAAACAAAATCAACCTCATCGAACTCCTCAACCGTTATGTAAACTCGTTTGTTATGTATGCTAGTGTGTACATCGTTCATGCGATTGTTAACAAAAATATTGTGATCAAGGTTAAGCGTTGCTCCATTGTAATCGAGAAAACGGATGGCCGCATCGGATGCATAGGCAAATATGTTGTGGTGAATATTATACTTGGCGTTCGGCTTCAGCCAAATGGCACAGCCAAGATTATCGTTGAGAAAAGTTGTACCGTAAGTGAATGCAAAGGTGTTATTAGAAATTTCAATTTCCTTTGTATCCTGTCTGGGACTGGTTAGCACACCACAGTCAATCCCCGAATGGGCTACGTTAACAAATAGATTATTATCAATTAGAATTTTTCCGGGCATGTTCATACGCTGTCCAATGGACACTCCGCAATAGCTGATGTTAACAAAAGTATTATTGCGAATGGTAACGTTATTTCCCACAATACGGATCGCTGAACGCTGTGGAGTTCCGCCTGTGTTGGTTAGGTTTAGGTAACCGGTTTCAACACCCTCGGGTGCATTCTGGTTGTAGCTATTCTGATCACCCATATCAATGGTTAACCCATCGATAACCACATCCTGAGTTTCCTGAATATAAATAATTGTCAATTTACCAGAGCCAGATTTGGGTTTGGTTCTTATAATTGTTGGTGTGGCTATAGGGTCGCGCCTAGTAAAATCGGTGTTAAAGCTGCCATATATCTCAATGGGTTTCTTAATCTCAAAGTATCCCACATCGAATGCGCCCGAGTAAACACCCTCAGCAACGTAAACCTTATCGTACTCATTTGCCATTTCAATGGCTTTTTCTATCTGGCTGAATGGCGATTCCTTTGTACCAGCGTTTTTAGCGCTGCCAGTTGTTGCAACGTAAACAATTTTACCCTCGGGTTTTGGCAGGGGTTTCATTGATGTTTCCTCAGCAGATTTTTGATTGGCATCAGGTTTAGATGTTTCCTGTTTGGTATCCTTTGTCGGGACTTTCTTGTCAATCTCTTTCTTGATACTCTTTAGATTACCAACTTGTGCAGTTGTGTTAAATGCATTTCCAAATATTAAAAATACACTAACAAAAAGGATTGATGATAATTTCGTTTTCATTGTTTTAAATGGTTTAAGTTTTGATTTAAAATTTAGGCAAAGATGAAAACGATCAACAATTAGGTTTAACACTATTGTTTCAAGTTTTAGCATAAATGTTTTTCAGATATTAATACACTGAATATCTTTATTATAACAATACTTATCGGGTGAAAATTGGTCGAATAATTGTTAAATAATAATTTATACAAAATAGTATTTGAAACATTGTTTAACTGCATAAACAATAAGTGTAACGGCATTAATTGTTTGATATTCGGAGGGGTAATAAGAAGCAATTGACAATAAAAAACTATTACATCATTTCTGATGGAGTAACTCCAATATATTTCTTAAAAACTTTGGTGAAATAAGATAGGTTATTAAACCCTACATCATATGCTATTTCGGAAATGTTTCCTGCCTTTTTTTTGATTAGCTGGGCAGCACGTTTAACACGGATAGAATTAATAAACTCTGTAGCCGATTGATCGAGCAACGACTTTAACTTATTATGCAGCGTAGTCCTGCTTACTCCTGCCTTATCGCAGAGCATTTCAACGGAGAACTCCGTGTCGTTCATGTTGTCTTCAACAACTTTAAGAATCCTTGCAATAAACTGTTCGTCAATGCTGTTGGTTGTAATTTCGGAGGGTGTTACAGCTATGGATCGAATGTACTTCTCTCTCAGCCTTTCCCTAATGGCAATTATGTTTTTTATTCGAACATGGAGTTCCCGTATGCTGAAGGGTTTTGTAAGGTAGTCATCAATTTGGGTTTCGAGTCCCTCGATCCTGCTCTGCTCTGATGCTTTTGCCGTAAGCATTATTATTGGAATATGACTTGTATTCTCGTTATTCTTCAAAGTTTTCGCCAACTCAATACCATCCACTTCGGGCATCATCACATCAGTAATAATCATATCAGGAAGATGTTTGTAAGCTAACGCGATTCCTTCTCTCCCATTAATAGCTTCAAGAACATTGTATGCTTCGCAAAGGCTTTTTCCAACAAATTTTCTGAGATCCTCGTGATCTTCAACCAACAGGATTGTTTTGGCATCTTTCGGCTTTCTAAAGTTATTTTCCTCAACCGTATTAAATGCTTGTGATTCTATAGCTAAGTTTGTTGACATGTCATGCTTATTCTCCTCTTCCATAATTTCAAACTCATCATCGTTAAAGGGATCTGTGGAAATCGGTAGGTCTAAAGTAAAGGTTGAGCCCACACCATAGTTTGATTCAACTCTTATTTCGCCTTTATAAATCTTCACTAACTCTCTGGTAAAAGCCAAGCCAATTCCAGAACCTACCTTCGCAGCCTTATCATCAGCCATATAAAATCGATCGAAGATAAATGGGAGTTTATCCTTTTCAATGCCCTTTCCGGAATCGGAAACCGATATTTCAATACGATTGACTATTTGGCTTTTACTTAATGAGACCTCAATTTTACCCTTTTCTGTATTTTTTAAAGCATTTGAAATAAGATTAAAGATTATTTTCTCAAGTTTTTCTCTATCAATGTACCCAGTAATATCTTTTTCCTCAGCAACGAATTCCAACGATAAACCTTTACCCATTGCATGCGAGGAAAACATTTCGCAGATGAATGCCAACTCTTTGCTTAAGTTACCTTTGGTAAACTTCATCTTCACTACACCCCTCTCAATCCTTGAAATTTCAAGCAATTGGTTAATTAGCCCTAACAAATTCTGAGCATTTCGCAGGATAAGCTTTAATGATGACTGTATTTTTGGCTCTGCCGACTCCAGTAAAAGTTGTTCTGTTGGTCCAATAATAAGCGTTAAGGGTGTCCTAAACTCATGTGAAATATTGGCAAAGAACCTCGATTTTACCTCGTCAAGTTCTCTAAGCTGCTCAGCCTGAAACTCTAATTTCTCGTTTTGCGATTCAATTTTTTGCCGCTTTTCCTCTATCTCCCTGTTTTTAGCACTCAGAATAGTATTTATCCTTTGTTTCTCCCTATATCGCCGAAAAAGCAAAAATATGACTAGTCCGGTTACTAGTAATAGCATAACCACGGTTGTAGTCACAGCTCTTTGACGGGCAAGTTTAGTTTGGCTTAACTCATTCTGCTGGTTAAGGAGTATTATTTCATTTTCTTTTTTCTCCGATTCAAATCGGGCAAGCAACTCCGAAGCCTGCTTCTGCTTTTCATTTATCAGCACTGAATCTCGCACCTCTATGTACTTTTCCAGTGCATGAACCAACTTATTGGGCATCCCCAATTCTTTAAAAATTTTCGATTGACATTGGTAATTACTCATTAGCAGGTTTACAAAATTTCCCTTTTTGCTAAGGTTAATGGATTCCTCCAGTACAACCAATGCCTTTTGGTAATCCTTAGCTTTAAAGTACGACTGTGCCAAGCCTCCCAGAGCATATGCCAAACCCTTATCATCGCCTATTTCCCTTGCAAGTTCAATTGATTCATTAAAATATCTAATACTCTTATGATTATCTCCCCTTAATGAGTATGCTTCTCCAAATTTTGAGAATGTGTTTAACAACCCCAACTTATCATCCACATGGTTGTAACACTTTAAAGCATTCTGAAGGTATATAAGGCTTGAGTCGATTTGATTTTTAAGAATATGTACCGAGCTAATGCTTAAATATGAGGAAGCCATCCCGTAAATGTTATCGATACTTATTTCAATTTCTAAACCTCTGCGATAGTATTCAAGTGCCTTTTCCAATTCATTATCTTCCAGATATATACTACCAATATTATCTATATTAGCAGCCATCTGGCGCTTGTTGCCAATCCTCTCGTTTATGGCAAGCGACCTAAAGAAGAATTCTAAGGCTTTGGATCGGTTTCCCCACTCTTTGTATATTGTACCTATATCATTTAAATAGCTCGAAACCTCATTTGGAAAAATGATGGAATCAATCATGCTTAAAGCCTTACTGTAATAATCGATTGATTTGCTAAAATCGCCCTGCACATAGTAGGCAGTACCCAAATTGGATATCGTGGTGGCAATTTGCTGATCATCATTTAGCTGTTCAAAAATCTGCAACGACTCTGTGTAAAGATCAATGGCCCTGGAAATGTTGTTTTTATACCAGTAGGCTGTTCCAAGGGTTCGCTTGCTTGTTGCCACGTTGATCAAATCCTTGTTAACCTCTGCAATTGTTTGTGCTTTTGTTAGCATAAGAATAGCGCTATCTATCTCGCTGAGGAGGATATATGACATACCTATTTTTTGGTATGCCTTGGAGAGCTCCATTGGTTCATCAATTCCAGAAGCTATAATAATTACCTCTTGTGGGTAAGCAAGGCTTTGCCTTGGGTTGTTCTGGTAGGTTTGGTTGTGCAGTTCATGTAGTAAGTTAATTTTTCTCCTCTGATTCTTTTCCTTTCCAAGAATTGAGGTTAAACTGTCAAGTAATTTATTCTGAGCAAAAATTTCCCATGGTGATATTGAAAAAAGAAAAACGAAAAGTATTACCAACAATCCATAACAACTATTATTTATATCCTTTATATTATTTTTCTTCATATCGGGAATTCAAAAAATACAAAAACCATTGATGCCCAAATATAAGTAAAATGAAAAGAAATGAAAAAGCCTAGGCGTCATTCAAATAACACCTAGGCTCTCTTCTTACTTTAATTATCCTATCTTCTCTATCCCTTAACCTTCGTTCCTTATAGCTTTAACCTTGTTTTACTCCTTGACCATTTTCCTTACCAGTCTTTCGCCATTTTCAGCCTGGAAGGTAATTAGGTAAATACCTTTCACCAAACCTTCGGTTTGAATAGTCTCCAGCTCACCTCCGCTAAGTTCAATGTCCATTACTTTCTGTCCAATCAAATTGGTGATGAACACACTTCTAATTCCACTGGAATTCAAAATTGTAATTGTATTACTGAAGGGATTTGGGTATACTTGCAGGTTAAGAAAATAATGGGATTCAACGCTAACCGGAATCATTTCTACATTAACTGAAAATTCTTGCTGCTGAAATGCAATAAATTCACCATTATATATTTGATACTCATTAGCAGAAACAGAGAAAGTGTAGTGCCCGAAATACAATTCAATGGTTCCATGACCATTATGATCTGTATACAGTTCTTCTTCAATGCCTTCTATTGAAATTTTTGCACCCTCAATTGCTTCCTGTACTTGATTTACGACATTAAATGTTATAGAATAATCAGAGAAAGGAAAAAATATAACAATAGAAACATCCTGATCCTGTACAATAAATTCTCCTTCTTGAGGAGAGAAATCAAGGTATCGAACTATATATCCATAACTTCCACCTGGGAGTTCAATACTTGCACCATTCTCATCGGTTACTAGCTCATAGATATCATCAATGGTAATTACTGCACCAATAATATTTGAATTATCGGGATATAATACTGAGAATGTCACCAAATACGTTGGCTCCTCTGTGTTGAATACTGCCGTGAGCGTTACATCCTCAGCCGGCATGGTGTAGGTGAAGCTGGATGCCTCGC